>NZ_JADEWO010000135.1 GCF_015207605.1 Oculatella sp. LEGE 06141
GGGTTGGGGTGGTGGTTGATGGGTGCCCGCCTCGGCTAGATATTGCGGCTGAGGAGATTCAAGTTGAACTCGATCGCCGTCGGCCTGGACAAAGCAAGATCACAACCCCTCGGAAAGAGGCGGATGTCTGTGAGATTTTGTCCGGCGTGTTTGAGGGCAAAACCCTGGGCACACCGATCGCCCTTTTGGTTCGCAACAAAGATGCCCGATCGCACGATTACGATGAGATGGCTCAAACCTATCGACCTTCCCATGCTGACGCGACCTATGACGCTAAATATGGCATTCGCAACTGGCAGGGAGGAGGGCGATCGTCGGCGCGGGAAACGATTGGTCGAGTGGCTGCCGGGGCGATCGCCAAAAAGATCCTCAAGCAAGTGGCCGGGGTAGAAATTATTGGCTACGTGAAACGGATCAAAGACCTGGAAGGAGTGGTTGATCCGGATGCTGTAACCCTGGAGCAGGTTGAAAGCAACATTGTTCGTTGCCCGGATACCGACTGCGCCGAGCGTATGGTGGAGCTAATTGAAGCCGTTGGGCGATCGGGCGATTCGGTGGGCGGCGTGGTAGAGTGCGTGGCGCGCAACGTTCCCAGGGGCTTGGGCGAACCTGTTTTCGATAAGCTAGAGGCCGATTTGGCAAAAGGGGTGATGTCGCTGCCTGCCAGTAAGGGGTTTGAGATTGGCTCTGGCTTTGCTGGCACGTTGCTAAACGGCAGTGAGCATAACGACGAATTTTACATTGATGAACAGGGGCAACCGCGCACCCGAACGAATCGATCGGGTGGGGTGCAGGGGGGCATCTCCAACGGCGAAACTATCGTTCTCCGTATTGCATTCAAGCCCACCGCTACCATTCGCAAAGAGCAGCGCACCGTGACCAAAGCGGGTGAGGAAACGGTGCTGGCGGCCAAGGGACGACACGACCCGTGTGTGTTGCCTCGAGCGGTGCCAATGGTGGAAGCGATGGTTGCCCTGGTGCTGTGCGATCACCTGTTGCGCCAGCAGGGGCAGTGCGGGGTGCTTGAAGCGACGCTTTAGCGGGATGCTCTGATCTCACCCTGCCAGCGAATGCTTTGGGTAGCGGTACGTCCAGCAAACGAGCGGGTTGCCACCAGTTCAAGTTCAACGCGCGTGCCGGGAGCCAGGAATTGAGTGTCGATCGGCAGTTGCCCCAGCGCCAGGTTAAAGCGGTTGTAGTCTTGGATAACGGCTGTCGCTGGAATGGCACCGTCGAAGCGAGTGCGGTAGTTGGCACGGTTCCTGGAGCGATCGCCCGCTGCCCGATAGCGAAGGCGGAATTCGGTGGCGACTAAATCTGACTTGCCTGCCAAATCGACAATGGCAAAGGTCAGATCAGTACCGCGACCCGACAGGTCGGCAACCGACAGTTGCGTTGCCTCGCTTTCTCGCATAACGTTGGCGATCGCAAAGGTGGTCAAACCCTCTTGCTGGGTTGGGTTGCCCTCTACCCAAACCGCATCAGGAAAGGCAATGGCGATCTGCTGATCGTCGTTTAGCTCCAGGGTTGCGGTTTCGCGGGCAAACTCGCCAAACGGCTGGGCGGCATTCCAAACCAGTTGAAACTGTCCCTCAATCCGCCCTGCAAATTCCTGATACTGATCGGCAATGACGGAGCCTGGAGCTAGCAGCGCCGTCGCGCCCTGTCGTCTATTCCAGCGATTTTTGGACAGGTTGAAAGGGCGATCGCTCAGTTCCATTAGCGTGGCGCTAAGACGGGGCTGATCGGGTGCGAGCGGCTCACGCTGGTTGACCAGGGCGAGCTGCCCCTGATTTCCTGCCTCTCCCGCTCGTCCATCTCTTCCCCGTTGCCCATCTCGGCCATCGCTGCACGTAAACCGTTGAGCGGTGCAGCGGTAGCCAGGGGTTCCAGGAGTGCCGCTACACACCTGCTGTTCCCAACGATGCCGCTGACAGGTGCAGCCATAGCCACCATAGCCACCCCGCCCGGCTCGGCCACCCTGCCCTGCTGCTGCCTGTACCGCTAGCGATCGCAGATGCTCTGGGTCGAGATAGTACACCGTTAAGGTACCGCCATCGCCACCGCCGCCGCCGTCGCCACCATTGCCGCCATTGCCACCATTAGCCGCCCGCAGATTGTAGTTTACATCTCGCGGTTGAGATCCGCATTGGGCACGGTAGCCATCGTCGCCATCCTCGCCTGCTGCACCCGTTTCACCCGCCAGGTTCAGGGTCGAAGGAGAACCGTCTGCAACTATAGATATGGACTGGCC
>NZ_JADEWO010000017.1 GCF_015207605.1 Oculatella sp. LEGE 06141
GATTCTCACGCGTTACTCACCCGTCCGCCACTAAGCTCCGAAAAGCTCCGTTCGACTTGCATGTGTTAAGCAGACCGCCAGCGTTCATCCTGAGCCAGGATCAAACTCTCCATTGTGTTGAGTTTGGGCTCTTTCTCAACCGACTAACGTCGGTTTACCCTTGTTTCTTTTATAACTTCAGGTAGAAATACCTGAACCTAATTGATTAACGGGTTATTTGGTGTTATTCTGGCTTTCAAACTATTGGTTTTTCTAGGTTCGGTGCCGTCGCTTGAGCTTCGCTTGCGCTGTGCCTCTCTCGACCGCTTGACCAATATAGCGACCTTTTTCCCTTCCTGTCAACTCCTTTTTCTTCCTTTTTTTGATCCTCTCCCAAATCAGCTCTACTACTCGCTTTCCGGGGTTGGCTTTGTTACGATCGCATCCTCCAGCCTGAAATTTCTGTTCTGAACGTCCTCTGATTGCTCTGAACGCGCGAGAATGAGTTGACGAGTACTGCTTTTAAGGTTTAAGGACGCTGGTTCTGTGAATTTTCAAACGGTTATTGCAACGCTGCATCGGTTCTGGAGCGATCGCGGTTGTCTTATTGTTCAACCCTACGACACAGAGAAGGGCGCGGGTACAAAGAGTCCCCATACGTTTTTACGGGCGATTGGGCCAGAACCCTGGTCGGTAGCGTATGTGGAACCATGTCGTCGCCCTGGGGATGGGAGGTACGGAGAAAATCCAAATCGGGTGCAGCACTATTATCAGTACCAGGTGCTCATCAAGCCATCGCCAGAGAATATTCAGGAGATTTATCTCGATTCACTGAGGGCGTTGGGAATTAAGCCAGAAGATCACGATATTCGCTTTGTGGAAGACAACTGGGAAGATGCTGCTGTTGGGGCATGGGGTGTAGGGTGGGAAGTATGGCTCGACGGCATGGAAGTGACGCAGTTTACGTACTTTCAGCAGTGCGGCGGGATCGATTGTCGTCCAGTGTCGATTGAGATTACTTACGGTTTGGAGCGACTAACGATGTACCTCCAAAGCGTTAATTCAATTTTTGATATCCGCTGGAATGATGAGCTGACCTATGGAGACGTTCATCTTCAAGGTGAAATTGAGCAGTCAACTTATAATTTCGAAGCATCCAATCCAGAGCTGCTGTTCACGCTGTTTGGACTATATGAACAGGAAGCCGAGCAGTTAATGAAGCGATCGCTAGTTCTACCTGCTTTTGATTATGTATTGAAGTGTTCGCACACCTTTAACTTATTAGATGCGAGGGGAGTAATTTCCGTCACAGAACGGACACGTTACATTCTCAGAATTCGCAATATGGCGAGGCAGGTGGCTCAGCTTTATTTGCAACAGCGAGAAGCAATGGGCTTTCCGTTGCTGGAATCCGAGAAAGTGAAATCTGAAGCGACGGAGGCAGCATAATTCTCAACCGTTTAATTCTCTATGTTTCAGTTCCCATAGAATGTACTTAACATTTCTTAAGAGACATAGAACTGGAGCAAGGAGAATTACATGTCGGGTTTGAGTGACTTGTTGGAGCCGATCGCCACCTGGTTTGACGGTTTGGGGATACCAGAGCCAATCGTGCATTGGGGTCATCCAGTGATGATGGCGATCGTTGTTTTTGTGATGGGCAGCTTTGTGGGATTGACTGGATGGCGAGGTAGAGCGGTTCTTGAGCCAACCGAATCGGCTAAGAGCCGAGCTGACCATCGCACAATGGCTCCCTTGATGTTTTTGTTCATCAGCTTGGGGGCTACAGGTGGATTGTTATCACTGGTGATGCAGGATCAGCCCATTTTAGAAAGTCCTCACTTCTGGACTGGTTTGGCCGTAATTGGGTTACTGGCAGTGAATGCTGTGATTGCATTTGCAGGTTTTGGGAAGGATAAAGGTACACTTCGTACCGTTCACGCATATTTGGGCAGCACTGCATTGTGTTTGCTGTTTTTACATGCGTTATTGGGTTTGAAGTTAGGTTTATCTATCTAGAACTCAGTCCTTCTCATAACTGGAGCAATCAGCGGTCACAGCAGAGGGATCTGGAGGGGAAGGGCTTTAGAGCCTCTACCTGAATCTATCTATGATGGCTGCCAACCTTTCGATTCTTTGCCTTGCTTACATTGCTGGGTTGTTGCTCACTGCGCTTCCCGGACAACTGTTGGGATTGTCTGTTGGTGCGATCGCCCTGCTGCTGCTGGGAGTAGCTGCTTCACTTCTGGTTTCCAGGGTCTGGCGAACGGGGCCATCATCACGAATCTGGTTATTAGCAGGACTCACTGGGCTAATTGCTTCTTTATATTTTCAAATTCAGTTTCCCAGACCAGGTGCTACAGATATTAGTCGGCTCATTCCCAGTTCGGAAGCGATCGCTTCCGAACTGGTATTTACCGTATCAGGCCAAATTGAATCGCCACCCCGTCTAACGCGCAGTCAGAATATTCAGTTTTGGTTGAAGGCAAAGCAAGTGAGGGCGGAGACAAAAACGGGAGCCAAAGCCCTGGCTGAGCGAGCGATCAGCGGCAAGATTTATACCACCGTGCCGCTGTTGATGGGAACAGGGCTACATCCAGGAGAAGTTGTCACTGTTACAGGTTCACTTTATAAACCAAAACCTGCCACCAACCCCGGCGGGTTTGATTTTCAAGCCTATCTCGAGCAGGAAGGTGGTTTTACAGGGATGCGTGGCAATCAGGTTGAGAGTTCTGAGCCTGCTCCCTGGGGACTGTGGGCTGTGCGGCAACGGATTGTGCGATCGCAGGTTCAGCAATTAGGGGTTCCAGAAGGGCCACTGCTCAGCGCAATGGTGATGGGGAAAAACGGGGTCGATGTGCCCTACGACCTGCGCGACGCATTTGCGAAAGCAGGGTTAGCCCATGCGCTAGCGGCATCTGGCTTTCAGGTATCGTTGGTCATTGGAGTTATTTTGTCCCTAACAAAGTCGCTGGCCGCCAGAGTACGGCTGGGGCTGGGGCTTTCCGTTTTGATACTGTATATCGGCTTAACGGGAGCCGAACCGTCAGTGCTTCGTGCCGGAGTGATGGGAGTAGCGGTATTGCTGGCAACCACTCTGGAGCGTAAGGTAAAGCCACTCGGTTCAATGCTTATTGCTGCCACTTTATTGCTAGTCATTCATCCGATTTGGATCTGGAATTTGGGCTTTCAGCTCAGTTTTTTAGCCACGCTAGGATTGCTGGTGACAACGCCTACCCTCACTCGCTGGCTTGATTGGTTACCTCCAACTCTAGCTGGATTTATCGCGGTTCCTGTAGCTGCCTATATCTGGACGATGCCCCTTCAACTGCATGTATTTGGAGTCGTTTCACCCTACAGCATTGTGGCGAACGTTCTCACTGCGCCCTTGTTAACAGTAGTTAGTTTAGGAGGCATGGTTAGTGCCCTCGCGGCTTTAGTTGTTCCAGGAGTAGGGAGTACCCTGGCTGGGCTGTTGTACTACCCCACTCGGGCGTTGATTGCGATCGCCGAATTTTGTAATCAACTACCGGGCAATTCATTTGCCGTTAGCACTATCTCAACGGTGCAAGTTGTAGCTCTTTATGGACTGATTTGCTTGATCTGGTGGCGAGCTAAATGGCAACAGTATTGGTGGGTTGCCGTTGTAGCAGGGCTTAGTTTAATTGCCATTCCGGTGGGATATGCTTACACGAACCTCTCGCAAGTAACGATACTAGCAGGCGATCCCGTTTTGGTCTTGCAGGATAAGGGTAAGGTGGCATTGATCAATAGTGGTGATGAGGCAAATGCGACCTTTTCGGTGATGCCATTTCTAACAAAGCAGGGGGTGAACCGCGTAGAATGGGCGATCGCCACTCAGCAGCAATCCTCTAATTTGGCCGGATGGTATCCGATTTTAAAGAGCCTACCCGTTCAAACCTTCTACGACAATGGCGATCCACCCGATAGCAGCAACGAAGTAGAAAGCAACTCTGCCTCTACCGCTCAGACGTTGTTATCTAAAGCGATCGATGACCAGTTGAAAAACCACCAGGGAAAACGCCTTTCTCTATCGGTGGATCAACCTGTTCTTCTTGGCAAGATGGCGGTTACGCAGATCAGTGCCGAACCACCTGTATTACAACTGCAAACGGATGGAATGCGGTGGCTACTGCTGCCTAATATAGACCCTGCGGATCAACAGACTCTTGTAGCGGCAAATCTACTGCCTGAGGCTCAGGCGATCTGGTGGTTTGGCCGATCGCCAATGCCAGCATTATTGGACACCGTTCAGCCAGATGTTGCGATCGCCTCCAGTGCTGTGAATCCCGAAACTACTGATTGGTTTAGCCAACATGCTGTCCCGCTTTACCAAACCAGACAGGACGGTGCGGTGCGGTGGAACGCCAAGCAGGGATTTGCCACAGCATTACTGGCAAACGACCCCAACTAAGTCTGGGAAACAAAACTCGCAGGAATTGAGCCGTGCGGCTTGGGGCGATCGCTAATCTATAATCAGAAATCAGACCATTGCATCACAGTAAGCAGTACAATAGGTCGAAGACCATGACCTCTGGAGAGGTGGCAGAGCGGTTGAATGCGGCAGACTCGAAATCTGTTTAAGGGCAACCTTACGGGGGTTCGAATCCCCCCCTCTCCGTACGACAGATTCATCCCTTTAGCCTGAACAGCAGAGGACGGTTGGCACTTTACCAGCCATCTGCCCTGGTTAGACATAACCAACTGGCTTAGTTGCAAGGGAAACTGACAAAGAATCTTAAGTCCATACCGTTAATCTGCGAGGCAGTATCAACCACCGCGAACTAGTCGGCAGTGGTGCTGTTTTACATCTCTATCCACAGATTTCTATTAACACACTTTAATACGCTCGATTGTTGGAGCTATTGATCGCTGAACCTGTCAGCGTATGAGCCTTTCAGCACAATACCAATGACGAGTTTTCTCCGTAACATCATTCTCAAAATTAACAGGCATTTACGTCGGCATCAGCTTGCTTGAACCACCAGACGGTGTGCAATTGGATTACACAACGGTGAACCATTCAAGAACTTTTCTTTGCAGATAAGGTCACTACCGAACAACAAATTAGAAACATATCGTCATCTCTCCCTTGCTGTGCATTGGATAAGTCTGGCTTGAGATCGATGTTTTGCACAAAACGCAGTATTGCTTAGCATACCAGCGCATTCGTTTCGGTAACAATTACTTCTAAAGACAGTGTTTATGGCATGAACAGCAGATTAATTTTCATATAGGTGTTTCTTTAATCGTTTCATGCTTACTTCATCTCAGCCATTAAAAGAGATTTTCTTTTGTCCAGAAGAATCAGATTTTTATTCTCACTGTTTAGAAACATTGGTCTTGAGAAATTGTTTGGGTACAGAAGCGATCGCAGAGTTTGGTTCTGGAGATGGTAGTCCAGTAATCAAAGCACTGTTGAGGACAGATTTCACCGGGACAGTCTATGGTTTCGAGCTAAACAACTCAGCTTATGAAGCAGCAAACTTGAAGATTGAACGGTATGAATTGGGCAACAAATACATCATTCACAACCGTTCTCTGTTTGACGTTTCCACGCCTGAGGCAAGCTATCTTGTGTCTAATCCGCCTTATCTTCCAGCAGTGGATAACAAGCTTTATCAACCCCTGCTACATGGAGGAGTGGAAGGAATTACCGTTACAAAAAAACTCTTGTCGTTAAATTACCAAAACGTTTTAACCCTGGCTTCGAGTTATTCAAATCCAGAGGGTTTAATTAATTATGCCCTGGCAAAGGGATATCACGTTTCCGATTTTATTGTTTCACCTATGCAGTTTGGGTACTACAGTTCGGAACCAAAAGTTAAAGACCAGATTGGCAAAATGCGAAGCGAGGGAAGAGCTTTTTATTCAGAAAAGATGTATCTTCTGGCGGGCGTTCTATTTACAAAGGAGGTCAGTCCCAAAGGGAACTTATCTACCGAGTTGGTAAAGGTGATGACTAGCTTGTAAATTGACGGTGCAGAAAACCCTTGAATCTGACATAGGTTGAACGATTAAGATGGCGGCTAAACTCCACAGCCGTCGCCCAAATTGCTGTAAGAAGTTTTAAGAAGGGTACTTCAAAAGTGCTGAGTATCACTCGAACCGCCCCAAACAGACTCGAATTCTGGAAAACTTTGAAGCAGAATCGACTCGGACGTTCCACAAAACTAGGAGCTTAGCACCTGCGGCAAGCCAGAACAGAGGCAATTCCAAATAACCCTTAGCACCTTTAGAACAGCCTCTATGATTGTGGTTTGATGCTTGAAGAAGTGTGGCTTATCTCAGCGCAATCCCTGGTGTAAAGTCAGGGGTTGCGCTTTTGAAACAATGCCATTGGTTGATCGGGTAGCTGCTACTGATCATGCACTTGATCAGCGTTGCGTACCGCCTGTACAACTGCTATTCCGGCGCGATCGCTCAATAGTCGTTGCTGATCGTAGCCAAACACTAGCTCCCATGCATCGTTCGAATACTGTTCCATCAGGGGCAGAGCTACATCGTCCATCATCCAGCGACCGTGTAGCTCATCTACTTTGATGTGCAAATCCCAATAGCTCATGGCTGCTTTAGACAGTCCGAGCCGCTCACCAGCCGCCTGGTAATGACGAAACGCTGCCGGAACAGTCAGCTCTCCGTAAAGCAGCCCACCAACGTAACGCAGAAAATAGCGCTTGCGTTCAGTTAGCAAAAAGCTATGGTTGATGATGGCCAGAACTTCCCAGGGCACCAGATCAAAGTAAGCCTCCGGCTCAGTTTTCATCCCTAGCTCCTCCAGCATCACAGTGAAATAGGACGAGTGCTTACGTCCAAGGCGACCAGCACCATATTCCTCTACCAGAAGACGAGTCAACACGGCATGTATCTCGTTGCTGACCCCACCCAGGGTGCGAGAAAGCTGGCTAGCCTCAACTAACCCATCCAGAGAGGCGATCGCCACCAAGCGACGATATCCCGCCTCACCCACCTGCTCGTGGATAAATAGCTGATCAGCAGACGGCAACGGATCGACATCGGCAGCAACCCAGTCACTCAGCACCTGTTTAAGGTTCATCTCCTGGTAGGATGCCGTGTCCAATTGTTCTGTTTCCCAGCGTTGCCAGGCCGTCTCAATGCGATCGCGCACTGCTCTTAAATAAAGGGAGCGCTCATTGGTATAGTGCCGCAAATCGTCATACCAGAAGAGCTTCAGTCGATTAATTCGATACAGCACCCGCTGCAAAAAACGATGAGCCTGCACATCCCCGCCTTCTCCTGTGTAGGCCGCTGCCATTGCCGCTGCGATCGCCCCATCCACTTCGTTCGTACTAACACGCTGTTCAGCCAGTTTGTCATCCAAATCCTCCGTTTCGAGCAATTGGATGAAGTGCTGTTCGGCCTGACTATAGTCGGCTGCGGTGGGTAATAAAGCGGTTGATTTAGGTGTCGCCTCTACGCTTGGGAACGTCGCGATTTTGCTCTGCATCATGTAATGTTATTCATGCTTATTTCACTTCCTTCGATCCTGATTCATTACACCGATGCAATACATCTACCCTAAAGGTAATAGCGGCAACGAGGAGATTTAGGGTTTCATCCCAATAGGGCATCACACCCGGATAGCCTAAACCAAGGAGATAGCTAGTATGTCCCCTCAAGCCGAAGAATTCACCATTGGCGTAGAAGAAGAATTTCAGATCATCAACCCGCAGACACACCAGCTCTGTACGCGATCGCCCTCCATTCTTTCTATTGCTCAGGCCGTTTTGGGGGAGCAGGTAGTGCAACCAGAATTTCGGCAGTCGCAAATCGAAATCGCTACTCCTATCTGTCGATCGCTGCAAGAAGTGCGAACACAGCTATTACATCTAAGAAGGGAAGTCATTGCAGCAGCAGCACAAGACGGCAGCCAGATTGCAGCGGCCGGAATTCACCCTTTTTCCCATTGGCAAGAGCAATCATTTACACCCAAACCCCAGTATCAAAATCTGGCGCAACAGTATCAAATCCTGATGCAAGAGCTGGTCACCTTTGGCTGTCATGTCCACATTGGCATCAGCGATCGCGAAATGGCCATTCAGGTCATGAATCGGGTTCGCGGTTGGTTAGCCCCTATGCTGGCACTGGCGGCATCCTCCCCCTTCTGGCTAGGTAAGGATACCGGATATACCAGCTACCGAACGGCACTCATCAGTCGGCTTCCTATGGCAGGGCCGCCGCCTCTGTTTAATTCGTATAGCTGCTATCAAGCCAGGGTGCGATCGTTCCTCAACACAAAAACCATTCAGCAACCCACGCAAATTTGTTGGGATGTGCGGCCTTCTGAGCGGTTTCCAACCCTGGAGTTTCGCATCACAGACATGTGTATGACGGCAGACGAAGCCGTAATGATTGCAGGGCTGGCTCGCGCCCTGGTGCGAACCTGCTATGAACAGGCGATCGCACATACCCCCTATGCGCCTGTACAATCAGAACTCCTGCGCGCAGCCAACTGGTGTGCGGCTCGATTTGGCCTGGATGCAGAATTAATTGATGTTGAAGCTGAATGTAGTGTACCAGCGCCAAAACTAATTGAGCAGTTCCTGGAGTTTGTGCGTCCAGCACTCAACGATTTCGGAGAATGGGAGGACGTTTACCCAACCGTACAGAACACCATGCAACACGGCACAGGTGCCGCACGCCAGCGACAGGTCTATAACCGCACCGGGCGGTTAGAAGATGTCGTTGATTTTATGGTTCAGGAAACGGCTAAAGGAACACTATCCCCTCAAGTTATATAAGGGCGAGCTGGCTCAAACTGGTAAGTATCACCATGATTAAGGTATCGGACTCGGTCTGTTAAACCCGCTTCGGCGATGGCTTTTACGAAGTCCTCTAATGGAGACTTCATCACTGTGTAGTCGTTGTAGTGAATGGGGATAGCAGTACGCGGAGCAATGATTTCGATCGCCCGTACCCCCTGCTTTCCATCCATCGTCAGTAGCACTCCTAAAACCCTGGTTCCACCTAAATGAATTAGAGCCAAATCAATATCAGGATAGCGCTGCGGAATTTGTTTAAACTCATCGTGAATTAGCGTATCGCCACTGATGTAAATCCTGAACTGGGTCTGCCCCTCAGAGGTTTGAAACTCCAGCATACTACCCATAACCGGAGGAAGTGCCGCTTGCAGCAAGCCAGGGCCGTGAATTCCAGGCGTTGCACTAATGCGGAGATGAGCTTCGCCCTTGACGACATGCTGCGTTTCCCAGGTATGTAAAGGATAGGTTGATCGAAATCCCTTCTGTTGCAGCTTCGCCGTAGCGTGGGGCGTTGTGACGATCGGCAAGTCATGGTTAAGCTTCTGCTCCACCACCCGATCGAAGTGATCTTCGTGCATATGGGAAAGCACCACCAGATCCAATGGAGGCAAATCCTCCAGTTCTATCGCTGGATTCGTTTTCCGAGCAGAACGGATGCCATACCCCAGATGCACATGCTCACCCTGATGCAAAAAGTTAGGGTCAGTCAGGATGGTAAATCCTGCATAGCGGAGGATCACTGTCGCGTTGCCAACAAAGAAGAGGGAACCCTGTTCAAAGTTGGGGCGATCGCCATCTGCGGGTAGAACCAGTTCTTTTGTAAGGTTCATACAATTAATGGGCACAGCGCACGTTGTTCCCAACAGCATAGGTTTCGCCTTTTCACCCATACGTCTATCCCAGGAAAGGCTCTGTTTCTCTACAGATAGAGTTTCAATGAAGGCAATGTGTGCCCGCTATCACGTCCTATGAATTCAGCTTCAATCCCCCAGGCCGATTTATGTCTACCCAACCATTGCTCACGCTGCTCAGCGACTTTGGCCTACAAGACGGTTATGTTGGCATGATGAAAGGGGTGATTGCTCACATTAACCCAGCCGTCCGCACCATTGATTTGACACACCAAATTCCACCGCAAAACATTGCAGCGGCGCGGTTTGTTTTAATGAACGCTTATCCGTTTTTTCCAGCAGGAACCGTGCATGTTGCGATCGTTGATCCGGGGGTTGGCAGTGCCCGACGTGCGATCGCCCTTCATTTAGCAGACGGCAGTTTTGTGGTGGGGCCAGACAACGGCCTGTTTAGCGGAGTGCTAATGCAGCGTCAAGTTGTACAAGCGGCTGAACTCACCAACACCCGTTACTGGAGACGGGCCGAACCCAGTACCACGTTTCACGGTCGAGATATTTTTGCTCCGGTAGGGGCGCATTTAGCCAGCGGTGTGTCTTTAGGGGAATTGGGAAGTCAGATTGATCCAGCAACACTGGTGCAATTCCCGATTTCAGCCCCTACTCCAACCCGATCGGGCTTTGCAGGCACCATTCAATATATCGATCGGTTTGGCAATGCCATTACAACCATTCCTGGAGATTTTGTTAAGGAACGAGCCTGGTCTGTGGCAACAAGTACCACATCTGCACCGGGTTGTCGGGCGTACAGTGATGTGGCACCAGGACAGCCACTAGCACTAATAGGAAGCCACGGCTGGGTTGAACTGGCGGTAAACGAAGGCGATGCCCGTTCGCAACTGCGGTTAAGTTGGCACAGCCCGATTGAAGTCGTCATAGGGATACAGGGCAATCAAGCAGAGTATCCTAGTAGGTGAAAGGTAGAGGCAAGGTTTATGGTCAACATTCAAGCAGCCGAACCGCAAGTTTATCAAGGACAGTTTGGCGAATTTACGATCGACACTCACGATCGCCAGGGTGTGATCTTCTATCGGGCAGGCTTGATGGTAGCGGCATTAAGCTTTGCCGTTGGCAGCACGCTAGTGCTGTGGCAACCTCATACCTTCGTGCAGCTATTGACACCGCTATATGCCTGCTTCTCACTGGCATTGGGCATAAGCTTGCTGCTGATTCATATTTACTTAATTCCCCTGCACCGGGCGCTGCAAGCCTTCTGGATTGCTGGTAGCGTGGCGGCGATCGCAATTGCGTTAGCGTACAGAGAACCCCTAGCCCTGACGGTTTATCACAACCCCACCACTTTGCTTGGCATTGGCTTAACGTTTGTCGCCCTGACTGGAATCTTCTTTAAAGAAGCCTTTTGTTTTAACCGATTGGAAACGAAGCTATTAACGCCTATCGTTCCGTTGCTCTTGCTGGGGCATCTATCGGGACTGTTGCCCCTGGTGTGGGAGCGGGGCTTACTCGCCGCCTGGGCGGTACTAATGGTTGTTTTTGCGCTTCGCAAAGCCGTTCAGCCCATTCCAGATGACATTGGCGACAAAAGCGTCTTTGCTTACCTCAAACAGCAGACCAATTTAAAACAGCAAGCCAAAGAGGCGAATTTGTAGAGAGTAACCTTCTAGCATTCACCTGGAACGAATAAGGCGTGACTGAATGGACGGATGCATCGTAGAGGAGATATAAGCTCATCGCCCCCAAATCCCTCAATTCTGGAGGACTGACGGGTAGAACAGCTCCCCAAATAGAGGGGTGGTGAGCGACTTCATACCGTGATTCAGCAACGCTATGAATAATTCACTCACCTTTACTTTTGCAACCGCGCCAGCCAGAAATTCAGTTGCTTAATCTGCATCTGAACGGTTGTCCCAATCCGCTTTGGCGGCACCCAGAGATATCAAAGTCAGGCTGACGATCTTCTCCTGGCGATCGAGCTTGAGCAACCGTTTTCCAGCCGTATCTTTCCCAACCAGAGGCGCTGCCTGAATGGGTAACTGAGCGATGCGATCGCTGGTTGTTAGCACCGTAACAGTAGTTTTTGGCAGCGCTGGCATAATGCCCACCAGTGTGTCGGTTTTGGCTGTAAACTGCATCGCTTGCGAACCAATTTCGCCCCGTGTTGCCAATCGCACCTCGTTCACCGCCAGTCGCTTAGCCTGACCCTGGGTTGAAACCAGCAACACATGGTCATCCGAATTGACAATAACGCAACCCACCAGCGTCTCTTGCTTACGCAAGCGCAGCGCCTGTTGCCCCTGAGCCGCCCGCCCCACAATTGGCACCTGCTCATCATCCACTTCAAACCGCAATAGCCGTCCGCCCGACGATGCCAAGACGATTTCCTGCCCCGGCTCAACCCGATTGACCGACAGCAATTCATCATCATCTTTCAACTTAATTACCGTTAGCCCCCGGCCAGTAATGTTGGTAAATTCCGACAGCGGCAGGCGCTTAATCCGTCCCTGCTGGGTCAGAATCAGCAAATCCTGGGTTTCCAGTTCCAGCGACAAGACAAACTGAGCCACCAGCGTTTCCGGATCGCCCTGTGCATTCGGGGGCAGCAGCGTCACTAACGGCGTTCCTTTCGATTGCCGGGTTGTGAGCGGAATATCGCCCACATGGATGGTATATGCCTTTCCACTACGGGTCAGCATCAATAGTTCTTGCCCTGTTTGGGCTGGCTGAACGTGAGTTACAAAGTCGTCTGCTTCAACCAGAGTTTTCGACAATTGCACATCTTGCTTGGCCTGCTGCCGCTCATAGGCTTTTGGCGACAGCCGCCGCACATAGCCGCGATGGGTAAATTCCAGCACCACATTTTGTTCAGTGGCTTCCTCTTCTGCCACGATCGCCGCTAATCGTTGGGTTTCTTCTACCCGCTCGGCAGCAGTTTGAATGCGAGTGCGACGCGGATCGGCAAACTTGCGCTTGAGGGCACGCAGCTCTTTCTTCAGCGCTTTGAGAAACTCACGACGGTTGTTTAGCAGTTGCTGAAGGTCTTGAATTTGAGTGTTTAAGCGATCGAACTCCTCCTGAAGATTCTGCCGCTCTAACCCGGTTAACCGCCGCAACGGCATCGACAAAATGGCATCGGCCTGCCGATCGCTAAAATCAAACTGCTCTTGCATTCGCAGTTTAGCCGTGGTGCCATCGGGAGCATGTCGCAAAATGTCGATGATGTTGTCCAAATTACCCAGCGCAGCCAGCAGACCTTCAACCACATGGATGCGGTTTTCGGTTTGCTGCAATTCGTGGCGATATTGCCGGGTCAGGGTTTGCTCGCGGAAATCAAGAAATTGCTGCAATAGCTCACGTAGCGGCATCTGACGCGGTTGCCCATCCGCCAGAGCCAGCATAATTGCCCCAAAGTTGCTTTGCAGCGGCGTGAGTTTGTATAAAGCATTAAGCACCAGTTCTGGCTGCGCTTCTCGCTTCAGCTCGATGACCACCCGCATACCGTCGCGATCGCTTTCATCGCGAATGTCCTGAATGCCCTCAATCCGACCCTGGTTCACCAGATCGGCAATTTTCTCAATCCAGGCGGCTTTGTTCACCTGGAAGGGCAGTTCTGTTACCACGATCGCCGGACGACGGTGCCGCCCTCGACCGGGCTGAATTTCTTCAAATTGGGCAATTCCCCGCATCGGAATGCTGCCACGTCCGCTGGTGTAAGCCTCACGAATACCTGCGGTATCAATGATCTCGCCGCCCGTCGGAAAATCTGGCCCCGGAATCAGCTCAAACAACTGCTGATCGGGCAAATCGGGACGATCAATTAAGGCAATCAAACCATCAATGACTTCACCCAGGTTGTGCGGAGGGATATTGGTCGCCATACCCACCGCAATGCCAGAACTGCCGTTGAGTAACAAGAACGGCAACTGAGCCGGTAAAACGATCGGCTCTTGCTGCGAATTGTCGAAGTTACCAATAAAATCGACCGTGGCTTCGCTAATTTCAGCCAATAGCCCCTCGTTGCCAACGGCAGCCAGCCGCGTTTCGGTGTAACGCATGGCGGCAGGCGGATCGTCGTCCACCGAGCCAAAGTTGCCGTGTCCGGCCAGCAGTGGATAACGGCTGGAAAACTCCTGCACCATCCGCACCAGCGCGTCGTACACCGCCTGGTCGCCGTGGGGGTGATATTTGCCCAACACATCTCCAACCACACGGGCGCACTTGCGATAGGGGCGATCGGGCGTTAATCCCAGTTCGTGCATGGCGTACAAAATACGTCGATGCACCGGTTTAAGACCGTCTCGCACATCGGGCAATGCCCGACCAACAATCACACTCATGGCATATTCTAAGTACGACCGCTGCACTTCGGTGTGCAGTGCCGTCGCTACAATCTGTCCGGAGGTAATATTCAACTGTCTAGCCATGAGTTTTGTTCCTTTCCAACGTCCAAATCACTGCCCTGGGGTTATCTTGTGGGTTAGATAGGTTAGCGAATAGCATTACGAATAGCAACTTTGAGTGTATATTTCACTGTCTTTTCACAGTAGTATCAAACCAAAAAACTTGAGAATGCTTCGTCTTGAGAGTAAAACCATAGGGAAAACGTCATGAAAACTGTGCTTATTGTGGAGGATGATCTGATTAATGCTCGCGTATTCTCCAAAATTTTGACGAAGCGAGGCGGTTTAGAGGTCAAGCATACAGAAAACGTCGATGAGGTGATGCAAATTGCCCAAGCCCGTCAAGCCGATGTTATTTTGATGGACGTTTCTCTATCTCACAGCGTTTATCAGGGGAAGCCAGTGGATGGCATTCGGATTACACAAATGCTAAAAGCCGATCCACAGACGGCAGATTTGCCCATCATTCTAGTCACGGCTCATGCGATGGAGGGCGATCGCGAGAACTTCCTCAAACAAAGCGGTGCAGACGACTATATCTCTAAACCAGTGGTCGATCATCAACAATTTGTCGATCAGATCATGGCACTTCTGCCCAAAGAATAAGTGCGTATGTACTATATTGCCAAAACTTTGATAAGTTTCGCATATTAGGGGGCACAAAGGGCAACTCCGGTGCGGTACTGTCATCAGATAGCTAGCTGGAAGCGGGGTACCCCTCCCCTCCAAAAGCTATAACAACGTTCACGCCCACTCCGCTGGAATTCAATGTTATGTAATCCATCATCTACCATTCCAGCGGTCAGGTTGAGACGATTATTCCAGGGTTCATTGGCTTGAATCATGAGCTGGCTCAACGTTTTCAGTCCAATGCGCTAACTCCACACCAAAGGATCGACATCTGTGAAATTGAAACGGCAACTGTGGCTAGCAGGTTTGCTGGCATTTGGGCTGGCGATCGCCCTCATGGTTCACTTTCCGTTTGTAGCCAACGCTCAGGTCAGCCCCCTATCAACGGTCTCAACGGCTGAGTTGAGAGGGGTTTGGTTAACCAATATTGACAGCAACGTGCTGTTTTCGCGACGCAACCTCAACCAAGGGATTCGTCGGCTAGCGCAATTGAATTTCAACACTATTTATCCCACCGTTTGGAACTGGGGATATACGCTTTATCCTAGCTCGATTGCCGCCCAGGTTACCGGACATCGGCTTGATCCGCAACCGGGCTTGCAGGGGCGAGATATGCTGGCTGAAGCGATCAATCAGGGGCACCGTCGCGGGTTAGCGGTTATTCCCTGGTTTGAATTTGGGCTGATGGCACCCGCCGACTCCGATTTGGCGCGGCTCCACCCCGACTGGATTACCTCACGCCGCGACGGTAGCCAGGTAGTTATGGAAGGACAAGATCCGCGCGTCTGGCTGAACCCGGCTCACCCAGAGGTACAGCGCTTCATCGTAGATTTAGTAACGGAAGTGGTTGCAAACTATGACGTAGACGGCATTCAGTTTGACGATCATTTTGGTTTGCCCTTTGAGTTAGGCTACGACCCTTACACAGTACAGCTTTATCAACAAGAGCATCAGGGCAAGCGTCCACCCGCCGATCCGCACGACCCAGAATGGATGCGCTGGCGGGCGACTAAAATTACCCAATTGATGTCTCAACTGTTTTATGCCGTTAAAGCGCTCAAACCCAACTGCCTGGTTTCGCTCTCTCCCAACCCTCGCGAGTTTGCTTACGACATGTATTTGCAAGATTGGTGGACGTGGGAGCGCCGGGGCTATGTTGAAGAGTTGATTGTGCAGCTTTATCGTCCCAACCTAATTAATTTTTTGGTAGAGCTACAGCGGCCAGAAATTCAGATGGCTCGTACCCACATTCCCGTCGGCATTGGCATTCTCGCCGGGTTGAAGAACCGCCCGGTGGACATCACACTGATTCAAGACCAGGTGAGAACCGTGCGCGATCGCCAATTGGCCGGAGTCTCATTCTTCTTCTACGAGAGTTTGGGCGATCGGGACACAGACTTTCTGGCTTTATTTCCAACCCCTGCCCAGCGTCCGAGGGTGTGATGCCTAGCAGGACAATGACATTATTCCTCCTGCTGAGACGGGTCTGAGGAGTTAACGGCGCTAGATTGCGCGATCGCGGCTTGAATGGGCGGCAATTCCAGAAAGGTTTGAGCTTGAGCCAGTAGGCGATCGCCCCACAGGTTTTCGCGTAAAAACTCAAGGTCGGCATAGCGATCATCCAGACGAATGGCGGCCTCTCCCAGTGCCAAAGCCTGCTCTCGCTCCCCCTGAGCATAAAGCGCCACAGCGATCGCCAGTTTGGGTTCTGCTTGAGTATCGTCAATTTCGGCTGCCGTTTGCCATTCGCGCACGGCTCCTGCAACATCCCCCTGCTCGTAAAGCACCAGGCCAATGTTGTTCACCGCTGGCCAGAACTGTTCGTCCAGGTCAACGGCTTTTTGATATTGATCGATCGCTTCATCATACGCTTGCTGTTTGTAATAAGCGTTGCCTAAATCAAACAGCGCCCCCGGAATCTCAGGTTCGAGGCGTAGTCCAGACTCGATATACCGCACAGCCGTGTCATATTCTTCCTGCTGGAAGTAAGCTGACCCCAGCGTAAACAAAACAGCCGCATCGTTTGGTTCTAGTGCCCTGGAACGTTGCAAGGCGATAATGCCCTGATTCATGTCTTCTTTTTGCAGGTAAATGCTGCCCAACAATGCCCACACCTGGGAGTTATTGGGAGCCAGTTGAGTCGCTAACTGCGCCCTCGCCAGGGCAAGTTCCGTTTGTTGAAATTGAATCAACTGTGCCGCTTCTTGGGCAAGAATTAGCCCCTGCTGTTCTAGCTTCTCATTATCAAGTTCCAGAACATGCGGAATCAAAGCTTGACTCCGAACGGGTTGCACAACACTGCACAGACCAGCTAAAACCAGGATTGAAAACAGAGGAATTCGCTTAAACACGGGGCTTGTCGTCTCAAAAAAGCTAAAGGATTTTCAGCTAGCTTAAACGATCTGCACTCTATCATGACAACAATCTTGCTCAAACCTCCGGGTTTTTCGCTGGCGTGCGGTGTAAATTCGCTGTGGCATTGCGGCGCAACATATCGGGTTTGATGCGGCGCAACGCTGAGGCCGGAAAGCGATGATTCCATGCTTCATCAGACAGTTCGGCTAATTCCTTCACCGTCGGCGCAATGTTCTGCGGATACGGCTGAAATTCAGCAACATCCGTTTCCTGAGCAAACCGCTGATTCCAGGGACATACATCCTGGCAAATATCGCAACCAGCAACCCAACCCTGCATTTGGCTGGCGATCGCCTCTGGCAACTGCGGTTGGCGATTTTCGATCGTGTGATAGGCAATGCAGCGGTTAGCGTCTACCACAAACGGTTGCGTAATGGCCTGGGTAGGACACGCCTCAATACAGCGAGTGCAGGTGCCGCAATGTTGTGTATGGGGGCGATCGGGCGGCAACGCCAGGTTGGTTAACACTTCTCCTAAAAATACCCAGGAGCCATAGTTGCGGGTGATGACGTTACTGTTTTTGGCAATCCAACCGATTCCGGCGCGTTGTGCCCACACTTTATCTGGCACAGGCCCCGTATCTGCATAGAAACGGGCTGCAATGCCGTCTGCTTGCGCTTCCAACCAGGATGTTAACGCCTTCAGCCTTTTATGCAAAACCCGGTGATAATCTCGCCCCCAGCCATAGCGCGAAATCTTGGCGTATTCGTTGCCCTCTGGCCTGATCTGCGGAGTGTAATAATTGAGCGCCACACAAATGACCGATCGCACGGTAGGCATTACCTGACGAATATCCTGGCGCTTAGGATTTTCCATCCATGCCATATCCGCCTGAAATCCGTTTGCCAGCCAAGCCTGGAGAGCCGCGTTTTCCTGAGTCTGTTCCGCTAGAAAGGTGCGATCGTCCACACTGGCAATACCAACCTGATGAAAACCCAGGTCTAAAGCCTTCTGTTTGATCTGGCTAACCTCAACTGAAGCTGAACCATCAGACGCGACAAACGTGGAATGCATAAAGCAAAACAACCAAGATACTTCTCTCGGAGCAGGTTAACGCCGTGCTTCACCAGGTAATCTCATGATGAATGCCAGCAGGGTTGGCATTTGTCTATTGGTATCTACGGTAGTTCAAATTACACCGAACGTGGCTTATGGAAGAAATTGCGCTTAATGAGCTAGAGGATTTAGATACGCCTCAAACAGATATGTTGGCAGACGGAACGGCTATAGACGACGAACCCGTTGACGATGAGCCTTTGACGATCGCAGGTATCTCGGAAGCAACGATTCTGCGCTACTTTGAGACGCTAAACGCTAACGAGTTTGATGCAACATCTAATCTATTTGCAGACGATGGTGTTATGTATCCTCCGTTTGAATCTGGAGTGCGGGGACGAGAAGCGATCGCCACCTACCTCAACAAAGAAGCCAAAGGAATGAAACTGCGCCCCTATGAAGGGACAGTGGAAGCCACTGAGAGTGGTGATACCGAGTTCAGGGTAATGGGCAAAGTGCAAACCGCCGTTTTTGGCATTAACGTAGCCTGGTTCTTTGTTTTAGACGCTCAAAGCAATATTGTATCGACCCGCATTAAACTTCTGGCCTCTCCGCAAGATCTGCTGAAGCTGAGACGGTAAGCGGTTCGTAGCAGAGGTGCGATCGCTCATGAATTCGAGTGCTTCGAGTTCAGCACCTTCCAACCGATGGGAAGTAACCCCGTTGCCAACGCAATCTTCAACAGGTCGCCAATCACAAACGGGTAAAGTCCTAACGTCAGGACTCGCTCAGCACCCACAAACCGCGACAGCCAGAGCAAACCAACGGTGTAGATCACCACATTACCCAGCAGCATCGCCAGCAAACTGGTGATAAACCGTTTGTCCCAGCCGCGTTCGGCTAGCTGCCCCACCGCATAAGCAGCAACCACAAAACCAATCAGGTACCCTCCGGTTGGCCCCAGGAAATGCCCTATCCCTCCAGTGCCAACGAAGACAGGTAGACCTGCCAACCCTTCTGCTAAATAGGTCAGCACACACAGGCTACCACGCCTGCTGCCCAGCAGTGCCCCAGCCAGCAGAACGGCAAATGTTTGCCCGGTAATCGGCACCGGACTAAACGGTAGCGGAATGGCAACTTGTGCTGAAAGACCAATGAGCAACGAACCGCCAAGAATCAACAGCAGATCATATAGCCAGAGGTAACGCCCCTCAGTCGGTCGAAATACGTCAGCGTAAGTCGCACGAGTCATGAGATTCCCACCTTGTTCTTCTTAACGAGCAGACAATATTGTTTATTCTTGAATTCAATGATGATGGGGCGCGATCGCGCCTGTCGGCTCGCCTTGCAGTATGGTCTATGCCCAATTCCATGCTTTAGCAACCCCATCAGCACAACGGCGGACTAACCTTCGCCACCTTCGCCGCCTTCGCCGCCTTCCTCACCTTCCTCACCCTCGGTCTCTTCCACAGGGGCACCTCCCTCCGGAGCCGTCACAGGCTCCTCAAGCTGTTCGCCACCTTCACCACCCGCTTCTCCAAAATCACAGGCTCCTAAAGGAGCAACAAGACCCATGAGCAACAGAATGCCTAAGGACTTAGATTTCATACGGTTCTCTACTGATTTAAAAGACGTATCATTCACTGTAGAGCAAAAGTAACTGCTTTTATTGAACGCTTGAAAAATCACTTAAACTCCAAAGAACACCGTGTCTATCCATCAGGCACATTAGTTTTGTCTTTAAGTTTTTTCCTGAAGGGATAGAAAAAAGCAGACGTAAAGGATTTCAATGAGCTGCTCATGTAATTGCACTAGCTAAAGCATAAAAGCAGATTAAACCGCTGGCGATCGCCTCGTCAACACACTAAAACCCCAGAGTTGAACCAGTAGATCTTGCTGTAAAAAACTACTCGTCTAACTCTGGGGCTAGCTTATATTAAATTGTCACGTTAAACGCGATTTTGAACTCTTAGAAAATGTTGAGTACATCACGTACAACACTGTATCCAGCCAGATCCCACAGCAGATAAGCTGCAAAACCGATCATCGCCAAACGACCGTTCCAAAGCTCAGCTTGAGGGTTCCAACCAAATAGAAACATGTTGCGATCAACGCCATTGTATTCCCGAGCAACAGGAGGCAGATCGGTAGCGGGACGTGTTTCGCGGGTTTCTGTAGGAGTAGCCATGTTTACATTCCTTAACGAGCTTCTATTTCCCTTATCTTAGGTACCTAATTAGTGGCTGGGGTCTGTCTATGGAGTTAGATTACAATTCTGTCTTTTACTAGAGAACTTTCTAGTTGAACTTGTTAAAAGATTCTTTTTCAAGAGATTAAGAGCAGGACGACTATGGAAAGAAAAGTGCGATCGCCCTTCAAATAATTTCTAACAAAAGTAAGACGGCTTTGAGGCTAATCTTCAACACACTATTAAAAGTAAAAGCAGATAAAAGCAGAAGCTAAACACAATATTGACGGTATCAATTATTACAAATTAGTGCATTTGTTTTTCATCAAAGGCTATTTGGCTTTCACAAAATGACTTCCACTGTTTTAATTACCGGAGCCTCGCAAGGGATCGGCAAAGCAACCGCACATCTGTTTGCCCGCCAGGGTTACAACCTTATACTCGCCGCTCGTCAGGCCGATCGGTTGGAGGCAACAGCAGCAGAATTACGCCAGGTGCAGCACGCCCAACCCGAGTTGGCTGGCACCTCCACCCTGGCTATTCCAACCGACGTGAAAGACCCTCAGCAAGTAGAGGCATTAGTACAAGAAGCCCTGGCTCGCCATGGCGCGATCGATGTGTTGGTCAACAACGCGGGTGTGTATATTTCTGGCCCTGCCGAGCAGTTTTCGCTGGCGGATTGGCATCAGGCGATCGACACCAATCTGTGGGGCTACATCCATACCATTCATGCCCTTTTGCCTCATTTTTTGGAACGCCGAGCGGGCAACATTGTCAACATTGGGTCGGTCGGTGGAAAAGTGCCCCTACCCTATCTGGCTCCCTATACTACCAGCAAATTTGCAATCACTGGCCTAACGGCTGCCTTGCATTCAGAGTTGGCTCCTAAGGGGATTCATGTCTGCGGCATCTATCCTAATTTGATTAAAACCAACTTCCTGGAGCGTGCCATTTTTCGTGGGCAAGACGACAGCGATCGCCGTGCCCGCAGGCAGCAGGTTGAGCAAATTTTGCAGGTTCCTGTAGTTGAGCAACCAGAAGACGTTGCCCAGGCTGTATGGGATGCTATCAAACACCAGCACAGCGAAGTTATCGTCGGCTCTGCAAAACTGTCAACCGGGACAAATCAACTATTTCCGCAACTGCTGCAATGGATTTTGAGAAAAACATTTCAGAACCGCGATCGCGTTGAGGGAAAGGTTTGATGCGCTGCTACGACGGACAAAACTTCTGAGCCGATTCTGCTGTAACCAGAGCGTAGCCGCAGCTCAAAGCACTTTTAGAGGACGTTTTAAAAGTGCTGTTGTCACTCGAACCGCACCCTTTTTTTGCTTTCCGCAGGTGCTAATTCCTCAGAATTGGGAGATTTAGGGGGCGAATGCAGCCCATTTGATACGTTTCAAACATCCTCTCAGACTATCTATTGCCTTAGTACTTTTGACAGATTTAACTTAATCAAATTTAAGTTGAATAGAAAGTGAAGCTTCAACGTAAAACTACAATACAGATTGTCTCTTTGGAGGATGCTTTAAAAGTCTAATCTGTAACCCAACACCTGTAGGAACACAGCACTCGTTCAACACTTCTGGGTCTATTTCAAGGGCTATTTGTCCAATGCTGCGCCCTTATCAGGAAATATCTAATGCTTTTCAAACATCTGCTTAGGTTGGGAGATCTAGAGTCTTAAAGCGCCGTTAGAGTTGAACTCACTTCGTCCGTTTTTCCAATTGCAGGAGTTCGGCACCGAGACAAATCTAGGACTTCTTTAAACATCATTTTTTGGGAAAGAAGAGGAATTAATTCATGCCAATACGCTATATCTCTTTACTGCTTGGAGTCTCTTTTCTGCTGTTAGGTTTAGCTGGCTTTGTACCATCGTTGGTTCTGTTACCCAACGCTGCCGCTGATGCTCCAATTAATACACCCAGCCTGCTTTTCAATGACGGTTATGGGTATCTGTTTGGCCTGTTTCCAACAAATTACCTGCACAACGCTGTTCACATTGCCGTAGGCGTTCTGGGAATTGCAGCCTTTACCAGTTTGGGAGGTGCCCTCCTCTACCTGCGAGGATTTGCGATCGCTTATTTCCTCATTGCTTTGATGGGTCTACTACCCCTTTCAAACACCGTTTTTGGGTCAATGCCGATCTACGGTAACAACGTCTGGCTCAACGCCCTTAGCGCCGCGATCGCCACTTATTACGGGTTCCTCAAGCCTATAGAAGCAGCCGACTTGAGCAGAACATCAGGCACATACTAATCCACCCGTTTCGAGTAGTTCCAGCAGGGGTTTAGCAAGGCTAAGCCCCTGCTGACGTTCATGTCTCCTGAACCCTGCCTGAACTCTATGGAGTATCGTTTATTCCATGACTATTAAGACTTCGGATTGCCCAACATGACTTACCCTCAAGCACCCTGGACGTTGCATGGTTATGCCATCCAAACGGTACAGCCTATTGATATTGATCTGGTTCGCTCACTCATTCCTTCAGAGTTAGAGATCGTTTCTATCTTTCCAGGTAAAACGTTAGGAGGGTTGTACCTGGCATCCTATGGTACTGGCTCAACCCTGGAGTATAACGAACTCATTGTGGTTAGTGGCATTGCTCGCGCTAATGGCAAAATTGGAATCTGGGTCTCTCACATTTATGTTGATCATCCAGACTCTATGGCAGGAGGGCGATCGATCTGGGGATTACCCAAGCAAATGGCGCAGTTTCAATGGGAGCATGGCAACGCTCCGTTTGTAAAAGTGTCGCAAGGTGATCAAACGCTTTGTCATTTAAGCTACGGGTGGCAAGTTCCCGGAATGCGTCAATGGTTGCCTGCCGCTGGCTTTGGTAAACGTGGCCAAGATTTAGTCTGGTTTAGCAGCAGCACTCAATCCTTGCCTCATCTGCTCCTCAACTCAAAACTAACCGTGCCCACCTCCAGCCCCTTTGCCTCGTTGGGTCTGGATCAGCCGTGGTTAAGCTTTTACTTCCGCAAATTTGACCTCACCGTTAACGCACCTGAAGTAATTAAATCAGGGAGAACAGCCAGCTATTCCAATCATTGAGTTGAAATTCCTCCAAATCCATCCTTGATCAAACGACACCTGAGCAATCTTGGCATCAGCGATGACGTACGGCTCAAAATTTGCTCTAATGACTGCCTATAGTCATTCCTTGGGAGTCATCTCCGTGTCATCTACTGATACCCAGACTAGATCGCGCGAAAACCTATCTGTAGCAGAACGTGAGGCGATCGCCTATCTCCGTTCACCTCGTGCTATCCGCGATCGGTGCCATCAATTATTTGCCCTTGCCCTTGAAGATCGATTAGAGCACTTCCGCTGCGACCTCACCCAGTTGGATCACGTTGCCAATTATGTCATTCAGGTAATGCTCAAAGCGTATCCCGACCTGAACGTGCCCTTTCATAGCCGCTGGCGACATTTCGAAGCAGGTGGAGTTCCCCGCTCGGCATGGCTTCATCAACCATTGAAGGCTGGCGATCCGGTTGAAACCGCCCGTACCCAGTTCGATTTAGTTATTCTTAGTGTGCTGCTAGACGCCGGAGCAGGCGATCGCTGGCAATACGTCGAGGCAGATACAGGGCAGGTATTTGGGCGATCGGAAGGGTTAGCCGTTGCCAGTATTCACATGTTTTGCCAGGGTTTGTTTTCGAGCAATACCCGGCAGCCGTGGCAGGCAGATGCAGCAGGATTGCGATCGCTTAGCGAAGCTGACCTGGCCTCTGGATTCCAGGCTCGTTCCGATAATCCACTCGTCGGCATTCAGGGACGATGGCAGTTGTTGCAACGGCTGGGAACAACCCTGGGAAATTATCCGCATCTGTTTGGCAAAGAGCAGCCACGTCCGGGCGGTTTGGTCGATTATTTGCTAAAGCAAGCCGTCAACCATCAACTGGCCGCAGAGCAAGTATTTAGTGCAGTGCTAGAGGGACTCAGCGAAATTTGGCCAGGACGAACGGCGATCGCCAACATTAACTTGGGCGATGTTTGGACTCATCCAGCCCTGGCCGATGCTGGAATTGGGACTCAACTCGTACCGTTTCATAAGCTCTCCCAATGGCTCACCTATTCCCTCTTAGAACCATTACAGGAGCTGGGAATTGAAATTACGGGTTTGAACACCCTGACCGGACTGCCAGAATACCGCAACGGCGGGCTATGTCTCGATTTAGGACTGATACAGCCCAAACAGGCAGATATTACTGCAACCCGGCATCGACCCAGTTCTTCCGTCATTGTGGAATGGCGGGCTTTAACCGTGATTTTGTTAGACCACATTGCCAGCACTATCCGGCAACAGCTCAACCTGAGTGAAGCAGAACTGCCGCTGGTTAAAGTATTAGAAGGCGGTACGTGGGCAGCCGGTCGCAAAATTGCAGCCGAACGGCGATCGGGCGGCGTTCCTCCAATTCAAATTGAGAGCGATGGCACGGTGTTCTAGAGATAGTGCAGGTCGGCAATTGGGCTGAAACGGGCGGTCTAATAATCTCGTCCCTTGATTTGCGCCAGCGCATCCGCTGCCAGCATCTCGTCTTCAGAATAATAGCCCGATGCTTTTTTGGCCTCAATTTCCACCTGCGCGTCTGCTGGAACCAGTTCCGGTGGTATAGGAATGCGCTTAACAACTTCGATTCCAGAATGAGTGATGGCATCGTACTTCATCTGGCTCATCGATACCAGCCGATCGATCCGAGTAATGCCCAGCCAGTGTAATACATCTGGCATTAACTCTTGAAAGCGCATGTCTTGAACACCCGCAACACACTCGGTACGAATAAAGTAGGCATCGGCGCGATCGCCCCCTTCCTGCCGTTTGCGGGCATTGTAAACCAGGAACTTAGTCACCTCTCCCAAGGCTCGCCCTTCCTTGCGGCAGTAAACGATAACGCCAGCACCTCCTTCTTGAGCCGCCTGAATACACGCTTCAATGCCGTGAACCAGATAAGGACGGCAGGTGCAGATATCTGAACCAAACACGTCAGAACCGTTACATTCATCGTGGACACGAACCGCTAACGGCTTGCTCAAATCGGTAATGGTGCTTTCGTCTCCCACGATGTAAACAGTGGTACCGCCAATGGGGGGTAAAAACACGTGCAAATCTGGACGAGTAACCAGTTCTGGAAACATGCCTCCCGTTTGCTGAAACAGAACGCGTCGCAGTTCCCACTCGTCTACCTGTAAGCGTTTAGCAATTCCCGGCAGATACCACACCGGATCGATCGCCGCTTTAGTCACCAACAAACTGCCATCCGCTTTCAGCAATTTGCCGTCCACATGCAGCCGTCCCTGAGCAATTTCGTCCTTTAGCTCTGGAACATTAATGTGGGCTTTAGTAATAGCAATGGTGGGACGAATATCGTAACCATCCACATAAAATGAGGCAAACACGTCCCCAGTCATTGCCCCAAACGGATCAAGCGACACAATTTTATCGGGATTGCTCCAGCTAGGGTGAGGGCCAAGGTGAACCACAGGCGATGTATTCGTTAAATCGGCACGGTGGTTAGGATCGAGAACGCCACTGGCCACCGCTAGCGCTCGATAGACGCTATAGGAACCAGCATGGGTGCCAATGACGTTGCGATTGGCCTGACTACCAATCGACCCAACCACAGGCCCCCGATCGCTCGGAGCCGCCGCCCCCCACTGAATGGGCACAACATTTTTACCTGCTCCGTTGCGATGCGACGTTAAAATAATGTGCTTTGATTTTGATTGTGCCTGCTTATCCATGATCTCAAACTCTTGCACCCTAAAGTAGTAATGGTATCGTATTTTAATATCTAACAATATAAAGCTATGACCTGTTTAAAAGCAGGAGTTGCTATTCAATTGTACTTTGTAGATCATTTGCCAAAAATCGGTATATATAAGGACAAAGTTCTTATAGAAAAATAGGTTATCTACTGTTCAACCCATTGTTTTGGGTTTAGCCACCATGAAAACTGTATTCTAATGGTCTGTATTGCCTGTATTACTAATAGATACTAATTTCAACAGCAACAGCAAAAAAAGTAGTCGATCGTATCAATGACAGCAGAAGTAATCGTAATTAATCACCCCTTAGTTCAGCACAAGCTCACTTTAATTCGTCAGGTAGGAACCCACACTCAAGACTTCCGTCGCCTGATGAAAGAAATTTCAATGCTGCTGGCCTATGAAGTCACGCGAGATTTGCCATTGAAGTACGAGAAAATTCAAACGCCTCTGACGGTAATGGAGGCTCCAATGTTGGCAGCCGACAAAAAAATGGTAATTGTATCCATTCTGCGAGCAGGCCAGGGATTACTGGACGGCATGATTGAACTAATTCCAACCGCTAAGGTAGGGCACATCGGGTTATACCGGGAGCCGAGTACGTTAACGGTTGTCGAGTATTACTTCAAACTGCCAATCGACGTTGAGCAGCGGGATATGTTAGTGGTAGACCCAATGTTGGCCACCGGTAATTCTGCGATCGCTGCGGTTGAACGCTTGAAAGAAACCAATCCTACATCCATCAAGTTTGTCTGTTTGCTGGCTGCTCCCGAAGGCATTCAACACTTCCACGAACAGCATCCAGATGTCCCCGTTTATACTGCATCCATTGACGAACGGTTAGACGAACATGGGTACATTTTGCCCGGTCTGGGAGATGCGGGCGATCGGCTATTTGGCACAAAGTAAGAGGGCTTGAGAACAACGGCACCATCCTGATCATCCGCTCATGGAACTTCCCTGGTTAGCTTGTAGGAACAGCTATTTTTTCTCTGCCTTCGTTGCTCAGCGTTTTAGCTGGACACGTTAAGAGATCATAGGAAGAGGACGTTCTAAGGTGGTCTGAGTGTCACCGCCCCTGCCTGGCTTGCCTTGGGCGCTAAGCCTCTCTGGATCTCAGTTTGAGCGTCCAGCCAAATGGGGACTTTGAAACAGAGCTGGCTTGGAAGTTCCCCAGGTTGGGGGCTAAAAGTCCTTTGGGCATACTAGAAAAGGGGGCGAATGCAGCAGGGTTGCAACTTTTCAAACAACCTCCAACTCTAGAGTTTGCCTAGTAAAAGAGGTGGTTTTATTCATGCTAAAACGTCTGTTATATGGAACGCTTATCCTAACGTTTTTCACACTCCAGGCTAACCATTCGTTAAAACAACCGTCACAACGACACACAACCGCACCATTCCGAGCATCGCCATCCGTTATCGTGCAGTTGTTTGAATGGAAATGGGACGATGTAGCACAGGAATGCGAGACCGTTTTAAGAACCAGCGGCTTTGCTGCCGTTCAAATTTCTCCACCTAACGAACATGTTGTGTTGCCCCATCACAACTTTCCCTGGTGGCAGCGCTATCAACCCGTGAGTTACATCATTCATAGCCGCAGCGGCGATCGCCAGCAGTTTGCCAACATGGTTGAGCGCTGTCATGCCGCAGGAGTCAAAATTTACGCCGATGCGGTAATTAATCACATGTCAGCCGAAGCAAGCGGAGTTGGCACGGCTGGATCAAGGTTCACTAAGTACCATTACCCTGGCCTTTACGAACCACAGCACTTCCACACTTGCCGTCATGAGATGAACTACAGCATCCTTACTGATGTGACTCAATGTGAACTGGTCGGCTTACCCGATTTAGACACAGGCGCTAATGATGTTCGTCAACGCATTGCAGCCTACTTGATCGATTTAGTTCAATTGGGTGTCAACGGCTTTCGGATTGATGCCGCTAAACATATTCACACAGATGATGTGGGCGCTATTTTAAGTATTGTCAATGCTGCCGTTGAACCCGATCCTTACATCTATCAAGAAGTGATCGATCCAGGTAACGAAGCGGTTCAAAAGAGCGTTTATTATCCTCACGGTTTAGTGCATGAAGTCGAGTACGGCAGGCTAGTGAGTGAATCGTTTATCGGCATCTCTGGTCAAACGCTGTCCCAACTGCAATCGTTGGGCGAAGACTGGAGACTGATGCCAAGCGATCGGGCGATCGTTTTCATCGATAACCACGACAAACAACGCGGCCATGCCGGGGGGGGCACCTATCTCACCTACAAGGATGGGTTGCTTTACACTTTAGCCAATGTCTTCATGCTGGCCTACCCTTATGGGACACCGCTAGTGATGTCAAGCTATGCCTTTTCGACCCCCGATCAAGGCCCGCCAGCGGATGACAAAGGCAATACTAAAAGCGTCCACGACACCCAGGACGCTAGCTGCCTTGCTGGCTGGGTTTGCGAACATCGGCAGTGGGCGATCGCCCGTATGGTTGGGTTTCGTAATTCCGTTTCACCAGACAGCCCCGTAACGCACTGGTGGAGCAATGGCAACAACCAGATTGCCTTTGGCCGAGGCGATCAAGGCTTTGTTGTGATCAATCGTGAGGACACTCCCTTATCCCAAACGTTTCAAACGGGTCTTCCCGCTGGTCGCTACTGCAATATTCTCGCCCCCAGCGTCATAAACCCTGAGCAACCCTGTACATCTGCCACAGCAGATATCATAGTCGCGTCTAGCGGACAGGCCACTATTACTGTAGAGAAAATGAGTGCGATCGCCATCCATCAAGCCGCAAAGCGAGAAGGCAAAACGGCTCAAATCCATCGGGTTGTTCAGATCTGGCAAAGGCTAGTTGAAACGCTATAAACGCATTCTTTTAGCTTCACCAACTCTTTGCAGTAATTCATCGATCCGTAACTTACTCAAACCTGACCTCAGGGAACGTTACAGAAAGATGCATTGTTAGCGTGAGATTAATTGAAATGCCACCACAACGTCCATTGCTCAAGCGAGCAACATATCTCGTTACCGTGCTGTTTCTTCTACTAGCAGTATCTTGGACACATTCTAAGCCAGCAAACGCCTATTCCTTAGAAGACCTGAGAGAAAAAGCAACTGAGGTTGAATTCAGTATCACTGAAACCGCTTCCAATGCCAGAAAATCAGCAGCTCAAACGGCATCTAGCACCAGTGCAGCTATCAGCAGTAGAGCATTACACTCTGGTGAAATAGCACTCAATGGGGCAAAGCAGGTTGGAACCAACGTTAGCAGCACTGCGTTCAAGGTGGGTAAGACGGCCACACATCAAGCATTCGAAACAAGCAGCGCATTGGGAGATACTGCCCTTAGTGTTGGAAAATCCCTGACTGTTACCACAATTGATGTGAGTGGAGTCGTGGGTACTCAAGCGGTGAACATTGGAAAGACTGCCATCTCAACCGCAGGAGAAATCAGTGTTGCTGCTGCTAGAGAAACAGCTACATTAGTTGAACAAGCGGCAATAGGAACCAAGGCGGCCTCTGAAGCCGTTGCCGCTCAAATCACAGATGCGTTTAAGAACTACACTCAGCCCTTACTTGAAACTGCGATCAGCCAAGTTGACTTAAATCAAGTTGAGGCAACGGTAAAACAGATTCAACAAGAAGTCCTGGAACCAACGCCAGAAGCATTAACCCAGCGGTTCATTCGCCGTAAGGTGATCGAGGCATCGGAAACCGGAAGCTGGTTGGAAACAGCTCGTCTTCAAGCGGAATTGATTTACCAAATCGCCGCTATTTATGGACTTGAGTTGAGCGATACGATACGCAAACAAGAAATTTTGAATATCGCTGCAACCAATCTGGGTAGCAGCCAGATGTTGAAGACATCCTTGCCACTCATTCGGTATGCAATCGGGCAGGTTCCACTGGCAGGCGATGCACTGGGTATGGCTGTTGACTGGGGTGGCGATCGCCTTATCCGCTCTTTAATGTTTCCCTTGCTAGGTCAGGCTGCCTGCAAATACTATGCAGTGCTTCAGCCAGCATCTACACTGGAGGCGGCATCTGTTCCTCAAAGTGATGCCCATGCTCTATCTAATATCTGAGTTGATTAGCTAGTATCAGGCGGTCTGCGTCAAGCCCCCCCCTCAACCACTGGTAAAGAGGTTTCACAACCGCCTTCTTCCCCCAATCATCCTGTTCGTTGTTGCACAAGGTCTATTCACGGGATTGCTAAGTAAAAGAACCATTTAGGCAGCTTCTCTCACCCACCTGCAAGAGGTAAATTAGGGACTTTCTGACCAGTTGGTTCACACTCCGATTCTAGTGTTGCTTCATCCCAGGCCAACTGCCTCAGACTAGCATGTCCCCAGCTCAGCTTCCTCCAAACGAAACTGCTCGCCTAGCCGCACTTCACCAATGCAGAATTCTGGATACGTCTCCTGAAACCAGCTACGACGACATCACCCGTTTAGCCACGCAGATTTGCCAAACGCCAATTGCGCTGGTAAGCCTGATCGATACCGATCGCCAATGGTTCAAATCAAAAGTTGGGTTGGTCGTGGCTCAAACATCGCGGGATATTGCCTTTTGCGCTCACGCTATCTTGCATTCTAGTCTGCTCATCGTTCCAGATACACTGGCAGATGAGCGGTTTGCCGATAATCCGTTGGTCACCTCGGAACCTTACCTGCGCTTCTATGCGGGGGTGCCGCTGCTTACGGCAGAAGGATATACGCTAGGAACGCTATGTGTTGCCGATCATATTCCACGACAGTTAAATGCCGAGCAAATCGATGGATTACAGGTCTTGGCACGTCAGGCTATGCAGATGTTGGAACTGCGACGCAACCTCAAAGACTTAGAAAGGACGTTGATCAAGCGCCAGGCTTCAGGAACGAAGCGAGAGCAGTTTCTAACGAGAGTTGCCGTTGGGCTTGGAATAGCAGCGGCGGTTTTATTAACGGCGGGTGGTATTCCCTATTACAGCGTCTCCCGGCTGACCCAAGCAGCAAATTCGGCTACAGCCAGACAGCAAGTTTTAGGCTGTTTGGACAGCTTATTAATAGAGTTCAGCACGCTTGAGGCATCACAACAGCATTATCTGCAAACCGGTACCCAACCCGCATTAGATGAGTATCAAACGGCGCTCACAACCTTCGCCCTTGACCTGGAACAGTTGAGAACGCTTACCGCTGATAACCCAAAACAGCAACGTCGAATAGATGTCATCGACCGCTTAATGAACCAGATTGCCGCTGAGTCGGAGACAGCGATCGCCCAATCCTCCACTCACCGATCGGCTCCTAATTCGGTTTACTCAACGATCGTTCGGCGAACCATCAGCGAGATGGAACAGGAGGAAGCCACCGTCCTGGAACGATGGAGCCAGATGATCGAAACAACGCTGCGGCAGGTAACGCGAGATTTCTTGCACGGAGCGATTTTGAATGCAGTAATTTTGCTGCTGATCTTCCTGCTAATTGTGCGAGAAATAACAAAGCGGCAGCAGACAGAAGAAATGCTAGAGAGCGAGCGAGATTTTACTGCCGCTGTGCTTGATACCGTGGGAGCCTTGGTGATTGTGCTAAATCCTCAGGGTCAAATTGTTCGCTTTAATCAAGATTGCGAGAAAACCACAGGCTATAACTTTGCCGAAGTGAGGCATAAGCCTTTCTGGGATTTGTTTTACAGAACAGAAGAAGTAGGGGCGGTTAAACAACGATTTGCAGACATGCTGGCAGGACACTTTCCCTGTCGCTACGAAAGACGTTGGCTGACAAAATCAAAACACGTCAGGCTGATCGACTGGTCAAACACCGCCATTGTTGACCATGATGGTGTGGTCAGGTACATCATTGGCACAGGCATCGATATTACGGAGCGCCGACAAGCCGAGATCGCCTTACAGCAGGTCGAAGAGAACTACCGCAGCATTGTTGAAAACGCCATTGAAGGCATTTCTCAAACCACGCTCGATGGTCGATATCTTAGTGCAAACCAGGCTCTGGCGAGGATATACGGCTATGACTCTCCTGCCGACTTAATTGCCAACCTGACAGACATCCCAAACCAGCTGTATGTCAATCCGTTGAACTGGCATGAATTTGCCCATCGAATGCAGCAACAGGGAACGATCTCTGGATTTGAGAGCCAGGTACATCGCCAGGACGGTACTGCCATCTGGATTTCAGAAAGTTCTCGCCTGGTTAAGGCAGCCGATGGTACGCCTCTCTATTACGAAAGTACCCTGGCTGATATTACCGATCGCAAACGGGCGGAAGAAGAAATTCAGCGACAAAATCAGCGATCGCAGCTCTTATCCACCATTGCCCTTCGAATTCGCCAATCGCTCGATTTACAAAGTATCCTCAGCACGACTGTCGCCGAGGTACGCGAATTCCTGCAAACCGATCGCGTTTTAGTCTATCGCTTCGCTCCCGACTGGGACGGAACGGTGGTAGCCGAATCCGTGAATTCAGGCTACTCATCCTTACTGGGCATTCCTATACACGACACCTGCTTTCAGCAGGGAGCATGGCAAAGTTACTGCGATGGAACCGTGCGGGCAATGAATGACATTGCTCAAGCCAACTTAACGCCTTGCTACCAAAATCTGCTGGTTCGCTATCAGGTGAGGGCTAATCTTGTCGTTCCCTTATTGGAAAGCGATCGCCTCTGGGGATTGCTCATCGCGCATCAATGTTCCGAACCACGGCAATGGCAACCGTTTGAAATCGATTTTCTTGCCCAGCTCGCCAACCAGGTTAGCATTGCGATCGCCCAGGCTCAACAGAATATGGCGTTAGAGGCAGCGCGGCAAACAGCAGAACAGGCCACGGCAGCAAAAAGCACATTTCTGGCAATGATGAGCCATGAAATTCGTACCCCCATGAACGCAGTGCTGGGCATGACAGGGCTGCTAGCCGAAACCCAACTAAATGCAGAACAGCACGATTTTGTAGAAACCATTCGCACCAGTGGCGATCACTTATTGGCTCTGATCAACAGCATTTTGGATTTCTCTAAACTAGAAGCCCACGAAATGGAGCCAGAAACGCTCAACTTTGATGTGTCCAACTGTGCTGAGGACGTAGTCGATTTATTAGCCGCCGCCGCCCACCTCAAAGGGTTAGAAATTGTGACGTTGATCGACCCGAAGGTTCCAACTCAGGTTCGTGGAGACCTTGGACGATTGCGGCAAATTTTGACGAACTTAGTCAGCAATGCCATCAAATTTACCGAATTTGGGGAAGTGGTAATCCGGATGTCGCTTCAGGCTGAAACGACATCTCACGCTTCCATTCTGTTTTCCGTTGATGATACCGGGGTTGGCATTCCAGCCGCAGACCATCCAAAGCTGTTCCAACCGTTTTCTCAGGTGGATGCATCTACCACTCGCAGATATGGCGGCACCGGATTAGGGTTAGCCATCTGCAAACAGCTTGTCGATTTAATGGGTGGCAGAATTGGCTTACACAGCCAAGCAGGACAGGGCGCTCAATTTTGGTTCACCATTCCATTTGAAAAGCAGCTAGAACCACCGCAACCATCCCAACCAGAGAGGCATCAGTTCACAGGGTTGAAGCTGCTACTGGTGGATGCCAATCAACTGAATCGGCAGGCAGTTCAGCAACAAACCGCCGGGTCTGGCATGTTCGTGGATGAAGCGGACAACGCCACGATCGCTTTAGATGCGGTCTCCAGGGCGATCGCCCAAGGGAACCCCTACGACATTGTGATGTTAGATGCTCAACTGTTAGAGACCCAAACGAACGGATCAAGCCGCTCGCTCGAGGCCAACTTAGCCTCATCCAGCGCTAAGTTGGTGCTGATGACGACCCTCAATCATCTCGGAAAAAACAAGCAATTCATAGAAACAACCCAGGCCAGATGTTTAACCAAGCCAATTAGAAAGTCTCGACTCATCAACTGCCTCACGGAAGTGCTGCACCTGAAGCCCCCCAACAGCTTAGTGCAACAAAATTCGTTGAACAGCAACCCAATACAAAATCCACCCCAGTATTTGGAACCTAAAACAATTAAGATCCTGCTGGCTGAAGATAGTTTGGTCAATCAAAAAGTGGCAATCAATCAACTCCAGCGCTTAAACTACACGGTTGATGTAGCTGCAACCGGACAGGAGGTACTCGATCGCTTGTCCCAGTACAAATATGACCTGATTTTGATGGACTGTCAGATGCCCATCCTGGATGGATATGATACGACTAAAGCCATCCGCAAGCTAGAAGAAAATCAGCATATTATCATCATTGCAATGACAGCCAATGCCCTGAAAGAAGACCGAAAACGCTGCCTTGACGTGGGCATGGACGATTACATCAGTAAACCCATCAACAAAGCAGACCTGGCCAGCAAACTGTCCTATTGGGAGCAGGTTATTTTGACTTCCAATCCATTAGTGGCTGTTCACTCAACCACACTGCACTCCGGTTTGAAAAGTGATGCAGGTAAGGCCAATAGTTCCATTGACTGGAACTACCTGCGTCAAATTTCTGGTGGCGACCCTGCTTTTGAATTTGAATTACTGCAAGCCCTGGTTGAAACGCTGCCGTTTCACCTGCAAACGCTATCCGACAACATTGCCGCACAAAACTTCGGCGGGATGGAGCAAGAGGCTCATTACATCAAAGGAACGAGTGCCAGTGCTGGAGCCAGACAACTAGAGAAAATTTCAGTTCAGCTAGAAGCCGCCGCCCAGCAGCAGCGACTCACAACTGTTGAGGGATTATTTGAGCTGATGAAGCAAGATTTAACTCAAATTCAGCTTTTGCTAGACACTAAACCACAGGCAAATAAGACTTGGTCAATATCAGACAGTTGCGGTTATCGGCACTGCGTAGATAGCTAACGTGATCAGAAAGGTGGGCAATCAGCATTAGCCCACGACCGCCCGGTTCACTCGCGGCAACATATGGCATATCAGCTAATTTCTGTTCTAGATCAAAAACGGCTCCATAATCCCAAACTCGAAGTTCCAACTGCCGATTAAACACAATCACTTCAATGTCAATTGGGGTATCAGGCGATCGCCCCTTGTGGGCATGACGAACGGCATTGGTAAACGCTTCGGCCAGGGCAGTTTGACATTGCATCCAGATAACCGCTGGAATCGTATCATGCTCAAGTTGGTCAAACCAGCCTAAAACATGGCTTAACTCGGCCAGATCGGTTGTAACTTGGAGCTGTTTTGCGTAGAGCACTGGTATCCTACCCGAACGCTGAGGGAATACTGAAAGCTGACCTGGATGACGGCAAAAATACTGTGATGAAGCAGTTCTACATCACCAACCTAATTCTTCCCTAACTATTTGACGAAATTCACCTGCAACTGAACCCCACCTAAAGGCCGCCAGCAAAAAGAGTCGAGAATGGCCGGTGCGAACCGACTGAACAGGTTGTTTGATGTCTATTAAGTGACTGGCAGTTGCTCCATTCACCCATCCTCCTAAACAGAAGTACCGCGTTTAGCCTCGCCATACCTTCAACTATATGAGTTCGTTATGATTCAAATTTTAGTGATTGATGACGATCCGATTATCCAGATGGTGTTAAAAAGAACCCTGGAAGAACAAGGATATCAAGTCATTGCAGCTCGCAGCGGCGAAGAAGGGATTGCACAGGCGCAAAAGCTCAAGCCAGCTTTAATTATCTGCGATTGGCTCATGTCTGGCATGAGTGGGTTAGAAGTATGCCAACAGGTCAAGGCCATTCCAGCCCTGTCCAGCACTTTCTTTATTCTGTTAACCAGTCGTTCCTCCATTGAAGATCGGGTGCAGGGACTCGACACTGGAGCAGATGACTTTCTGCCCAAACCAATTGAAACCAATGAATTAAAAGCAAGAGTTAGAGCTGGGTTAAGGCTATACCAATCGGCTCAAGATTTGCAAAAACTGGCTCAAGATTTGCAGACTCAAAAGCAAATGTTGGATACAGAACTCGCTGAGGCCGCAGATTATGTTAAGACATTGCTGCCCCCCTCGTTCTCTCGATATGATTCCGTCACCATTGAAACCCAATTTTTACCATCCAGGCAGTTAGGAGGCGATTGCTTCGACTATTTCTGGCTCGATCCTGATTACCTCGCCATTTATGTCTTAGATATGTCTGGGCATGGATTAGGATCAGCACTGCCGTCCGTTTCCGTTCAAAATCTGTTGCGATCGCAGTCTCTCAACGGTATCAGCTTCTATCAACCGAGCAATGTACTTCAAGGACTGAATGATATTTTTCAAATGAGCAGCCAACATGCTCGTTACTTCACCATTTGGTATGGTGTTTACAATCAAAAGAAACGGCAATTAGTTTACGCCAGTGCAGGCCACCCTCCGGCCATTCTGGTATCTGGGGCAGGTCATCAGGTTTACACGCATCAATTAAAAACAGGCGGTTTACCGATCGGCATCATGGCAGACAGCCGCTTTACCGACCAGCAGTGCATCATAGAAGCACAGAGTACGCTCTACATTTTTAGTGATGGCATTTATGAGGTCAAGCAGCCCGATGGCAACTTCTGGACTCTAAACGGCTTCATTGATTTGCTCACTGAAAACTATCGTCAGGGTCATGCGATCGCCAATATTCTAGCAACAGTACAGCGCTTAACGAATAGCTGCACGTTTGATGATGATTGTTCATTGATGCAAGTGAACATCCGCTAATGGGGGGACTCACTGCGGCATCAAGACCGCTTGCCGGAACTCATCCTGACTGGTATATATCTCAAAAATACTGTCCATATTGGTAAGATTGAGCAGCATCTTCACCTGGTCATTGATAGAACAAAGCGCAAATCGACCGTTTATCTCTCGGATTTTCTTAAGTGCAATGACTAATGTACCTAAACCAGAACTGTCCATAAACGCGATCGCTTTGCAATCGATCAAAATGATGAGCGCTCCTTGATCGACTGCATCGTTGACATCCTGGCGCAACTGACTGCCGCCCATGCTATCCAAAATTCCTGTTGGCTGAAGCACTTTAATCTCAGGACTCATGGTTGATATAGGAAAGGGGAAGACCGACTTCAGTATGCCCTCGCCATTGATATAACTATCGGAAATTACGGGAGTCCAGGCTCTCTTAACGACCAGAGCATGATCCGCTAGAGGGTGAACCCACCGCTTCACGCCATTTTTTCTATCGCTGACGAGAAGCCATAACTCCCTCTATCACGTGATAGCCTCTCGTCAGTTCGTTAAAGACACAGAAAAAGGACACCAACTGCGATCGCCTAGCAATCGTCGTTGCGGATACTGCCGTCGGGCATAACAGTGTTGCAGAATTTAGCTCCTGATAAATCAGCCCCGTCTATCTGAACATCCTGTAGATTAGCTTGCCGTAGATTCGCCCAACACAATTTGGCGTTCTGCAAGTTGGCACCGCGCAAGTTGGCACCGCACAAATACGTGTGGCTGAGGTTGGTATTGTTCAGATTGGCATCCCACAGGTCAGCCTGGATCAGACTAGCCCGACGCAAATCGGCATGTTGCAAATCGGCACCGTGTAATATTGCTTTATTCAAGAATGCGCCGCGCAGGTCGGCTTTGCTCAGGTTGCTGCAATACAGATTCGCTTCTGTCAAATTCGCTTGAGACAAATTAGCCTGCTGTAAATTAACTTTGATCAAATTGATTCGGCTCAGGTTAGTTTGATGCAAATTTGCTTTGCTCAGGTTCTCCCGACGAAAGTTTCTCTCTCCAAACTGATAATGCCGTTTCAATTGCTCAATATTCATGATCAATAGCCCTAATCGCTAACGAGCAGACCTTACGTATGGGGGGAAGATGTTCCTTGAACCACTAACACTGAACAGGGCGCATGGTGAATGACATAGTTGCTCACACTGCCCAATACAATCTCGGTTAGACCCTTGTGCCCTCGACGACCCAGCACAATTAAGTTAGCGCCCCAATCGTGGGCAACGTCACAAATCCAGGAAGCAGGCTCTCCGGCTTTACAGCTACACTCAGCCAAAATACCGTGGTCGTGGGCTTGCTGGCAATAGGATTGCAACCACGCTTCTGCTTTAACCAATTGCTGATGTAAGTGGTCTTGGTGCGATCGCTGCAATGCCCCATAGGTTGCCACGTCGCCAATTGTGCCAACTCCCAAAAAAGGGCCGGTTTGTAGAGATTCATCCCGAACGCTGTGCAGCAGCAGCAATCGAGATTCGCTACATTGAGCCTGTTGCACCGCTTGTTCAAAAACGAGCGGCGCTTGGGGCGATCGATCGATGGCAACTACAATTTTTTTAGGTTCCATAACCACCACTCCTAAAGAGAGGAGAAATTAGGCCATTTCAACCTGTAATTTTTTGCCAAACGTGAGAGGGGCTTGAAGCAGTTAAGTGGTCTACTTCTAATTTAAATCTAATGGATTTTTGGAATAAAAAGCTGAATAATTGTGTAAAAGTTACGTTGCAAACCAGGGAGCAATGCAATAAAAGTTAACCTTTTCCACCTGTAAACGTCACACTTTGAATAAAGTAGCGATTGAAAAAGGCGTAAATACAAATCGCTGGCAGTGTGAAGACCATTGAAGCTGCCATGATGTAATTCCAGTAGCTAATGTACTGCCCCTTAAATGTGTTTAGCCCTAAGGGCAACGTAAACATTTCAGGGTCAAATAAAATGACAACAGGCAATAGGAAATTATTCCAGCTTCCCATAAAAACAAAAACAGCTTGTGCGGCTAATGCAGGTTTAGCAAGCGGCAGCACAATATGCCAAAAAGTGCCAAAGCGATTGAGTCCATCCAGTTGAGCGGCTTCTTCCAATTCTTTGGGGAAATTAATAAAAAACTGCCGCATCATGAAGATAAATACGGCGTTGACCATACCAGGTACGATCATTCCCTGGTAAGAATTGAGCCAACCCAGCGCTTTTAGAATGAGAAAGGTAGGAATCAGCGTCACCTGAGCCGGGACGGCTAAAACTGCCAGAATCAAAAAGAACCAGAGGCGATCGCCCCTAAACCGAAGCCGCGCCAATGCATAACCCGCCATTGAATTAAACAGCAGATTAAAGCAGGTAACGCTAATGGCAATCACAACGCTGTTTAACAGCCAGCGCAAAAATAACGGTTGCTGAAAAATTTGCCCATAGTTCTCAAGTGTAAATTGTTTTGGCATAAAGCTTAAACCACCGTCAACAATTTCGGAAAGTGGTTTAAACGAGGCCGAAAGCGCCCACAAAAACGGGATCAGGGTAACAACTGCATACAGAATTAGCAGTCCGTAGAGCAGAATTTGAACCCCATATTGATATATAGATAGCTGGGGCGATCGCTTGTCAATCAAACATGCCTCCTTTCTTCCAATCGTACGATTGATGTCAATGAACAGCAGCAGTTAGCTACTCCTATTTTAGGGTAGCCCGTTCAATTTAGTCTGGCGTTTCCTGACCCAGCCAATAGCGTTGAATCAGTGTCAAACTAACAATAATTCCAGCTAAAAAGAAGGCGATCGCTGCCGCATAGCCCATCTGCAAATTCCGGAAGACGTACTGATAAATTAATAAGACAATCGTCAAGGTTGCGTTGTTGGGTCCCCCCGTACCGTTTGAAAAGATATAGGACTGATCAAACAGTTGGAAGGTGCCAATGATACCCATCGCAACCACAAAAAAGGTGACGGGTTTGAGCAACGGAACAGTGATATAGATAAATTGTTGCCAGGCATTTGCACCATCTAAATCAGCCGCTTCATAAACTGATTGAGGAATATCTTGCAACGCCGCCAAATAAATCACCATATAGAACGGAGCCGTTGCCCATATGTTCATGATCATAATGCCCTTCAAAGCAACTGCCGGATCGCCCAACCAGTTGTAAGTCGGCAAACTAAACAGGGCAAGCAGGTAGTTCAATAAGCCATTGGTGTTGTAAATCCACATAAAAATTAGCGTTAGAACCGCAGAAGATGTCACCGTGGGCAAGAAGAACAGAATGCGAAACCAATGCTTGCCACGAATGCTGGAATTGAGCAGAACCGCTAACACCAACGCCAGAAGGGTCTGAACTGGAACAACAACTGCAACGTATTCCGCTGTATTTCTGAGTGCAATCCAAACGCGATCGTCACCGACTAAGCGAAAGAAATTACGAAACCCAACAAACTCGTATTGAATGTCGCCCAACAATTCTACGTTTTGAAAAGATAGAAAAACGGCATACAGAATGGGCAATACCACAAACATCCCCAGAACCAACAGCGTTGGCAGCATGAAGGCGTACCCCGCAATGTCTTCTCCGACGCTGTGTTTTGCACTCGGCTGTCGTCTTGTTCCAACCATGAACGTATCCTCGGCTCCAAACCAGCCCGCTGTAGCGATCTAAGGCATCAATGTTGTTATGCTACCTTTCACGTAGTGTGCCGCGATCGTCCATTCTGACAACAACCGGAACATGACTATCCAAATTTGCAGCCGTATTAGCTACTACCGCTCACATGCTCCAGGAGCTACCGGGCTAAAGGTTTAAGCGCTGCGAGAAGCCAAGACAAGGTGAGTGATACTCGGCACTCTATAGAACAGCTTCAGTTATAAAAGTTAAGCGTCTGTCTTGAGACAGATGCCATTTTGTAACGAAATGGAGACGATGGTTTCAAAAGATTACAAAAAATTAACCTTTGAAATTAGCGCTTTTATATGCCAAATGCCCAGATGCATTACATCTTGGTGGTTGACGATCTAGTTGATAACTTATTTCTGCTCCAAACCTTGCTGGAATCTGAAGGATATCGGGTTCAAACCGCAGAAAGTGGTGAGGTCGCCCTTGCCACTATAAACGCCACCCCTCCAGATCTAGTTTTGCTTGATGTCATGATGCCCGGAATCGATGGCTACGAAGTTACCCGCCGAATCCGTCAAGACAGCCGTTTAGCTTCTGTTCCTATTCTGCTCATTACGGCTCATGATGCCACCAACGCCACCCTAGGTCTAAGCCTTGGTGCTAACGCTTTTGTTCGCAAGCCACTCGATTTTGATGAATTGATGCAGCGGATGCGATCGCTCCTCCAGGAATACCCACCCTCGCACAAACAGCCCGTTTCGAGTCATCGCACCCTACGGTGAGCGGCAAACGTGCAGCCCTAGCCAGTATTTATTGGGATTCCCGGATTTGTTGATTAGCAGTTGCTTGTGCCCGCTTTATGGCTTGCTCTAGCGGCTGTTCGCCTATCATGGCGCTCACAAACTGGTTGTCAAAATTGCCCATGATAATGGCCGGGTAGCTGCCAACTTGCCAGGGAGTGGCTGTGTCAACCCCGGCTACAAAGGGCGATCGCAGTGCATCGTTTTCATATCCCATCTCTGCCGCAACAGACTTGCGCGTTGGCAGTGCTGCCCCGGCACTCGTCCATTTTTGCATTCCGGTTTTACCCGTAAGATAGGACAGCAAAGTCCACGCTTCTGCTTTATGTTGCGCTTGCTGGCTGATGGCATAGGCCACCGTAAATACCATGGTGCCAGGCATACCGTTAAGACGGGGAACCGGAGCCACTCCATACTCCAGGTTGGGAAACGTTTCATGCAAGTAGGGGATAGCCCATGCTCCTTCTAGCACCATTGCCACCTTTCCCTGACCAAACATTTCGCTCCCAGAACTGGTTCCCACATCCGATCGCTGTGCAGACGTGCGATCCTGGCGATACTGCTGCACAACCAGTTCTAACCCCTGGATTCCAGCATCAGAGGCAAATGCAGCATAGCCATGCTCATCAACAACCTGGCCTCCGAAGGCTCGAATTTTATAAGCCTGCCGAGCCAGCTCTGGGATATCACCAAAACCGTATTGATCGGTTCTGCCATCCTGGTTGCGATCGAGCGTTAACACCTTTGAATCAGCCAGCAGCTCATCCCAGGTTTGAGGAGGGGCAGATAAGCCTACCTCAGCAAACGCCTGTTTGTTGTAGAACAATGCCAGAGTTGAATAATCTTTGGGCAAGCCATACAGTTGCCCCTCGTACCGAAACGGCTCCAGTAATGATTCCTCAAAGTCGGCCAGATCAAACTCTGGTGTGATGTACCCGTCTAATGGCTCCAATACCCCTTTACTGGCAATGAATGGCGTTTCGAGCGCATCCAGGAAAAATACATCCGGTGCCGCATCGCCTATCATGCGGGTTTTAAGCACGTCCATGTACTGTTCCGCAATCACTTCATACTTAACGCGAATGTCCGGATGCTCGGCCTCAAACTCTCGCAAAATTTGTGCAAACGCGGCTTGCTCTGCCGGACTCGACCCCCAACCGCTTAGCGTCACCACAACTGGAGTGGCTCCCTCTGACCGGGGCGACAACAGACCGTGACCGCTAACCAACAGAATAGCGATCGCCAGTACTAAGGCAATGAATCCAAGCACTTTAGTGTTCATATCCTTATTCCGGGGTGGGTGGGCATTGCTCGCTCGACAGTATGCTTATCTGACTTATTCCATTACACGTTCGGTTACAAGCCCTTAGGAGAAATACGAGCAATTCCTAATTTTTATTGAGAAATGCAAGTTAGAATGACGAAAATCTTTGTCCTTCTTGGTGAGGAATAACCAGCACACCTCAATCTAGCCAGCCTCGCTTGACCCTAGCTGGACGAACAGCGGAATTTTTCACCCATAGTAAAGCAGCGATGAATCTTGTTGAGCTTGAACCCACTGCTCCTCTTGCTGAAGACATTCCTCCACTAACGAACGCTGACGATACAGACGATACAACTGTTGCCCTGGAGCATCCCTCCAATCAGGTGTCGAGGGATGCAATTCGCATCAGCCTTAAAGCTTCTACGCTAGACGGTGTCTTTGCTACTATTTTCTCCAATATTGCTGGCGGCGTGTTGTTAAGCAACTTTTTGGTGGAGTTAGAGGCCAGTGCTGTTGAAATTGGCATGTTGTCGTCTATTCCAATGCTGGTTAATCTCCTGCAACCGTTAGGAGCCTACTTGGCCGACCGCACCACCAGCCGTCACCACTATTGCCTGTGGATTTTTGGACTGTCTCGCCTGATTTGGCTGGCGTTGGTCGCTGGCGTGGCGATCGCCAGTTGGCACTCGATCGATCCGCATCAGCTTGTGATTTGCACCTTGCTCATCGTTTTAGCCAGTCATATCCTGGGTGCGTTAGGCAGCGCTTCCTGGCTGAGTTGGATGGCCATATTGGTTCCCCAACGGCTACGAGGACGGTACTTTGGCGTTCGCAATAGCGCCGCGAGTTTTACCAACTTAGTCTGCGTTCCACTGGCAGGGCTGCTTGTTTCTATGTGGCCCGGTGGAACACTGCAAGGGTACGGTGTTGTGTTGTTGATTGGCATTGTAGCGGGGTTGCTGAGCTTAGGATTTCAGCACTTTATGGTCGATGTGAACCCACAGGTGCAGCAGTTTGCTCCGGCAAAACGGTTTCAAATAACCCATGCCAAATCAGCCAGTGGTGCCGCTGCGGTGCGATCGCTCTATCTCAATCAAGTGCCTGCCGAACGCGATCGCTCCATCTCAACCCAATCCCCTGATTCAGCACCAGTCCTATGGCAAGATGCTAACTTTCTGACATTTCTGCTTTACTTTGGCCTGTGGTTCTTTGCCGTCAACCTCAGTGCCCCCTTCTTTAACCTCTACATGCTCGACACCCTCGGCTTGGATGTCAGATGCGTAACGCTGTATAGCAGCATTCATGCGGGTGCCCACCTGCTCATGCTGATCCTCTGGGGCAAGGTTGCCGATCGCACCGGCAATCGTCCGCTGCTGATCTTAATTGGCATTTTGGTCGCCATTACCCCACTGTTGTGGCTTGGCACAGGAGCCAACGCGCGCTCGTTGTGGGTATGGTTTCCCCTGTTGCACCTGGTATCGGGCGGAACGTGGGCGGCAATTGACCTGTGCAGCAACAATATCCAGATGGGCGTTGCGCCCGTTAAGCATCACGCCGCCTATTTTGCGATCGCCGCTGCGGTTGCGGGTGTGATGGGGGCATTGGGAACAACGCTGGGAGGCTTTGTGGCTCAGTTCGCCAACTATGGTGGTCTACCGGGGCTATTTGCCCTCTCCAGCATGGTACGGCTAGCATCTTTGCTGCCGTTGATCTTTGTGCAAGAGCAAGGCGGGCGATCGCTAAAACAAGCCTTACTGTTTTTGCTCCCCATTCGCAGACTGGTTCAAACCAATAACGTGTAGCGTCAGCCGTTTTACCGCACCATCTCCTGCACTGAAGACCGAGATGAGAAGGTAAAGAAAATACCTTTCCATAGACAGAAGATCCTGTCCACGGGTAGAAGCATGTGTGAAGTGAGCCTGTTAAAACGTTGACATTGTCTTACTTAAAATTACTTAAACCCATGCCACAGGATTCTTCAGACTGGATTGAACGGTTTGCCCGTTTTGGTTTCGCTGCAAAAGGGTTTGTTTATGCTGTTGTTGGTCTTTTAGCCACCCAGGCAGCGATTGGTTCAGGAGGAGATACCACCGATCCGCAGGGGGCATTGGAAGCGATCGTAACGCAGCCATTTGGCAGAGCTTTACTGGCATTAGTTGGCGTTGGACTGGTGAGCTATGCGTTATGGCGATTGATAGAAGCAATACTCGATCCAGGAAATAGCGGAAGCGATGCAAAAGGCTTAGGCAAACGCGCCGGATATGGCCTTAATGCTTTTATTTATTTCGGTATTGCCTTGGGTGCCATTAAGCTCTCAGGCGGAGCTAACAGCACTGGCAGCGACAGTGAGGCATCTACTCAAGATTGGACAGCCCGCATACTGGAGCAACCCTTCGGTCAATGGCTGGTTGGGCTGGGAGGCGCACTGGTGATTGGACTGGGATTTTACTATTTCTATAGAGCTTACAAAGCGGAATTTCGCAAAGATTTGAAATGGCGGGAAATGAACAGCACCGAGCAAACCTGGGTCACTCGCATTGGCCGCATCGGGCATATCGCCAGAGGCATCGTTTTCACAATCATTGGTCTTTTCCTGATTCAAGCAGCACGACGATCGGATGCCAGTGAGGCCGTTGGCCTGGGTGGCGCACTAGCCACATTAGCCGAGCAACCTTACGGACCTATTGTGCTGGGTGTGGTTGCCGTTGGCCTCTTTGCCTATGGGATTTACACCATTTCAGAGGCAAAGTACCGCCGTATCTTTGCCCCTAATGTTGATATGAGTCGGGTCAACAGCATGATCAATCAGTGATCCAAAACCGTATCCTGCAACCCTCTAAGGTGGTTTTACATGACAAAGGTAAGCGCAGGACAGCCTGGAATTGTATCAATACAAACGAGTCTACAGCTAGCCGTCTAGCGATCGCTGAATGCCTGCCACTACTGCCGCCAGGGGTTCTACCGGTTGTGCCACTTCCACCGGAAGCTCAATGTCACCGTAATAATCGCTGGCGGCAATTGGCCCGATGGCATCTGTATTCAGGTTAATGCAGCCCGGCTTTTTGGCATACTGACAGACCCTCGCCCACAGTCGGGCGCGGGTACCCACTGGCCCAGCCGAAAACAAGACCCGCTCTCCTGCTTCAATCTTGACACCGCAAGCAGGACAAACTTCAATATTCGTGTTTTTCATGTCGCTGTTATCCATAACGACATATCCTCTACAGTATTAATTCGATACCTTGTTGTACAACCTGGATTTAAGCAACAGCTTCAGCCTTTGGGGATAAACGTTTACCGCACTGGCTAAAATTCATTCTGTGGAGGTATTTCCGGTTGGCCTACCTGCCAGTATTATTCAGCACGTCAATCGCTGATAAATAACCTTATTGCTTCAATCCCAGTTGCACATGCCAGAGATTGGCGTAAACGTTCCGCTGCTCCAGCAACTGTTCATGAGTACCACGTTCGACCAATTGTCCCTGTTCCATGACATAGATACAGTCTGCGTTGCGAATCGTTGAGAGCCGATGAGCGATCGCAATTGTAGTACGGTTGCGGGTAATTCGTTCTAGCGATCGCTGAATAGCAGCTTCCGTTTCGTTATCCACGGCTGAAGTCGCTTCATCCAGAATTAAAATGGGCGGATTTTTGAGAACCGCGCGGGCGATCGCTAAGCGCTGCCGTTGACCACCCGATAGTTTTTGCCCCCGTTCTCCCACCACCGTTTCATAGCCCTGGGGTAACCGCAAAATAAAGTCGTGCGCTTCTGCAATGTGCGCGGCGGCCATCACCTCATCCTCTGTTACGTCTGGACTGCCGTAAGTGATGTTTTCTCGCACAGTACCGTGAAATAGAAACACATCCTGGCTAACCAACCCAATCGCCCGCCGCAAATCCTGGAGCTGGATATCCTGAATATTGATGCCATCTAGAGTGATGCGCCCCGACTGAATCTCGTACAGCCGCAACAATAATTTGACGAGGGTGCTTTTGCCAGACCCGGTAGAACCCACAATGGCGATCGTTCGTCCAGCCGGGATCTGAAGCGAGAGCTGTTCAATCACCGGATGACGTTGGCTGTAGGCAAACGTTACATCTTCCAGCGCAATCTCACCCCGTACCGACCCCAACGGCAACGAGATATGTCCCGGACGAATTGCAATCGGCGTATCCAGCAGGTTCATGACCCGTGCCGTGGAAGCCATTGCCCGTTGATATTGATCCAGGGTTTCTCCCAACCGGGTCAGCGGCCACAGCAGACGTTGAGTCAAAAAGACCAGGACGCTGTACGTCCCTACGGGCAACCGCCCCGCTGCCGCCGCCAGCCCACCATAAAATAGCGTTGCTGTAAATCCACCCAAAATGATAATGCGGATCATTGGCACAAAAGCTGCACTCAGTGCGATCGCCCGTCGGTTGCTTTGGCGATAGGCTTCGCTTTCGAGCGCAATTCGCTGTGATTCGTAGCGTTCTGTGGTGAAGCTTTTAATCGTCGTGATGCCGCCAAGGTTATTAGCAAGCCGACTATTGAGCAAGCTCACCTTCTCTCGCACATCGGCATAGCGTGGCGTGAGCCGCCGCTGAAAGGCGATCGAACCCCACAAAATAAACGGCATGGGCAACATAGACATCCAGGCAATACCGGGTGCTAGCACAAAAAACACGCCACCAATGATGATCACCGTTGTCACCACTTGCAGGATGTCGTTAGCACCAAAGTCGAGGAAACGTTCAAGCTGGTTGATGTCATCGTTCAACACCGACATCAACCCACCCGTACTGCGAGCTTCAAAATAATCCAGTTCTAGCTCTTGCAGATGGTTATAAGCATCCAGGCGTAAATTGTGCTGGATCGATTGCGCCAGATTGCGCCACAGCAACCCATAGGCATATTCAAAGATTGACTCTAACGCCCAAATCACCAGGGTTAGCAGAGACAAAATCAAGAACTGCATCCAGACATCGCGAATACCCCATTGGGCAATCCACGAGTCTTGCTGCTGCACAATGACATCTACGGCAATTCCAATCAGGGCGGGCGGCGCTAAATCAAACAGCTTGTTCAGCACTGAACAAATCGAGGCTTGCCAAAATTGCACTCGATACGCTCTGCCATAGGTTAGCAGCCGCTTAAGAGGATGGGGTTCGCGCGATCGCCCTTTAGCAGATGAGTGTTCTGGTAACCCCGACCGTTTGCCCAATTTTTCTAGCGCTTTTTGCACCCTAATTCCAGCCAATATAAAGAACCCTCACTGGATATCAACCTTCCCTCCATTCTCGCTAGTTATGCTGCGTTTTGCCTGGGCAGCCGTTTGCCAAACAATATCCACAGACACTGTTGCCAATCATGAACCCAAATCAAGCCCCCTGCCAAGCAGGAGACGTTGATCGGGAATACCATCCAGGTGCTAAGTTTAAGAGTACAGATGGTGTTGCCACAACCGGGCGATTCCGCTTGCCCGCTCACGTTAACCATTTCATCCCATCGCACCATGAAGATGGCACCACCGGAGAGGATGTTTGAAACCGGCTGGTTGGCACTTGAACCGTTCCTTTGGTTGCTTGTCGTCAGTGCTGAGTCCTTTGGGCATATCAGCAGATGAATGCAGCCCATTTGCTACTTTTCAAACATCCTCTTAAAGTAAGGTTGCAGCTTAAAGTAAGATTGCAGCGTGTTCTGTAGCTTGGGTTTAGGTTGTCTTGGGCTACATGAGCCAATCCCCAAGTTTAACGAAGGAGTTAGTTGTGAAGCGATCGCCGTCTCCAGCCAAAATATTGGTGGTTCTCAATGGCAAGGGTGGCGTAGGCAAAACGACAACGGCAATTAACCTTGCCGCCGCGTTTTCCGAAAGCGATCGCGTTTTGCTAGTCGATGCCGACCCACAAGCATCGGCTACCTGGTGGGTAGAGCGCAGCCAGAAAGGGGTAGGATTCGATGTTGTCCAGGAAACAAACCCTGCCTTATTGAGTAAATTACGAACGGTCAAAGATTATACACTGATGGTAGTGGATACTCCTCCTGCTTTGGGGTCTGAAGCCCTGGCAGTAGTCGTTCCTGCCGCAGATTATTTAGTATTACCCACACCGCCTGCGCCAATGGATCTAACGGCGTTAATTGAAACCGTCAAACAGGCGGTTTTACCAACAGGAGTCGAGCATCGGGTTTTATTGACCCGTGTCGATCCTCGCAGTGTTGGGGAAGCACTAGAAGCGCAAAACACCCTGCTAGAAATGGGAATTCCAGCTTGCAATGCTTTCATTCGAGCTTATAAAGCCCACGAACGAGCGGCATTAGATGGAAAGTCAATCTTGCAATGGCGCGGCAAAAATGCCCAGGAAGCGAAGGCAGACTACCGCCGAGTTGCAGAGGAAGTAAAACGCGATTGGAGAAAGTAATGGCTAGAAAACGCTTGTCAGATTTAGTGCGAGAAGAAGCGCAAAAGGTACCAGAAGCTGAAGCAGCTCAACCTGAACCAGATGCAGAACACACTCCGGCATCTGAATCTGATGATTCTGATGATAGCGATCGCGACGATCAGGCATCCAGCGAGGAATCCACTGCATCCCGCTCAACGTCCTCTCGCAGCAAGAGTCCCACAAAAGCCGAATTAGAAGCGATCGTAACTGATCTGCAAGCTGAAATTAGAGCGGCACAGAAAGAGAGGGATGAATTACATCACAAGCTAAGTGAGTTACAGGAAGCGTTGGAAACAGAAAAAGCGCTCCACCAAAAATTACAAGCAGAACTTAAGAAAGCCGACCAGCTCAAAGTAGAGCTAGAAAAAGCAAGAGATTTAATTCTAAAGCTGTCCGAAGCCAACGCTAAACCCGCACAACCCGCTGCCAGTAGCGCTCCACCCGCAGCTCTATCGCTGTCTAAACCAGAGGCATCGAAGCCCAAATCGGAACCGTCGAAACTGCCTCAACTGACGAAAAGCACATCCGGCCAGGTCAGTACAGGGCAGGACTCTCAATCGGCCTTGAGGAAAGTGTTGCGGCATCCAATTGAACCCACGACCTTACCGCACATGCCTTCGGAATACGACACAAAACTATCGAACGACGACATTGGCTGGGTCGATTAGTCCAACTTGCTTCCGGTGCTGGTGGCGTGTTAAGAGGATGTTTTAAAAGTGCTGATTGCCACTCAAACCGCCCCCTTTTCTGGCTTTCCGCAGGTGCTAAGCGCCCAGTTTTGGGGAACTTTGAAGCAGAAACGGTGCGGAAGCCCCCACGGTTAGGGAATTTAAGGGGTAAATGCAGCACATTTGATGCGTTTCAAACATCCTCCAGGGCGGTTAACTGTCGCGGCCAAAGGCGCTTGAGGGAAAGCTGCTGTGTCAGCGCGGCTTAACATTGTGCGGTGCTGTAGTGCGAGAAATCCGCACCGGACGTGCCTGGTGATTTGAGTCACCAACTTTTCTGATAAGAATCACTGGTTTCTGGGGGAAGTATCACACCCGCACTGGAGCAAACGAAGGATAGTAGTCTCATGGCTCTCTTCCCTATCAACCTCAGGTCATCAGCGCCAGGATTGAATGGAAGAACAGCCTCAGCCGATCGCCTCTCATGAAATTATTTCTCCGCAAGTGCTGAACAACAGCAACCATGAGGCGGTCATACGGCTCAAGTTTCGGGTCACACTCCTAATGACATGCTCCTATAGCCGCGCCAATTGCGTGGCTATTTTATTTTGAGCGCCAGCGAGAGTAGCCGCAAACCAGCAGATTTGACGAACGGAACAAATCCCTGGCAACGTTGACTTTCTGATTGACTTCTTGATGTATGGATGCTGGCTACGACCCTACAGAATTTGTCAGGCCGTGGATTGAGCGTAGTCGAAATCCACGGCCTGACTCACATCCTATAAGCCTGATCAGGCTACTGAGCCAGCAGCCAAAGCCACTAATCATAACCAGCGAAAGAGTTTGACCCATACCTACAGCCGATACAGTGGTTTAAACCATCGTCATCAGGCAAGGTAAAGATTCTATTGGCAGTGATACAGATGAAGTGGAAATCATGACAGATTTTGGTCAACTCTTGAGCCACAAACGCAGCCTGATTGTAGAACACTGGGTCGAGGCCGTTTGCCAGGATAGCCAAATTGAAACAACTCAAGAGCTGACATACAAAGGGATACAGGACAGCGTACCGCGAGTGCTTGAAGCAATGGCAGCGGTATTATCCAACCCCCATCAAGAGGATATGCAAATTTTGGTTGAGGCCAGCCTGGAACACGGCATCCTTCGAGCAGAGCAGGGGTTTGAACCATCCGAAATTGCGCGAGAATATCGTCTGCTGCGATCGGTCATTTTCTCGACCCTGGAAACGGACCTACTGCAAGGTTCTCCCGCTGAGGTGCTGCGAGCAGTGCGGGTAATTGATACAGTAATCGATGAAGCGATCGCCCGTTGCTTCAACAGCTATACCCAGGGGCGTTTGCACGAACTAGAACAGCTTCAAGGGCAGTTAAAGCTCACGAACCAGGAGTTAACGCGCTTAGTCCGCGCCAGCAAAGCGAGCCTGTCGGAACTGGCTCACGAGCTGAAAACGCCGCTAACCTCCATCATTGGCTATTCGGATTTGTTTTTGCGACAAAATCGCCAGAACTCAGGGGTCAAAGACTCCATTCCCAACCTGGAAAACATTGAACGCGTTTTACAAGGCGGACGACAACTGCTTCGTTTGATCAATGACGCACTAGAAATCTCACGCTACGAAGCGGGACAAATGAAGTTGCAACTCGCTCCGATGGAGGTGCAGAGCATGATTAGCAGCGTAGTTGAAATGGTAGCCCCCCAGGCCGCTACCAAAGGGTTGGTGTTAGTAGCAGATTGCGATCGCGCCCCCAAAGAAGTGATGACTGATTCGCTGCGCTTCCAGCAGGTGGTAACCAACTTACTCAGCAATGCCATCCGATACAGCGAATCGGGACAGATTTTGCTTAGATGTTGGCAAACATCAGAACACAACTGGAGTATTGCGATTACCGATCAAGGCATCGGCATTGATGCAGAGGAACAGCAGCGCATCTTTGAACCCTATGTGCGTGGCAATGTTACCCAGTATCTCATGGCAGAGGGGACTGGCTTAGGGTTGGCGATCGTAGCTCGACTGGTCAAACTGCTGCAAGGTCGCATTGAGCTTACATCGCAAAGGGAGATGGGGTCTACCTTTACCGTTACGTTACCGATAGTTGCTTTCATTTCAACTGACTCGATCCCTCAAGGGAGACCAACAGTACCCTAATGTTTTCTGTCCAGAGTGCCCTCGTTCAGAGGCCAAAGCAAGGGAAGCCAGCCGAGCTAACAGGGAAGCACTTGATCAGAACTCACGATTGTCGCATCTGTTTAAGCAACTGGCATGAAGGCGGCCTCGAATCACGGTTTATCGCCTCACCTGAGACCACTGGATGAGCGGTTCAGCCCGGTTCCGGCTTGCGGTGCCCCTGCTAAGGTACTCCCCGGAAAATTACTAATCGCTCGCCTTAAAGATACCAGGGAACGGTTGTAGCCCAAAATCGCCTGCACCTGGTTCAACTGGGCGTTCGTCAGATCGGTTTGCGCTTCGAGTACCTCAGTCTGAGTGCCCACACCTGCCTGGAACCGTAGTCGCGCCAGCCGCAAAGCTTCCTCAGCCTGATCAACCGCAATGTTAGCGGTGTTGATGTTGAGATAGTTGGCCTGCAAGTCCGAGAACGATTGTTCAACCTCTAAGCGGATCTGATTGCTGGCATCATCAAACTGATTTTCGGCGATCGCAATGTTGGTTTCCTCTTGATCTGCTCGCGCTCTGGCAGCCCCACCGTCAAACAGGCTCATCGACACCTGTGCCCCAAAGGAGTAAGCGCCTCGGAAATCTTGGTTGTCGTTATTCAAGGTGCCTTGCAGGTCATATTGGGCAAAGAGCGATACCTGAGGCCCCAGTTCAGCACGAGCAGCTCGACGCTGTTCATCACCAATATCACGCTGGACAAGCTGCTGCTCTAACTCAGCTCGATTTCGCAATGCCAGGACGATGCTCTCTTCCAGGCTGAGATCCCAAATCTCGGCCACCGCGACCGGGTCTGCAGTAGCAATATCAACCGAAGAAGCCAGATTCAACTGTCGTGCCAGTTGGCGACGAGCAATTTGTTGATTGCTCAAAGACTGAGTGAGGTTTTGTCTAGAGTTCGCTACATCAACTTGAGCCGTTAGCACATCAAAGCGGGTACCCACCCCTGCCCGCTCCAGAGCTTCAGCATCACGCAAACTCCGCTCTGCTTCCTCCAAGGCCACCCTGGCAATGCGAACCTGTTCACCCGCTTCTTGCAAGTCGTAGTAATCGGTTGCTACATCTAGCTGGAGCTGTTCTGCAATCGCCTCAACTTGCAGTTGTTGAAACCGTATCCGACCTTCTGCCGCCCGAATCAGAGCCGGTCTGCGTCCCGACGTAAACAGGTCATAGTTGATCTGTAACGTCCCTCCCAATGAGGCAATGATCTCATCCTGGTTGCTATTCTGCTGACCGCCCAGCAGGTCTTCCAGATCAGAGTTAATTCCAGAAGACTGGTTTGTATTCTCTTGAAAGTTTAAGTTGCTAGAGGCTGCAACATTAGGCAATCGACTCGCTTCAACTTCCCGTAGTTGCCCTTCCGCCAGTTCTAGCTGGAGTTGGGCATCTCGCAATTGAGTGCTGTTGCGCTGAGCCAGTTCTAGCGCCTGTTCTAGCGTGATAGGTTGAGTACCAACAATTTCAACTTCTTCTGGTTGAGTTGGACGTTGTAACGGGTTAGGGTTGGGGTCAAGATAATCTGGCGTTGACACCGATGGTTCTACATCATTCACCCCCGGAGCAGGAACAACCGACGGGGCAGGCTGGGGTGGAACCGTGTCAGGCGGCGTAGAAGCATCTGGAACCGTTGGATTAGAGGGCTGCGTCAGGTCAGGCTCGTTAGCATCGGGTTGAGACGGCAAACCCTCTTCCGGCTGAGCTGGCTCCAACTGAGGCAAGTTATCTTCTCTTTGTGCATCTGCTGCGGGGTCAACCTCAGGCGATTCGTCCTCCTGAGAGGGGGATGCTGCATCTGGCGAGCTAGATGGTTCATCCAGTTGAGCCAGGGTTTCCGGTTCAAACTCTTCAACCGCTGCGTTTTGGGCTTGCAGCACGCCAATAGAGACAAAACTGGGTTCTGGTTGGTGGGCTTGAGGTCTTCGCATCGATTCGATCGCCCCGGCCAAACTGCCATCTGTTGCATCGTTCTTGTTTAGCTTGTCTGTTTGCGAAGGGAGTATCAATGAAACCTGGGCAGTAGCAGCACCAATGGGACTAAGAGCGATTACTGCACTGATGCCTACAGTAATGAATGGGAATGAGGGTTGCATGTTGTTAGTTCGCAGTCCAGATATAGCTTAGGAAAAATAAGGGAAACAACCTTGAGCAGAATAATGGTTGGTCAAAGAGATTTGCAAATAAATCGTTACGTAGTTTAAAGAAACGGAGGGCGATCGCACTTCATCCGATTGGTTCATCTGATTGGTTCATCTGACGGGTGCATCCGGTAGCTTGATTGGTTAATATCCGGTTGAATTACCTTTCTCACACCATCAGCCGATTCTATTTCTAACTTGATTAGCATCGCACAACGTCACCCCAATTCGCTTCAAAATCTGCAAAGTTAGCATACACAGCACTACACAGCAGAATCGGCGACAGCCCTCTACCCCTTAAAGTTTCAGATTTTAGGAACCTCCCCCAAAATTAAGGGTCAAACAGTCAGGAGACGTAACAGTCTCTACCCTGGGGGTTGGGGGGCAACCCCCAGACTCTCTCTAGACCATTTTGTTAACAACCAAGTTTGTTTAGTCCGCTGTGCTACAGAAACGTTTTCTAGATTGATCTACGTCCGTTAGATACGGCCTCAGGATAGTAGAGCCGCTGGATAGATTCAAAAAGTTATGGAGGCATGACCCTAATTTGGCTTTTTACCCACTCTGTCTCCGCAAAAAGAGCGTTGATTAGCGGTTGTTTTTAACAAAATTTTTAACAAATGCTTATCATATGGTAAAAAGTGAATCCACCTGACTCTTTGATGCTTAGCCGTATAAAGGACATCGCCGCCAGTCTGGCACCACGCCTGATAGAAATTCGTCGTCACATTCATAGCCATCCAGAATTGAGTGGTCAAGAATACCAGACCGCCGCTTACGTAGCAGGTGTTCTGTCCTCATGTGGACTCCATGTTCAAGAACTAGTAGGCAAAACAGGAGTGATTGGCGAGTTTCCAGGTCAGGGGCACGACCCAAGACGGCTAGCGATCCGTACGGATATGGATGCCCTCCCTATCTACGAGCGCACAGGGTTGGAGTTTGCCTCTCATAAACCAGGAATAATGCACGCTTGCGGTCATGATGTGCATACGACTATTGGCCTGGGAACTGCGATGGTGCTGTCCCAGTTAGGAGAAGCACTGCCGGGAGATGTTCGGTTTCTGTTTCAGCCCGCCGAAGAAACCGCGCAAGGGGCATCCTGGATGATTCGAGATGGCGCTATGCAAGGAGTGTCGGCTATCTTCAGCGTCCATGTATTTCCAACTATTCCGGGCGGTTCAATTGGGATTCGCTACGGAGCCTTAACCGCCGCCGCAGACGATCTGGAATTAATCATCACAGGCGAGTCAGGACATGGAGCCAGACCGCACGAAGCGATCGATGCCATTTGGATCGCCTCTCAGGTTATTACAACCTTACAGCAGGCCATTAGCCGCACCCACAATCCCTTGCGTCCGGTGGTGCTTAGCATCGGTCAGATTCAAGGCGGACGAGCGCCCAACGTCATTGCCGACCAGGTGAGAATGCTGGGCACGGTGCGATCGCTCCATCCCGAAACGAGCGCTTCGCTTCCGGCCTGGATTGAAAAAATTGTGGCAGGAATCTGTGAATCGTTTGGCGCACGTTACGAAATGCATTATCGCCGTGGCGTGCCGTCAGTGCAAAACGATCCGGCCTTAACTCAAATTGTAGAAGCTGCTGCTCAAGAAGCCTGGGGAAACGATCGCATTCAAGTCTTGCTAGAACCGTCGCTGGGGGCTGAAGATTTTGCCCTTTATCTAGAACACGCTCCAGGAACTATGTTTCGGTTGGGTGTGGCCTATCCAGATCAGCCTAACTACCCCTTGCATCATCCCCAGTTTCATGTCAACGAAGCAGCCATTATCACCGGCGTAGTGACGATGGCATACTCCGTTTACAAATATTGGCATCCTGCCTGACAACGTGCTGCTTTGGAAAGCTGCCTTTAGAAAGATGCTCTGAACCGCACAGGCTGATAATCTGGTCTACAGTAATTTGACGAGACGGTTTTAGCTATGGCAGCATCCACACCTCTGACAGGGATGGAACTTATCGACTGTGCAAAGGCAAACGCCAAGCAGGGAATTGGAACGGCTGCACATCTCTGTGGGTACGGTGAAGATTTGAACGGATTCAAACAAGAACTACAAAGCGCCTGTAGCCGGATTGGGGTTGAGGTCAACGAATTAAGCGATCTCATTACCGACCAACAGGCCATCCTCGACACAGAAGGAATTGAGGTCGCACCAGATACAACGTCTGAGCTGTAGCTGAGCCTCGTGAGACAGTTTGATGCCTTGACTCTGTTAGTCAAACTCAAACCGTTTAAACTGCAAACTGTTACCAGCACGTTTCGCAGAGGGGCAGCTTTATGGGTATTCTCCAGAGTGACATAAGCAATCTTGATCCGCCTGGGCCGGTTCTTGCTGCTTAGTAAACAGAATTAGTCTCTTTAGTCACAACCCGAACGTCTGGGAATCGCTTCACTACGACTTATCACCCAACCCGCCTGAAGATAATTTCGGGCAATAACGCCTCCCGCCGCACACCAACACACTAAAACGCGCCTGAACCCCAGATTTCGATTCAACCGAAAGCAACGTTTTAATAAGGGACAGCCTGCCCTGTAGCGTATGTACACCTGGGTGGGTACATCTAAACTAAGACAGTGGACTGCTACCGTAGCCTACTGTGGCTTGTTGCGACGGTCTGTTCAGTGATGGCAAGTTGAACACCTGAGCAGGCATCTAAATCAACTGCTTCTCGCTACCTTACAAAACTGTTGATGACATCTATACATATGCCCGTAAACCGTTCCTCCGACCTGGAAGTTGGTCTACCCATGCAGGAACCCAGCCCATCGTACTCAAACCTCATCATCGGTGCAGCAGTTTTTGACCTCAACGGCCTGCCCAAAGAATACTTTGCGCTCAACGAGAATAGAGATGCCGGTTGGGTTCAAACTATTTTTCAGGCGATAGGGTTGCAGTCTTTAGTGATGTCTTCCCTGAAACTGGAAGGATTTCATCATGCGATCGTACATGAGACATCTCACCGATCGATCGTCATCCGGCAGAGAAACCGATACACCGCTCTGTTGCTTGACCAAACTCGGCTGGATGCCATTTCAGAGGCGTTTATTGCGTGGGCAAACGAGTTCGATCCCAGTTGCCTTAAAGCAAACCAGAACTTTACTGCCATTTAAGCAGCATGGTTTCGCCAAAAACGACTCCTTAGCCGTCTTCAGCCCATCTGTCGTCTAAGCACCGTCTGGAAGACGTTATCTACTCGCCCACCTCATCGGCTTGACCGGGCGACGAATTGTACAAAGCGTCTAACTGCTCTCGGGCATCTTCGACCGTCATAGAGCGCATTACCAAAAATGGCTCGTTGACTACGTTACCGTACTCATCTAGCAGTTCTGGATGAGGAACCGAATAGGCTCGATGCTTGCCAGTAAACGGTGGAGTACCCGAATTTGCCGAAAACTGGTTTGGATTGTAAGAGCGCCGGGAATCAGCACCCAACATCATCAAGTTACGAATTAAGTTGCCAACCGCCAGAAACGCTAAGACGGTGAATGCCAGAACGTAAAGTAAATGTAACATTTTATCTTCCTCCAAACCGGATGGCTGTTAAGCGGGATTAAAACACGTCTATTTTGAGGATGTTGAACTCTAAAACTAGCGATCGATCCGGCTATCTGCTAACTATTGTCTCACGGGATCAACATTCAGCCATCTGCCTTAAATCTGAAAGAGCGGTTTGAAAGTGCTGAGCCTCACTCGAATCGCCTCTCCAGGCTGACCGCAAGTGCTAAACCCCGCAGAGTTAGGAGATCTCAATGAGGCGAATGCAGCTCATTTGCTGCGTTTCAAATAACCTTAGCGGGTCTAGAGTGGCTGCCATCGTGCCGTCTATTCATTCTCTACAGAATGCTCAAGGCGGTAGCGGGTTGAGACTTGCCAACACTCAGTTACTAACTGATGCCACGGCATCAACGCAGACGTTTCAACTCCAACCTGTCGGTCTGTAACCTTAAGCAGCATTTGAGCGGCACTTACTTCTAGCTGCGCTTGTCTGACTCGAGCCAGTAAATCGGCCTGTCCTTCATCATTCAAAAAACCGATGTCCTCATTTTCAAGCAAATGTTGCGATCGCCCAAACCAATACTGAAAATCGTCTAAAAGAGGCTCCAATACGGTTTTTAGTAAATCGGTATCAGGTGAGTTTGAATTAAACATGCATCAAAATAGAATTCTTTGATGCCCCAATTTTAACCTAATTTACGTTTCTTAACACTTTACAGCCTAATTTTCAGGTAAGGAAACCATAAGCGATCGAGTTGCGGTACGCGAATTCACGCCAGCTAGGTAAGATAGAGGCTAGTACATGGCACCGTTGTGTCATGCTGATTCAGCATTCAGGCCAATTTCAGTCATTCTAATCTCGTTAATCGATGCCTAAGTCAGACGCTTCACTCTCTCCAGCACCCGCTCAAAAAATCCATTTGCCGCGCACCAGCGAATCAGACACGCTGAAAAAGATTCGCCATACCACGTCTCATGTGATGGCAATGGCAGTGCAGAAGCTGTTCCCAAAGGCGCAAGTGACCATTGGCCCTTGGATTGAAAATGGCTTCTACTACGATTTTGATAGCCCGGAGCCATTTACAGACAAGGATCTGAAGGCGATCAAAAAAGAAATGATCAAGATCATCAACCGCAAACTGCCCGTAGTTCGGGAAGAAGTAAGCCGGGATGAGGCCAGGCAGCGGATTGAGACGATTCAAGAACCTTACAAGCTAGAGATTCTCGCAGATATTAAGACCGAACCCATTACGATTTACCATCTGGGAGATGAATGGTGGGATTTGTGTGGCGGCCCCCATCTGGAAAATACCGCAGAGTTAAATCCAAGCGCGATCGAATTGGAAAGCGTCGCTGGTGCCTATTGGCGTGGCGACGAAACCAAGGCTCAACTTCAGCGAATTTATGGCACGGCTTGGGAAACCCCAGAGCAGCTCGCTGAGTATAAGCGCCGCAGAGAAGAGGCGCTGCGACGGGATCATCGCAAGCTGGGTAAAGAACTAGGATTATTCATTTTCTCGGATCAAGTTGGGCCTGGATTGCCCTTGTGGACTCCTAAGGGAACCGTGTTGCGATCGACCCTGGAAGATTTCCTCAAGCAAGAGCAGGTCAAGCGTGGTTATCAGGGTGTTGTAACTCCCCATATTGCCCGTGTGGATCTATTCAAAACCTCCGGTCACTGGCAGAAATATCAGGAAGATATGTTTCCGCTCATGAGCGAAACGGATGCCGATCGCCTGGGAGAGCAGGGCTTTGTGATGAAGCCAATGAACTGCCCCTTTCACATCCAGATCTATAAGAGCGAGTTGCGTTCCTATCGGGAGTTACCGATCCGGTTGGCGGAGTTTGGGACGGTCTACCGCTACGAACAGTCGGGGGAGTTGGGCGGCCTAACGCGAGTCCGAGGGTTCACAGTCGATGACTCTCACCTGTTTGTGACACCGGAACAACTGGACGACGAGTTTCTCAAGGTGGTAGATCTCATTTTGAGTGTGTTCGACAGCCTGCAACTGAAGAACTTCAAAGCCAGGCTCAGTTTCCGCGATCCCGATTCTGACAAGTATATTGGTTCAGATGAAGCCTGGCAGAAGGCCGAAAACGCCATTCGCCGTGCCGTAGAAACGTTGGGAATGGAGCATTTTGAGGGTATTGGCGAAGCCGCCTTTTACGGACCAAAGCTAGATTTTATTTTCCAAGATGCGCTAGACAGAGAATGGCAGCTAGGAACCGTTCAGGTCGATTACAACCTGCCCGAACGGTTTGACCTGGAATATGTGGCTGAAGACGGTTCCCGCAAACGGCCTGTGATGATTCACCGGGCACCGTTTGGCTCGCTGGAACGCTTAATTGGCATCCTGATCGAGGAGTACGCTGGAGACTTCCCGCTGTGGTTATCGCCAGTGCAAGCTCGATTGTTGCCCGTAACGGAGGAGCAGGTATCCTACGCTGAGGACGTGGCAGGGAAGATGCGATCGCTCGGTCTGCGAGTTGAGGTCGATCGCAGCGGCGAACGGTTAGGCAAACAGATCCGCAATGCCGAGAAGGCGAAAATTCCAGTGATGGCCGTTGTGGGCGCAAAAGAGGTTGAGTCAAATGCGCTCAGCATTCGCGTTCGGGCCGCAGGGCAGGACACGCAAGACTTGGGCGCACTATCCGTAGCTGAAGTGCTGGAACGGATGCAGGTTGCCAATCGCGATCGCACTCATTTCAGCAACCAGTAGGTCATCGACGATTCAGTCATCAACAACTCAGTAAAAGGCGGGAGCGACTGACATCACTCCCGCACATCTGGCGCGATCGAATTGACTTAGACAGCGTGCTGCCGATACCAATCGATCGTATTCTTTAGCCCTTGTTTGAAATCGACTTGAGCCGTAAAACCAAAGGTCTGCTTGGCTCGTTCTGTATCCAAGCAACGGCGAGGCTGACCGTTGGGCTGGTCGGTTTCCCAAACAAGTTCCCCCTCATAGTCCATCAACTCGCAGATCAGGGTAATCAAATCCTTGATGGTAATTTCATACCCCGTACCCAGGTTCACCGGTTCAGCATCACTGTAGTGCTGAGTTCCCATCACAATGCCCCTCGCCGCATCTTCGGAGTAGAGGAATTCACGCGTAGGGCTGCCATCACCCCACACTGGAATTTGCTTGTCTCCACGCTGTTGGGCTTCATGCACCTTACGAATCAGGGCAGGAATAACGTGAGAGCTCCGAGGGTCGAAGTTATCTTCCGGGCCGTACAGGTTTACCGGTAGCAAATAGATGCCGTCGAACCCATACTGCTGACGGTAGGCTTGCAACTGAACCAGCAGCGCTTTTTTGGCAACCCCATAGGGCGCGTTGGTCTCCTCAGGATAGCCGTTCCAAATATCGTCCTCTTTGAATGGAACGGGAGTGAATTTGGGGTAGGCACAGATGGTGCCCACACACACAAACTTCTGCACTCCAGCTTCATAAGCGGCATGAATGAGCTGGGTGCCCATCATCAAGTTGTCGTAAAACAACTCGGCTGGCTTTTCACGGTTCAGGCCGATGCCGCCCACGTGAGCTGCCAGGTGAATGACAACATCTTGCTGATCGACCGCTCGCTGGCAACTCTCCATTACCCGTAAGTCGCAATCGCGCGATCGCGGCACGGTAATTTTTTCAGCAGTTGCTCCGGCTTTTTCTAGTTGAGCAATCACTTGCCGCCCCAGAAAACCAGCGCCACCCGTAACTACAATCCGTTTGTTTGAAAGATCTAAGGTTTCCATGCTCGATTATCCCCATCTGAGGCAGCAGAACTACAATGATTCCAAATCAAGCAGATATACCACTTAACGCCTGGCGAATAGTGGCGTGATCCAAAAGAAGCTGGCCTTCAGGGGTCTTGCCAGACTTCAACCCGATCGCCTGTAAATCCGCTTCAACCATCAGTTGAACCAGTTCTTCAAAGGTGACAGACGGTTCCCAACCGAGTTTTTCCCGTGCTTTAGTAGAGTCGCCAATCAGCAAATCAACTTCAGCAGGCCGGAGATAGCGATCGTCGAACTCGACATAATCCTTCCAGTTTAAGTTGACATACTGGAACGCGATTTCCAGGAATTCGTGTACCGAGTAGGTTTCGCCTGTAGAAACGACATAATCATCGGGCGTGTCCTGTTGCAGCATCAGCCACATTGCCCGCACATAATCTTTGGCATAGCCCCAGTCGCGCTTAGAATCGAGGTTACCCAAATACAGCTTCTTCTGCTGACCTGCAACAATCCGAGCCAGTGCCCGAGTAATTTTGCGAGTCACAAACGTTTCACCTCGACGAGGAGACTCGTGGTTAAACAAGATGCCATTGCAGGCAAACATGTTATAGGACTCCCGGTAATTTACCGTTTGCCAGTGAGCGTACACCTTGGCGCAGGCATACGGACTACGAGGATAGAACGGGGTGGTTTCTTTTTGAGGCACTTCCAGCACCTTGCCATACATTTCCGAAGAACCCGCCTGGTAGAAGCGAACCTCAATACCCGTTCTATGCTGATAGTCGCGAATGGCTTCTAGTAGACGCAGAGTGCCCATGCCAACCGCATCAACTGTGTATTCTGGCGAGTCAAAACTGACTCGCACATGGGATTGCGCCCCCAGGTTGTAAATTTCGGTGGGCTTAACCTCTTCTAAAATCCGACGGAGGGTTGTACCGTCCGTTAGATCACCATAGTGAAGAAAGAGCCGCGCATTTTCGTTGTGAGGGTCTTCGTAGATATGATCGATCCGATCAGTATTAAATGTTGAAGTTCGACGAATAATACCGTGGACTTCGTAGCCTTTTTCCAACAAAAACTCACTCAAATAAGAGCCATCTTGACCTGTAATACCAGTGATCAATGCTCGTTTCTGTTGCGTCATCCTTAGTTTTCCTCATGAACTGAAATGGATCGAATCGGTAACACATGCTACCTGAATTGCGACATACAGCCATCGCAATAGTTTGATACCTTGAGCGTGCCCCCAACGCTAAAGTATTTATTCAATTCATACAGAACCTTAACCCGAAAGTTTTTGTAAAAATATCAAGAAGCAATATAGCACTTGCAAAGAGTTCGGATGAGGTTCGAGTTGTCTATTCTCTGGAATAGCTCAAAAGTCCGGTTGCCCCAGCAAACAGGCTCAACACAGTCAACCGCATTTTAAGCAACTCTAAGCCCTAGATGGCTTGAACGCTAATTTGGATATTCCTAACACAGACAAAAACAGCAGAAATTGGACTAAAACGATACTTGGCCCCGAAGCTACGTTCCACAAACCGGAGACGAGCATTCCGAGCAAGCTGCTGCATACGCCTAAACCAACTGAAAGCCAGAGAAAGCGGCTGAAGCGGTAGCTCAACAGTTTAGCCGTGGCAGCAGGAATTACCAAAAAGGCATTGACCAGCAAAATTCCTACAGCCTTGATAGAAACGGCAACAGCCAAAGACAGCAGTACAACAAACAGGTAGCGGTGAAGTTGCACTGGAATCCCTTGAACCTTTGCAACCGCTTGATTCAGGGTCAGCAAAATTTGTTGGGGTAGGGTGGATAGCAGGAATACGGTGCTGGCAACAAGAATGATCAGGGTCAGGATTAGATCGGTATAGCTAACAGCAAGAATATCGCCAAACAAGATTCCCATCAAATTGCCTCGGTAGCCTTGAATGAAGCTAGTCAGGATGACTCCGATCGCCAATGCTCCCGACAACACAATATTCAGGATGCTGTCGCTCCAAAGATCGGTTTGGTCGATCAAATAGAGAACCGCCAAACCAAAGGCTAGTGTAAACGGCAAGAATGTCCAGACAGGAGGGATTTGAAGCAACACGCCGAGGGCAATGCCCACCAGAGCCGCATGACCGACCGCATGGCTAAAAAAGGAGAGTTGCCGCAGCGTTACAAAACATCCCAATAAACCTCCCAGCAAGCCTAAAAGAATACCTGCGGCGATCGCCCGTTGCATAAAGGGAAACTGAAGTAGCTCAAGCAAATTGGCCATAGGAGGGGGGTAATAAATCGAATCAGGATGATTTTAATGTCGGTGTTGATAGCGGCTAAAGGCAGGCCCATAAGCATCTAGCAAGTTTTCAGGCGAAAGCGCCGTTTCCGGTTGACCATGACAAATTAACCGACGGTTCACGCAAAGGACGCGATCGCAATGACGGCTCACCATATCTAAATCGTGGGAGATCTGTAGCACCGTCCATTGCTGCTCATGCTTCAGTTGATGCAGCAACTTGTAAAAATCGGTTTCGCCTTGAATGTCAACCCCTGCAAACGCCTCATCTAGAATTAGCAACCGCCGAGGAGCAACAAGGCAGTAGGCCAACAACACCCGCTTTAACTCGCCACCGCTGAGGTTGCCGATCGCTCGGTGACGCAGGTGATAAGCACTGACCCGTTCTAGCGCCTGGGCGATCGCGGCTGACTTAGCAGGATTTGAATGCCACGGCCATCTGAAGCGCTGTAGCCTTGATTGATCCAGCTTTTGCGGACTCGAATGAAGCAGGTTAGAATCCACCCAGCCCAAACCCACTAACTCACTCACCGCCAGGGGAAAACTGCGTTCAAAAATAAAATTCTGGGGAATGTAGCCGATCTGATGCCGCAACCGCCCCAACCGTTCCAGGGGGCGACCAAAAATCCGTACATGTCCCTCAGCCACCGGAATCAGCCCCAGAATAGCTTGAACTAACGTACTTTTACCCGCGCCATTCGGCCCCACGATCGCTGTATCCGTTCCGGTAAAAACCTCAAAGGAGACGGTTTGGATCGCTGGATACGTGCCCTGATAGACCGTGAGATCTTCGACTTGCAGAACAGGCACATCAGATAGGGGAGCAATGGGTTTCATCTGTATGGTTGGTGCATCTAGGGTCATGGGCACCTACTGGAAGGCAGACTCAAGAGTCTGTAAGTTCGCTTCCATAGCGGTGAAATAGTACTGCGGATCGAGATCGCCTGCTTCCAGCGGATCTAATTCCTTCAGGTCAAGGTTTAAGTCTTGAGACAGGCTCTCTAACAAGCGGTTGTCGGTGCCAGGTTCAGCAAACAGCGCTTTCACGTCATACGCTCGCACGGTGGCAATCGTTTTTTGCAGATCGTCTGGTGTGAGGCTGTCCTCTGGAAGGGCAACGATCGCCACTTGTTGCAGGTTGTAGCGATCGGCCAGGTAAGGATAGGCATCATGGAAACTAATAAAGGTGCGATCGCTAAACGGTTGCAACCGCTGCTGAAACTGGTCGTCCAACGCTTGCAGTTGCTCAATATAGGCAGCCGCATTAGCTTCATAGGTTTCGCTATTGGCTGGATCGGCAGCGGCAAGGCCATCGCGAATGGTTTCAACTTGCTGAATTGCCAACACTGGGCTAAGCCATACATGCGGATTTTCGGCATGGACGTGGACGTGGCCAGCGGCGGTTTCTGCTGCATGGTCGTGGTCATCATCATGGGCGTGCGCTTCGTCCTCATGATCGTGGTCATCCACGCCAGCCGCAGGAGCAATAACCGGAGCTTCGTCCTCTAAGGGAGTAATGCCAGCGCTAGCGTTAATGATCGTCAGTTCGGGGTTTTGAGCGCTTTCAAGGGTGCTATCTAAAAACTCTTCCATCCCCAGTCCGTTTTGTACCAGCACGTCGGCTTGAGCGATCGCCCGCACATCCGCCGGGGTCGATTGATACTCATGCACTTCGGTTCCAGGCTGAATCAAAATTGAAACATCGGCAGCTTCTCCGGCAACGGCCTTGGTAAACAGATACATCGGCAAAAACGTTGCAATCACCTGCAATTGCTCATCCGACGTTACGGCATCCGCCTCTTGAACTGGGTCAGAACTCGATCCGGTACATCCAGCAACAGCAAAAAATGGCAGCAACAGCAATGTCACCAGCAGTTGGCGTGGGTTGAAATGCATTCCTGGCTTCTCCGTGTCTCTCAGGTGGTCAAGGCAATCGTTCAAAAATGAGAATGACTCTAATCCTCATTTGAGAATGACTCTTATTCTAATACACCTCTTGAGTCAGTCACCTACCCCCAGTGCAGTTGTTTTCAAATTTCCATGACGATTACAGTGCTGTAGCTGCTGAAGTGAGTCTTCTTCGCGGTGTTCGAACGCTCCACACTGCGAACAGATGCCGTGAATAGACTGGGTACCGCTGCAATCATCCATCGGTTTTCTCGATGTACAGTCGGGCACGCTACCGTAAAAATAGAGGTGTGCACCTTAAGATATGCGCGGACTCAATACACCATCATCTTGAGCGGGTGGATGGCAAGGAGCAGAGGTACATTTGTCAAGCCAGCATGGTTGGGTTGAGCGCTTGGAATGTTGCAACGCCACCCCATACACTCAGATGATGAACCGCTTCAAACGTGGAAGACCTCACACCATTTGCTAGTCCCTGGAGAACGCTGAAATGCTCGAATTGTATCGTCAACATGTTGCAGAACGAACCGCTTTGGGGATTCCGCCCTTACCGCTGAATGCCGAACAAACGGCTGCGCTCTGCGATTTGCTTAAGTCGCCTCCGTTGGGCGAGGAAGAGTTCTTAGTGGAACTACTGCGCGATCGCGTTCCTCCGGGGGTCGATCAGGCGGCCTATGTCAAGGCAGGATTTTTGACAGCGATCGCCAAGGGTGAAACGGCCAGCCCATTGATTACCGCCAAACAGGCTGTTGTTCTGCTCGGCACCATGATGGGAGGGTACAACGTTCAGTCGCTCGTCGATCTGCTTCAGGGAGAAGACGCTGACATTGCCCACGCCGCAGCCACCGCACTGGGTAAAACGCTGCTGGTGTATGACGCGTTTCACGATGTAATGGAACTGGCAGAAAGCAATACTTATGCTCAACAGGTGGTTGACGCATGGGTGAATGCTGAGTGGTTTACCAGTCGGCCAACCCTGGCAGAAGCTATTACAGTCACCGTATTCAAAGTGCCGGGAGAAACCAATACCGATGACCTGTCCCCAGCCCCCCATGCCACAACTCGTCCGGATATTCCGCTGCACGCGCTGGCGATGCTAGAGTCGCGGATGCCCGACGGACTTGAGGCGATCGCCCAACTGAAGCAAAAAGGTCATCCCGTTGCCTATGTCGGTGACGTGGTGGGCACAGGCTCCTCGCGTAAATCCGCCATTAACTCAGTGCTGTGGCACATTGGCGACGACATCCCGTTTGTGCCGAACAAGCGCACAGGGGGATACATTCTCGGCAGCAAGATTGCTCCTATCTTCTTCAACACCGCTGAAGACTCTGGTGCCCTGCCAATCGAGTGCGATGTCGCTCCGCTAGAAACGGGAATGGTGATTACCATTTACCCTTACAAAGGCGAAATTACCAACGAAGCAGGTGAGATCATCTCAACCTTTACCCTGAAGCCCGATACGATTTTGGATGAAGTGCGAGCCGGAGGGCGGATTCCGCTGCTAATTGGACGGACGCTAACGGATAAAACACGGGCAGCGCTGAAACTGGAGCCAAGTCCGGTGTTTACGCGTCCCAGTATGCCCACCGATACCGGAAAGGGCTTTACCCTGGCTCAAAAAATGGTGGGGAAAGCCTGTGGCTTACCAGGGGTGCGTCCGGGTACCTCTTGCGAACCGATGATGACGACGGTGGGGTCGCAAGATACGACCGGGCCAATGACCCGCGACGAGCTAAAGGAGCTGGCCTGTCTGGGGTTTAGCACTGACTTAGTGATGCAGAGCTTTTGCCATACGGCAGCCTATCCAAAGCCCGTTGATTTGACGACCCACAAAGAACTGCCAGACTTCTTTGCAGCACGCGGTGGTGTGGCCTTACGTCCGGGTGATGGCATCATTCACTCGTGGCTAAACCGGATGCTGCTGCCCGACACGGTGGGCACGGGCGGTGATTCCCACACCCGCTTTCCGTTGGGGATTTCGTTCCCGGCGGGTTCAGGCTTAGTAGCGTTTGCGGCGGCTTTGGGTGTCATGCCGCTGGATATGCCAGAGTCCGTTTTGGTGCGCTTCAAAGGGGAACTGCAACCGGGAATTACGCTGCGAGATATTGTCAACGCCATTCCCTATGTTGCGATGCAGCAGGGACTGCTGACGGTGGCGAAGCAAAACAAGAAGAACGTCTTCTCTGGACGGATTATGGAAATTGAAGGGTTGCCCGACTTGAAGTTGGAGCAAGCCTTTGAGCTGACCGATGCTACTGCCGAACGCTCTTGTGCCGGATGCACGATCAAACTCAGCGTGGAAACAGTTTCGGAGTATTTGCGATCGAACATTGTTCTGCTTAAGAACATGGCTGCTCGTGGCTACCAGGATGCCCGTACTATCTTGCGCCGCGTCGCCAAGATGGAGGAATGGTTAGCCAATCCCGTGTTGATGGAAGCCGATGCCGATGCGGAATATGCTGAAATCATCGAAATTGACCTCAACCAGATCAAGGAACCGATTGTAGCGGCTCCCAACGATCCAGATAACGTGAAGCTGCTGTCGGATGTGGCGAACGATCGCGTCGATGAGGTCTTCATTGGCTCTTGCATGACGAACATCGGCCACTATCGTGCTGCCGCTAAAGTGCTGGAAGGCCAACCGCCCGTAGATGTTCGCCTGTGGATCTGCCCACCCACCCGCATGGACGAAACTCAACTGCGAAAAGAAGGCGTTTATGACGTGTTTGAAGCGGTAAAAGCCAGAACAGAAATGCCAGGATGTTCCCTATGCATGGGCAACCAGGCGCGAGTGGCCGACGGCGTTACCGTTTTCTCTACATCAACCCGCAACTTCAACAACCGTATGGGAAAAGATGCTCAGGTTTATCTTGGCTCGGCTGAATTAGCAACAGCGTGCGCCTTGCTGGGACGAATTCCGACCATTGAAGAGTACATGGATATTGTGGCAAACAAGCTTAGCCCTCTGGCTTCTGACCTGTATCGCTACCTCAACTTCAACGAAATCCCTGGATTTGAAGAGGAAGGGCGAGTCATTCCACTAGAGGAAATGCCGCGCATTGAGGACATTTTGGGAATGCCAACGGCGGCAGGTCGTTAATTCCATCTTTAATTCGGGCACTCTACAGGCTGGTAGAACACCCTGTGTGTAGTAGAGGCGGGCGATCGTCCGTCTCTACTTTTTTTTGAGGTCTAAGCCAGGTGTGTAGCCGTTTTGCAGGGTTTTAAATGAGGGCTAACGCTCCACGGTGTCGATGGCCGAAACGCAGCCGCTTGACTTCAAACCTATGGTTGGCAACGTTGAATCGACACGTGCGAATTTGAAGCGAATGCTTTAGCGTATTGAATGTATGTCATGCAATGGACAATCGGCGTTTTGTAACCAGAAATGCCGTAAACCGATGGAGTTCTCTAATTGATGTACTCCTGTTATGAGTAGGTAACCCATGTCATCATCCGGCAGAACGTCCGCTGAAGCGATCGCCCCCCACCTGCCTCCCCTGCGAATCTTAGTGGTAGAAGATGATCCAGTGATGCAACTGGGACTGGAGCATTCTCTAGGCGCGTTTCCCCAGTTACAAATTGTGGGTCAAGCCGCAGATGGCTATTCCGGGGTTGATGCGGCTCTTAAGCTTAAGCCCGATTTGGTCATTATGGACATTGGCCTACCGCAGCTAGACGGCATTGCGGCCACTCAGCAAATCAGGACAGCTCTACCCGATGTCCGCATTTTAATGTTGACCTCCCATAAAACAGAGCACGAAACCGTTGCCGCCCTCTCTAGCGGAGCAGATGCCTACTGCATCAAGGGTTCCAATATTGAAAAGCTGCTGGTGGCGATCGCCTGTATCCAGGACGGAGCCGCCTATCTTGCTCCACAAGTCGCTCGTCGTGTGCTCGACCACCTCAAGCCGCGTGCGCCCGTAAAGCCCACAACCAACCTGACCGACCGAGAAATGGAAGTTTTAAAGCTTTTGGTGGAAGGACGTACCAACCCAGAAATTGCATCCATTTTGTATCTCAGCCCCAGCACGGTTAAAGCTCATATTCGCAACATTATGAACAAACTGGCTGTGGATGATCGGGTTCAAGCGGCGGTAGTTGCGTTGCGATCGGGTCTGGTGTGAACCGCCCCTCAAAGCAATGCCCCATTTTGGGATGGTGCCAGCGGCAGCGTAAACCAGAAGGTTGACCCTTGCCCTAACTGGCTGTTGACTCCGATTTGACCACCATGCGCTTCAATAATTTGCCGACAGAGATATAACCCCAATCCCAAACCCGGCATGTACCGTGCCCGTGCGCCGCGTGCATAAAGCGCAAACAGCCGACGGCATTGGTCTGGAGCCAGACCAACTCCGTTATCTTGAACGCTACAGCGCAGCACTTTTTGAGTGCGCGATCGCTGGCGATTGGCCGATAACGGAGAAAACGGATAATGAGTAGTCCCCCTTTCTCCAGGCTTTGCCGTTCGTTGCACAGCGCTAGCCTCCACCAGTTCGGCCTCTAACGTCAGACAAATCTGGTTGGGATTATGTTTAAGCGCATTCGAGATCAGGTTGCAGTACACTCGCCAAATCTGATTGCCATCGACATGCACCAACGGCAAATCGGCATGAACCCAGTTGAACAATTGCACCTGATTTTTTTCTAACAGCGGCTCCAGATTCGCCAGAACCGACTCAACAATGGTGCTGAGTTGCACTGGTTCTGGATGAAAACTATTGAGCGGAAGTTCACTGCTGTGGGCTTCTAGTAACGAGTTGATGAGCGTTGATTGGCGATCGCTCCCTTCTAGCAACCGTTCCAGCACAGAACGATGCACCGTAATTTTTTCGTCTGCACTGTTTAGCAAACTCTTCAGCAACATTGATGCCCCCACAACAGGCGTTTGCAGATCGTGGGAAATTGAATGCAGAAATACCTTGAGCTGCCGTTGTGCCTCAAATTCCGATCGCTTCAAGCGTTCATATAGATGCACAGCCAAATCGCAAATGAGACAGGCCCAAAACAAATATACAAACCGACCGGGAGTATAAATCGACTGTCCCTGGATCTCCGTCAGACCCAGAATGGGATTGACCACGGCATAATATCCGATCGCCCCAATTTGAGAAACCAGATGCAACGGCCAAAACACAGGAATCAGCGTTGCTTGAGCTAAAAACACCAAGATCCAAAGCGTCACTCTGGTATCTGGCAGGTTGAAGAACGTGCCAACGATTTGCGGCACTAAAGTAATAAACAACGAGAAACACAAAAATAGGATGAGCGGGTAACGCCGTCCTACAGCGGTGCGGTAAATGCCAAGGCAAACAGACAGCAGACTCCCCGTAATGATGTTCGTCGCAATCGCTCGGCTACGCAGTTGGTCGGCGACAGCGGCATCTCCAAACCGTCTCAACACACTTTCGTTGAAACTAGCAGGATACAGAAAGAGGGAGTAAATATCCTGAACCACAAAAGTGATAAAGCAAAAGCAGGCAATCCACAAACAAAGGTGTAAGCGATCGAGCATAAACCGATAGCGCCACGCTCGATAGTCAGACGATTCTGACTGCACGCCAAGCCTTAGCAGTGAAGCAATACCCTGGTGAATCAAACGTTCCCATGCGGCGTGACGGCCAGAAATCCATTGCTTAATCTGGAATGCCATTGAGCCAGCCCTGGTGACGTTGCTTCGTTTTTATTACATCACAGCTTTCCAACCCCTGCCCACTGCCCAGATGGATAGCTTGGCGAGGGTCAACAGCACGATAGGCAACTCTCTGACCCAACCGCTACATAAAACAAACCCTGACCGATTTCTCGATCAGGGTTTCTATTTCTAAAAGCTAACCCATTGAAACGGGGTCAGCGGTTTTTATATAAGAGTATCTTCGTCCTTTCTCCCAGACCTGCATAGTCGGAGATCTACCCGATTCTCTTGGGTAACCCCTGGGTAGCTCAGGTCACATAAAATCAGTGGAGGCAGTATAAATCATTGGGGAAATGAATGCAGAAGGTGATGTGTGGCATGGCGATCGCCAGCCTCTTCGCGGCAGCCGTTGGGCTAAACGCAAATCCAGGATTGGCTCTCCCTGCCAGCCATTATCGAGAATTAGGGCTACGCTATCGGCAGCAAGGTCAGTTCCCAGAAGCGATCGCCGCATTCCAAACCAGCGTTGAGCTAGAGCCAGATAACTTAGCGGGTCGCGTTACCCTGGGTTGGACGTTACATCTGGCCGATCGGGATCGAGAAGCAGCTATCGCCCTCCAGGAAACGCTTCAGCGCGATCCGTTCTATGTTCCTGCGCTTAACGCGGCAGGTATCGTTTACCTGGTCAACGACGATTGGCTGGCCGCCGCACTAACCCACACCTGGGCGATCCTGCTCTCTCCAGATAACGAAATTGCTTACTATAACCTCAGTCTGGCCTGTCAGCAGATGCAACAGACCGATTGCGCGATCGCCACTGCCCAAACCGCCGCAAAGCTAGAGCCAGAGAATCCGCACCCTCTGGTAGCGTTAGCCATCGCGCAGCAGCAACAGGGAACCCATGCGATCGCCCACCGAACTTACCAGCAAGCGGTTGAGCTAGATACCAGATACCGTAACCGCGATTTTTTAAATGGGCTAACGGCATCAGGCTTCAGCCCGCAACAAATTGAACAAGCCAAACAGCTTCTAGACGCATCGCCCTAGCTCTCCTGTAGAGGTTCAACCTATAGAGGTTCAACGATCGTTCATCAATGCCTTACACTTTGCAGTAAATAGTTGTTGCCCTACGCTAAGGCCAATGAATAAGTTATTAGATGAACCTCTGTCACTAGACCTGGCAGCCCAAATCAAAAGCAAGGCGAAGACACCGTTTGAAAATGCCTATAAAGCAGCCCTGGTCACCGAAGGTGCAACCTATGTTCAGGGCTTTTTAGCAATGGCGAGCCAACCTTACCAGCCCATCGAACATGGTTGGCTAGAGCAGGGCGATCGCATTATTGACCCCAGCCTGCCACACTTAGCCAAAAACCCGCAGGAACTTTACTACTTTCCAGCACAGCGTTTAACGGTAAAACAATTAAAAGCAGCGATTGAGGAAGCCAAAGAGGATTACCCGGAAGACAACCCGTTGCCCATCTATGGCGCATCTCCCTATGAGTATTACGGGGATGTCATGCTAGGGGGCAAAGACTATCTCGATGCCCACCAGGCCGCAACAGCCCAATGCCAGGAACTGGTTCAGCGCCATGCCGAACAGAACTAAATACACATCCAATCGGCACCCTCGTTACAACCGCTCTGCGGTGGCAAATCCCATAAACCCTACTAAAGAGTGAGCGCGCATCTGTTAAATCGCTGTAGGATGAAAACATTTCATACCGGACAAATCAGTAATTATCGTGAGCTTCTTTGGCTCAGTTGAACGCATCGACCCATTCATTCTGCAATATTGAGGCAATTATGGAGACGCTAGCGTTTATTCACGCCCATGTGGACTACGAAGACCCCAGCCCCTCTCCAGAACTTCGGTCATTCGAACCAGTTCGCTCAACTCTTTCACACTCGACCACAGCCGGACTGATCGGAAGCGCGGCGTTGGCGATCGCCGTCACAGCTCCTAACGCTCAAGCCGTCGTTCAGAGAGGAGATACTTGTGCCGCCGTTGGCAGTGTACAAACGGCACTGCAAGCAAGAGGGTTCAGCACAGGAGGAGTTGACAGTTCCTTTGGTGGACAGACCGAGTTTGCCGTTCTTCAATTTCAGCGAAGCAACAACCTGGGAGCCGATGGCGTTGTAGGTGCGACAACGGCTCAGGCTCTGGGTCTAGATCCAGCGATTAGCTGCGGCACCGCTGCCGCTCCGGTAAGCGATGCCGCTCCGGCTTCAACAACGGCAGCTTACAGAGTTTCATCCAGCAGCGGATTGAATGTGCGATCGGGGCCAGGCTCAGGTTTTGCGGTTACAAGCGGTTTGGCCGATGGAGCCGTTGTGCAAGCCAGTTCTGTCGTTAACAACGGGTATCGTCAGCTCAGCACGGGTGGATGGGTTTCCAGCGAATACCTGGTTTCAACGACTGCGATTGCGCCCGCTACGACGAGCAACAGCGGCATCGGCGGCACCTCCACACCTGTGGCTACCGCAGCCTATCGCGTATCCTCAGTAAGTGGTCTGAACGTGCGATCGGGGCCGGGTTCGGGCTTCGCGGTTATTGGTGGCTTAGCAGATGGAGCCGTTGTGCAAGCTAGTTCTGTTGTCAACAATGGGTATCGCCAACTCAGCACAGGGGGTTGGGTGGCTAGCGAATACCTGGTTTCTGCGGTTGCTGGTGTTCCTGCTACTTCGGCTACCAGTGCTGGAGGGGGTGGCGGCGCACCGGGTAGCGTCGTCCGGGTAAACACGAACAGCGATCCGCTTAACGTTCGTTCTGGCCCAGGATCAGGTTACGAAGTGGTGGGCACCCTTAATGATGGTACCCGTCTTCAAACCACAGGACGAACCATTGCTGAATGGGTAGAACTAAGCAACGGCAGATGGGTCTCGTCCAGTTGGGTCGAACGGCTGTAGTTTCTGATAACGATCTTTTTCACTTTTCAGTAGCACTCTTGAGGCAACCTATTGCCCTGAACAAGCTGCATTTGTTGTGCCTTCGCCTGATTGCCCTGAGCAAGCGGCCTTTGTCAGGTTAGCAAGGTGGGCAGGCTGGCAAGCCGCATCTGCCCAATAGCCAGGTTACGACCAGCGTAGTTGCTGGTCTTGTTCGTGTACAACTCGTTCAACATCACCTCGGCGATACATCCACGTTTCGCGGTTGCCCCGGCCAACATGGCGAGATTGGACACCTGCCGCTTCAAGGCGCGATCGCCCCTCTGTAGAAGAACACCCCAGCAGTGTCGCAGCAACCCGCAACGGCATCCACTGTCGGGCAAACGTCGCCAGTAACACCGGGTCAGGTTCCTTCAATAGTTCAGTTAGCAGCCTCTCGGTCAGCAACCAGCACGCCAGCGTATCGGCTCCGGCGCGGTGAGATGAACCCACATCAAACTGAAAATGCTTGACCAGATAAGGCAAACGACGCGACGGTAAATCAGGCAACATCAACCGAGATAGCTGAACGGTGCAAAGCTGTTGCTCTACAGGACGCTGAAACGCCGTTCCCAACCGCTGATATTCTGATTGCAAAAATGAATCGTCAAACTCAACGTTATGCGCTGTTAAAACGCCTGTATTCAACAACGGCAAATAAGCGGGCAAGATATCCGCTGCCGTTGGAGCCGCATCCACCATCCACTGAGCAATACCAGTAAACCGACTGATGTTGCTCGGTATTGCAACCTGAGGATTGATCAGATCCGTCCGTTGAAGTGCAATGCCATCGGCCAGGGTAGCTTGCAGCACCGAAATCTCGATAACGCGATCGCTATCAGCAAATCGACCCGTCGTTTCAACATCAACAACCGTAAACAAACTTTGACTGAGTTTCCGATAGTAGGTCAGTAGCTCAGTAGATAACATCGGCATCAAAAAAGACTAAGAGATAGAGACAAGCATTGGGGCAGTATAACCCAGTCTCTATCGCCTTAGCCTTTAACTCCAGAGGAGTACTCCTCCTCTGGGATGCTAAAAATTATTTGGAAGCAGACGGCTGAGAGCGTTTGATCGGCTTGGGCTTGCTTCCACCTGCAGAACGGGGTCTTGAGTCGTCCCCAGGCTGGTCGTCATTGAACCCTGGATCAACTCTCATCCACACGGGACGAGTTTGATCGTAGGCCATTTGCAACGCTGCTGCGGCAATGGTGTGGGGATCATACTCTTCGCTTAACTGCGCCACAATTGGCAAGAAAGAAGCAATGCGCTCGCCAGCAAGGGTGCCCAGCAGTTGATCTTGCAGCTTTTGCAGGTGACGGGCTTCGATCTGGGCACGGGTCGGGATGTTGCCCCACTCCAATCTCTGGCGAGAGTGGCGCTCAATGTCCTTAACTTTGCGCTTATCTAGCGGGTGAACGAGGGAGATAGCAACCCCTTCTTTACCAGCACGTCCCGTCCGACCAATCCGGTGAACATAGTTCTCGGCGCTGTCAGGCAGATCATAGTTAATCACATGAGTCAGATCCTCGACATGCAGACCACGTGCCGCGATATCGGTTGCTACAACCCAGCGCACCTGCCGCTGCCGGAACCGCAGCAAAAGTCGCTCTCGCTGCGCCTGACTTAAATCGCCATGATATTCATCAACACTGTGTCCGGCGGCCTGTAGCTGACGAGTTAGATCAGCCGCTGCTTTCCGCGTCCGCACAAAGATCAACGCCGACTCTGGATCTTCCATTTCCAGAATAGGCTGCAATGCTCTGGCCTTAGTCCAGCCGCGCGGGACCATGTAGGCAACCTGGTTGATCCGAGTAGGAGCTGCCTTGGGCTGCTCCACCGTCACGGTGACTGGCGATCGCAGGAACTTAGCAGCCAACTCGCGAATGGACGGATCCATCGTAGCCGAGAAGAAAGCCGTTTGCCGCTCACTGGGCGCTTTGCTCAGAATCTTTTCCACATCCTGAATAAAGCCCATGTTCAGCATTTCGTCGGCTTCATCCAGAACTAACCAACCCAATTTGTCTAGCTTCAGGTCGCCCCGCTTCAACAAATCCAGAACCCGACCGGGAGTACCAACAATGATTTGCACGCCCCGACGCAGCCGTTGGATTTGAATATCGATAGACTGACCGCCGTAAATGGGGAGCACCTGCAAACGGCGATCGTCGCTAAAGGAACGAATCGACTGATACACCTGAACCGCCAACTCACGGGTTGGAGTCAGGATCAGCGCTTGAACGTCGTGGCTGTTAAAACTAATTTGTTCTAGCAACGGCAAGGAAAATGCAGCCGTTTTGCCAGTTCCAGTCTGGGCTTGGCCGACCACGTCGCGGCCAGACATCAGATGGGGAATCGCTTGAGCCTGAATCGCAGTTGGCACTGTAAAACCAACTTTCTCTAGATGGCGCACGCGCGCTTCGGACAGACCTAAGCTGTTAAACGAAAGGGTCATCGAGTCTCCTTTATAGTGTGGGTATAGAGACACGACCAAGCGCGCCTCTGAGTTGAGTTGTTTTGTCGGCAACGGAACCATGAAGGTCATACACATCTGCGTCTGCGATCGCCACCGAAACAAGCGACCCTAGACGTGCAGTTCCCCGAACATAAACCAGCCCATCAACATCTGGTGCAAATCGAGCCGACCGTCCAATTAACGTACCGGTTTCTGGCTGTTCTTGTTCAATCAGAACATCTACAACCTTGCCGATTTCTGCTCGATTCTTTCTTAACGAAATAGGCTGCTGCACTTGCATCAATGCATCCCGCCGTTCATCCATCACCGCTTGTGGAAGCTGATCCGGCAGTGAATAGGCAGGTGTCCCCTCCTCCGGGGAAAAAGTGAACACTCCAACATGGTCAAATTCGTGACGCTGCACGAATTGCAGCAGATGCTCAAAATGGGCTTCGGTTTCACCCGGAAAACCAACAATGAACGTAGTGCGTAGCACCGCATCGGGTAACGCTGCTTTAATTCGCTCGACAATACCGTCGTTCACTCGCCCTTGCCAGGGACGGTTCATAGCCCGCAAAATCTCAGGATGAGAATGCTGCAACGGCAAATCAAGATAAGGTAGAACGTTTGGCGTTTCTTGAATCGCTTCAATCACGCTAGGCGTTAGACCGGTCGGATAGGCATAGTGCATCCGAACCCAGGGAACATCCACTTTACCCAAGGCACGCAGCAGTTCAGCCAGCTTTGGAACACCATATAGATCTACGCCATAATTTGTCGTGATCTGCGAAATTAAGATAATTTCTTGCACGCCTTCTGCTGCAAGCTGTTCGGCTTCAGCCACGATCGATTCGATCGATCGCGATCGCTGATTTCCTCTCAGGTGCGGGATGATGCAGAAAGCGCAACGGTAGTCGCAGCCTTCAGCCACTCGCAGATAGGCTACTCCTTCTGTCGTCGTGCGGTAACGAGGGAGTAGTTCATCTGCAATATAGGTTGGTTCTTGAGAAATTTCCTTAACCCGTTCGCCAGCTTCAGCCCGCTGGATAACATCCACAATTTTGTGGTAATCACCTGTGCCGACAACAGCAACCGCTTCTGGCAACTCATCCAGCAGCTCTTGCTGAAAATGCTGAGCCATGCAGCCCGTAATCACAATCTTTTTGTTGGATTCGGCCAGCTCAACGAGCGTGCGAACCGACTCTTCGCGAGCGGCCTGGATGAAGCTACAGGTGTTGACGACAACGTAGTCAGCTAGTTCTTCGTTAGAATCAACCTGATAGCCTGCCTGCACCAGCAGACCCAACATGTGTTCAGTGTCGATGCGATTTTTTTCGCACCCCAAGTGAGAGATAGCGATAGTTGGCTTATGGCCCATGCAGTTTTGTAATAAATGGCAACAGGAAAGAAAGAGTCCTCAAATACCATGTAGCGATCGCGGTAATCAACGGACTAGCACTTTGACTTTCCTAATCCGCAGTAGCCGTAGCTCCGCAGACACCGTTAACTGCAATCGCGTGTGGTTGCTCTCGTTATCTTAACGCACATTTGCATAACATAACTACACATTTTTAAATTCAGTTCAGGTCGCCGCCAACACCGTGGTAGCCGGTTGATTGACAGAACATTTCTCTATCTTCCACAAAGAAGGAAAGCAAAAGGGCGATAAAGGATTCAAAGCCCTTCTCCCGCTCTGGGATGGGAGTTTAAGAGGAGGCTTTTGAGTTCTATTCAGTCAATCAGCCGTGGTAGATAATCAGGCCAGATCGAGGTTTGAGGCAAAATCTTGAACGATCCGTCAACCCTTCAGGCCAGTCCTTAATACAGGCCAGCCCCTTGATAAACCAGTTAAGAGGAAAGCGATCGCGATTTCAATACAGCTTTGGGTAGGTCAACACGGGTTTAGGCACCCATTACTGTTAAAGTAAGCTAAAGAGGCCGGAATTGCCTATTTAGTCAGGCCATTCCAGCCAATTGTGTTCGTAATTACTGAGTCCGAATCTAAGACCCGTGGACTTACAGCAAATCTTTAAAACTGCTAATCCGGTTATTGGTGTCGTTCACTTGCTGCCTCTACCCACTTCTCCACGTTGGGGAGGGAGTTTGAAACTAGTCATTGACAGAGCTGAGCAAGAAGCAACGGCTTTGGCAGCAGGAGGTGTCAACGGCATTATTGTTGAAAATTTTTTTGATGCCCCCTTTGCCAAAGATTCGGTTGATCCTGCCGTGGTTAGCGCCATGAGCCTAGTGGTGCAGCGCTTGATGCAGATGGTGACCCTGCCAGTGGGGATCAACGTCCTGCGGAACGATGCACAGAGCGCAATGGCGATCGCCACCTGTGTTCAGGCTCACTTTATTCGGGTAAACGTTTTGACTGGCGTAATGGCAACCGATCAGGGATTGATTGAAGGGCAGGCTCACCAACTGCTTCGCTATCGTCGCGAGTTAGGAAGTGATGTCAAGATCCTGGCAGATGTCTTGGTCAAGCACGCGCGTCCGCTTGGCTCTCCTAATCTGACCACCGCCGTTCAGGAAACCATTGAGCGGGGGCTGGCAGATGGAGTGATTTTATCGGGTTGGTCAACGGGTAGCCCACCCAGTTTGGAAGATCTAGAACTGGCCAGCGCCGCCGCAACTGGAACACCCGTTTTTATTGGGAGTGGCGCAAACTGGGAAAATATCCCGCGTTTAATCCAGGCTGCTGATGGTGTAATTGTTTCCAGTTCTCTGAAGCGTCGAGGCCGAATCGATCAGCCAATTGATCCGATTCGAGTTAGCCAGTTTGTAGAAGCTATGCAGCGCAGCCTTACCGCAAAATCTCAGGCTGAACCGGTTCAATCAGTGCCGGTGCCGTCATAAATTTTCAATTAGCAGGGAATACTTTATCGTAGTAGCGGGTAGGAACTGAACCAAACCTCAGCTAAATAAATTTAAAGATTCGGCAACCCCAGCCGGAAGGCATGAGTCAAAATAGGTTGAACCTAACCTGTTGTGTGAAGCAATCTTGAAGAGAAATCGTATGAGCAGCCGTCGCCGTCAAACCCCTTGGATGCATCGTTGGTCTCGGCAAATTATTGGGGCGATCGCCATACTTGGAGCCATCAACACGGGCTACATCACCTTGACCAAGTTATTCGGTGGTGAAACAGCTTGTCCTGCGGGCGGCTGTGAACAAGTATTGTCCAGCCCGTATGCTTATGTACTCGGCTTGCCTCTCGCGCTGTTTGGATTACTGGCCTATCTGGGCATGGCCGTGTTTGCTCTGGCTCCACTGGCTGTTAATCCTGATAACAACAAGCCTTTGCGTACCGAGCTAGAAAATTGGACATGGCTGCTGTTGTTCATCGGCTCAACGGCCATGATGGTCTTCAGTGGCTATTTGATGTACATCATGGCCACGCAGTTTGTTGCCGTCTACGGCGCTTCAGGTATTTGCTACTATTGTCTGGCCTCAGCTCTCTTTGCCACCGCTCTGTTTGTTGTCACTGTGCTGGGTCGCACGTGGGATGACGTGGGGCAACTCTTCTTTACAGGAATTATCGTCAGCGTTGTCATTTTGGTAGGCACGCTGGGCGTTTATGCAAACGTCAACTCGCCCAATCAACCCGGAAGCACCAGTGCAGGGCAGGTTGGCCCCCCAATTACGACAACGTCTGGGCAGGCGGAAGTAGCGCTAGCCCAACACCTTCGCGATATTGATGCCAAAATGTATGGTGCTTTCTGGTGCCCTCACTGCCACGATCAAAAGCAGCTTTTTGGGCAGCAAGCGGCTCGACTGATTAATTACATTGAGTGCGATCCCAACGGACAAAATTCTCAGACTTCGCTTTGTCAGGCCAACGCAGAGAATGTCACGGGTTATCCCACCTGGGAAGTTAATGGGCAGTTCTACGCTGGAACCCAGACGTTAGACCAACTGGCCGATTATTCTGGCTATCAAGGGCCGCGCGGATTTAGCAACACGCTCTAAGCCGTTAGTTAAGAGCCGATTAAAACAGGGGACAGCGCCTGCTCCTCCAGCACGATCTGCGGTGTTTATTCATCCAGGTAACACTGGGTTGGCTAGCCAACTTAGTGTGTTGCCGGGATACCTCGATCGCCGAGCTAGATGACCTGATTCAATCGTGAGGGCAGGAATAGGGGAGTATCACACCCTATTGGCGATCGCCGCTCAAATGACAGGCCACTGCTTCTCCACGACATGAATAGAATGCGCGTATAATTTAAACCTTAACTGCATCACTCTCAGTACTGACTTAAGGTAGGACAAGGTCATCGCCAATCAGAATTTGATGTGTTCAACCTGTACTCTGAACTCTTGGCACTCCACTCCCCGCAGAGATAGCAGCATCTCTTCAAAAATTTGCTCATTCTCTGCTCAATGATCTCCTGCTCAGTTGGTTTGTCAGTTCGACTCTTCCAAGGTGCATCTTCCAACATATTCAATGGGTTACCCCAGCAAAGTCACCTCAGCAACGTAGTTGAGCTGAAGTGGCTCTAATGGTGGTGCATAACCTTTACTCTTCAAAAGGTCTAGACGGGCTATGGAACTGTCTTGGAAGCGTATGTATCCTTGGATTAAAGCAACAGAGAGCAATTTAAGCTTGACGGATACGCTGTTCAGACAGACCGTCCAGATGATTGCGTTAATGTATGGAGCAAACTGCTCACTCTGGGTAGGGCTGGAGAACGGCACTCTAGAGTCTGTGGAAGTTTATGCAACGGCAGGAGCAGAAAAGCACCTTAGAGCCGCAGAACCAGATGCACTGGAGCTTGCAGATGAGTATCCGTTACCAGAACTATCTCACCCCATTGCCGTCCAGAAGTCTCGTCCGGCAAGGGTGCCAGGATGGCTGCAAGAGCAGTGGCACACGCCTCATCTCGTCCAACTGGATACTGGCGAGCTGATCGTCCCTGTTCTTAGCAACCTCCAGACCGACCTAAATCATCTTCAGCACCCTATTGCTTTACAGGGTTCTCTGCAATTTGTGCTGATATTGCATCGGGCTGCGCCACTAGCACCAGTGAACAATGTTGCGCGATCGCTCCAGTCCCTTGCTCATATTGCGCCTCAGTTTGCTGAACACCGAATTCAAGGCTGGAGCAACGAAGAACTGGAATCAATTGCTATCCTCTGTCACCAGTTTGGCTTAGCCTACAGCGCCTTGTACTGGCGGCAACAGTTTGAACGGTCCCGGCAGAGGGCTGCACTGGTTGGGCGCATTATTCATCTATTAAATTCCAGCCTGAACCCAGATGAAATTGTCAGGCGTATTGTTGCAGAACTGGGGTTGGGCTTTCAGTGCGATCGCGCTGTTTTGGTGGATCTGCGCGATCAGCATGTCAACGTTTTAGCGCTGTGGGAGCAACCCGAAACCTCTCTACACTCTCTGAATAAGGCACAGGCCGATATTACGGTATGGCAAACGGTACTTGATCTGTTTCTTCAGGGTGGAGCGTCCCATTTGCAGGTGATCTCAACAGATGCTGATACCGATCCGTTACAGGGGTGGCTGGGGCATCTGGGTGCAAAATCAGCGCTGATGGTACCGCTCTCGGTGCAGGAAGAGTTTTTTGGGGTGGTGTGCTTGCTCTCCTACAACCAGCAACGCGTTTACGAACTGGATGATTTGCAAACGGTGAGACAAGTAGCCAACCAGGCAGCGATCGCCCTGACCAACGCGCAGCACTATCAAACGCTCTGGCATAAGCAGGAAGCGCTCAGGCTACAAAACAATTCGCTACAGTTAGAAATTATTCGAGACGAGCTAACTCAGCTAATGAATCGGCGATCGCTGGAGCGAGAACTAGAGCAACTGAGCACCAAAGCCGTCTGGGCGATTCAAACCCCGTTTAGCGTCATTGTGTGTGATATCGACTACTTTAAGCTGGTGAACGATACTTACGGGCATCTGATTGGGGATGAAGTATTGCAAGATTTAGCCCATCGCCTACAGAAACAACTGCGCCGGGAAACTCCGGCCTACCGCTATGGCGGTGAGGAGTTTGTGGTCATTTTGGCAGAAACAGCCTTGACGAAAGCGGTAGACGTAGCCGAACGGCTGCGGCAAGCGATTCGAGCCACACCAATGGTGACGAATGCAGGCGCTCTCGACGTGACCGCTAGTTTTGGAGTAGCGCAACAAAGCTCAATGTGTGATCAACACGCCTGGGATGTGCTGCATCGGGCTGACAAAGCCCTGTACGACGCAAAACGACAGGGGCGCGATCGCGTCATTGCCCTCTAGCTGGACGGCACGCATCAGGAAATCACGTCCTCACTCAGAGTTATATTTTTGATTCAACCGTGTAGTGCAAAGTTTTGGCATGGAAGCGCCAGAAAGTTTGTCAACCAGGCCACTGAAAGGCTATAACTTCTGGCAAACTGAGGATTTACAGACCGCATTCATGGCCTGTAAAGTACTGAGTTGCTTTCAGGTTATTTGCGTTTGTCACTTACCCAAAAGAGCAGCGTCACGGTTTCATTGAGGCAAAGTTTGTATGGCAGTTCACCTTTCACCCGCAATGTTTGCTGCTAAGCCAATTACGTTTGGCACAGATGGTTGGCGGGGTCTCATTGCCGCCGATTTCACCTTCGAGCGGCTAACCCGAGTTGCGCCCCTGGCGGCGTTAGCGTTGGAGCAAACCTTCGGTTCTACTACCGGCAGCCGAACCGTCATCATCGGATACGATCGCCGTTTTCTCTCTCCAGAATTTGCTGGCGCTACCGCAGAAGCGGTCAAAGCCGCCGGATTTGATGTTTTGCTGTCTGAGGGCTACGCGCCAACGCCCGCCTTTAGCTGGGCGGCAAAGCAGCAGAACGCCCTGGGTGCCTTGGTGATTACTGCCAGCCACAACCCTGGAGCCTATTCTGGCTTGAAGGTTAAAGGCGCATTTGGTGGTTCGGTTTCCCCCGAAGTGACCCAGAAAATTGAAGCGATGCTAGAACGAAATGAATCCTGTTCATCCAGTTCTCCGGGCACGCTCAACACCTTTGATCCCTGGCAGAGCTATTGTGAAGGGCTACAGGCCAAAGTGGATATTTCACAACTGCAAGGCGCGATCGCCCAGGGCAAACTAACCGTGTTTGTAGATGTAATGCATGGTGCGGCCGCCAGCGGATTAGAGCGGCTGTTGGGCATTCCCGTCCGGGAACTGAACAGTAACCGCGATCCACTGTTTGAAGACGGTGCCCCCGAACCCCTACCGCGCTACTTAAACAAGCTGTTCGAGCAAATTAAGGCGTATCGACTCGAAAACCCGGATGGCCTGGCGGTTGGCTTAGTATTTGACGGAGACAGCGATCGGATTGCCGCCGTAGACGGACAGGGCAACTTCCTCAGTTCTCAAGTGTTAATTCCGGTGTTGCTGGAACATCTGGCGATACGGCGCGGCTTCACTGGAGAAGTCGTCAAGACTATTAGCGGTTCAAACTTAATTCCACGGGTTGCCAAGCTCCTCAATTTGCCGCTGCACGAAACACCGATTGGCTATAAATATATTGCCGATCGCATGTTGAGTACGCCAGTCCTCTTAGGGGGTGAAGAATCGGGCGGCATTGGCTACGGCAACCATATTCCAGAACGGGATGCGCTGCTATCTGCCCTGTATGTGCTGGAAGCGATCGTTCAGTCGGGAATGGATTTAAGCGATTTGTACCAGCAGTTGCAGGAAAAAACAGACTTTTCTTCCGCTTACGACCGGATTGATTTACCCCTTGCCAGCATGGAGGTGCGATCGCGCCTGCTAGAGCAGCTTCAATCGCAACCGCCCCAGGAAGTAGCAGGACAAGCCGTGGTCGATTGCCTTGCCATCGACGGCTATAAATTTCAACTGGCCGATCAAAGCTGGCTCCTAATTCGCTTTAGCGGGACAGAACCTGTGCTGCGCCTGTATTCTGAAGCAAATTCTCCAGAACGAGTCCAACAAAATCTAACTTGGGCAAAAGATTGGGCAAACTCAATTTAAGTCAGCGCTGAATAGTCGTTACTAGACGAGAGCAGCACACTCTCGTCTTTGTTGTTTAACCTTACTTTTTCCATTCACTAATGGTTACTCTGATTGTTGCAACGAGCAACCCCGGTAAGCTCAAGGAAATGCAAGCCTATCTCACCGATTCCAGTTTGAACTGGGAACTAGCATTAAAGCCAGATTCTCTAGAAATTGAGGAAACCGGAACCACCTTTCTAGATAATGCTCGTCTGAAAGCGTCGCAAGTCGCGCAGGCTATGAATCAATGGGCGATCGCCGATGATTCTGGTTTGGCTGTGGATGCCCTGGGCGGCGCACCCGGCGTTTACTCTGCCCGCTATGGCAAAACCGACCGCGAACGCATCGAACGCTTACTGTTTGAGTTAGGCAACGAACCGAATCGGCAGGCTCAGTTTGTGTGCGCCATTGCGATCGCCCGTCCCGATGGCAAGATTATGCTAGAAACAGAAGGTATTTGCCCCGGTGAAGTGCTGGACACACCGCGAGGCAGGGGAGGGTTTGGCTACGACCCGGTGTTTTATGTGCCCGATCAACAAATGACGTTTGCCGAAATGCCTCCCGAAACAAAGCACGCGGTTAGCCATCGAGGGCGGGCATTTCAAATTTTACTGCCTCAGCTCAAATCATTAGCCGCTGATTGATCCCCAGTTCCCATCTCTGAGCATAGATTCAAGCCTACTCGACCTTGCTCTTGCGGCAATACTTGGCGGCAATACTTGGCGGCAACAGTTGGTTGGGTTCAACCTAGACCCCGTAGGGACATTGCGCTGCAATGCCCCTACCGTGTAGCGCATCCAATCGACCGCCTTGGGGCAAGCGAGCCAGGCCGCAGCATCGTTCCAGTCGCCCGTGTAGAGTCTTAGCCGTGACGCAATGATGAAGCTGCGTGCGGCACGTTAGATTGCTTCCAGGTCTTTTTCGCCCGTCCGAATACGAATCACTTCATCGACAGGCGTGATGAAAATTTTGCCATCTCCAATTTCTCCGGTACGCGCAGCAGACAAGATTTTGTCAACCACCATATCAACTTGATCTTCTTCAACAACAATCTCGACCTTGAGCTTTTGCAAAAACTCAACCGTATATTCTGACCCGCGATAGCGCTCGGTTTGTCCTTTTTGCCGCCCAAACCCTCGCACCTCCGAAACCGTCATTCCCACAATTCCAGCATTAACCAGCGCGATTTTGACTTCGTCGAGCTTAAATGGACGAATAATAGCTTCAACTTTTTTCATCGATGGGGTTACTCCTCATGTGCTCTTTTATCATCTTCTCAGCATGACCTTGTGTAGCACCGCCAAGAAGCAAGGTTTTGTAGGGTTTGTTACTGTCTAAAAACTCCCACACTATTGTGCCACCAGAACTGTCACCTAAGTGAATCAACACGTCAAGAAATGAGTACTTCTGGATCTGCTTCAGCTTTCTCAGGAAATGCTGTGACTTTCCTCAGGCAAAAATCATGTGGATCTTAACGACGTGCAATAGATTGGTGAATAGCGCTTCTCAGGTTTAGCCTTAGCCATTCAAACTAGTGATTGATCGCTTGTTGAGTCAGGCAGCGATCGCCAAATCCAGCGATTCATTCCAATGGTCGGGCAGAAGATTGGTTCAAGCAGATTGGTTCACCAATAGAATGCAAGCCGGAAGCCAATCAAGTAAGCAGAGATCACCTTAAGCATAGGTTGCAGTAGCGTATGGAGGGACGGAAGCCAAGTGGGATGAAACGAGTCAACTCGACCCTGAACCGGGTTCGTCGATGGTGGCGAAGGGGGATCGATCCGTCTTCGTTACAGCTTCGCCTGTCCTTAGGGGTGGCAGTGGTGTTTTTAGCAGGGGTGAGTGGAATTGGCCTTTGGACAACATGGGATATGCGGCAAATGCTGGTGGTTAAGCATGAAAAGCATTTGTCGTTTGTTGCCGATCGCTTGGCGGAAGAGATCGAGCAAACCGCTCTAGCCAATTTTCCGGACGCATCGTTACAACCCATTGTCGATCGCTGGTCTTCCCCAACCTTGTGGATTTGGGTCAAGCAGTCAACGGGGGAAATGGCGGCCTACTCTAGTGCGATCGCGCCATCATCTGACCCGGCCAGCCTGCCCGCCACTTCACAGATGTCGGTTATTCCCAAAATTTACCAGGTGAATGACCAGTACTGGGTCGTTTGTAAGCGCGATTTGCAAGCGAACGGGCAAACGTTGGGACGCTCGATCCTAGCGCTCAATATTACCCACGATTACACCGTTCTATCGACCCTGATCCGCAGCCTCAACCTGGCGATCGCGCTAGCGATCTTTGCCGTACTAGTTGTCATTGTGCCGTTTGTCTGGCGATTACTGTATCCTTTGCGTCAGGCGGGTCAACTTGCCGGAACAGCAACCAGAGACGGCACCGATTTGAGATATTTTGACCCTACCCGCTATCCAAGCGAGGTGAAGGAATTAGTGCAAACATGCAGCCATCTCTCCGATCGCCTGTGGGAAACCGGACAGATGCAGCGCGAATTTACTAACAACATCTCCCACGAATTGCGAACCTCTCTTAGCGTGGTGTATGGCTACCTGCAAAGCACACTGCGGCGTGGTTCTAACCTATCTACGCCTCAGAAAGAATGCTTGGGCATTGCGGTATCAGAAATTGAGCAAACCATTCAACTCTTGCAAGATTTGCTTAACCTCGCCAGAACAGACAGCGGCTCAATTCCCTTCAGCGTAGAGCCGTTAATTCTTAACGAGGTGGTGGCCGAGACCATGAACGCCGTTGAGCAATTGGAGCATCGAGTCGTGCAATTGGACGGGCAATCTGCTCCTATTACAGTGATGGCCGATCGCACCCACCTTGCTCAAGCGTTAGTGAATCTGCTGGACAATGCGGCTCGATTTTCTGCGGCGGAGCAGCCAATTACAGTAAAGCTTTACCAAACGGGAAACCAGGCGGCTATTCAAGTGTGCGATCGCGGCTGTGGCATTCCACCGTCTCAGCAAGTTCATATTTTTGAGCCGTTTTATCGGGTCGATCCATCGCGATCGCGCATCACAGGCGGTGTTGGACTGGGGCTGGCGATCGCCAAATCTCTGGTTAAAGGCATGGGAGGACAACTGACAGTGTGGTCAGAACCAGGCCAAGGTAGCATTTTTACTATAACGCTACCCGCTGCCCCCGCTAAACCGTTGCATCCCAAGGAGTCAGGATTTAAGCACCGCTAGCCCTGCTGGTGCAACCCATCCCTCAAGACCGTTTGGCTGACTGATGCCTGTCCCCTCATCGCCTCAAGGAGGCACTATGACTGCAAATATTTTATTAGTTGAGGATGAAGTGAAACTGGCTCGCTTTGTTGAGCTAGAGCTGAGCTATGAGGGATATACCATTAGTGTGGCGCATGACGGCTTTAGCGGACTAACCATGGCTCGCGAGTCGCCACCAGATTTGGTGATTTTAGATTGGATGATGCCCGGTATGACTGGCATCGAAGTCTGCCGCCGCTTGCGAGCCACAGGCAGTAAAACACCAATTATTTTACTAACGGCAAAGGATGAAGTGAGCGATCGCGTTACCGGGCTAGATGCTGGAGCCGATGACTATGTCGTCAAACCCTTCAGCATCGAAGAACTGCTAGCGCGGGTACGTGCCCATCTACGTCGCACTCAGGAAAGCGATCCAGACGTGCTGCACTTTGAAGACCTCAGCCTCAACCGCCGCACGCGTGAGATCGTGCGGGCAGGGCGATCGATTGAACTGACGGCAAAAGAGTTCGATCTGCTGGACTATCTGTTGAGCCATCCGCGCCAGGTGATTACCCGCGACCAAATTCTAGAGAAAGTTTGGGGGTACGACTTTATGGGCGACTCTAATATTATTGAAGTGTACGTTCGCTATCTGCGCCTTAAGCTGGAAGAGAACGGCGAAAAACGGGTGATTCAAACCGTACGCGGCGTTGGATATGTCTTGCGAGACTAGAAAGCAAGACGTAGAATCAGTACAAACGTACCCTTTAACCTTATGGTTCAATACACACTAACCCAAACCCCGGATGTCGTTTTGACAGTTCCCGGCAAAGATTCTCCTAAAGCTCGCGACAAGGCAATGGAGCAGCTCATTGAGCTGATGGATGCAGGCAAAGTACCAACCGACCTATCCGAAGGATTTAGCCCACAACAGTTTGTGGAAGTGACGGAGCAACCCGCACAAGCGGAGCCTGAAATTGACCCAGAAGATGCCATCTCTCAAGCTGTGCAAACGCTGAGCAACCTTGCCACGCTGAAAATAAAGGTGCAATCGTCTCGGGCAGAAGCGCTGCAAGTGCGCGATCAGGTAGACATGCTGTTTAGCGACGACGCCGTAAACGAGGACGAAATTACCAAACTAAAGGAAGGATTTAAAGTACTGAAAACCTTCGCTCAGGCAAATCTGCGGTATCGAGAAGCTCGTGCCAACGCCGAGCAAGCGCGAGCCATCCTGGATCAGGCCATCGGTTCGGCAGGAGCGAAACCCACTCGCTCTTAAGTGGCACCAGAAGACTGGAACCGTCAATGACTGGAATCGTGAAGGGAATTGGCTTCCAGCACAATGTTGCGCCAAACGTCCATTCTTTAGCCAGACAACCCTGATTTCAACTCAACTTCCAGTTCTTGCAATCGTTGCCTTGCCGCTTCAATGTAGCGCAAGGCAAGCTGCTTATCTTCGACTTCTATATTAGCGATCGCCAACTCCAAGCATTCACAAACCAATTTAATAGCGGTGACCAATGATACTGACATAGAAGCGACTTTCATTAACTTTGTATTAGTCTTACTTCATTAGAATGGACAGTTATTTCGTTTAATTCGCACGTCTTCCTGCTTAATTTTAGTCAGCATGTAAGCGGAGGGTAATGTTACCGATACTACTTTTAACAATCTATTTTTACGTAGTTTTACAGCTAAATTATTTGACGGCTGCTCACAGAAATACAGCAACTTGTTGTGATGGCTGTTGAATGTAAACCTTGTGCTTAAACGCCCTGCCACACAGTATTTCATCTACATATAATCACTGTGGCTCCAAGCAAGACTCGGCTCTTTAATAACCGTTTGTTGTTTGTTAAAGGGTGTTTGAAACGATTCAAGTTCTGCCTTCATCCCCTAAATTCCCTCACCTTTGCAGAGTTTCGCACTATGTTGTGGTGCAAAATCCCTGTCTGGTTCAGCGCTCCCGTCAAAACCAGAGGTGGGAAATTTAAGGGACGGTTCGGATGTCAGTCAGCACTTTTCAAATAATCCTCTAAGAGCAAGCAGTGGGATGATAGTTGAAGCTTGAACCTTGCAGTATCACGAATCAGGAACTTTAACGAGAAATGTCGCAGGCAGACGTTTTGCAGAACTACATCAACGGCGAGTGGCGTGACGCTAACGCTAGTGACTATCTTGACGTTATGAATCCGGCTACGGCAGAACGGCTAGCCCAAGTGCCGCTTTCTTCAGGCCATGATGTTGATCGGGCGGCACAGGCGGCAGCAGCGGCGTTCAAAACCTGGCGACGAACCCCACCCACTCAGCGAGTACAGTATCTATTTCGGCTGAAGGTGCTGCTGGAGGAGCAGTTTGAGGACTTAGCCCGCACGATTACGATGGAGTGTGGCAAGACATTGGCCGAAGCACGGGGCGAATTGCAACGAGCGATCGAAAATGTGGAAATTGCCTGCGGTATCCCCATGATGATGCAGGGCACCAATCTGGAAGACATCGCCACAGGTATTGACGAAATCATGATTCGGCAGCCGTTGGGGGTGGCTGCGACCATTGCTCCGTTCAATTTTCCGGGCATGATTCCTTTCTGGTTCATGCCCTATGCGATCGCCTGTGGCAACACCTACATCGTCAAGCCGTCGGAAAAGGTGCCTTTAACGATGCAAAAGGTGTTCCGGCTAGTTGATCAGTTGGGATTGCCCAAAGGGGTGCTAAATCTGGTGCATGGGTCAAAGGAAGCGGTAGACGCTATTCTCGATCATCCAGCGATTCGAGCCATTAGCTTTGTCGGGTCTACTCCGGTGGCTCGCTACGTTTACAGCCGCGCCGCAGCCAACGGCAAACGAATGCAGTGCCAGGGGGGTGCTAAAAATCCGGTGATTATTTTGCCGGATGCGGATCTGGACACCACCACTCGGATCACGGCAGACAGTGCGTTTGGCTGTGCTGGACAGCGCTGTTTGGCGGCTTCGGTGGCTGTCACGGTTGGAGAGGCGAAACAGCGCTACACAGAGGCGATCGCCCAGGCTGCAACCGATCGTGTAGTGGGCAACGGGTTAGATGAGCAGGTGCAAATGGGGCCAGTAATTACGCCTCAGAGCCGGACGCGAATTGAGCAGTTGATTCAGCAGGGTGCTGATGAGGGGGCACGAGTCTTAGTAGATGGACGATCGCCCAACCTCACTGGATGCGAACAGGGTAATTTTGTACGACCCACCATTTTGCAAGATGTTGATCCGAATAGCGCGATCGCACACACCGAGATTTTTGGCCCGGTGTTGAGTTTAATTCACGTTAAGACCCTTGATGAGGCGATCGCGCTAATCAACAGCGGTCAATTTGGCAATATGGCCTGTTTGTTTACCAGCAGCGGAGCAGCGGCTCGTAAGTTTCGCTACGAAGCCGAAGCGGGCAACATTGGCATCAACATTGGAGTGGCGGCACCAATGGCGTTTTTCCCCTTCAGCGGCTGGAAGGATAGCTTCTTTGGCGATTTGCACGGGCAGGGACAACATGCTGTTGAGTTTTTTACGCAAACTAAGGTGGTTGTAGAACGCTGGCGTGAGGATTGGTCACGCCAGTTTTAAGCGAATCGACTTCATGGTTGCAACAAACAACCTCCGGGCAGTTGCTCGGAGGTTCGATCAGCGAAATGGTTGATTGCAGTTCCAATCTCAACGCTTGAGAGGCAGAGATTGGACCATATCGACTCGTGGACTAATCGGCCTGTTCCCGGCTAGCAGGGCCGATCGAAGCCACCTTGTGACGGAAGGTTAGCTCACCGCCAAACCAGCCACCCAAACCCAGCAAGCTGGCAACAATCACCGAGATAATTAAGCCAGTCGGCAATACGCCACCTTCTTGATTTCCCCATCGCAAGCTAAGGTTGATACCCGTTGCCACGATCGCCGCCACATTAATATACATGTGTGCCCAGCCAGCCTTGCGCTTACGGACACGCTTGATATTGATGAAGTCAAACATGCCAATAACCGCCGCCAACAGGCCAGCCGTAAACCCCAAGCCGATAAGCCAAATGGAAGCGCGTGCCCAAAACGGATCGCGGGTTAGCCAGTAACCAATATCAGACCCAGCCGCGCCAACCAAAAAAGCAACGGGAAAAATAACAATAATGGGATGAATGGGATGTCCGGCGATCGCCACAGAACTGGTAATTCCAGTACTGCGATAATCCGTATCCTTACTCTCTAAAACCCAGGGAATGTTCGGATAAGGAGTCTGGTTACTGCTATTTTGCTCACGCTGGCTTGAATCGGTTGTCTTCATGCATTTTCTCCTGTCGCATTTGCAATACCGTCAATCGATTAATTGGCATCTAACGGCTATTTCATTAGTATTCAGCTTGTTAGATGCCAACATCTCGCTTTGGGAAGAGGTCACATCTGAACCGATTTGTATTCACTTCTTAACCAGGAAATTGTTCGACGTGAGCTTGCGCCTGCATCACTAGCTTGCCTTTCTGGACATCTAGCTTTTGCAACTGTAGCGACATCCCTTGCAGCTCAAAATTGCGTAAGTCCAGCAAATCTTTGGCGCTGTTGAGCAACGCATCGGTTAGCTCCGGTGAAACTTCCTGCCCCTCTGCGTACTGAATATCTTCCAACGCCACGCGGTTTCCGCCTTCTGCAACCCGTGGCACTGCCGTAAACGCAACCTGTCTCTTCTCGTTCTTTTGCGGAATAAACACCTCTGATTCCAAAGCCACCTTGTTATCTTCGGGGATGCGGAATTTGACGTTACGCAAACTTACTTTTAATGATTCTCCATTGATAGTGAGCTGCTGGTCGCGCAGTTTGGCCTGGATATACTCAGCGTTGAAAGCCCGCTCCAGATCGCCTTCTGTCAAAACAACATGAGCAGAAGCATCAGTAGGACGTTTTAGCTCAATGTCGCCAAATGCCGCTTTCAGTGGGTCGATGGCGATCGCATTCGTTTTGAGGGTCAGTTCTTCGGTGCGGAGGTCTTTTTGCATCACCATCCCTCTGCCCTCAATCTCTGCCGATTCCAGTTCTCCTTGAACCAGTTTGCCGGGGTCAGTACGCAAATCAACATCGAGGCTTTCAACCTCATCTAACTGAGAAGACATACCCACTTCTGCGGCCTTGCTCAATGCCTGTTCGCCCATGTCAGGGTTACCGGATGCCATAATAATTGTTCCTAATTTGAGTGGTTTCAAAGGGTGATAAATCTGTGCTAAATGGAAGCCATTAACGCTGGCAAATATCCATTTAGCGATAGAAAAGCGCTCTTACTCTTGATAGAGTGTTAAGACAAGTCTGCTAACTCAGGAATTTGTCTAAGGTCTGCCTTAAGCCATAGGACGAACCGATTATCATCAACTTCTATCTGCTGAATCTGAACCGATACGTCTTTGAAATGGAAAGAACGCAACTGTATGAATTCGCTCATTTTCATTGCGAGTGCCGCAGTCTCCCGTAGCAACAATGCTTTGTTCGGATCGTCATAGCGACTCGACTCAAAAATGATGGTTTGCCCACCGTTCCAGAACCGCATAGCCAGTTCCATTTCGATAGGCTGCACGCTCTCCGGTCGATGCGCCAGCATGGTTACCTTCAAAATAAATCTGCCGTCACCGGGTAAATAACAGGTAACATGCTGCATGCTGAGCGGTAACGTGCGCTCGTCCACCGGGAGGGGTAAATGTTGCAAGCGATCGCGCACAACTTCAGCGTTCATCGTCTGGTTAAGGTCGGCTTCTGTTAGCGTTACCTTAACCGCTACATCTGCTGATTCTGTTAATTCGAGCTTGCCAGTGGCGGCGCTTAGCAGGTCGATCGCCAGCCGATCGACACGAACCTTGAGTTCCGACATGGAAAGGTCTTGCGAAGTCGATAGCCGTTCGCCTTCCAGGGTGACAGAGTCAGTTTTGCCGGTTAACAGTTGCAGCAAATCACCGTTAACCACAACCTGCAAATCATCAGCCCCTTCTAACTGACTTGCCAAACCCATCTTGAGCAAGTTGCTCAAGATGGTATCACCAATTCCTGTTGTTTCTTGTTGCATCACAACACGATTTCTTACGCAAAATTCGCTGTTAAAAATTTAGGAAATAACGAAAAAAGCAGTTGGATAAAACCCTCAATTCCACACACGGCTTCACCATTAAAACCAGCGTTTCAGCAAGTCCCAAACCCCAGAGTATGGACGCTCGGTTTAATTGATTGTGGCTCAAAACCGTTTGCAGGAATGGTTTGAGACGTAGCCATGTGTTACATTCGTTTTTCCAGCAACCAAGAGGGTATTGCCCCTGCAAACGAGGGGAATACAGGCCGTTTTGGCTGTCTTAAGTTTCGGTTCGGCTGAGCGTTGGTCGAAGCTCAAAAGCGAAGAATTTAGGGACTGCTAACCATTGCCGCTTCAACCTCGTCAACCATCTGCAACTTTGCAGTTTTGAACTCTTGAGCAAGCGCTCTTAGCTGTTGGTCGCTAATGTGACGGCGAACCATTGTAAAGACATCACTTTCTTCTTCTTCAACGTGATGCCGAACGGCTTCTTTCAGTTGTCGTAGCGTGTCCCTGAACTCGTTTGAGTTGGGTTTTGCAGCCTGAATATCTTCGAGCAACACTTTCATTTCGCTATGTTCTGCTTTCGCCTCTTCTACCAGGTTTTTAGCGTCCTCGTATTTTTGCAACGCTGGGTAGAAAACGGATTCTTCAGCTTGAGCATGAAGCGTCAGTTCTTTGTAGATGCGATTAAGATACTCGTACACTTCCTCAGCTTCGCTGGCCGATTCGAGCCTGACGAAGTATTCGTCAACCTCGCGATGATCGGCTGTGATCAAGGAAAGAATATCGTCTGATTTTGAGTCTGTCATGTTCTTTCCCCTGTTGAACAGGTACGAAACTAAAGTTGGAAGAATGAGGCAGGATTGTGGTTTGTTGTCCTGCCTCAACCTTATCTGGCGCGTTCACCAATGGTCAACTAATTTAACCGTTGGTTTGGAAGATTACCGCGCCATCTTTGTTTGCAGTTTCTTCTTGGCTTCCTTAAACTGGGTTGCTAACTGCTCCTGCTGCTCGCTAGAGCAATTGTTGCGGATAGCGGCAAACATAGTGCTCTCTTCCTGACGAACATGGTCAAGAGTGATGTCTTTGAGGCGGCTAACCTTGGTCTTAAACTCCGGAGAGCCAGGGTTCGTCGATTTGATATCTTCCAGCATTTGCTTTTGCTGAGCCTGCTCGTCGTATAGCTCCTGGGTGTCGCTTTCTCCGTAGAACGGACGAACAGTGGGGTAGACAACCTGCTCCTCAGCCTCGGCATGAGCCGTTAAATCCTGATAAAGCTGACCAAAATATTCCTGGATTTTTTGAGGGTCGCTGCTGCTCTCAATTTCCTGGAATAGGGTTCTGGCTTTCTGGTGATCCATCCGAATTACGTCCTGGATGTTCATGTCAGACTTATCGGATGACTGCGTGACGGCACTGCCAAACACACCCGTCAGTGCGGCTACTGCATCCTGAACGCGACCCCAAACGCTTTGATCCGGCTCCTGCCCGGTCAATTCGCGGGTACCCATTACTTCCAGAACGCCCTTGAGTTGCTCCTGGTGTGCCCGGTTTTCGAAGTTGACAGTGTTTAAGGGAGCGATCGCTGCCTCAACATCAGCACCAACCACTTGACCCGCCTTGTGAACCAGCAGACCAGACATCACCTGTCCGTGCTTCAGCAATTCGTGTTGCGCTACTTTCTCATATAGGCTTAGCTCAGAGCCTTGCATCAACTGTTGAATTTGCTCAACCATGCGCTGAACATTTTGTTTAGGCTCTGACTGTACCCCATACTGGGTAATGGCTGTGTCTAGCACACCCATGTTTTTTTGATCGTCAGACAGCATATTGTTAAACCGATCGCGAATGTCGGAATCGGTAATTTCCCGAATGAATTGCTGTTCATTCGCAATTAGCAAATTTTGAATGGCGCGCATACTCGCTAACTTTTCAGCGATCGCAGCACGCTTAGTATCTGTAAGATTTGAAACCATGTTTGATGTTCTCCTTCTCAATATCCACACAAAACTTTAAGTGCGAACATCTATTAAACGTGACACGCCAAAAAAATAAGTTCATCATCCTTTTGATGGAGCTAATTTTTGCCAGAAAAGATAATTTTATATCAGCCTTTTGAAAGCAAGATATCCTTAAGCGACTGCCAACAATCTTCTAATCCGATCTGAGGTAAACCGCAAGATCATTCGACAACCAAAGAACAGCTTTTTCGATGTTTTCTTTTAATTTGTTAGAAGCTCTATCTCTCTATAGAGTACAGAAGGCTTTGTAGCAATCAAACGCTTGTTTGATGCGTCTTAATCGGGTACATAAAACAAACAACAATAGTCCCCTTCCATCTTAGAAAAGGTAGGGGACTTCCGATTCGTTTCTGCTGCAAGGGCCCCCAATTTGAGCAATTTGAGGGACTTTGCACCTGTAGTCAGTCAGAATAGGGGAGCGGTTCAAGTGGCAATCGGTACTTTTGAACCATCCGCTAAGCAGCATTCACAAGCAACAGTGACCTAACGTTCAACAAACCGCTAAACAACCCCTAATTCTTGCTGCTTTAACTTATGCGTTTACCACAACGCCACCATTGGGATGCAACACCTGTCCAGCGATGTAGGAAGCATCATCAGACGCTAAAAACACATAGCTAGTGGCCACTTCCCACGGTTGTCCAGGCCGACCCATCGGCACCTGCTTACCAAATTCTGCCACTTGATCGGGTGGAAAAGTTGAAGGAATAAAAGGTGTCCAGATTGGACCAGGAGCAACAGCGTTGACCCGAATTCCCTTCTCAAGCAGAGATTGAGAAATGGAGCGAGTAAAAGCAAGAATTGCCCCCTTTGTGGTTGCATAACTGAGCAGGGCTTCGTTGCCTTTGTAAGCTACAACAGAGGTTGTATTGATGATTGAACTTCCTGCTTTTAAGTGAGGTAAAGCGGCTTTTGCAAAATAGAACATCGAGAAGATGTTAGTCGCAAAAACTGTTCCCAGCCGTTCAGCATCAACCGTTTCGATGCTTTCTTCTTTGTACTGTTCAGCCGCGTTATTGATCAGAATGTCAAGTTTGCCCAACTCTTTTACTGTTTGTTGAACCGCATCCTGGCAGAACTTTTCGCCCTTAATGTCGCCAGCGATCGCCAAACAACGGCGACCCTCGGCTTCCACCAGTCGCTTCGTCTCTTTTGCATCTTCATGCTCGTTCAAATAGACGATCGCTACATCGGCTCCTTCCTTGGCATAAAGCACAGCAACAGAGCGGCCAATACCGCTATCTCCACCTGTAATTAATGCTACTTTGCCTTGAAGCTTACCGCTGGCTTTGTATCCCGAGTAATCGTACTCAGGTTGCGGCTCCATCTTGCTTTCCAGACCTGGCTTTCTGTCTTGCGCCTGGGGCGGAATTTTGTCCGGTGTAACCGTCATAAAATCTCCTGAATAAATTATTTGAACAGTCGAATTGAACAGTCGAACAGCGATAAAGCTCAGTCGGAACCGTAGCCTGCATTAAACAAAGCGGCAGACAGCCTGGGTGACGAATAATTTTTATCGCTTTCGATTGGAATACCAACGCTATCTCCCGCCGCGCGACGGGTCAGGTAACACATCCACCGGAATGACCTGCATCACTGCTACAGACCCGCCTCTAGAAAAGAAAACATTGATTTCACCACACGCGCTAAACCAAACAGCAGAAGGGGATTTAGAGAACGGGTATGGTATCAGGGTGGATTCTGTCGAGGGGAGCGTTTTCCGGCATGGTCAGCTATGTTCAGGTTATCGATCGCTCCAAGGGGCTTTATCGCTCCAAAGGGTGAAAGCAGCAAACCAGTAGTCAACCCCAAGAAATAGATTAATTTTGCCGTTCACGTTCAGTTTCAAGAGAATGGTTAACAGTGCTGACGGTCAGTCCTCCTTTTCCGGCCTGCCGCAGGGGCTAAGCCCCAATTTCTGGCAACGCCGCACCCTGCACCGATTAGGGGCGATCGACAGTCTTAGCATCCAGTGGGTTCATGGGTGGGCCATTCAGCACGTTGCCTGTACAGCTAAAGCGTCCACCGTGACACGGACAATCCCAGCTTTTCTCGGCATTGTTCCAGTTCACAATACAGCCAGCATGAGTACACACTGCCGACACCGCATGAAGTTCACCCACATCATCGCGATAGACCGCCAACTGCTCGTTCTCTAGTTTGATTCGCCGCCCTTCGCCTCTGGGTATTTCATCCAGTGTCTCAACATCCGTCTGGAAGCGATCGCCCACAAAATGAGCCGCCACTTGCAAATTTTGAGACACAAACTGTTGAGCCGATGCCAACGGTTTAATCCGCCCCGGATCGTACAGCTTACCCCAGGGATTCTCGCGTCCCAGAATTTGGTCGGACAGCAGCATACCGGCAATGGTGCCGAAACTGATGCCATTCCCCGAAAATCCGGTTGCTACATATAGATGATCGTGTGCCAGACTCTTACCGATAAACGGCAACCCATCGATCGGTTCATACCACTGAGCCGACCAGCGGTAATCGATTGATTCAACCTCATACCGTTGCCGGACATAGTCTTCCAGTCGCTGGTATCGCTCCAGAGCATCTACATCTTCCCCGGTTTTGTGGTCTTCGCCTCCCACTATCAGCCAGTTTTGCTGGGCATTGGTATAGTTGCGCGTATAGTGGTATGGCTCCATCGTGTCCCAGAATTGTCCGGTTGGGACAGGCGATCGCAACTGTGCCGCCACTACATAGGAACGGTATGGTGTAAGTTTGGTTGTCAGCAGGTACAAATCCTGCATGTTGGCAATGTCGTGAATTGGCGTATGCGTCGCCAAAATTACGTTTCGTGCCGTGACGGTTCCCTGCTCTGTGGTGATTTGGTAAGGAGATGATCCGGTAACATCAAGGACGCGCGATCGCTCAAACACATAGCTACCATCACCATCAACCAACGAAGCCAGAGCCTGAAGGTAACTCACTGCATTAAATTGCGCCTGATTAGGAAACACAACTCCAGCTCTTACCGGAAACGGAAGCGGCACTGCGGTAGAAAATGTGGCATCAACACCCAACCCCCGAGCAGCCTGCGCTTCCGACTCCAGCATGGAATCATCGTCTGATTCAGCATAGAGATATCCAGTTACCCGTTCAAACTGGCAATCAATTTGCGCTTCAGATACAAACTGGGCAATGCGTTCGATCGCCGCCCGACGAGCATCGGCTGCTAAGCGAGCGTCCGACTCACCAAACGTAGAACGCAGGGTTTTATAACCAACATCGGGCACTTCAGAGATATGAGCCGTGGTGTAAGCCGTAACGCCACCAGCAATCGTTAGCGCCTCTACAACGGCAACAGAAAGACCTGCTCGCTTGAGCAACAATGCTGCTGTTAATCCGGTAATTCCACCCCCAGCGATCGCAACATCCACCGTAACAGGACGTGTTAAGGGTGAAAATGCAGTCGTGGTGGCTGTGTCTTGCCAGACTGATTTGGATGTACTCACTGCCACTGAAGTTTAATCCTCTCTTTCAGTCTCTTCTATTTCAAGGTGCGATTATTGCAGCCATATAACATCTGCTTGCAGACACAACATTATGCAAATTTGTACCCAATTTGCAGCGGCGTTTTGCAGTGGCAGACCGTTGCCCCAAAACACCTTCTATTCCGTTTTGAACGAGGATTAACGTTAGTTATGCCCAAAGGAAGTCTCGAATTGGAAATGGATTTGTCATCATAGAATTGTTTCTACCAAGCTGTTTTTGGATTGGTCTAATAGCATTAGGGCAGCTAAAAACAACTTGATTAGTCATCGGCGTTAGATGGGAGTTGAGTATGCCAAATTCTGTTAGAGAACAAATCAAAACAGATTTGAACAAAGCGAAAGATGAAGGACAGTTACGGTCTGAACGAATTCGAGAAATTGTTCGCGCAGCCGTCATGCAATCGCGAGCGGAACTTCGGGAAGGATCGATCGAATTACGCTCAATTATTAAAGAAGCGATCGCTGCCGTTGTAGAAGCGTTCCAAGAACGTGGACACGAGGCAAAAGAGGACATCACCGCTTCAATTGAAGGGGCGATCGAAGGTATGAGCCAAACCCGACGAGAATCCATCGCAAAAATACAGACCGAAATTCAAACCCTTCAAACTCAAGTAGACAGCGAAGAAACCGCGTTGCAAACTGAAATTGACGGTGTTTTAACCGACATTGAAACAACCGGGAAAGGGTCTTCTGCGGACGTAAACGCGACTATTGAAGCGGCTGTTGAATCGGTTAAAGACAGCGAAGAAGTGGCACTAATGCGTAAACGCTACGCCCAACTTCAGGCACAGCTTGCCATTCTACGAGCGAACCTCTCGGCTCGTTACGGCGAACAATACGAAGACGTTACGCGCCACTTAGATGAAGCCAAAACGTGGTACGCGAACGCACGCAGCCGCGCCGAAGCGGAAGAGTCAACCGTGCTGGAGCGCCGACAAACCGAATTTGAACAGAAAATTGGCGAGGCTGGTAGTGCAGTTGCTCGACGAGAACGGCGAGTGAAACAGGTGCTAAAAGAGTTGTGGCATTCCGCCAGCGAAGCGTTCCAGGAGAAAACCAAAACGCCTATGTAGCCAACGGTCTACACTTCTAGATGGGCTGGATGGGCAGCAGCCAAACTGTACGTGGCAATAAGTTTGGTAAGCGTTTGAACTAACATGCATTTTCATTTGCATTCACCACACTTCAAACCATACACCCCACACCCGTCTTGGCGAGACTGTGGCCGACTCGATTGAGAACTGCCATAAGTGCTCAACAAATACCGCTCAACAACAAACAACCGGGATGTCTCAAGCACCCCGGTTGTTTCAAATTTGAGTGTTATCCAGCGACAAACTTGTAGAAAATTACTCGGTTGAATTAGTAGGCTCCTGGTTGGCGCAGACCTTCTTCGTGCTTGGCGATCGCCCACACTGCATGAATACTACCAGGTAGCCATCCCAGCAAGGTCAACAGAACATTGATGATCAGGGTTGTGCTGATACCATACGTTAAGAAAATGCCTACAGGGGGCAACAGAATTGCAAGTAGATATCGCAATATTCTCATATGTTATCTCTCGTCTTTACTAAGCTGACTTTCATTTTATTGTCCCGAATCTGCTTTCAAATAGCCTCCACCCTGGGGATTATTAGCGATCGCCTCACGCATCCCCAACCGTATCAGTTTTAACCATTTGATCGAGGAGCAACAGACTGTTTCAAAAGCCTTAGTTTAACTCCTCTCAAAATCTATCCAGGTAGAGAGGTATAAAGCTACCTACAAAACGAAAATAGGTAAAGTTACCACTTAGACAGAATAAAACTTCGCTGTTTATAAGTTTGAGGAAATCCCTATGCTCGGAATATTGTTTACTACGTTAGCGACAGCTTTGAGCTTGTTGGTTGTGGATTTAGCAGTTCCTGGAGTGGACTTAGCCAATTTCCCAGCCGCGATCATTGCTGCACTATCAATCGGTTTGGTCAACTCGTTTGTGAAGCCAGTTTTATCTGCTCTATCGTTGCCGCTAAACTTTTTAACACTCGGTCTGTTCTCGCTGGTTGTGAACGGCATCTGTTTCTGGCTTGCTTCAGTACTGGTACCTGGATTCGTTGTCAGAGGGCTGGTAGCCTTTATCCTTGGCCCCATCGTCTTATCTTTCGTCAGCACCTTCCTCAACCGGTACTTTGCTGAGAAGAACCCCGATATTAAAATCGAACCGAAAGCAGAATAAGCTATCGTTGACCTCGACGGATTCCAAAACCGTCTTTGGATACCACAAAATCAAGCGGAACGTGATTCACTTCGTCTCGCTTGATTTTTGCTGTTTTAGATAATAGCAGTAGACAACCGAGGGCGACAGGTCAAACGCAGCCGATTTGTAATCCTTTTCAATACCGCCAAAGCGTTCACCATACAGTCAAAATGGGATGTACCCTCTCTTCTTTGCATCTCTACAGGACAGCACGTTACTTTGGCAGATCCCAAACGCGAATGACTCGATCACCACTGCCGCTTAATAGGGTTTGCCAGCCGGGGCTGACGACAAAGTAGTTAATATGGGTGCCGTAGCCCGTGAGGGTATAGCGCAGAGTTGCTGTGGCTGTGTCCCAAATCTTGATGGTTTGGTCGGCACTGCTGCTGATCAGCTGTTGACCATCAGGACTCAGGGCGAGATCGTTGATGAAGCCAGAATGCCCGACAAATTTGCCCAGTTCTTGCCCGGTTGTAACATCCCAAACCTTGATAGTGCGATCGACTCCCCCACTGTAAAGCGTCTGTCCATCCGGGCTGAGGGCGATCGTATTCACAAACCCAGAATTGGTGGCAATGGTTCGTCGCAGTTGCCCCCGAGCCAAATCCCAAATGTGGATCGTAGTATCAGCGCTGCCGCTGATCACGGTTTGTCCATCGGGACTGAACACCAACGCGTTAGGGTTAATAGCTCCAGAATGCCCGGTCAGGACGTTGCGTTCTGCGCCGGTCGCAATGTCCCAAATCCGAACCACCCCATCATCCCCCCCACTCGCTAACAATTTGCCGTTGAAACTGATGCTGAGGGCGTTGATAAAACCAAAGTCACCGTTTAGGGTATGGAGTGGCTCCCCCGTTTCCAGGTTCCAAATCATGATGGTACGATCGGCTCCCCCGCTAACGAGGGTTTGTCCATCTGGGCTGATCGCCAGCGCATTCACAAAACTGGTATGTCCGGTTAAGGTACGGACGACCTGCCCGGTTTCCAGATTCCAAATTTTGATGGTTTTGTCGGCACTGGCACTGATGACAGAGCCACCGTCTGGGGTGATGACTAGTGCATTGATGTAGCTTGTGTGCCCCGTTAGTGTCTGAGTTACCTCGATCGCTTGCTGCACGTCTCCGACACCCTGCGGCTGCATACTGCGAGAAATTTGCCATGCTCCATAGCTGCCCAACCCAATCGCCAGGGCGATCGCACCGCCGAGCAGCCATTTGGTGTTGCGATAAATCGTCGTAGGCAGGTGAGACTGAACGACCGTGGGCGGGTTAGGGTGAAGCAACGCGCCAAACGAGAGCGGCTTCATCAACAGCGCCTGCGATAGGGTTTGTTCTAGTTGAGCCAGCTCTTGCAAAATCTCTTGGGTGTTTGTGGGGCGATCGGCCACTCGTGGCGCAATCAGCTTATCGATGAAATTGGCCAGTGGCGGCGACACCTGGGGCGCAAACTTACGCCAGAGAAACTCATTCGTTTGTGGGTTGTAGATACTGCCGTCGGTGGGCTGCTGCCCGGTTAGCAAATAGACAAAGGTGCAGCCCAAAGCATAGAAGTCTGACTGGGGAACGGCTTGTCCTTTTTCCTGTTCTGGGGGGGTATAGCCTGCGGAACTGATGCGGGTAATGCTTCCTGTCCCGCCTAACTGCGCCAGGTAGGTATAGGTCATTTCCCGCGCCGCACCAAAGTCTACCAACACAAGCTGCCCCGACGATCGCAACATGATATTTTCTGGTTTGATGTCGCGATGAAAATAGTTTTTTTGGTGAACCAGGTTCAAAATTGCGGCAAGCTGCTTCAACCAGTTCAGCGCCTGCTTTTCGCTAATGGGATGGTTGCCTTGCTGCTTCATCCACTCTCGCAGGTTAAGGCCATCGACTTTTTCCATCACAATGCAATGCACAGGCTGGTTGCTCCCCCGAGGCACTAGCTGAAAGTACCCGTTGGGTTCGATTGCTGGCACTCCCGGATGCTGCAACTGGCTCAGAACCATTGCTTCCTGCTGAAACAGTTCGATCGCCTTGGCATGTTGATGGTAGGCTTCCTTCAGCACCTTCAGCAGTTTTGGTGTGCTGCGTTCAAACGCCTCATACACTTTGCCAAAACCGCTCTTGTCGCTCAATAAACGCATAACCCGGTAACGACCTTGCAAAACCAGATCGGAACCGCAACTTTGACAAAAACGGCTGCCGTCGTTTCCTGGATGGTCAGGTTGAAGGCAGTGGGGATTGATACAGAGGCTCATGATGCGTGCTGTGGAGTAGATTTAGCCCTGATGGATCGCTGGCTGAAACCAGATTGTTATTCAGAATTCCCACGATGGTCTTCGTATTCAAAAGCATACCTCTGCTGCTGGTTTTGATTGAGCATCCACTCTCATTTGCCGTTGGGGTTTGTATGGTCTCTCTGTCATTACAGCAAGAAGCCGATCGCATTCAATACCCTGTCTCTTCCCCTAGTGTTCTGTTGCCACCATTGGATTGTATGACCCAAACGCTTAAAACTGGCTTTGGTGCCGCATGGCAGGCGATCGCTCCATCCAGACGCATCGTTGCAAAACTTCAAGTTACGCAAAGAATTGATAGGCTAAGAATTAAACACCTCGGTTTATCGTGTGATGTCTAGTCAAGTGTCCCTCCCACCCTGGCATACCCAAATTGGCTCCCAGCGCGATTGGGTTTGGCGCGGCTGGCAAATCCGTTATACCTACATTCGCGCCGCGCAGCCTTCCCCAGCCCGAGACTTGCCGCCGTTAATTTTCCTGCATGGCTTTGGCTCGGCATTGACGCAATGGCAGGCTAATCTCAGGCCGTTGAGTCAGTTTCATAATGTCTACGCGATCGACTTGCTGGGATTTGGCGCATCCGAAAAAGCAGCGGAATCCTACAATGTGTCGCTTTGGGTCGAGCAGGTTTACGAGTTTTGGCGCACGTTGATTGGCGTGCCTGCGGTATGGGTGGGGCATTCCCTGGGTGCATTGGTAGCACTGACTGCCGCCGCAACCCATCCCGAATTAGTGCAGGGGTTGGTGCTAATTACACTGCCAGCCGCTCGGCAAGAATTGCTGCCGGGGCGGCTACAGGCTATGGTAGGCAAAATTGAAGCCCTGTTTACCACTCCCTTATTGATTCGTCCCTTATTTCACATGGTGCGCCGTCCGTCGATGGTGCGATCGATTCTGCGATTAGCCTATGCCGACAGCAACCGAGTCACCGAAGAGGTGGTGATGAGTTTTGCTACCCCCGGACTCGATCGCGGTGCAGCCAGAGCCTTTTGCCGTTTAGCACAGGCGCGAACCAAAAACGATTTTAGTCCGCTAACGAAAGCGCTGCTGCCTGGCGTGCAGGTACCAATTTTGATGCTGTGGGGTGAGCAAGACCGGGTGATTCCGCTAACCTGGGGAAGGCAACTCTCACCGCTCAACCCGCAAGTTACCCTGGTTGAAATTCCAGAGGCCGGCCATTGTCTCTATGATGAATGTTCCGATCGCGTCAACCAGGAGATTTTGAACTGGTTAGCGGTTCAGGAAGGGGAAACCGATCGCAGCGATCGCACTCCTTAAGCCTGCTCATCGGCGAGCCACGTCCTGCTGGCAAGTGCGATACCATCCATATAATGTAAACAGCAACACATTTGCTATGGAGCCACAGTCTCTGTCTACCGAGGTTATCCTCAGCAACCCGCTTAAAACAATTGCTAATCTTCGGTTGGACTGGAACCCGCAGCCTGGAGCCTATCTCGATTTAGCAGGCAAAACCTATGCTGTTTTAGAACGGCGACACCGTTATCAGTTCAGAGCAGGACGATATCGCTTACACAAAGTAGCACTGTACGTGCAGCAAGCCCAGCGTCCCACCGAGCAGAGCTTCCTGAACGGACGTTGGATTATCGGGGATGCTAACTGCCGCTACAACGCTCAATCTGAGCTGATTCGTTGTGCTGTCAATCCCGAAGGGCCGTGTGATCAGTGTCGGTTGTACGAGGAAATCGGGGATCGGGCATAGGGATCGCTTGATTCTCCTACAAATTCGGTGCTGGAGCCGTCTGCTTTCCAGTGTTTACCTGAATGGTTTTACCTGAATAGTTTGCCTGAACGGTCTACCTGAACTATCTCTGAACGGGGATCACCTCTACTGGCTTCCCAAACTCTCGCCTACCTCTAAACGGGTGCCGTTAGCAAAGTCCCAACCAGATTGCGATCGCCGTCCTGCCAGTTGCACCTCTCGCAGTAACAGCAACCCTTCACCCGTCTGCACCACCACACCCTGCTGTTTGAGAATGCCGACCACGCTACCCACCGACATGGAGCGATCGCGCCAGCCAGACCATTCTGCCTCCAGTTCTTGGACATCGGGCGGTAATACAGAGCGCTCAACGCCATCCAGCGGCACGGTAGCGCTGACCTTGAGGACGCTATCTCGAAAGGTGGCAACGCAGTTTGGGTAAAAGCCACGAATTTGATTGTGCAGGGCAAGCGCTGAACGTGACCAGTCAATGACATAATCCTGTTTTTGAATGAGCGGCGCGTAGGTTGCTCGCTCGTTGTCCTGGGGGATAGGCTGGATGGTGCGATCGGCCAAACCCTGTAGCGTTTGAACCAGCAAATCAGCCGCCTGGTCTGCCAGAGACCTGGCTAAATCAAGCGATGTATCCAGAAGGGCGATCGGGGTCGTTGCCTTTAGTAACATCGGCCCTGTATCCATGCCAGCATCCATCAACATGGTGGTGATCCCCGTCTCTGTTTCGCCATGATACAAACTCCACTGAATCGGTGCAGCCCCCCTGTAGTAAGGCAAAAGGGAGCCGTGGGCGTTGATGCAGCCCAAGCGAGGCATGTCTAAAATTGATTGCGACAGAATTTGACCATAGGCAACCACTACAAACGCATCGGCCTCAGACTGGCGCAAGTTCTCCAGGGTTTCTGCATCTTTCTTAACGCTCCGGGGTTGCCACACGGGTAGCGCATGGCTAGAGGCGATCGCTTTGATGGGCGACGGAGATGGTTCCTGCCCCCGCCCGCGCCGTTTGTCGGGCTGGGTGACTACAGCAAGCACATTAATCTCTGGTACGGCGAGCAGTTGCTCCAGGGCAGGAACCGCAAATTGAGGAGTACCGAAAAAAATGATGTTCATGCAGATTCAGCGCTTGCACTTCAAGATTCAGCAATGCGTTCAACCAGCCTCCAGGCGGTTTGCGAAACGTAGCAAATGAGCTGCACTCGCCCCTTACAGTCCCTAACCGTGGGGAACTGCATCCCGTTCTGTTTCAACTCTCCGGCTGAGCGTTCAGGTCGGGGCTTAAAGTAGGGAGCTTATCGCTTGCAGCAAGCTAGAAAAGAGGCGGTTTGAGCGAGACACAGCCCCCTTAACCCATCCTCTAAGGGTCGATCGCAATTTCAACCCGACGATTGCGCTGGCGATTGGCTGGGGTAGTGTTGTCTACTAACGGTTGGCTTTGTCCATACCCAACCGTGACCCAGTGGTACTCGTTCCCCAAAATCCTTGATAAATATTGCTGAACTAGCCGCGCCTGCTCGAAGCTTCGCACGCGATCGACAGCGCCATTGCTTTCGGCTTCGGGTTCCGTATCGGTAAATGCAGCAATGCGAATGGTTGCGCCTGGATAGCGACGCAGATCGCTAATAATACTATCTAAAATCGCCTGACTGCCCGGACGCAATTCTGCACTGTTGGCATCAAATAACGCATCGCTGGGTAGGGTAACCATCAGCGTATCCGAGAGGTCAGTCGGGGCTGGAATCACGGGCGTCGGATTGACCACACCTGCTGCCGGGTCGGGGCTGGCATTTGCAGCGTTGGGATCAAGCTGCTGCTGTAAGACCTGTATTCGAGCTTCCAGGGCAGCGGTCGAACGACTTGTGCCCAGTCGGCTTTCTAACGCAGCGGCGCGATCGCTCAAGGTATCAAGATCGCCCTCTAACCGGCTCAGTTCAGACTGCAAACGCTGCCGTTCGGTATCGTTGAGTGGGGGGGCAGGGGGTACCGAAACGCTGGGTGAGGCAGCAGGAGCCACTTCAGGTGAAGGGACAGGCGAGGGTGCAGCTCGCCACGGTTGCGGCCAGCGACGAACGCTGTTGATCAGCCGATCGGACTGCAACAATGTCCTTTCTAAAAAAGGCGGGTTTTGTACTTGAGCCGGAAAAAATTGGGCGATCGCAATTCCTAACAAAACCGCAAATCCGCCGCTGACCCCTAAAAGCAACAACCGAAAAATAAACACTAACCACGACCGCAAGCGCCCAGATGACAGCTCAACCGTCTGCTGTTCAGGCGTATGCGTGGCTGAGGAGTGAGTCATTAAGCGACCTCCTACGGATGTCCTAACTGATGGTGTTTCTTGCTGTGATGCTAGCTCAACTCTAGGTTCACTTTTCGTGAAGCCTATAAATTCTACAGGACGACGCGATCGCAACGGCAACCGTTGCAGACGAAACCCCGTTGACGCAGTGCCCCGCTCGCCTTGGCTGATCCTGTCTAAACAAACTGCCTATATTAATTTCAACATTAAGTCTGTTGAAGACTAATCTGAGTTTGTGCCCCATTGCGCTTTCAGTTGCTATACCTATAGGCAGGAAGATCTTTTATTGCTATTGCTGTTGAGCAGTGCGTTCAGGCAACTACCGTTGGTTGCAGGCTCAGTTAGGCTGTACCGAGCAACATTCGAGCCGTGAGTCCGCATCACAGGGCGATCTACCGTCTGCCGACCTACCCCTAGTTTTTTAGCCAGACTCACACCCATTTCGCCAGTGTTCTAAGTTTCTTCAGCACATCGTTCTAGCAACTTGAGATGCTATTCGCAGCAAATGGGGCGATCGCAGCGTAAAAGCCTTCTATGGTCGGTTTTGCTTAGCCGTTGTTTTAGCATTCGTTACACTCTCTATGAAGCAGCGATCGGTGCAACTGGATCCACTCAACAGTCCCTATCCAGTTCCGTGGACGTGGGTATTGGCAGCGCTAACTGAAGCCCAGCCAAAAGACAGCCCTAAAATTCGTTATTACCGCAGCCAGTCGTTGCTATCTCCAGACGAGCGATATGCGGCATACAGTCGCATTCAAATTCAGATCGCCCCGGATAATTTTGCCAGCAGAGTCAGCAGCGTTTTGTTTCTAGAGAACCTAAAAACCGGAGATTTGCAAACGATTACCGCATCGTCTCCATTTGCTGACAATCCTTTTATGCCCACCAGCGATGCCCGTCCTGCCGGATCGATCGCCATTCTGATTCCGGTTGCCTGGTCGGAACAGGGCGATCGGGTTCTGGCACGCGAGTTTGAGTCGTTGTTTGGCACCGATATCGCTTCCGATTTTGCCGTAGTGTGGGATCGCCAGCAAAATCGAACCTATACCATTGCCCCAACGCGGGTTCAATATAGCAACGCCATTTTGCTTGGCTGGAGCCAAAACGAACCTGACAAGGTTTTGTTTCGGGCAGGCAATTTGGGGGATGAGAACTGGCCGATCTGCTCAGTGGATGTCAGCGGCCAAACGGCGATCGCTCACCAAGACCAACCAATTACCTTTGGGCACATTGCCAACAACATCTGGGCAGGGCCGCAGGCACACCGCTAGAGCCATAGATAGACCCTATAGAGAATAGAGGGCATAGAGGGCATAGAGGGCATAGAGGGCATAGAGGGCAAGGAATTGGGATTCAGGCTCAGCCCTGACCCACCAACCGTGCGCCCCATTATCAATGCTCAGACACAACAGCTTTCAGTAAACGGCTTCAAGAATGGCGACAGAAGCATTACCATATAAGGTAACGATAGCTTAAGAAACCTTAACAATCTGCTGTGACAACTCAGCCCATTACTCCAACACGATCGCTTCCCATCTTGACTTGGACGTGGAAAGGACATGACATCCGGTACACCGTCATGGGTAGCGGTCGCCCCTTGATTCTGCTCCACGGCTTTGGGGCATCGATCGGCCACTGGCGGCAAAACATTCCAGAACTAGCCGATGGCGGTTATCGCGTCTTTGCGGTAGACCTGCTCGGTTTTGGCAGTTCAGCCAAGCCACCAATAGACTATACCGTGGAGCTGTGGCAAGAACTGCTTCACGACTTTTGGCATGAGCTAGTGCAGACTCCTGCCATCTTTGTTGGTAACTCGATCGGAGCGCTGCTGAGCCTGATGCTGCTGGCAGACCATCCTGAAATTGCAGCGGGTGGGGTGCTGCTCAATGCGGCGGGTGGGCTAAACCACCGTCCCGAAGAGCTAAACTTTCCGCTGAGCCTTGTAATGCAGGGGTTTACAAAAGTGGTTAGCTCTAAACGGCTGGGGCCATTTCTATTTAATCGAATTCGGCAAAAGGCTCGGCTGCGGCGAACGCTGCTTCAGGTGTATGGCGACCCCAACGCCGTCACCGATGAACTGATTGATTTAATCTACGAGCCGTCCTGCGATCCGGGTGCCCAGAAGGTTTTTGCGTCTATTCTTACGGCTCCCCCCGGCCCTTCACCTGCCGAACTTTTGCCCAACATTACTCAACCGCTGCTGGTTCTTTGGGGAGAAGCTGATCCCTGGACCCCCATTAAGGGAGCCGCTATGTATCAAACGCTGGCGGAGCGATCGCCACAGCAGGTCAAATTTGTTTCTATTCCCAACGCCGGACATTGCCCGCATGATGAATGCCCCGAACTGGTGAATCGCTTGATGTTGGACTGGCTACAGGAGCTTGAGGGGTAGAGAATCGGATTTGACCATCCAAAATTCAAACGTTTAGCATCCCGTATTGCCAGTAATCCTATGCCTCTACCGACCGTCATTTTGCCTGGATATCTCGCAGGTGCCAGTCCCTATAGCGAAATGGAAGCTGGCCTGCGAGAGCTTGGCTTTCCAGCCGTGACCGTGCCATTACAGCGACGCACCTGGATACCTACCATTGGCGGACGATCGATGCTGCCGATTTTGCACCAGCTTGACCAAACGGTGAAGCAAATTATGCAAGACACCGGGAGCGATCGCATCAATTTAGTGGCGCATTCTGCCGGGGGATGGATTGCCCGCATTTACCTGGGCGAAATCCCCTACGACGTGCATCCCAGCGATGCCAGCAAAGTTTGTGTGTGGAAAGCCCATCCAGCGATCGCCTCCTTGGTCACCTTGGGCACGCCTCACATCAGCCAGGAACGCTGGACGAAGCGCAACCTTGATTTTGTGAAAAACAACTACCCCGGCGCATTTTACCCGACGGTTCGCTATGTCTGTGTGGCTGGTAAGGCCATCTTCGGCAAACGAGGACTGGGCACCTGGTTTGCCTACAGCAGCTATGAACTCACCTGTGGCCAAGGCTCTTGCTGGGGAGATGGCATTACCCCCGTTGAAGCTGCCCACCTGGATGGTGCCACTAATATTACCCTCGACAATGTTTGCCACTCACCCCGACCCGGCAAACTATGGTATGGCTCCCCCGAACCGCTCAACGCCTGGGCTAGCTACATGGAGTAACGGTCTACACCCTCCAGCGCCCCCGCCTTATAGCCGTTAGTCTTGCTGACCGGGCAACAGCGGACGAACCACAAGGAACCCGGCACCAAAGGCGGTGATCACAATCAGCAAGATGGTGATGGTCAACCACCAGCCGCCCATATCTTTAGCCGCATTGGTTTTGGGTTCAACGCGAAATGGCTTCTCGCCTTGTTCTGTAAATAACTCATCGGTTAGTGAAGGTTCGGGCGATCGCAGCCGTGCCGCAACGCGAGCGGCATCCGTTACATCGTCCGAGGAGGGGCGAGTGACCTCAAGCCGCTTCGGTGCTGGAGTTGAAACCGCTTCAACCACAGATGGGTTAGTCGAAACCTGAGCAGATTCACTAAACTGGCGTAGGCTCATTGCCGTTTGCACCACTCGCTCAATTTCCTGACGCATGTGTTGATTCTGCCGAATCAACTGCTGATTCTGGGCATTCAGCGAGTCCAGCATGGCTTTTGATGCTTGCAACTCGGCAGCCAGCTCTCGATAGACCGAGATGGGCACCGAAGGAGAATAGCCTCCAGGAGAGGATACCGCCCTGGCGGAGTCTGCCGGATGTCGCATCGCTGAATCAGAATTCGGGTTTGATTTCATTGGTTTGGCAGAGAATTGTAGTGAATAACAGCAAGCTTATGGAATATATGCCCAAGAATAATGGATATCAAAACAGACCAGTCGTCATTTTGTCTATAAATTTGCACAAATCACACCAAATTCTTGAGCATTACCGCCATTTCTGATCGAAGACCCTGATCGTAGAACGAAAGGTGCCAATGATCTAAATTTCAATGGCTAAATTTTTGTGGTTGTTTGAGCCGTAGCAAACGGGTTGCTTTGGCTCCCTGTTGCATTGCATTCAGCCCGTTAAGGCATCTTTGGGGTGCGATCGCCCTTTTGCTCCAGTTGGAGCCAACGTCAGGATAAATATACTAGAACAGTGAACTAGCCAGTGGCTAATAGTTGTTTTAATGAGCGAGTCACAATGAGTCAACCGACAACAGGGTTGGGCGCATCAGTTGATGCACCCCAAGCGGCAGAGCCTAAGTATGGCGAACGCCTGATTGCCGAAGGTGAATTAATTACGTTTCCCAATCCCCGAATTGGCCGACGATACACCGTAAACATCACTTTGCCCGAATTTACCTGCAAGTGCCCATTTTCCGGCTATCCCGATTTTGCGACCATCTATCTCAGCTATGTTCCCAACGAGCGGGTGGTAGAACTAAAAGCCATCAAGCTTTATATCAATAGTTATCGCGATCGCTACATTTCCCATGAAGAAGTGATCAACCAAATTCTGGATGATTTTGTGGCAACATGCGATCCGCTAGAGGCCACCATTAAAGGCGACTTTGCACCACGCGGCAATGTGCATACCGTCATTGAGGTTCATCATCAGAAAGGAGCGGCTGAACCGTAAGCTAAACCTGACAATGAGCCGGAAGTAAACCTCAGGTGCCCCAGATCCCCGGCTTCTTCAAGAATTCGGGGATCTTACAGCCATTTTCATTTGCATTCACCACACATCAAACCCTACACCCCACCCATCTTGGCGAGACTGTGGCTGACTCGATTGAGAACTGCTGTAAATTCCTTCGCTGTCACCACCTGCCTATCACCGCTATGATGCAAACAAGTTTGGTGATTGGTTGGAAGGATGTCCATGATTTCGGCATTGGTTTCTAAAACAGTTTGGCAGCGATCGCTCTTGTTTATCCTGGCAGCCGTGATGACGGTTGGCCTATCGGTCGGCTTATCTTCGTGTAGCGAGGCACAACTGCGAACCGAAGCGGCGCAGGTGCCGCGCCTGGTCGTTAGCAGCTTAAGTGACCCCAAAACCTTTAATGCCATCATGTCTGAAGAGCAGAATGATGTGCTGGGTTATATTTACGACAGCCTCTTGTCTCAAAATGGGCTGACCGGAGAACTGGAACCTGGATTAGCCGAATCGTGGGAAATCTCAGACGATCAGCTCAGCATTGTTTTCACCCTGCGCGAGGACTTGAAATGGTCGGATGGTGAGCCGTTTACGGTAGACGACATCCTCTTTACTTACAACCAAATCATCTTCAACGAGCAGATTGCAACCAGCGATCAAGATATTTTTCGCATTGGCGAGGCGGGCGCGTTCCCCCAGGTAACCAGAGTGGACGATCGCCGGGTTCAGTTTCGCTCCCCCGAAGCGTTTGCACCACTGCTGCGCTTTGCCGGAGGAGGTTATATCTTGCCCAAACACATCCTGGAAACCTCTATTTCTACTACCAATTCCCAGGGTCAGCCTCTATTCATTTCCACCTGGGGAACAGACACGCCACCCAACCAAATTATTGGCACAGGTCCCTATCGCCTGGTGGGCTACGAACCGAGCCAGCGCATTATGCTAGAACGCAATCCCTACTATTGGCGTAAGGATGCGGAGGGCAACCAACAGCCCTATATTGAGCAAGTGGTGATTCAAATTGTGGAATCAACCGACAACTCACTGGTGCAATTTCGCTCAGGTAGTTTAGATGTTGAAGGCGTATCCCCCGATTATTTTTCGTTACTCAAGCGCGAAGAGGAACGAGGCAATTTCACCATTTACAGCGGTGGTCCTGCGTTGACCACCTCCTTCCTGACCTTCAATCTCAATACTGGTAGCCGCAATGGTCGGCCACTGATCGATCCAATTAAGTCTCGCTGGTTTAACTCCCTGGAGTTTCGCAAGGCTGTTGCCCATGCGATCGATCGTCAAACCATGATCAACAACATCTATCAGGGCTTGGGCGTACCGCAAATCTCCCCAATGTACATTCAAAGCCCTTATTACGCCTCTCCCGAAGAAGCAGGGATTCCCATATATGACTATGATCCTGAGCAGTCGAAGCAGCTTTTGCAAAGTGCCGGGTTTCAGTACAACGCCGCCGGGCAGCTCACCGATTCAGACGGCAACCGCGTACGGTTTACGCTGATTACCAATGCCGGAAACAAAATTCGAGAAGCTCTGGGGGCCCAAATCAAGCAGGATTTGAGCAAAATTGGTATCCAGGTTGACTTTCAGCCGATCGCCTTCAACACCATCATCAGCAAAATGGATAACACGATCGACTGGGAGGCGTTAATTTTGGGTATTGGCGGAGCCGGAGTGGAGCCAGATGGCGGTAGAAACACCTGGTCGGTTGATGGCAGGCTCCATGTATTTAACCAGGCTCCTGGAGCAGGGCAGCCGCCACTGGAAGGGCGAGAAATTGCCGATTGGGAAGAAGAAATTAGTCGTCTGTATGTGCAGGGCAGTCAGGAACTGGATGAGGAAAGACGCAAGGCAATTTATGCCCAAACCCAACGCCTTGCTCAGGAAAATTTGCCCTTTATCTATCTGGTCAACCCGCTGGCTTTAACGGCACTGCGGAACCGGGTGGAAGGAGTCAAGTATTCTGCCCTGGGCGGCACTCTATGGAATATTTACGAGTTGAGAATTACTGAACAATAGCGACATAATAGCGACAACGCGCCGAGACGAGAGATGGTGTCTTCAGTGCCTCGTACGCGTTTCGCCATTTTTCGACTGTCAGCAGTCATTATTACGACGTGGGTTCTGCCATGACGCATCTGTTCAAGTCTCGGCACTTCGCCTTAAAGCCGCATTTGCGACGTTGGCTTGTGATGGGGCTGGCCGTGGCGATCGCCTTCCTCTCTACTGGCTGTACCGCTCTGGCGCTCAAAACCGAAGCAGCAGCCGTACCCCAACTGGTTCTTGCGACCCTGCAAGACCCCAAAACGTTTAACTATGCGTTGAATCAGGAATTTCCAAGCATCTTTCTGTTTAGCTTTCGGGGGTTGACCCAGGAGGATGGCACCACTGGAGAGCTAAAACCCGACCTGGCTGAATCCTGGGAGATTGCCGCCGACCAGCGCCAAATTACCTTTACCCTGCGTGAGGGACTGAAATGGTCTGATGGAGAGCCGTTAACCGCCGCAGATGTGGTGTTTACCTACCAGGATGTAGTCTTCAATGACAAAATTCCGGCAGATGCCAGAGAAGGGTTGCGCGTTGGCAGTACGGGCGAATTGCCAACGGTACGCCAGCTTGACGATCGCCGAGTCGAGTTCACCTTTCCAGAGCCGTTTGCCCCATTTTTGCGAGCCTCTTCTGGTCCACCCACCAACATTGTGATTTTGCCAAAGCACAAGCTAGCCGAATCGGTGCGATCGCTCGACGGTAACGGTAATCCCCTCTTTCTCTCTACCTGGGGCACCGATACCAATCCCAGCGATATCGTGGTGAATGGGCCATATGCGATCGAAAGCTACCGCTCTGGTGAACGGCTGATCTTTCGGCGCAACCCCCATTACTGGGAACGAGACGAGCAGGGACAACCCTTACCGCACGTTGAACGCATCATCTGGCAAATTACAGAATCGACCGACACCCAATTGCTCAGCTTCCGGTCGGGCGATCTGGATATCATGGGAGATGCTCGTCCTTTGCGGCCAGAATACTTTTCGCTGCTCAAACGCGAAGAAGAACGGGGCAACTTCAAGGTTTTGGTGGGCGGTGCGGCATCGGGAACCCTGTTCATTGCCTTTAACCTCAACCAGGCGCAGAACGATCGCGGTCAACCCGTGGTGAACCCGATCAAATCTCGCTGGTTTAACTCGCTAGAATTTCGGCAGGCGATCGCCCACAGCATCAACCGTTCCCGCATGATCAACAACATCTTTCGGGGCATTAGCGAACCACAAGATTCACCCATTTCACTCCAAAGCCCGTACTATCTCACCCCCGAAAATGGCTTAAAGGTCTACGACTACGACCTGGAACAGGCCAAAGCGCTGCTGCAATCGGCTGGGTTTCAATACAACGCCAGCGGGCAGTTGTTGGATGCCGACGGTAATCGGGTGCGGTTCACGCTCATCACAAATGCTGGAAACGAACTGCGGGAAGCGATCGGCTCTCAACTTAAAACGGATCTCAGCCAGATTGGGATTCAGGTAGACTTTACGCCGATTAACTTTGGCACCCTGATTAGCAAAGTGACCGCCACCCGCGACTGGGACTGCTTGTTAATCGGCTTTACCGGCAGTACCGAACCCCACAGTGGCGCTAACCTGTGGACAAGTGGTGGTGGTTCCCATCTCTTCAACTTAGGGCCGCAACCGGGTCAGCCGCCAATCAACGGCTGGCAGCCTGCGGCATGGGAGCAGGAGATCGATCGCCTGTTTGCGGCGGGTGCGCGTGAACTGGACGAAGCGAAGCGGCGAGCGATCTACAATCAGTTTCAACAAGTAGTGCAAGAGCAACTGCCTGTGATTCATCTTGTCCATGAAATGGCGCTAATGGCGGTGCGCGATCGCATTGAAGGAGTGCAATACTCTGGTTTGCCGACGTGGGGCTTATGGAACATTCAAGCTCTTAAAGTAGTAGATGAATAGGGTGGCAGTTGGGTTGAACCAGCCATCTTCAGGATGACCACGGGTTGACCCGTTTGACTGCAAACCCATTACTCCCATCATTTTTTTTAACTACCGTGACCCAACCAAATGCCCTTCGTGAGTTGCTCAATGCCGTGGCTCTGGGAGACGTTACCCCAGAAACGGCGCTGACTAAGCTGAAACATTTCGACTTCGAACCCGTTGACGACTTTGCCAATATTGACCACCATCGATCGCTACGCACGGGCTTTCCGGAAGTGATTTGGGGACAAGACAAAACGCCTGAGCAAATTGTCCGAATCATTGAAGCAATGCGGCAACGCAATCCGGTCGTTATGGCTACCCGGATCAAGCCAGCCGTGTATGAGACGCTACGGGCGCACATTCCTGACCTGCGCTACTACGAAATGGCACAGATCTGTGCGATCGCCCCTGCCAACCATGCCCCCTCGCACTCTGGCACCGTTACCCTGCTTTCGGCTGGAACGGCTGATTTACCAGTGGCAGAAGAAGCCGCTGTCACTGCCGAATTATCTGGTTTTCGGGTCAGCCGCCTCTGGGATGTGGGGGTGGCTGGAATCCACCGCCTGCTGAGCAATCGCCACCTGATTCAAACCGCAGATGTATTAATTGTGGTTGCCGGAATGGAGGGAGCGTTGCCTAGCGTGGTTGCGGGTCTGGCCGATTGTCCAGTGATTGCAGTGCCCACCAGCGTTGGCTATGGAGCCAGTTTTAACGGACTTGCCGCATTGCTAACCATGCTCAACTCCTGTGCTGCTGGCATTGGTGTGGTTAACATCGATAACGGCTTTGGAGCTGCCGTTCTGGCAGGGCAAATTTTACGAACGGCTGAGAAACACCGCTCCCTTCCATCCCCCATCACTCCACCTGAGATGAGTTGAACAGCTCAAATACATCCTGGCAAAACTGCTTCAGCTTCTGAGCAATATCGTTGGTTGGCTCAGTCGCTCCTGTAATGGTCCAGTCTTGCACGGTAGAAAGCTGCCATTGTTTGCCGTTGTGGTCAAATCCAGCCAGTTCAATGCCGATCGCCCGATAGGATCGTTCCAGCGGATCGGCATAGAAGCGAACTTGAACCAGAATGCTGCGGCTTTGAAACGAACGGCTCCAACCAGGCAAATGAAAGCCAACGTCGATCGAATCGGGGTCGATTAACTCCCGTGTATCTTCGTCATTGGCCCACGGCTTCAGATCGGCTCTGGCATCTGGAAATTTCGATTTGAACAGGTTCACCATTGCCGCTACTTTGCCAGCAATCTCGAAATTTTTGACCTGTTCGGCTGCATTCACGTAACTCGCTCCTCATCTTGTCTACGAATAACGAAACGGACGATGAACATCGCTACAGCTGATTACCGCAGTGAGATTAGTTGGTCTACTGCTCTCAGACGGCTCAAGCCACCTTAAAGTAGCAACACCTGAAGTCCATACGTTAGGTTCATGATACTCAACCATTTTTCAAAAGCAGTTAGGCTCAATACGAAATTGCTCGGTCGTGCTGATTTTGTAAAACGGCCTCGTACCTAATCGATCGCACACTATACAACACCTGATCCAGTGCTGTTTCGGATAGGCGAAGCCAGAAAGACACCCTACAATAAGGGGGAACAAATTCAGGTGACACGATCGCAGTCATGCCCCCAGGGCAATGGCTTGCATTAGTAGCCTGCTCAAATTTGACCCCCCGAATCATGCCTAACACACCCTGCCACATCATCGTTGAAGGCAACCCAGCAATTATTTATGCCAGCCGCAACGGCACTCCAGCTAAAGTTTTACCCACATTAAACCGTTTCCTGGATAAGTTTTGGCAAGAACGGGACACCTCCGGAGAATCGATCGATACACCAGAATGCCTCGTGGCTCAAATCGTGGTTCGATTCGGCTTTGAACTGTGTGAGGACGATTACTCTAATTTGCGAGTCGGGTTAAACTACCGTCCTGAGGTTAAGTACTTGTATCGAATTTCAGCCGATCGCACCGTTCAAGTATGGACTCCCGAATCTGCTTATCAAACCAATCCCAGTTTAGGGTTGACGGCCTGTCGCCTGCTGCAACAGAATGCGATCGCCACACTCTAACGGCGATCGCATTTTGTAATAGATTCTGTTGGGATAGTAGTGATGGGTTGTAACACTGCTTGAGAGGCAAGCCAAACAGAGGCGTATGGATTACGTCTCTGTTTCCAAAAAACCGAATGTAGCAGGCTAAGGAATATTGGCAATATAGCGAGACAGGTCATTGTCTCGATTCAGCCAACCTTGCAAAAAGACCTGCTGGCTGGGGCTTTCTCTGACGCGCTGATGGCGATAGTTAATCCGACCTTGAACATATCGTCGAGCCGTGGCAGAGGTATTAGCACGGTCTAGCGCAGATCGAGTCCCTGCACCAAAGACACCATCTGCCCTGACTCCCAGCGTTTCCTGCAGGAAGATAGTCGAGCCGCCCACCCCAAAGTTCACAGCCGTGTCGAAGTGGACGATCGCCAATGCCCTTGTCATCAGCCCTGACTGACTCGGCGACCAATACATATCGCGATAGATTTCATCAACTTCTGCATCTGTGATGTATCGCACGCTTTGGTTAGATAAGCCCTTGCGCCGACGGTAAGTGGCATACGTCGCCGCTGTAATGCCTTTATTCGTTTCCCCACCAATATCGTAGGGATTGTTAACGTATCCACCTTCCCACTTCAACGTAAACCGCAACGCTTCGCTTAAAACGTTTGCAGACGGTTGTGGGATCGGCACTGGAACTGGAACCGGAACCGGAGCCGGAACCGGGCGAGGAGTGGGAGCCGGAGCGGGAGTAGGCGTGGCCACCACACCAACCGAGCTGATGATAAACCGAGCCGCACGCGGCGAGATTTCGTCTGGTCTAAACCCGTATTCACGCGCAAAAGCTTTGAAGGCGTTGTCGGTCGCCGTAGTCCAATTTCCATCCACCGCGCCAGCCGCAAACCCCATGACGTTGAGTGAAGATTGGAGCGACTGAACCAGTTGGCGATCGTTGCGAACTGTGCTGATGGGATAGCTAGTTTGAGCGCGAGCGATTGTTTGTAAGTCCATTTCAACCCTGTGATTAGGAACAGACACTACGTTGCCACCATGCATTCTGAGAGGAAGCCTCCCAGCGTTGCCCGCCGGTTCACCAGTTGGGTAAGGCAGCGGGGTGAAGGCTAACAGCCAGTATCAAAATTGCAAGTGGTTTGAGTGTACCCGATAAGGCGATCGCCTTATCCTGCTGTATCGAACGCGTAACCAATGAGGATTCGCAGTATAAGACCTGATGCCAGCACCCATTCCACGAAACAGGAGTGTGCTGCGATCTATGGACTTACTACCCGTTGATTGGCGAACATTCCCCAAACGTCAGTTAAATTTCTAAATTCTCTTGACGCAATCCTAATTATTGTCCGTCAGGTGGTGTACTCTGCATTAATTTTCACATAATCATAGCTGAGGTCACAGCCCCATGCGTTGCCCTTGCCCTGCCCGTCTCCAAGGTCAACGACAATCAGCACGGTGTCCGTTTTTAAATAGTCACCCGCTGCCGCTTGTTTCAAATAAGCACTGGCAGCAGCCCGATCGAAGCTGAGAGGCTGTCCGTGTTCCATCAGCAGAAAGTCGCCTAGTTGAATCCGCAAGCTAGTTTGATCAAACGGAACGCCGGCTCGTCCGGCAGCGGCGGCAATTCGTCCCCAGTTTGGGTCGCGCCCAAAAATAGCCGACTTGACCAGAGAGGAGCCTGCGATCGTGCGAGCAATTTGTCGTGCCGAGGCATCATCTGGCGCACCCGTTACCTGTACCTCGATCAGGCAGGTAGCTCCTTCGCCATCGCGGGCGATCGCCTTGGCTAGCCGAATACACACTTCGGTTAGCATGGCTTCTAGTTTTTCGGCCTCGGTTCCCATCTCGGTAATAGCAGGCGTGCGAGACTGACCGTTTGCCAACGCCAATAAAGTATCATTCGTGCTGGTGTCACCATCCACGGTGATCTGGTTGAAGCTTTGGTCGGCGGCTCGGCTCAGCATTTGCTGCCAAAGATGGGTTGAAACAGCGGCATCACAGGTGACAAACGCCAGCATAGTTGCCATGTTGGGGTGAATCATGCCCGACCCTTTGCAAATACCACCAATGCGAACGGGGCGACCATCCAGCGTCGTTTCAAGAGCGATCGCCTTTGTCACCAAATCGGTCGTCACGATCGCTGCTGCCGCCTGCTCAGAGCCGTTGTCTGAAGCGGCCGCTACCAGTTGCGGAATGCCCGCCCGCAATTGCTCCATCTTGATCCGCTGACCAATGACACCCGTAGAAGCCACCAGAACCGATTCGGCAGGAACCTGGAGCGCTTGAGCCAACAGTTGAGCGCTTTCTACCGCATCTGCCCAGCCCTGCGCCCCCGTTGCTGCGTTCGCCTGACCGGCATTACACAGGATGGCTCGCGCGTTGTGTTTGTTTTCTAGCTGCTGACGGCAATAGTCTACACATGCGGCTCGCACCTGGGTTGTGGTGAATACGCCAGCGGCGATCGCCTCTACATCTGACAAAATCAGTGCCAAATCTGGCGCACCAGATGGCTTTAATCCTGCTGCAATTCCTGCCGCTTTATAGCCTTTGGGGGCAGTCACTCCGCCTGGAATCTCTTGCCAGTCTGCCATGCTTCTGCTCCAATCTGTCATAACAAGTGTTTTCAAAACATCAGCGATCTAAAAACGACATTGGGGCATTGATATCAACACCCCAATGATGCTTAGAGAAGGGTCAGTTGCGGCGAAGCCTAACCCTGCCAGATCCAGGCGACACGCTACTTCAGTTGACCCACCTGTACCGTCCGACCTCTTCGCCCTCACGATCGAGCGAACCAGGATGCTGTAGCGCTTGCCGTTGGGCTGTAACGGGTCTCGGTTAAGGCTTCAATTCACCGGAGAATGAAATTCTCTGGCTCAAGCGACCAACCGAGACATATTGCGCTAGGCTTGCTCAATCTTGAGGGAACGAATTTTGTCTCCCTTGCGAATGGCATTCACCACATCCATATCCTGCGTTTGCCCAAAGACGGTATGCACCCCATCAAGGTGACGCTGCGGTGAATGGCAAATAAAGAACTGACTGCCGCCAGTATCGCGGCCAGCATGAGCCATCGATAGCGTTCCAGCGACATGCTTGTTTTGGTTGATTTCACACTTGATGGTGTAGCCGGGGCCGCCGGTGCCCGTACCGTGAGGACAACCACCTTGAATCATGAAATCGGGAATGACTCGGTGAAAGGATAGCCCGTCATAAAATCCCTTCTCTGCGAGTTCCACAAAGTTCTTGACGGTGTTGGGCGCATCCTGATCGAATAAATCGAGATGGATAGTGCCTTTATCGGTTTCCATAATGGCGCGAGTCATCGTTTTTCCTCGTTACTGCCTCTGTACAACAGATGTGAGCCTAGTGTACGCCATCTTTCCCTTTTTAAGAATCGCCCCTTGCCTGTAAATGCTGAAAGGGCGCTTCCCGAAGGAAACGCCCTGACTTATAGCATTCATTTGGCTAGCATTCATTTGGCAGTGATCCGCAACGGATACGGTCTGCAACCATTTACTGCAACCATTTAATTTAATGGTGAACTAGCTGTCCTTTCTCGCCCGGTGAGCTTAGCTCAGCGAAGCATGGCTGCGATCGTAGCTTGCAGCAAAGGAAGGATGAGCCTTGCCTTGAATATGATTCCAGTATTGAGACGCTTCAGGGGGTAACCCTACTTCTGCGGCAGACCGAGCCAACAAGGACTGCTGGCGGTTCTTAATCAGATGATGATGGCGCATCATCAATGCCCGCGCCTGATCTTGAGTAGACATAATAAGTTCCTTTTTATGAGTCGTACATGTTAAACTCGGGGCTTTTTCTTCCCCACCTATTCATAATAACAGATTTTTCTGTAACATAGGATACAAAAGGGCTTACTTCGCAAAAATTAATCAGGTTTTTGTGTTGCAGTGTCCCACTCTTGCTTGTGATCTCCGTTGAGCAGTAAGCTCAAACAACTGTGAAGACCGGGGAGGCCAGGGTGGCATCTGAACATTTAATTGAAGTGGGAGCGTTGCGGTGGTTTTATCGTGAAGAACAGCCGATGAACCCATCGGATAAGCCACCTGTGGTACTGCTGCATGGATTGCCTGCTCAGAGCTATAGCTGGCGTAATGTTATTGCTGCCCTGGCCAGTCAAGGATTTCGGGCGATCGCCCCCGACTGGATTGGGTTTGGATTTTCAGACGCGCCCAGCAAACGCGAGTTTGCCTACACGCCTGATGCCTATGTTGAAGCGTTTGCGGCATTTCTCAACGCCCTGGAAATTGAACGCTTTTCGCTGGTAGTGCAGGGGTTTGTTGGCTCGGTGGGGTTGCAGTATGCTCTGCGCCACCCCGAACAAATTGAGCGGTTAGCCATCCTGAACACCCCCCTTTCAACCGCAGCAAAACTGCCCTGGAAAATCAAGCAGCTTGGACTGCCGCTGGCGGGCGAAATGTTGACCCAAGACCCCATTCTGGTCGATCGCACCCTGGAAGGCGGCGGCGGTTACCGGGTTGAAGATGCCGATCTCGATGTATACCGTCGTCCCTTCCTCAAAAGCTCCAGTGCCGGACGAGCTTTGTTTATCGCGGTGCGAAATTTGCAGTTGGCACAAGCTACCGCCGAGATTCAAGCTGGCTTTGCCTCGTGGACGCATCCAACGCTGGTTGCCTGGGGGATTCGCGATCCGTGGCTGCCGCTCAAGATGGCGCAGACCTTTGTAGAGGCAATTCCTGATGCAGAATTAGTGTCGCTGGAGGAAGTAGGCCACTATCCTCAAGAAGATTGGCACGAAAAAGTCAATGACGTTCTCTTGCCTTTTTTACGGCGACAACTGGATTTAACACGCTAATGTGCCGCTCCGCTAGAAGCAAGGGGTTTGAATTCGATTTCCCTTTTGGTCGAGGTGGGAGAGTAGGTACTTAGGATCGTGGATTAAATAACCTGTAATTCTACCTTTTGCATTTGTACACTGGAGAAGTAGACGATGAAGCGGAAACTTAATGCAACCTTACCCTGCTCCCATTGAAGCTCAAATGCAACGGTACTAT
>NZ_JADEWO010000018.1 GCF_015207605.1 Oculatella sp. LEGE 06141
CACTAGCCCCACCCCTGCCCACAAATTGGGACTAATTTCTAGTGAGTTGCGGCTGCCATTATGAAGCTGTACCATGCGTCGCTGGCCTTCAGAATCGGCGCGAGACAGTGCAGCCTGAGCAGCGGCGATCGTTTCATCATCCAGATACTTGATTAAATCATTGGCCGCATCCCACGCCTGGGAGGTAGTTTCGCGCACAATGACATGAAGGCGAATGCCAAATCTGACCGTTCTGCCGTTCTCTGCCGCGAGTTGTCTCACCTCAGCGATCTTTTCGGCTACCTGCGGCGGCGGTTCTCCCCAGGTTAAATACACATCCACATGTTTGGCCGCAACTCGCTTGGCAGGTGCCGATGAACCACCGAAATAAAGCGGCGGATAGGGAGACTGCACGGGTGGAAACAGCAATTTGCCCCCTTTGATCGTGAGATGTTTTCCTTCAAAATCAACGACATCTCCTTGAATGATGCTGCGCCAGACCGCGAGAAATTCATCCGTCATTTCGTAGCGCTCGCCGTGGCTTAAGTGCAGCCCGTCTCCCGCCAACTCAACCGGATCGCCACCCGTGACAATGTTAATGAGCAGCCGCCCGTTGGAAATGCGATCGAACGTTGCCGCCATCCGAGCCGCCATTCCAGGAGACGAGATACCCGGACGAATCGCCACCAAAAACTTCATGCGTTTTGTGACCGCAATTAAGGAAGCCGCCGTGATCCAGGCATCTTCACACGATCGCCCCGTGGGTAGCAATGCTCCGGCAAAGCCTAAGTGATCGATCGCCCCTGCCAGTTGGCGCATGTAATCTGCCGTTACAGCACGTCCACCAACTGAGGTGCCTAAATAACGACCATCACCGTGAGTTGGGATAAACCAAAGTAAGTCCATAAGTCCTCATGCTCGTCAACGTCTACGTCGGTTGCCAAATGGCATCAGCAATTTTGATCTCGTTGGGAATTAGTCCCAGTTTCAAGAACGTATCCGCAATTTCTTGCTGTTGAGCGACAACCTGCTCTGTTAATGGCTCGACCCCGTAACCGCGTCGCTTTTCTGCTAAATCGAGTGCGGCTTTATCAATTCCGAGTTCTGCCGACAAAAACTGTGCAACATCATCCGGGTGCGTCTTTGCCCAATCGCTGACAGTACGCAACTCCTCTAACAGTTTCTCTAACAGGTCGGCATGTTGTTGGCTAAAGGACTGAGTCGATAGGAAAAACCCACGATTGGCTACCAAATCGGTGCCATCTGCCAACACTCGCGCCGCAATGGATGTTTCTGCGGCGGCCTGAAACGGGTCCCAAATCACCCAGGCATCGACGCTACCCTGCTCAAACGCAGGTCGAGCATCACCGGGAGGCAGAAACACGGTTTGGATATCGCTGTACTGTAAGCCAGCATCTTCTAAGGCTCGTACCAGCAAGTAGTGAACGTTCGAACCTTTGTTCAATGCCACCGATTTACCTTTGAGGTCAGCGACCTGCTGCACTGGAGAATCTTGCTGTACCAGGATGGCTTCTGCTCGAGAACCCAACGGTTCATAGGCAACATAAACCATGGGTGCGCCTGCGGCCTGGGCAAAGACGGGTGGCGTTTCTCCGGTGTACGCAAAATCAATGCTGCCTACATTCAGCGCTTCTAACATTTGTGGGCCAGCGACAAATTCGTTCCACTCAACCGAAACGCCTTCTTCACCCAACCGCTTTTCCAATGTGCCTTGATTTTTGAGTAAATTCAGCGCTGTTGACGACTTTTGATAACCAATGCGAATGGTTTGACTGGCCGTTGCGCTAGGGGTGGAATTGGCTGAATTGCTGGATGGAGGTGTGGGGCTACAGGCCGCAACAGACAGGCTCAACCCCAGACCAATCGCAAACCAGAGTAATAGTGACTGAAGCGATTGCCCTCGATGCAGCCCCTGCCATTGAAACCGCCGTTGAAATAGATGCGAGAGTTGCCCAATGAAGGATTGCAGCGATCGCACTTGACTGTTCATTCTTCTAAGTTCCCCCGTTTCAAATCACTCTGCTCAATTCGTTTCAACCGCTGGACTTTTGCCGGGTGCAATTGGCTCATATGTACATCAATGATTAAGGATTCAACACAATGTCTGATACCTGAACCGGTTTTGGAATCAGCTTCAACTCAAAGAAGGTGTCTGCAATTTGCTGTTGCTCTGCGATCATTTCGTCGTTCATTGGCTCAAAGCCATAATTCCGCCGTCGCGTCACCACATCCAGCACAGCTTCATCAATTCCCAACAAGGGAGAGAGGATTTTTGTTACCTCTTGAGGATGGTCATCAGCCCATGCCGCAACCGCTTGCGTCTCTGCCGCTAGAGCCTGAATCACGTTTGAATTCTGTTCGGCAAACGAACGGGAGGCAAGGTAAAAGTCACGGTTTGCCACCAGACCCTCACTATCACGAACCACCCGTGCACCTTGCTGCTCAGCCGCTGCATAGAAGGGGTCCCAAACCGCCCAGGCATCAATACTGCCCTGTTCAAAGGCAGACCGGGCATCCCCAGGCGATAAATACACGGGTTCAATGTCATCAATGCTTAACCCAGCGCTCTCTAACACCTGCACAATGAAGTAGTTAGAACTTGATCCTTTGGCAAAGGCAATTTTCTTGCCCCGCAGGTCAGCCACCGTTTGAATCGGTGATTCTGGTCTCACCAGCACCGCAGAACTTTTGTCCTTAGGAGCGCTGCCGCCGATGTAAACCAATGGTGCATCTGCGGCTTGGGCAAAGACCGGAGGCGCATCTCCGGTTCGCCCGATGTCAATGCTGCCCACGTTCAGCGCTTCCAGCAGCGGCGGCCCCGCTTGAAATTCTGTCCATTCCACGGCAATTCCAAGGGGTTGCAGCCGCTTTTCCAAACCGTTGCGGGCTTTAACCAGGGTCAACGGATCAAACTTCTGATGACCAATGCGAACAACCGTGGTAGCTGGTGCAGAGGCTGGACTGGCAGACCCGGTGGCATCAGGAGTAGGGCTACAGGCGGCGATCGCCAAACTGACACCCACCCCAACAGCAAACAGCAGGGCAAACGATCGGACAGAACGATGCTGCCACCCTTTGAGCCATTGACGAATGCTTCTAAAAACCGCAAATTGTCTTGCCACGCTCACTTACAACCTCCGCACCTGTTGCTTTGTGTGTTCTGTCTGACTAACTCATATTACGGTAACTCGATCAAGTTACCGTACTTTACTATTACAGGAATATGACACACCACGCCAGAGAAATCAACCCTCATAGCTGATACAACCAAACAGCCTGGGAGCGCCAACATGATGGGACTTCCAGGCCGTTTTAGTGCTAGAGTTTCCAGGTTTGAAGATTCGAGGATGCTACAACATACGTCTCCAGGCAGAGATACGTAACAGGCTCTAAGGGCGTTTGAATGGCAACAGCATCTGACGGTAACTGGCCTGCAACACCACGATCGCCATTGCCCCTGCAACCAGTCCCCAAAAGGCCGAACCAATGCCAAATAAGGTCACACCCGATGCCGTTACCAGAAAGGTGATGAGGGCGGGTTCTCTGCCATTTTCCTGCGACAATGCGGTGATCAGGCTGTTGCCGATAGTGCCTAATAGCGCCAGTCCGGCGATCGCCAGCACTAACTCCTGAGGAAAGGCAGCAAACACGGCTGCAACCGTTGCACCAAACACACCAATCACGATGTAGAAGACACCTGCGGCGATCGCTGCAACATATCGTTTGGCCGGATCGTCGTGGGCTTCTCGTCCCATGCAAATGGCAGCAGTGATAGCAGCAAGATTCAGGGCAAAGGCACCGAAGGGCGCTAATACAACGGTTGTGGCTCCTGTCCATCCAATTAATGGAGAGATCGGCACCGAGTAACCAGAGGCGCGAATTACAGCAACTCCAGGCACGTTTTGCGAAGCCATCGTCACTGCGAATAAAGGCAGAGCCACACCAATCAGGGCACCCAGTGAGAACTGCGGCAGGGTCAACACAGGCTGCGCCAGTTCCAGGCGAATGGACTCAATCTGAAGCAGTCCCTGCGCTCCTGCAATCAAAATTCCCAGCACCAAGGCCAACATCACCGCATAGCGCGGCAAGAGACGACGGGCAATCAAGTACATGCCAAACATGGCGAACGTCATTACAAACTGCGTTTGCATGGCAACAAATACATCCAGCCCAAACCGCAACAAAACGCCAGCCAACATCCCCGAAGCGATCGAAATGGGAATGCGGTTTATCATGCGCTCGAACCAGCCCGTGAAGCCGCAAAGCGTGATCAACACCGCTGAGATCAGAAATGCGCCGATCGCTTCTTCCATGCTCACCCCAGCCGCTGTTGTAATCAGCATTGCTGCCCCTGGCGTAGACCAGGCTGTGACCACCGGAACCCGATACCGTAACGACAGGACAATGCACGTTAGCCCCATGCCAATGCCAAGGGCGCACATCCATGAGCCAATTTGAGTTGGAGAAGCACCAAGGGCTTGGGCGGCCTGGAAAACAATAACGGCTGAGCTGGTAAACCCAACTAATACAGTGACGAAACCTGCAATGATTGCAGAGGCAGAGATGTCCTTGAGTAAAGCCATGATTGGGCTAAAGAGCGAAAGTGCCAGAACTCAGATTAAAGGCGCTCAGGCTGCACTGTATTGGATCAAATTGCTCATCGGCTCAAATAGCTCTTTTGATATTGGCCTGGGGCAATTCCAAACGTTCGCTTAAAATAGCGATTCAAGTGGCTCTGGTCATAGAATCCATGTTCGATCGCAATTTCAGCGAGGGATGTTGGGGTTTGTAGCGATCGCTTAGCTTGAAGGAGTTGCCAATGCCGTTGATAGCCATGCGGCGGCAGACCCACCTGTTGATGAAAACTGCGAATCAAGTAATAGGGGCTTAGCCCCGCCAGGTGCGATAGGGTATCAATGGAGATTGGTTCAGTATAGTGGGCTTCCAGGTAAGCCCGAATCAGGGAAATGGCTTTTGTTTCTGGTTTGGGCGATCGCAACGGCTGATGCGGTTCGGTATGCCTCAAAAACAACCGTGAGAGAAACTCAATCATACGAGTCTCTTGCTCTAGCTGAGTTGTGGGTTCATTGAGTGCCTTAAACAGGTAGCCAAAGGAAGATTGTAGTGGCCTATCCCAAACAACAGGTTCAACAAAAGAGGGGAGTCCGTGACTGCGCCATTCCAGTTGAGCCAAAACATGTTGAGTCTGTGGAACGCTAATGTAAATGTTGCGAAACTTCCAGCCAGACGTGCGCTCAGCCTGCCCCGTATGCACTTCCCCCGGATTAATCAGATTGAAACTTCCGGGGTAGGCAAACCGGGCTTCCCCACGATACGTGTAGCACCCCCGCCCGCCGTCATTCATACCAATCGTGTATTCCTCATGCATATGCTTGGCAAAGGAATGACGAAACAATTGAGCGCTAAACAGCTCAACACCGGAGATGCCAGCAGGTTTCCATAAGCGAGCAAATTCTAGACGGGTATCCATGACAAGACGGTGAGCGATGGCGACATGCAGCCCATTCTAGAGGGGATCAGTACGATTCCCTGTCTACTTTCTCAGGAATGGGCTTGAGTTCGCATCAACCGCTGCACGCTGACCAACGCTCGATTCAGTTCATGATTTTTGCGTTCGGGATGTGCCAAGTAGGACTGCTGTTCTTCTTCAATCATCAGCACATCCTGACGTACCAATCCATCCAGCAGCTTTTGGGCAGAACCAAACAGGCTGTCTTTGACGAAGCGACGAAACGCTACAGGCAGTTTGTGCAGTCGCCAAAACGCATTCAATGAAGTGAAGTGAATCAGGTAAGCACGGGTTGCCGTTTGGCTAATAGGACACACTAAACAGTAAATCTTGAAATCACTGCCCAATGTAGAAGTCCAATGAGGATACACATAACTGACATCTAATGGCTCTGGATGCAGTCGCCGCAGTGCCGGGAAGAATAGCTGTGAAATAGACCAAATTTTGTCGATTTTGTAATAGCTTTGGGCTTGATAATGGGCATCAACGCGATCGCCATCTTCCTGTAAGTCTTGCAGCACCGGATCAGCCCACGCCTGATAGTCTTGATGGAGATGACCATGATACATATCCATCAAGTTTTCTATTAAATAGGAATAGTGAGCCTCACAATCAATGACAGAAACCGTAGCAATGTAATTGAGATGATCCCATTCGGGCAGGCTCAATGGAGCCGTTGAATTAACCTGCTCGACCGCACCCGGAAACAGCCAAATGAAGCCGTCTTGCTCACGGATAGGATAAGTGCGGATTTTACAATTTGGCAGTTTTTGATTGTCGGCAAGATAGGGAACAACAGCGCATTCCCCTTTGGCGTTCAATTGCCAGCCGTGATAAGCGCATTCCAGATGATTGCCAATCACATGACCGTGGCTCAACTTCACCTGCCGATGGGGGCAACGGTCTTCTAAAGCGTGAACCGCTCCCTTCCCATCCCGATACAGTACGATCGCCTGTTGCCAGAGCGTTCTGCTGATGGGCTGCGTGGTTACTTCAGTGCTGCGAGCGATCGCATACCAATGATTGAAATTGATGGCGAGCTGCCGCACATCCTGCTGTTGTGTTGATGGTGATGATATTGTTTCTGGCATTAGCAAACCTCCCAAATATCCAACGGCTGTAGACTCCCCTAACGTCCTGTTCTGTTGCGCTGTTTTACGAGTCGAAACCCTGGAACGGTATCGTAGGGGAGAGCGATAAAGTTAGATTTGAAGCACCCCCTCTGGACTGACCGAGAAGATCGATCGCCGCTGTAATCCTTCGCGCCGCAAGATTTCATTGGATGCCAGCAAGCCGCTGCTCACGGCTCGTTCCATCAAGCCACAGGGGAACGGCATCTTCACCCAATCTCCGGCAAACAAGAGATTAGGAATGTTGGTCAGGGTTTCTGGACGTTCCGCATAACTGTTGGGCGGATAGCCAGAGAAGTTCTTTTGATTGACCAACTCTCGATGCAACAGAGTGGCCTCTTGGAGAGAGGGCACAATTTCAAACAATTCCTGTTCAAAGGTGGCTAACAGCGTTTGCTGATCGGGAAACTCTTTTTCTTTGTAGCAGTAAGCATGAAGTTCCACGACGCTGCCGCCTGTCTTTTCCGCCCAGGCAATGTATTCATCCTGAATGCGATGATAGAGCGTAATGCTGTCGGTGAGTTTATAGCCCGACAGTGAGGCAAAATCACTGTGCTGCCAGTCAAAATCGCGATCGAACCAAAAGCGGCAAACCGCAAACGGATCGGCAGTACACAGCTTGTCTACCTGCGACTGTACTGAGGGATCAACATCATTGGTGATGAGCGTGAAGAGTTGCTTGACTCCCGGCACATCCGTTGCAAAGACATAGTAATCGGCTTCCAGCGTTTCCTGCGCCAGGGTTTCGTGTGCGGCACTCACAAGCTGCACCTGATCCGCTTGCCGCTGGGTAATTTGGTAACGAGGCAGATCGGCTTTGGCCGGCCCTTTAACCACTCGCCCCTGACGATCGAACACCGCTCCATGACAGGGACAATGAAACTCACCGTTTTCCTGGGGCTGCACCGTACAGCCTTGATGCGTACAGGTGAGTGAAACGGCTTCGGTTGCGCCCGGTGCCGCTGCATAAACGCGATCGCCTGCGCCAAAATAGTCCAGGCGATCGCCTTCTAAATACGGATTTAGCTGCACCCAAAAGGGTACAGTTTGTTCCGTTCCGGTTTGATAACCGAGGGACTTAATCTGCCCCTGTTTCGCTGAGATATGGCTCACGGTTGCACCCGTGACCACCTTGCCTCCTTTGCGTTCGATCGCATCTGCAATCGGCTGCACCAGGCTAGTGCCCATATCTTGCCGGGTACCATTGAAGGCCAGCCCTTCCGGATTGCCAAAGAAATAGAAGTGGAAAAATTGCATTAACTCGCCCACACTCATAACATCGGGCGCATTCAGACTCGATTTGGCAAAGGGCAGAAAGTACAAATCATACAATCCCCTGGGAAAATCGCCCTCCACCCATTCCGCCACAGACAGGTGATCGAGCCGCTTGAAACTCTTTTGGGGTTGAAATCCGGTAATGGCTCGAAAAACTTGCCAGTGTCCCGGTTTGGTCAGGTCAATTCCCCAGCGCAGGCGATTGGGAGACGAAATCGCTAAATCAACAATATTCCACGGAAAAGCAGAATGGCTGGGGCGAAACACTTCTGGTGCATATTCATTGTTGCGGAATACCACTGAATAGGACTTTAAATCCAGGAAGTTGCCAACAATGCCCAACTCAGTGACCAGGCTCTTGAGGTTATAGTACTGAGGAAAAAAGCCATGAAAGCCATGCTCCATCATGAAGGTTTTACCCGCCGCCTGGACTGACCAACTGGCAATCTTGCCGCCGAGCTGAGGCGATCGCTCCAGTAGGGTTACAGCAAACCCACGCTGGCTCAGTTCATAGGCACAGGCCAGCCCTGCCAAGCCCGCTCCCACCACCACTACCCGCTTTGAACCGTTTTCCAAAAACCGGGGCAAATCGAGAGAGTCTTTTTGGAACACAGTGGGCTGCGGCTTAGAGAAGCGAGAATAGCTAACCGCTCCAGCCACAGTACTAACACCAAACATTTTCAGCAATGAACGTCGAGAGACATTCTGCAACGGTGTTGAATTAGATAATTGACTCACTTAACCGAACCACTCCTCGAAATGAAATACTGGCGTGAAACGTTCGCGGTTGCCCAACGAATCTTAATTGAGTTGCTTCGACGACGGCGAAGCCTGGTCTTCTGGAGTATCTTTCCGATTTCTGTCCTCCTGCTCAACGGCTACATTTTGGCGGAACGGGCAAACCTAACGATGGCGCAAGCCTTTGAGAGTGCTGCCCCGTCCACGCTGGTCGGCGCGGCGCTGTTCTTTAGCTGTTTGGGTGGCAGTGTTGCCACCGTAGTAGCCGAACGGGAACAGCAAACCCTCAAACGTTTATTTATCTCACCCATTAGCGGTACGTCCTACTTCTTAGGGATCTTTCTAGCCCATAGTTTTATTGGCATTGGTCAAACTCTGTTAGTGTATGCTACCGCAGCTTTTTGGGGCGCTCAATTCAATGGGTCTGTGCTGTTGGGGGGATGTATTATCGTGCTGAGCATCATTTCCTATGTTGGGGTTGGTTTTGTGTTGGGCACCCAGTTGGCTCGTCGTACCGAGGATGTTAATGCGCTGGTGGCTGCATTTGGAGTGCCGTTGTTGATTTTGGGAGGGGCATTTTTGCCAACGTCTCTTTTCCCAGAAACGCTGCTGAATGTGGCTGAGTTTAACCCGATTTACCACATGAATGAGGCTTTGTTAGGCGTTTCTGCCGGAGGAGATGAGATAACAGAGATTGAACCACACTTTTTGTTTTTGTGTGCATTTGCGATCGCCATGGTCATAGCCGGATGGTTGTCCTATCGGCGGATGCTCAGCGTTGAGCGCAGGTTATAGTGTCTGCTGCGTTCGCCCCACCCTCATGACCTATTATCAAACTTAAACTTGTGCTGAGAATTGAAACATTAAATAAGTCCTACGGCGATCGCGCAGTGCTACAGGATTTGACGCTCCACATCCCACCGGGCGAGGTGTATGGGCTGCTAGGCTCCAATGGTGCGGGCAAAACCACCACCATCAACATCATCTGCAATTTGCTGAAGGCCGATCGCGGCACAATTCTAATTGACAATCAGCCCGTTTCAAATGCAACCCAACCGTTGATTGGCATTGCCCCACAGGAAAACCTGCTGTATAAAACGCTGACCTGTGAAGAAAATCTGCAATTCTTTGGCCGCATTTATGGATTGCGGGGGCGATCGTTGCACCAACAGGTAGAGAAATGTTTAGACGCGGTTCATTTAGCCAGTCGAGCCAGAAGCCCGGTGGAGACGTTAAGCGGCGGTATGCAGCGGCGGATGAACATTGCTGTGGCGCTGGTGCATCAACCCAAACTGGTGATTTTAGACGAACCAACAACCGGATTAGATATTGAAGCCCGATACGAGATCTGGGAACTGATTCGCACCTTGCAGCAACAGGGCATCACGGTGCTGTTGACCACGCACCTGCTCGACGAAGCAGAACGCCTTTCCTCTCGCATTGGTATCCTCAAAGGCGGGCGAATTGTGGCGGAGGGCAGCATGGAGCAGTTGCGGCAGCGGATTCCAGCACAGGAGATTGTGATCGTAGAAACAGCCGACGAACAGCAGGCGATCGCCCGTGCCCAGGCGCATGGCTTTACCGAGCGACGCTATGGCAATGACCTCGCCTTCTGGTTACCAGAACCATTGGAGTTGCAAGAGATAATTGCCCGATTTGACGGAATTACCTTAAAGTCGATCGCCCGACAGCCCGTGCGGTTAGAACACATTTATATTGAAGTGACGCAGGCCGAACCCTGAGGTTTGCATGGTACCCTGTTGCCAACTTTAAGTTAGGCTCGCCAGGACGCGATACATTAAACGCGATAGGTCGAAACAGTACGCCGTCAATGGTGGCCTATCTGGATTGGTGCCCGGAAATACCGAATCGAGTAGACAGGTTGCACAATACTGCTGCTATTTAGTTGATATGTGGACAGACAACCCACCCTTTCCAAATCAAACGTTAATGCCGTTTAGGAGCAAGGCTTGAGTCCATGTTGAATGCTCCCGGTGATGACCCTGGTCAAAACGGCAGTTTAACAGACCGCCAGAAAGCACAGGCTGAGGTTTTAAATTCAACTCCCACGGTTCATTTAAGCCAGTGGTTTCAAGGTGAGTTTGAAGCAGGCTGGCAAGCAGTGGACGAATTGCTCAGCCCGATGGCGGGTTTAGGGCTTACACAGACAGAGTCTGTGTCTATTCAGCGAGCAACCCCAATCTGGCTAGATCTCCAATCGGCTCGGCAAGCCGACGGCATTTTGGTAGTTACCCTGAGCCAGGGAAGCGATCGCCAGATTGCAATTCAGCTTCAGGTTCATGCCATTGACGACACAACCCCATTGGTCGAACAGTTGACCCTCACGGTCATTGATGAAGCGGGAGCCACTTTTTTGGAGACAGCAGCGGCAGCAGGCGATCGCCTGCTGCAAACGCCCCGGTTTCAGGGTCGCCCCGGCGAACGCTTTCGCGGGTTAGTGGCATTAGACCAGGACAGCGTGGCGCTCGACTTTGTGATTTGACTCAATCCCTGCCTCTCTCATAAAACCAGCTCGCATGAATGCGGCACTCCCAGAAACCAGGTGTGCCACTTTTCCACAGCCTTTATGAGAAAAATAGTTCTTCCGGTAGAAATGAATTGATATTGAAAACTCTGATAGGACGCATGGAGTTTTCTACATTAATCTGAACAAAATAAATTCTTAAGAAACAGCGGAGCTAGGTTAAGGCTCGATCTAAAAAGTTTTCCTGTTTTTTCAGATCTTGTTGCCCAAATCACGGTAATTTACAGAGTAGTTCATGCGATCGCCCTTGATCCCCAGCGTTTCAGCCCTTAATCTTCCCATCTTCTCATTTTTTGCAATTCTTATCTTTTGATCGGTTTTTCCCCATTCATTCCACAGAGTTTCCACAGGGCAAGCAAGGTTTTTCCACAACCCAACCGAAGTTTTCCACAGGGAACAACGCAATAATCACGGCTTGCTGAGTTCTTGGGGATTATTACAGTCGGACGCGATTTTACTCATAAAAGCGGTTTTCCATGAAGTAATGTAACAACAATAAGAGCAAAAGCCGCATTCTTTCGTTAGTTTGTTTTTGTCTCGCATTGCTTCTCAATATTCGGCAACGTTGACAACACCACCCCCCCCTGACGCAAAATGATTCGACTACCAACAAAAGCGTACTGACTTGCCGCCTGCCTGGGGACACCATCAGACACCTGTGGAAAACCTGAGGTTTCAGCACCAGTCAGCTAGCGCTCGTTTTGGCTGCGACAATACGGAACTTTAAGCTATGAACTTTAGGATTAGACATTGATGATTTCAGCGTTCAGTAGAGCGGTTGAGACATCTTGCTAGCCAACGTCGCAGCTTTTCAGTCTCCAGATTCAGTTGTTGCTGTGGTAGCTCCCCCAGAGTTCTCTTTTATCCACACGCTATATCGAGGTTTCCAATGAACGCAACGATCAGCATTCTGGTAGAAGTTCCAGAAGACCTGCACGAATCTCTCGCCAGCTTCTTAGAAGCTCGTCCTGATTGGGATCAAGACCGGGTATTCTCAGCGGCTCTGTCGTTGTTTTTGCTCCAGCACAGCAACAGCAACACCCCCGATCGGTCTTTGAACTATCGGCGGGCTGCGCGGGTTTATCTTGATACGCTGTTCAAAAATGCTGTGTAACGGGTCACTCGTAGAATGGCAGTAAAGGCTAAATGCGATCGGAAAAAGACCGCTAGAGCCGTTGATTGGTTAGAAAAAGTTAGCGGTATTCGTTTTAACCCTCCAACGTTCAACCGTTCTAACCGTCGCGCTGTTTGCCGCTTGAACCCAGTTATTGTTAGGCATTGCTCCTCCATGCCCGTTATTCAGTTTTTGCAACTTTGGCCTCTGAATATGCTCGGTTCAACTCTGCCATCGCTTCATGACTGCCGCCTTGATCAGGATGATAATCTCGGGACAAGCTTCTGTAGGCTGCTTCAATCACGGTTAACGGTGCATCTGGAGATACATACAGGACGCGCCACCACGGTAAGCTACGCGCCGCACCCGGTTTAGGAATAAAGGCTTTCTTTGCCCGATAGCCCACAAATTCCTTTTCCAGGGTAGTGCAGCGACGTTGGCGGATTGAGCGCTTTTGGGCAATGGCTAGCCCGATGTCTCGCATGTTGCCCGTGACCGTATCCCACACACTACAGGTGAACGCATACTCAACGCCCTTTAGCTTGAACGATATCGCAGCGCTAGGGTCGATCGGTTGTTTGTAGTCTTCGGGATAGCCAATGAAACCATTCAACGGCTGCACATCGCACGAAATAACGATATCAGTAGCCTGAAGCAGGGTCAGTTCATAAATTAAATCATCAGCTGCGCGAGCCAGCGAAACTTGAGTTTTCGTTGGCTCGCTTTTCGTCGTCCGCAGCGCACCAGGGGGCAGGATGTGAGGGTACTGAAGTTTGACGGCACTCATAAGAACGGTTCTGTGATGAAGCTAATACGGTTAACAGGGACAGGAGCAAGGGGCACTAACAAACCATCAGGAACAGATCAGGGGATGAAAATTGCATAGATGTCCGGAATGGAACCAGAGAATTGGTTTTAGAGAAAGTAGAGGAACGGATCTGTCTGGGGGGTGAACTGATCGCGACCAGGGCAGACTTGAATTGAGAGGGGTGCTTCAACTGAACGAACGCATTGAAACGAATGCGGTTCAGGCAGACTTTGAGATATACGCTAAACCCCAGAAGACAGGCTATCCAGCGATTATTGTCCATCCAAGAATTGTCTATCCAATAATTGTCTATCGCTGTTTGACGATGAACAACCAGATTGGCGCGAACGACTGGCACATCCTCTACTGAATTCATCCGCCGCCTTAGAAAGAATAGTGAGGCGAATAGCAACTGCTCTGAAGTGGGCAAAGCATGGGACTGAACCTCTTTCGATTCCGAAAATCAACAAACTCTGACCAACCGCTGGCAAGGCGCTATCAAGTTGTCAGCCAGCTTGGTTCCGGTGGATTTAGTCAAACCTTTCTGGCTGAAGATTTGCACCTTCCTGGTCACCCCCGCTGTGTGGTTAAGCAGTTGAAGCCACAGGTGCGTGACCCCAGCGGCCTGCAAACCGCTCGACGCTTGTTTGATACTGAAGCGCAGGTGCTGTACCAACTGGGGACACACCAGCAAATTCCGCGTCTGTTAGCTCACTTTGAAGATAATCAAGAGTTTTATCTGGTTCAAGAACTGATTGATGGCAATCCGCTGACCCAGGAACTGGCAGCAGGGCAAAGGTGGCCAGAGCAAGCCGTAGTAACGATGCTGCTCGATTTGCTTCAGGTGCTGGTTTTTGTCCATGCCCAAAACGTGATTCACCGCGACATCAAACCTTCTAACCTGATTCGTCGTCATCAAGACAATCGCATCGTTTTAATTGATTTTGGGGCAGTGAAGCAGGTTAGCACCCAGATTATTAACCCTAATTCCAACCCGACTCAAACGATCGCCATTGGCACCCAGGGCTACATGCCCAACGAGCAGCTCTGTGGCAATCCTCGGTTTAGCAGCGATATTTATGCCGTGGGAATGCTGGGAATTCAGGCATTGATCGGCATTCACCCCAAGCATTTGAGCATCGATCCCGATACCTATGAGGTGAACTGGCGCGATCGCCTTCCAACCCGAGCAGATGGCACACCGCTGGTGAATGCTGAACTGGCCGCCATTTTAGATCGAATGGTGTTCTACGATTTTCGCGATCGCTATGCCACTGCCGCAGAGGCGATCGAAGCATTGCGAACTGTGGCGATCGCACCCATCCACTTAGAGGTCACTGAACCCTATCTGCCGTCGCCAACCCTACCACTGGCCGCTGGAGTTCCCCCGGATGACGAGTCCGAGTGGACTGAACACGCAGCCGATGCCTCCAGTGAACCATCTGAGGCAACGGCACCGCCCCCAGCAGCGGGTTCATCCTTTCAGGCCGCGTTTAACTCCAGCAGCCCAACCCAGGCTCTTACCGCTTCTAATCGCCTCAACTCGTCGCAGCAGACCAGTGCGTCTGCTCGACCCACTCCATCAACCATTCAAACCCACTCCAACCCATCACCTTTCCTGACCTGGCAACTGGGATTAATTCCACTCGGACTGGGTGCAGCTATAGTAGCGGCTGCCGCCACTGGCCTGATTGCGATTCCGGGGTTCGCACCTCAGTCCAATTCCCGCCCCGACCCTGCGGAAACATCGAGTGAGGAATCGCCCCGAAACGATGCCGTCTCCCAAACGCCCGATCCCCAGGCTCAGCTAGCCGCAGTGTTAAACCAGGCCAACCGTCTGCGAACGGGAGAACGCTACAACGAATCACTGCAACTGTACGACCAGGCGATCGCACTGGATGCCACTAATGTAGAAGCCTTGTGGGGACGCTGCTATAACCTGAACCGCTTACAGCGAGTAGAGGAGGCGATCGCCTCGTGCGATGCGGCCTTGCAGATTGAGCCAAATAACCCACAAGCGTTGTGGAGCAAGGGCTATGCCCTGGATCAGCAGCAAAACCATCAAGGCGCATTGCAGTTATATGATCAGGCGATCGCCCAACAACCAGATTTTGCAGAAGCGTGGAGCAACAAAGGAACGGCCTTGCTGCTGTTGGGGCGTGCGCCTGAATCCATCACCGCTTTTGACCGAGCCATTCAGTTGGACTCAACCCTGGCGGAAGCCTGGAACAATCGCGGAGCAGCGCTATGGAGCGCTGGACGGCAGAGCGAAGCGATCGCCTCTATCGATAAAGCGATTGAGCTGAAACCAGATTATGCAGACGCGCTGAGTTTACGGCAACAGATGCGGGACGCGATCGGGCGTTAACCCTGAAGGATGGAGGGTTTGGAACGAATTTGCCCCGCAACCCGGCACCGCTAATTCGCCTAGCTGTCTTCTTTGGCGATCGCCGACTCGGACTGTTTCATCCACGCTTCAGATCCCGGTTCATGAGGAAACAGCTTGGCCAACCAGGAATAGGGCACGATCGACGCTTGAGGGTAATCTGTGGTGAGTTTGGTATACCAGTAGGCCCAGGCAATTAACACACCCTGCAATGGTAGCCGAATCGCCTGCACCCAGGGAGACGTATCGGGAACCCCATCAATGATGTGAATACGGTTCACGGCCATGTTGATGTTGGCTGGAAATACCGCAATGTAAAGCAGGATCAATCCCCATGCCGCCGCCTGACTGGTTGGCGGAATCATCAACCCAATGCCGCCCAAAATTTCAAAAAAGCCGCTGAGATACACCAAAAACTCCGGCGCAGGCAACGCAGACGGCACGATTTTGGTGTAGGGTTCCGGGACAACGAAATGAGTAATACCGACCACAATGATTGCGATCGCCAGGACAACCCTGAGACGTTCCTTATTTTGCTTACTGGTAAACTTTTGCAGCATGGCAGTTGTGAGCTTATGGAGAAGCGATCGCTCCTCCCCCAAGGTAGGCCAGTAACCGCAATTGAACTAGCCTCTTTCGATAGAACCCTATCTTTCAAGCGAGTGATCCTGCTTTTCCCAAATTCTTGCAAAACAGAACGCCCCAAGAGGTTGGTTCATAAAGTAGCAAATGAGCTGTGTTGACCCCTTACAGCAGTTCCCAATCGAGTCAGCGACAGTCTCGCCAAGATGAATGTGGAGTGTAGGGTTTAAGGCGTGGTGAATGCAAATGATAAATGGCTGTAAATTCCCTATTCTGGGGAATTGAAACAGCATCAGCTCAGAGGTTCTCCAAGTTTGGGGTTGTAGCACCTGCGGCAAGCCAGAAAAGGGAACGGTTCGAGCGACCATCAGTCCTTTTTAAACAGCCTCTAACGACTCAAGCAATGCAACGCGACGGATACCACCAACCCGCAACACCTTACGGAGGGGGGCTGGGGGACGCGCTTCGTCCCTCAGTGGGGATTTGGGGGCTAGCCCCCAAATCTTAAACCAGGTCAGCAACCTGCACGGCTCTCTAACCCCAAACCGAAACAGCCCCCTTCTATACCCCTAACTGTTAATCGTCCCCGTCAACGGCGAACTCGCACTGGCATAGGTTTTCACCGGAATTCGACCCGCCAAATACGCTAACCGTCCCGCTTCTGCTGCCATTCCCATCGCCCGTCCCATTAACACCGGGTTTTTAGCTTGGGCGATCGCTGTATTAATCAACAGCGCATCTGCCCCCATCTCCATCGCCTCCGATGCCTCACTCGGAGTACCAATTCCAGCATCCACCACCACCGGAATCCCAGCATTTTCAATGATAATTTCAATATTCGCTGCATTGCGAATTCCCTGCCCCGACCCAATAGGCGAACCCAACGGCATCACCGTCACACAGCCTACCTCCTCCAGCCGTTTCGCCAACAGCGGATCGGCATTAATGTAGGGCAACACCGCAAAGCCTTCTTTCACCAACTGTTCTGCTGCCTCTAACGTCCCAATTGGATCAGGCAACAGATACTTAGCATCAGGAATGACCTCAAGCTTGACAAAATTATTGTCTTCCTGACCCAACAGTTTCGCCATTTCTCGTCCCAACCGAGCCACCCGCACCGCTTCCTCCGCCGTTTGGCACCCAGCCGTATTCGGCAACATCCAGATTTGACTCCAATCGAGCGCCTCCGCCAACCCCTCATGCCCCGGCGCATTAGTCTGCACCCGACGCACCGCCACCGTCACAATCTGGCTACCGCTAGCCGCAATACTCTGACGCATTAGATCAAAATTGCGATACTTTCCCGTCCCGGTCATCAACCGCGATCGAAACTGCCGTCCGGCAATCACCAAAGGCTGATCGGCTGTAGCTGATGTCGCAGAGGTTAACGGTTGTACCTTGATATCTGAACGAGACTCTGACTGATATTGCACCATTTGAACAGACGTTTGATGAGTTTGAGTTGAATGAGTTTGAGTTAAATGATTAGAAGTCGAACTGGAATGGGTTGGCGTGCCAAAGAAACGGTTCCACGAGAACGACTCCAGCAACGGATCGGTTTGCCGATTGTAGATGCGATCGCCTAACAGCTTTGCCGTAATAGGAGCCAGTAAGATACCGTTGCGATAGTGTCCAACCGCCAACGTTAAATTGTCACACAGGCTGGAGCCTAAAATAGGCAACTCATCGGGTGTTGCCGGACGAAACCCCCACCAGCATTCGTCGATCGGCCACTCCTGCAAACAGGGATAAAGGCGCAATGCCCGATTGAGCAACGATTGGATTCCACCTGGCGTGTTGTAAGGCGTAAACCCAACCGACTCGCTGGTTGCCCCAATCACAATTCGCCCGTCTCGACGCGGCACAATGTAGATCTCTTCCCCAAACAAAATCCGCTGTAGCGGCAACTCTGCCGCCAAACCGTGAGGCACCCTGACCGAAAGCATTTGCCCTTTGCGCGGCTGCACCGGCACCGGCAGCAACGCCTGCGACCATGCCCCCGTGGCTAACACATAATGGTCGGCTTGCCAGTCCCCGGTTGCCGTTCTAACGCTGCGAACCTGCCCCCCTTGCTGCTGAAACGACTCGACCGCCACCCCTTCTTCGATCGCCACACCCAGGGTTTGAGCCGCTACCCGCAGCACATTGGCCAGGGCACGGTTGTCCACCTGCCCGTCTTCTGGAAACCACCAGCCACCCATCACTTCGGCACTCAAACCAGGTTGAGCCAGATGAATCGCCTCACGCTCCAACCATCGCGCCGCAGGGTTGGCGGTAGCCAGCGACGAGGGTTCTGGCAACTGATAAACCGGGGCAAAAATGCCGCATCCCCAATAGTGTGCCAGCAAGCCGCTGGTATCTTCCAGCTTGCGAATCCACTCTGGATACAGCGTTTGGCTCCGAAGGCAAAGGTCTTGCAACGGAGCAGAAGCGATCGCCTCTGCCTGGGGAGCCAGCATCCCGGCAGCAGCATGGGTCGCCGCCTGCTGAAAATCACGGCTGAGCAAAGTGACACTTGCCCCGCGCAGCCGCAACTCAACAGCGATCGCCATGCCAACAATGCCACCGCCAACAATTAAAACGTCAGATGTCGTACTCATAAAATCTTAAAATCAACAGGGGCGGCACACTACCATTGTCACCAGACATTAATCACCGGGACTTACCAAAACGCTCCAACCGCAGGAACAGAATCAGTTTGACCCGTTCCAGAGCCATTTCCAGAGCCATTGGAAGGTGGCGGAATGCGGCCTGGTTGAGATTGTCCTGGAGCTGGAGTCGCTGTTGGCGAGGTCGTTCCCGATCGGCCAAACGGTTGCACAACGCGATCGCTATTTTGAGCGCTATTGCTGTTTGTGGTTCCAGGCCCATAGCCTTGTTGAATGGCAGCATTGGGATTAATGAAGTCTGCAATTCCAGTTCGCAACCGGGGCAGCATCGTAAGCGCCAGGATAGCAATCAACCCGAACCCAATAAGCCGAACGACTCCCTTTGCCAGAACCGAAACAATAAAAATAATGATCGTCAGAATCAGGACAACTAGAACTGATTCAGGCACTCTTCCGCCTCCCTCACGCTACTAATTTCATCATCTCTCAAGCGTTATGTTCTCAACCAATCAATTTTGGCTTGGCAAAACGCTGTTGTTAGTCTAAACGACTCACCCCGCAAAGGTGCCTGACAAAGGGCTGAGTTCAGCATCGGTCGTTATTTAAATGGGTCAATGGGGAGCAGCCCCTACCTCAAAACCGATAAAACTTAATGACTCGAAATGACTCGAAATGCCCCGGTAAATAACTCGGAATGGCTCGGACGTTGCTAGCCGCGAGTTAGTCGTGCCAGCCACCGCTCCTGCACGCCAAGATAGGAGGAAGCGACACCGGGTGCGATCGCACCCATTGGGTTCTCCAAATCTGCTTCAGCACAGGGCAGGTGCCACAGGCAACCAGCACAACAGCGTATCTGCCCAGCTCGATCGTCGTAACGCTTGCCCCCGATTCGCACTCTACCGTTTTTTCCCAAGCTGTTACGTTAAACATGGTACGTTCTCCGCTTCAAGCTGTGGGAATTCTGAAGGTGTTTACGTTCTAAATCTAGTTTAAATTTTGATCTCACTTCTGCGCCATAGCAGTAGGATGAGCGCAATCTCGTTACTCTGTGATCTGGCCTCCATTTGACTTGTATTCCTTTAACACTCCAACCTCATGATCCCAGCGACTACCCCTGCGAACCACATCTGGATTTATGACACAACCTTAAGAGACGGTGCCCAAATGGAAGGGTTATCTCTTTCCATTGACGACAAACTACGCATTGCGCGTCAGCTCGATCGGCTTGGCATTCCGTTCATTGAGGGAGGATGGCCGGGTGCCAATCCTAAGGATGTTCAGTTTTTTTGGCGGCTTCAGGAAGAACCGCTCACCCAGGCGGAAGTCGTTGCCTTTTGTGCCACTCGTCGCCCCGGCAGAACGGCGGCAGACGATCCAATGCTGCAACCCATTCTGGCTGCCGGAACGCGCTGGGTAACGACATTTGGCAAATCGTGGGATTTGCATGTGGTGGAAGGGCTAAAAACAAGCCTGGACGAAAACCTGTCGATGATTCAAGACACGATCGAATTCTTTCGGCAGCACAATCGGCGCGTGATCTACGATGCCGAGCATTGGTTTGATGGATATAAGCAAAATCCAGACTATGCACTCAAAACGCTGGAAGCCGCGATCGCAGGTGGGGCAGAGTGGCTGGTGCTATGCGACACCAACGGCGGCACATTACCCCACGAAGTAACGGCGATCGTTCAACAGGTAGTAGAGGCGATCGGTCTAAAGCAGCCAACCAACCAGGGAGAAGGCGATCGTCTGGCGGTGCCACAGCTAGGCATTCACACCCACAACGATGCCGGAACCGCCGTTGCTAACGCGCTCACCGCCGTGGTCGAAGGGGCACGGATGGTACAGGGCACGATTAACGGCTACGGCGAACGCTGCGGCAACGCCAACCTCTGTAGCCTGATCCCCAATCTGCAACTTAAATTAGGCTACAACTGCGTCCGTGCCGATCAACTGGCGCAGTTAACCGACTCTAGCCGCCTCATTAGCGAAGTCGTGAACCTGGCACCAGACGATCACGCTCCTTTTGTCGGTCAATCGGCCTTTGCCCATAAGGGCGGCATTCACGTTAGCGCGGTTGAGCGCAACCCCCTCACCTACGAACACCTTCAACCAGAGCTAGTTGGCAATCGTCGTCGCATCGTCATCTCCGAGCAGGCCGGGTTAAGCAACGTTCTGGCGAAAGCTCGGAGCTTTGGCATCAATTTAGATAAGCAAGACCCCAGTTCGCGTCAAATTTTGCAGCGGCTAAAAACTCTGGAAAATCAGGGCTATCAGTTTGAAGCGGCTGAAGCCAGTTTTGAGCTGCTGATGCGTGAGGCGCTGGGGCAGCGCCAATCTTTCTTTGAAGTCAAAGGCTTTCAGGTGCATTGCGACATGGCGACGCAAACGGAGATGTGGGAAAGCCATTCGCTCGCAACGATTAAGGTTGCAGTGGAAGGGCAAGACGTGCTGGAAGCGGCAGAGGGAAATGGCCCCGTTTCGGCGTTAGATGCGGCTCTCCGCAAAGCTTTAATGAACTTCTATCCCGTCATCGCCACCTTCCAGTTGAGTGATTACAAAGTTCGAATTTTAGATGGAACCGCCGGAGCCGCCGCCAAAACACGGGTTCTGGTGGAATCCAGTAATGGGCATCAGCGCTGGACAACCGTTGGCGTGTCTGAAAACATTATCGAAGCCTCCTACCAGGCGTTAGTAGAAGGTCTGGAATATGGATTAATGCTGCAAAACCAGGCTAAAACAGCGCTGACCTCTTCTCACGTGGCACAGGATTGAAGCCTGACTCAGTTTGTATCCTGGCGTAGAGACGTTGGTGCAAAACGTCTCTACAATACGGATGGTTTTCATCAGTGAAACCACAACGGCAGTTTAGTGTTAGCTGCTGTATCAGCTAAAATGCGCCCCAAATCTCTGAAGGCTAGCATCACACTTAAAGCGGAACAGGTGGAAGAGGCCGTTGTTGAACTGGCCAATCGCTATCTGCGTGCGACCAAAACTGGATGCAGAGTGATCCGTCAGCCGACTGCGTTTAACCTGGCTGAGCTATGCGAGCCTTTAGTAGAGGGATGGCGCAACGGCAAAGTTGCCTACACCAAAGGAGAAATCACGCTAGTCTTTAGCACGGGCGAACTTACCCCCGACGCAGACTTAATCGTTTATGCCTCAGGAACAGGAGAACGGTTTCTCTATTCCAAGCCGCAGACCTCGATCCCTGACCTGCCCTCCAGCGAACGGCCTGATCTGCCTGACTCACCTGAACTTGAGGTCGTACCGGATATCGAGCCAGATTTAGAACAGCCTGTAGAGTCAGAGCTAGATGTAACGCCAGATTTAGAACAGCCTGTAGCGCCAGAGCCGTCAACCGCACCTGATTTGGCGCACTCGTTACTTACCATTGCCGAAACGCTGGCACAGCTTGTAGCCAAACAAAACTCTCTAGACACGCTGCTAAACCAGGTGCTAACGCAAATGGCAACCGTGGAACGCAAGCTCAACGTTCAGGCGGCTGAGTTTGAAACCGCTGTTCGACAACGCATTGAACGGCAGGCCACCGAATTTACCCACCAGATGCAAACGGCGTTAAAAACCCAGCAGACTAACTTCACCGAGCAAATTCAAGTGGTGTTAGAAGCACAAACCGCTACCTTCGCCCAACTGCTCGCGAAACAAATTAGCGCCACGGCTCTGCAATTTAGCGATCGCCTCGACACAATTACCACCCAACTGCAAGACATCACCACACGCCTGGACGACCTGGACGTAATAGACGAGGCAGAAGACACATCAGCAGAAACAATTCCCATTCCCCAAACCGAAGCCGAATGGCTAACCCGCTTCCGGGATGCCTGGGGCAGCGTCGGAGATTATGAGGAGTTTTTGTTTAACGATCGAATTGCCCATGCCGAGACTCCGCTGTTTTTTACGCCGGATTGGGTCGCGCTTTGCGAATTTGCCTGGGTTCGCAAACTGTCCCCGGTGCTGGCCTTGCTCTATGACTTGATTCACACCGACGATGGGATTGGATATGCCGGTGCCGATATTTTGCAGCAGTTTGGGTTGCACCTTGATCCGCAGACGGGCGATCGCTACTATATCTACCAGCGCAGCGGCTTCACCGCCTATGAGGCACTCTGGCAAACAGCCAACGACCCGCAGCATTCCTGGCTACCTGAACTAGAGCGGCTGTACGCTACGCAACCCAGCCGCCGCAACGAGATTTTTCAGCTCTTTGGTTGGGAACAAGAGGCGATCGACTCCCTGGAGAGCGTAGTAGAGCGAGCCTACCGGGAACGTGACACGGTGCGTAACCCGCAGCAAGAGCGGCAGGAAAAAGCGCTGAGAGATTATTTGATTTTGCTCAACCTTAGCCCATTGACCCCAATCACGCTAGAGTCAATTAAGCGAGCCTATAAGCAGGCAATGAAAGCCGCCCATCCCGATACGGGAGGCAGCAAAGAGCAGGCTCAAAAAGTGAACGAGGCATATCGAGCGGTGCTGGACTATTACTTTCCGCCAACCACTTAATTTGGCTAAGGAGGCAGAGAGTTGCTAACTTGTACCATACCCGATGGCGATCGCTCACCCTGATGCAGTGGACAAATGGCGGGGTTTCAGTCAGGATTAGCAATGGACTCGCGCCCAACCGCCGATTGAGCCAACCATCGTTAAGGGGGTGCCGCCAGGGCGATCGCACGGTTTCACATAACAGGGTCTAGTTCGGTCAAACTATTAATAGAATTACGGCAGTGTGGCAATGGATGAAGATCTACTGATTGCATACGGCTCTGAAGGGTTAATTGAAACCTTTTCGATCCTGCTTCTCCTGAGTTTGGTTGGGGTGCTAGTCGTGGTTAGGCGCAACTTCGAAGGCAGCTTCTTTGTTGAAAGTCTGGCCTTATTCACACTGCTAAGTGCAGCAGCCGTTATGCTGCTGTTGCTGGCAACCAACTTAGCGGCAGCAGACTAAATTAGTCATGCTGACTGTCCAGTTGTGTAACGTTACTGCGTGGTCAGCTCATTCTGCGTATGAACACATTAGTTGGAAAAACTCTGCAAGGGGGAAAATACACCCTCGACCAGGAATTAGGTCGAGGGGGGTCTGGTGTAACCTTCAAAGCAACCCACCATTTGTTAGATCAGGTGGTGGTGATCAAAACCCTGAACGAAACGGCATGGCGTGACCCCAACTATGCCGAGCTAAAACGAAAATTTCAAGACGAGGCTCGTCGGCTCGCCCTGTGCGTTCATCCCAACATTGTGCGAGTGAGCGACTTTTTTGAAGAAGACGGATTGCCGTATACCGTCATGGATTATATTCCGGGGCAGACGCTACACGATATAGTGTTTCCGGATCAGGCACTGCCAGAAACAGCGGCGATTCACTACATTCGCCAAATCGGAGCCGCGCTAGAGGTGGTGCATCGCAACGGCATGTTGCACCGAGACGTGAAGCCACAAAACATCATGCTGCGGCAAGGAACTCAAGAAGCCGTGCTGATTGATTTTGGCATTGCCAGAGAATTTACAGCCGACCAAGCTCAGACCCATACCAGCATGATTTCAATGGGCTATGCTCCGGTTGAGCAATATCTGGCTCACGGCAAGCGAACTCCGGCGATCGATGTCTATGGGTTGGCTGCCACGCTGTATGCCCTGTTAACGGCTCATGTTCCGGTGGCCTCTATTTTGCGCGATCGCCAGCCAATGCCCACCCCGCGCGATCTGCGCCCCGACTTGAGTCCGGCGGTAAACCAGGCGGTGATGCGAGGCATGGCGCTAGACGTACAATATCGACCGAACACCATCAGCGAATGGCTTGATCTTTTGCCAGATAGTACTGTAGTGAGTCGGTCATCCTCCCAGAGTCAGCCGTCGATAACCTCAGCGGCAACGGTAGCCGTGTCCCCTCGCTATCAACCGCAACCCCAGCGTCCGGTACGCTCGGCTCCGCCTCCGTCTCATGCCGCACCCGATACAGCACCGCCTCCGTCTCGCAGCAACAAATGGGTGATCTGGACAATTGCCGCGATCGCCGCCGCCGTGTTGGCCGGGTTAGCAGCGGCGCTGTTGCGCCCTCAACCTCAACCTGACGGTGAACCGGAGTTCTCTCCTTCCCCTCGCCCCAGCCCAAGGATTGAGCGGGTAACGCCGACTACTGAGCCAGTGCCCGATGACTCGATCGATCAAACAACCGAATCGGATGTGCCTCTGGAGGACAGCGAGGATGGCGAGGACGAATTGGAAGAACCTCCCACTCCCCCGTCGGTTGAGGGATCGCCCAGCAACGATTCGCCGATTGACGAGGTAAGCCCCATCCCCACAGACGGACTACCGGAAGCGTCACCGCCGACGGAGGCCGTGGAAGAACCGCCTGCACCGCCCGAACCACTGCCACCGCCACCGCCATCCCCCGATGCGAACCAATCCACCTCCCGAATTCCGGCTAAAATCACAGGCCAGCGCTTGCCAAAACTATAGGCAATTTGTTTCAGGCAGGAACATAATGGGTGAAATGGTCATCAAACAATGAAACCCCTTAGTCCAAGTTGAGGATTGACGGCACAATTCCTAAGGTGACGAATAGAGTGTCAAAATCGGCAGACAGCTATTATTGTGTCTGTATTAGCATCAACCACCCCCGCTTAGGCGAATCGTCAGATCCATAACGCAGGTCGAATCTACCGGGTCGATCAGTATAGTAGATGTCAGATGTTATTCCTCACGTTCGCTAAAAAAACAGCTAGAAAAACAACTGAACTTGCGTTCCGATAATACTGAGTTTCGATCGCCACACCACATCCGTTCCACCCCTTCTGCTAATTGCCCACTCGTTCGGTCATGTTCCTATGGAATCTAGAGAGTTCTCCGAAGAGTTAGATTTCACCAAATACTGGTTGGTGCTTAAACGGCGCTGGTTACCAGCCACAGGCATATTTGGGCTGGTTTTTGCCCTGGCTGCCTTAGCAACCTTTATGCAAGACCCTATCTATGAAGCAAAAGGTAGGCTGCGGTTGAAGATCGATCGTACCTCTGCCCTGGTTGGGTTTGATCAAGGTTCAGGCGAGCTAAAAGCCCTGAGTTCAAACAACAGCCCTCTTGATACTGAGGCCGAGATTATCAAGTCGTTGGATATTGCCGAACGCACGATTGAGGCCCTGGACATCCGCAATGAAGAGGGCGAACTGATGTCGCCACAAACGTTATCCAGTCGGTTGAAAGTCTCGCCGTTAACCGGAACCGACATTCTACAGGTATCCTACCAGGGTACCGACCCCGAACTAGCAGCGGCGATCGTCAATAAAATAATGGAAGTCTATCGCCTCAACAACATTGAGGAAAATCGCCGGGAAGCCAGAGCAGCCAGAGAATTTATCGAAGAGCAGCTACCGAAAACCGAGAAAGAGTTGCAGGCGGCAGATGCTAACTTGCAGCAGTTCAAACAGCAAAATCAGGTGATTGCCCTGGATGAGGAAGCGAGTAAAGCCGTCCAACTGATCGGCAATTTGGACGATGCCATTACCCAGGCGCAGTCTGAATTGGGTGACGTAGGTGCCCGCGCTGCCGAACTGCGGCGGCAGGTTGGTTTGGATGCCGCACAGGCTATTAATATCAGTGCGCTCAGCCAGTCTCCGGGGGTAGCGGAAGCGCTGCGATCGCTCCAGGAAGCACAAACGGAACTAGAAGTGCAGCGAACTCGATACCAGCCGTCTCACCCCATTATTGCTCAGCTAGAAGACCGCACAAACGCGCTTAACGCCCTACTAGAACAGCGGGTACAAGACGTATTGCCATCCGGCCAGCAGCCGAGCAATGGCAGCATCCAGATTGGCGATCTGCGGCGCGACCTGATTGCTGAATATGTGCAAACCGAAATTCAGCGGTTGGGGCTGGCCCGACGCATCAATCTACTCAGTGAAGCACAGCAAGCCTATGAACGTCGAGCCAATAGCCTACCAGAGCTAGAGCGGCGGCAGCGCGACCTGGAACGCAAACTTAATGCGTCTCAGACGACCTATGAAACCCTGCTGTCTCAACTGGATGAAGCTCGAATTGCTGAGAACCAGAATGTTGGCAACGCTAGCATTGTGGCAGAGTCGATTGTGCCGGGAGGACCAATTGCGCCCAATAAAAAGTTTTATCTGGCCGTGGGCGGAACGGCAGGCTTGCTGCTGGGTCTAGCGTCAGCCTTCTTGCTTGATTTGACCGATCGCTCGATTAAAACCGTTAAAGAAGGCCGCGATTTGTTTGGCTACACTCTGTTGGGTGTCATTCCTGCCTTTGGCCGCTCGGGCAAACCGGGCGTGACGGCTCGAGATGTGGAACAGGGTGCAGTTCGTATCATCATTCGGGATATGCCGCACTCGCCGATTCGAGAAGCGTATCAAATGCTGCAAGCTAACCTGAAGTTTCTCAGTTCGGATCGAGAAGTTAAGGTTATTGCTGTAACCAGTTCGGTGCCTCGTGAGGGCAAGTCTGAGGTTTCGGCTAACCTGGCAGCGGCGATCGCCCAGGTTGGGCGGCGAGTGCTGCTCATTGATGCCGATATGCGTAAGCCGACTCAACACCTGGCGTGGGATGTAAATAACGGGGTGGGGTTAAGTAATGTCATCGTCGGTCAAAACAAGTTGAGTGAAGCGATTCAAGACGTTGGTGGTCGATTGCACGTACTGCCAAGCGGCGTTATGCCTCCCAATCCGGTGGCGTTGCTCGACTCTAAGCGCATGGCTTCATTGATTGAGTATTTTTCCAACACTTACGACTATGTCATTATCGACACTCCACCGATCGCAGGCTGTGCCGACGCGCTGATTTTAGGCCGCATGACCGATGGGTTGCTGTTGGTGATGCGTCCGGGTGTGGTCGATTCGGCTAGCGCTACTGCTGCGAAGAATCTGCTGGCTCAATCGAATCAACATGTTTTGGGTACGGTCGCGAACGGGGTGGATGTTCGCAGCGAACCCGATAGCTACTTCTACTACACCACTGAATACGGAGCCAGCCCCGAGGAACTTCAGGCGGCTAACATGCCTGTGCCGAAAGAATAACACCTGAAGGGGTGTGTACCCAGTCCGTTCTATCGTTTTACCAAGGAAAATCACGCTATGCCGAAATCGTTTGGTCTTCGACAGACGACGCGATCGATCGCGGCAGCTGTGACATGCTGTTTGGCTGTTCAGCTACCCGGTCTCGCTCAGGTTCCTGGCTCAGCCTCAGCGCTTGAACCTGCCCCAATAGACCCGGCTCAACTCGCACCCGCTCAACCGCCAGCACCCGCACTACAGCCTTCTCAATTTGGCACGGTTCAAACCAACCCGGCTCAGCCACAGGCCGCTCCAGCCCCGTCGGGTTCTATTTCGTCGGAGTATGTGCTGGGACCCGGCGACCAGGTTGAGATTAGCGTGTTTGGCTATGAGGAATACACTGGCTCTAAAGTAATTTTGCCCGATGGCACGATTACCTTGCCGCTCATTGGTTCTGTCCCGGCATCCCAGCGCACGTCTGATCAGCTCGCACGGGATCTGACCGCTCGTTTAAGCCCGTTCCTGGTGAACCCAGCCGTCACCGTGAGCCTGAGTACGCTGCGCCCGGTGGTGGTAAACGTGGCGGGTGAGGTGCAGCGGCCTGGGCCAGTGCAACTGCGTAGCTTGACCACAAATACCATTAGCAACCAGGTCGGCAGTAGCACCAACAACTCGGTCGATCGCTCCCCTACGATTAGTTCTGCCCTGGTAGAAGCGGGTGGAGTGACCCAAAGTGCCGATATCCGCCAGGTTGTGGTACGGCGTACGTTACCGGGCGGCAATTCTACAACGTCAACGATCAATTTATGGGATGCGTTGTGGTCAGAAAACGCACCCCCCAGTCTGGTTCTGCAAGATGGAGATTCGCTGTTTGTACCGCGATTAGAGCCAGGTGAAACGCTCGATCGCCGATTAGTAGCGCGATCGAGTCTGGCACCCGACACCATTCGCGTCAGGGTGGTGGGTGAAGTGACTCGCCCCGGAGAAGTACAGGTTCCGCCCAACAGCACCATTTCTAGCGCAGTGGCGGTTGCGGGTGGCCCCACGGGCGATGCCAAACTCAGCGAGGTGGTCTACGTTCGCTTGAATGAAGAAGGCCAGATCGATCGGCAGGTGATTGATTTGAGGAACCTGACCGATAACTTCCAGGTACAGGAAGGGGATGTCGTTATTGTTCCTGAAACCCGAACATCCTCTGTCCTGGACTTTGTAGGTCGGGTCTTAAGCCCACTCAATTTCCTGTTTAACGTGTTTCGCTAGGTTGAGCGGCCTCTGATTAGCTGGCAACCCTTCGGCCGTTTAGCGGATGGCAGCGTTTTGCCAGTCAATCCGTTGATCCGCCCACCCTGGAAGACAAGCTGGCAGGATGCCCCAAAGCCTAAACGCACAGGCAAGCGCCATTGATGCTATTTTGGTAGCAAAAACAACTACGTGTGGCGAGAATTAATTGCAAAGTTTTAGTGAAGAACCGCCGTTTTGCTAGTGGAAATTCATGAATTTGACTAGGATCTGACGAGAAAGTTAAGTAATACTACGAAGAGTGAGTAAACTGGTCTTTCAGCCTTGCTCATTCCTGGATGTCAGGCTATGGCTCCTCATAGTCAAGCGTGGTTCAGGCGCTCAACCGGAGCAACTCACCCCATTGCCGCCGATCGGTTGCAGATGATGGTTTGTACTCAACACCCGCCGCTCATTCTCTGGAGGTTCTCTAAGAGAATGCTTGATAAAAGCTGAACGTCGCTTGCATTGCCATCCCCCAACCCTGGGGCTTCGACTTGAGCGCTCAGCCAAAGAGGGAGATTTCAACAGAGCCAGTTCGAAAGCCCCCCGGCCTGGACGAACTCAGGAGGTGAATGCAGCATACTTAGTACGTTTTAAACAACCTTTAGAGGAGCATCTCAAGCAGATGTTTTGGAAGTTTCATCCCACCATTGCTGTTCGATGAATTTATCGTTGAATTACTAATTTCAAGGAGTATCTAATTTCAAGGTTCTCAAGACTGACCGAGTCGTGACAGCCGTTTTAGAATCGCCGACTGAATACCGCTGTTCGATCGCGCCATTCCATTAGCAACTATTTTAATCAAGGCCGAACTTTTTGAGCAGTATTTCGTCATATTTATTTAATGAATCAGTGCTCCTTTCTTGGCATCTACATAGCAATATTTTGAAGCTGAAGCCGTTCAGGTATTGCCAGTTCACTCACCCTAATGTTGTCAGGTTGTCAGTAGAAGCAAAATGATCAAATATCTTGCCAAAGTCCTATACGTTCTAACAGGAACAAAACGAGAGCTGATTTTCCTCTCGCTATTATTCATCTTCACATCGGTCATTGAAGCGGTAGGAATTGGTTTAATTGGCCCTTTCCTCAACTTGGCATCCGAACCCGATGCAGTATTCAATCAAGCCTATCTGGCATGGGCTTACGAAGCGTTAAACTTACAATCGACCGACCAGTTTATTCTGCTTCTGGGAGTTGGAATTATTTTCCTTTTTTGTCTTAAATCTGCTTCCTATTTTCTGGTTCGTTCTTACATATTTAGATACACATTTGATCAAAAGAGACAGCAAATGTCTCGCTTATTAAAAGCCTACTTAATTGTTCCTTATCCGTTTCATTTGAGCCGAAATACGGCTAATTTAATTAAGAATATCATTCTAGAAACCAATCAATTTACGTTGAATTGCTTGCAGCCGTTGTTGGAAAGTGCCGCCAACTTAGTGGTGATCATTGCGTTGCTGCTGCTGTTGGCTCAAACCAACCTGTTACTCCTCGTGATGATTCTGGGGATCTTACTTCCCACCTTCGTGCTGTTTTACAGCATGGGCAACAAGTTCAGGCGGTGGGGCAAAATTGCCTCTGAAGCGCAGCAAGAGATGCTTCGTGCCATTAACCACGGGTTAGGTGGGCTAAAGGAAACGCGGGTCATTGGTTGCGAAACCTATTTTCAGCAGCAGATGGATCGGCACAGTTTGAAGTACGAGAGTGCCGCTACTCGTTTTCAAAGTTCTCAGCTTATTCCTCGAATTTTAATTGAAACGACGCTGGTGGCTTTTGTCATTATCTTTGTCATTTATCAGTTTTTTGTGGGCGATGGCATGGAAGATTTTACCTCTGTGATGGGGGTCTTCGCCGTTGCCTCGCTGCGATTAATTCCAACCGCCAGCCAGTTTACTCAGGCGATCGGCAGATTGCGAAACTCAAGCTATTCTCTGGATATGCTTTATCACGACTTGAAGGAGATAGAGCAGGAGAAACTTGATCCCCGGCTTGAGTCTGCCCTGGAAACCAACGGTCACTCAGCGAACTATCGGGATGCCGACCCGCATTCCATCATGGCGTTCAAGCATCGAGTTGAGCTGAAACAGGTAGCGTATCGGTATCCCAAAGGAACAGATCTGGTACTTACAGATGTTTCGTTAGAGATTCCCAAAGGGTCATCGATCGCCTTAATTGGTAAATCGGGTGCTGGAAAAACAACATTAGTGGACGTTATTTTGGGGCTGTTGACTCCCGAAAGTGGAGACATTCAGGTAGATGGGGTCTCTGTTTATAACGATCTGCGCTCGTGGCAGAATTTAATCGGGTACATTCCGCAGACTATTTTTCTGACGGATGATACCGTCGAACGAAACATTGCCTTTGGTGTGCCAGACGAACAGATTGACTCCGATCGCTTAATGAAGGCAATTCAAGCGGCTCAGCTCGAAGAACTGGTCGCGGAACTGCCGCAGGGTGTAAAAACCGACATTGGTGAACGAGGCGTGCGCTTATCGGGTGGGCAGCGTCAACGAATTGGCATTGCACGGGCGCTCTACCATGAGCGAGAAATATTGGTACTGGATGAAGCAACCGCTGCACTGGACAATGAAACAGAATACCTGGTCAGTGAAGCGATTCGAGCGTTGTCTGGGACAAAAACGCTCATCATCATTGCTCATCGGCTCTCAACCGTCGAACATTGCGATTGTGTCTACCTGATGGAGAAAGGGCAGGTGGTTAAGTCCGGTAGCTACCAAGAGGTTGTTCTACAAAAATAGGGGGCGATCGCTCCAGCCTTGCCAGATAAGCTTGCTGGAGTCTGTATTCAGGTGTAATTCAGGTACTCTACCTCCAACCGTTGTCTATCAGGTCATTCAGTGCTTACATTTCGTTTAAATGGCTCGCCCAAACCAGGCATCACGATTGCACAGTGTCATTCATGGCGGCGATCGCTTTCAATGAACCTACCCGATTTTCATCGCCATGAACAATCTGGCGTTAACCCTTTGGTTTCATCTACTCCTCATTTATACAAGCGCCCTCTCTTCGTTGGAATAAGGCGCTTTTTTATTATCTGTGTGCATCCATTACAAACGACATCCTCCAGCATTGAGGTATTACAATAAATCGGCTGAAGTGTGCAGCCGTTAAGACATTCTCACAATGCTTAATGTGCTAAGTTAATGGACAAGAGCAGGAAACTATCCGCCCAAAAAAGACGCATGTTTCCCGAGTTAGAGTTTACTTTCCCTCCCTGTGTTGATGACGGCTTGCTTGTTGAATCAAAGCTCAACTTGTAAGGAGTAATTTGAATGTCAAATTCACCAGCAGGGCTAAGATCTGACAGCAGAACAGACTTAGCATCGCCTTCTGGGAACGGTCTGTTCGCGGTCAAAGCAATGTTGAAGCGTGCAGTAGGGACTCTTTTATCGTCTAATGTCAAAGACATTCTTCGCATCTTAGGCGTTGCTCCAACGGCGTTATCGGTACCGGCACTGAGCGCCAACTACATCTACGATTTCAGGCAGTTCTTGAAATGGTCTGCCGTTGGCGATCGGCTCGATACGCAAACCAAGCTTAGAGCCGTCATTACAATGGATTACCATCGCATCGAAAAAGGACTGGCGCTGAGAGAACCCAAAATTGGGTTTGGTCGTGATGTAATTCAACGATTGCTGACCAACTTGAAACGGTACCAAACCGCCTATGGCCTGGATGAAACCTGCCAGATTGCCATCAACACATTGACAGCGTACTATCAGTTCAATCAAACGCATGGCATTGACGACCAGCCGCTCAACGTTGCGATCGCAGCATTGAACCAGGCTATTGCCAGCGATCGCCCTCGCACCAATCAAGGTGGCATCGCCCACGTCACGAAGCAGTCGATCCTCAACGCCGCCGCCATCGATTTTGCGACCTTTACCCAATCGCGCTACAGCATTCGGCAATTTGCGCCCGATCCGGTTGAACTGCACTTGATCGAGCAAGCGGTGATCATGGCGCAAAAAACGCCATCCGTTTGTAATCGTCAGTCGGCCAGAGTCTATGTGTTTAGCGACGACGAGGCCAAACGCAAAGCTCTGAGTTTTCAAAACGGCAATCGAGGGTTTGGCGACCAAGCCAGCAAAGTACTGGTTGTCGTCTCCGATTTAAATCATTTCGTTGCCATCGGAGAGCGATATCAAGCCTGGATTGATGGCGGCATGTTTGCCATGTCTTTAGTGTATGCGCTGCATTCGCTTGGGTTGGGCACCTGCTGTTTGAATTGGAGCGTCGAGCGCTGGGCCGATCGCAGTTTAAAGCGAGCAACCGGCATTAAAGAGTCTGAAACCGTAATCATGATGATTGCCGTTGGTCATTTACCAGACGAGTTGACGGTTGCCCAATCTCCGCGCAAGCCGTTAAGCGAAGTAATGCTGGTTAGATAATGCTTCTGGCCTAACTGGCTGCATGGAATTTTGAGAGGCATACGGTTCAGGGTGTGGGGCAAAAGCCAATCCGAACGGCTTCAGTCTGGCTGTCCCAAACGTGAGCATTTTGCTGCCGTTGACACATTGAGTCTCTACCGTAACGGTGAGTGAGGTTGGCATCGGGCTACCTTGCTCGTCAACACGCGGTTGCGGTTAAACCATCAGCCCATGTTTAACGGCCTGCACTAACCTGCCCTCAATAGAGCAGCAGACGTTGAAGAGCCACCACGGCTAGCGTTCATCTGGCTCATTGCTCAATGGAATCTATCAACCACTATCGGAGTTTGACTATGAAAGCAGTCATTACAGGAATCACCGGGCTACGAAATCGAGGGGTCGAGGCCATGGTTGATGTCACTGTAGAACAGCTCACTCGCCACCAACCCACCCTCACAGTTGATGTTTTGAGTGAAACACCAGACTACGATCAGGTGCAGTTACACCACGACAATGTTAGTGTCATTGGCCGCAAAAACTCCCTGGACTGGAAGCGCTTGCTGTACGCAAAAGCCTCCAAATTTTACACACCGCTGGCTCCAGACTATGGGTTAGTCAAAGATGCGTCCGTGGTGATTGCCTCCGGTGGAGATGTGTTTAGTTCAGACTATGGGCTGGCCTTTTTAGAACAAGAACTGAAGCCGCTCAAATTCGCGCTGAACGCGAAAATACCCGTTGTGTTTCTGGCTCATTCTATTGGCCCATTTAAAACCGAGGCAGAGGCAAGCGCATGGCTTGAGGTTGCCCGCCAATCTGCACTGGTGACCGTTCGCGAAGCGCTATCTTACCGCTATGTCACCAAGGAACTGGGTCTCTCAGAGACGATCGTTGAGCATACTGCCGACCCTGCCTTTTTGCTGACGCCGCCTCCAGCCGAACTGAGCAAAGCCATGCTGCGCTTTTATGGCATCACTGACGATCGCCCCGTTGTTGCAGTGGCACCCAGCCAGGGTATTACCAAGTACACCGGAGCAAACCAGGATCAACATCTAAACACCTGGTGTCAAATTATTCAAACGATTCTAGAAACCCTGGACGCGCAGGTGCTGCTGGTGCCCCACGTCCAGGAAATTAAGTATCGCAACGACGATCGCATCCTGGCCACCAACCTTCTGCGCACCCTGGGGTTTGATTCAAGAGTCTGTCTGGCGGGCGGTAACCACTCGGCCAGCGAGTTTAAAGGACTGATCGGCGCATGTGACATGGTAATTGCAGAACGAATGCACGCCTGTATTGCCGGTCTATCTAGCTGTGTTTGCACCGTTCCTATCGGTTATTCCGTTAAAGCAGAAGGCATTATGGCCGATTTGTTGGGAGACAATCATAAAGGGTTGGTGATTTCATTCCAGGAATTCTTGGATGCAGATCAAACCTGTGCCATGATTCAGAGTGCTTGGAAGCGACGGCATGAGGTGGTAGAACAGTTAACGCAAACCATGCCGCAGATTAAGGAAAAAGCTGAGAAGAATTTTGGATTGATTTCCAGGATTTTGGATTAACCTGATGACGGTTAAGGGCATGAAGATCGGTTATTTACATGTTGGGCCTCCTGAACACGGTGTCTGTCGTTATGGCCGCCTTCTGGCAACAGCAGCGCGACAGCACAACGATGTAGCTGTGATTGAAGCCAGCGTTATGCTTGGCAACAATCGTAACCACAACCGCACCCTGCTGATACAAGCGGCTCAAACCCTATCAGAAGCGGATGTCATTCATTTTCAGTTCAATAAGTTTGGTCGGACGCTCTGGGGCGAAGGCTGGGCACAAATTCATCACCTTCGCCTGTTTATGGATCACTGCTCAGCACCGCTGGTCGTGACGCTCCACGACGTGTTTTATCCGCCTTACCGTCTGGCTACCGTGTTGCGGCAGGCTCAAGCGAAATGGCAAACGGGAGGAGCAGCACCGAAGCCGTCTGTGGCACAAGCGCTATCTGCGCCAGCAGTCCATCCGTCCCATCGTCCTCGTTGGCGAAAAGGGGTTGGCTTTTTGCAGAGCATTTTCAATGGCTGGTTTGGTGCAGAAGCGATCGCTCTACAGGCCATTGTGCGACGAGCGGCGTTGATATTGGTTTGTACCCGCGAAGAGGCCACTCGGTTGACCGATCGGGTCGCTCGGCAAACCTTGCAGGTCATTCCTCATTTTGTCGAAGAACGCTCGATTCAGGTTAGCCCAACCGCCGCCCGCCAAACCTTAGGGTTAGAGAACACCCGAATTGTCACCCTGCTGGGCTTCATTTATCAGCCCAAAGGACATCACCTTCTGGTTGAAGCCATTCCTGCTCTGCCAGAGGATGTGACAGTGGTTTTGGCAGGCGGTTCTAGTTCCAGTTATTATGATGCCTATGTTGAGAGCTTAATTGCCACGGCTACTGCAAACGGAGTGGCTCACCGTCTGCGGATCACGGGCTACTTATCAGAGGCCGACCTGGAGCTGTATTTAAGGGCAACCGACCTGGCGGTGTGTCCGTTCACGCGGTTTTCGGCATCAGGGTCATTATCCACTTGGATTTCGGTTGAACGTCCCATTTTGGCATCCGACCTGCCCCAGATTGCAGAGTACAACCAGTTGGAACCCAACGCCATTCATTTGTTTACGCCATGCACCTCTAGCGCATTGGCAGCGGCGATTGAGCGTGTGTTGCCGCAGTGTACACCGGAAGGCAGCCCTGCTGTGAGCCGTCTGCGGCAGAAATTGTCAATGGCTGTGATTTTCAATCAACATCTGGCTCATTACCGTCGGCTTGGGTCAACGGATCAAGGGCGATCGCAAACCATGCTCAAATCGGTCACTTAAGTTTCAGGAGTTGGCACTGTGACACTTAGGGTTGTCTTTCTATCCGACTGGCTAGGAAATCCTTACAAACGGCTGTTGGCTGACCATCTCAACCAGGAAGGAATCGAAGTCAAGGAGTACTTCCGCCGTAATTTTTTCCTGCCAGAGGTGTTTCAGTTTATCGGGGTGGGAAACCCTGGAATTCTGCATCTTCACACCCTACATCCATTTCTGTTAGGGCGAAATCCGCTGTTTCAACTCCTAAAAATTCTGCTGTTTATCAGTCAGCTATTTATATTAAAGCTAAGCGGCATTTCAACCGTGTGGACCGTGCATGAGTGGTCGAACAAATTGGGCAGCAACCGCCACGATCTCTCGCCTAAAACCATTAAAGTTCTGAGCCGCTTTATTAACGGATTTATCACTCATTGTCCTTCAACCCAGGCCGAAATCGCGGCCAGCTTTGCAGTTCCCGACCGGGTTTGTACCATTCCTCATGGTAACTACATTGGCACCTACGAGAATACGATATCGCCTGCACAGGCGCGAGCCGAGCTAGGCATCCCTGCGGCAGACCTGACCTTTCTCCTGTTTGGCAGCATCTATTATTACAAAGGATATTTAGAGGCGATCGATGCCTTTCAGCAGATCCATCCAGATAGAGTGCGCTTAATTGTAGCGGGCAATCCTCAAGAGGCCGGATTGCACGAAAAACTCCTTGCCAGAGCGCAGGAAAATGACGCTATCCAACTCATTTTAAAGCGAATTCCTGATGACGAAATTCAGCTTTATATGAATGCGGCAGACTGTGTAATTGTGCCCTACAAAGTGTTTACAACATCGGGAATTGCCATTTTAGCAATGTCATTTGGTCGGGCTTGCATTGCGCCAAATGTTGGCTTTTTTAGCGATATGTTAGATGAATCAGGTTCCTTCTTATACGATGCCGACCACAGCGATGGCATCCGCCATGCGATGAAGGTAGCGATCGAACAACGAAACCAAATTGCAGCAATGGGAGACCATAATCTGGCTTTAGCAAAACAATGGAATTGGAACTTCGTAGCGAAAGAAACAGTCAACGTTTACCGTAAATGCCTTGATCATTAAACACTCTTAATTAATTTCATTTCTGACGGATAGTGCATCATTGAGCGTTAAAACACTGACGAGAGAGGCATCAAAAATGCGAGTACTGCTTTGCGTTTATTCTTGCGATCCGAACCGGGGTAGAGAACAGGGAAGCGGTTGGAATAGTGCATGGCACCTCGCCCAATTGGGTCATGAGGTTTGGGCGCTCACTAAACGAGAGGGGCAAGCGTCAATTGAACGAACGATGGCGGCTCAGCCTATGCCCAACCTGCATTTTGTTTATATAGACGATCATCCGTTCATTGCGTGGCTCACGGCTATAAAGTCTGACCTGGTTAAGCGGCTCAACCCCTACATTGTTCGGTTGGGGTATCTGTTGTGGCACTGGCAAGCCTATGCGGTGGCAAAACAGCTCGATCGCGACCACGATTTTGAGATTGTGCATCACTTAACCATGTCTGTGATTACAGGCGGGTCGTTGCTGTGGAAGTTGAACAAGCCGTTTATGATGGGGCCGGTAGGTGGCGGGCAAATTGCCCCACCCGCGTTCAAAGGCTACTTCCAGCACTGGTGGCCGGAGGAAGCGCGGCGATCGTTCATCATTCAAAAGCTGATCCCGTTGCACCTGTCTTTGCGTAAAGCGATTCGCCATACGGATTTGATCCTGGCGATCAATAGCGATACGGCTGACTTAGCCAAACAGTTGGGCGCAAAGCAAACCGAACTGTTTTTAGAGAATGGCGGCATTCCCAAAGGCTTTTTGCTGGATGAGATTCCAGTACGGCCACCCTCCCCAGAGCTACGGTTGCTGTGGGTCGCGGTGTTGGAACCCCGAAAAGGGTTAGTGCTAGCGTTAGAGGCGCTGTCAAAGGTAGACCCGGCGGTGCCATTTAAACTCACGATTCTGGGTAGTGGCCCTCAAGGCAGCTCGTTACCGGGTTTAATTCAGCAGTACAACCTGGAGGGCAAGGTTGACTACCGGGGCTATGTCGCCTGGACAGACGTATTCAATGCCTACCAGACCAGTGATGCTCTGATCTTTCCCAGCTTACGAGATACCTTTGGCGTGCAGTTGTTTGAGGCCATGTCCCAGGGATTGCCGCTAATTTCCTTAAACCACCAGGGGGCAGGCGCATTTGTGCCTGAAGCAGCGGGAATTAAGGTGCCTGTAACCACTCCAGCAGAAACGGTGGAGGGCTTAGCCAAAGCGATCGAATACCTGTATCACCATCCAGACGAACGCCTCAAAATGGGTCGCGCTGGCTACGACTTTACCCGAGAGCAAACCTGGGATAAGCGAGCTAACCAAATTGTCCAATACTATGAGACGATTCTGGCAAAACGATCTCAATCTAAAGACCTGCAACCGGTATAACCCCAACCTGAACCGCTGCGCCTACGGCTCTGTAATCAATTCTGTATCAATGACCCCATCGTTATGCAAACTCCCGTCGTTTTCCTGATCTTCAAAAGAGCAGATGCGACTGAAACCGTATTTGAAGCGATCCGGCAGGCGAAGCCGTCTCAGCTATTTGTCATAGCAGACGGCCCTCGCGCCGATCGTCCGGGTGAAGCAGAAAAGTGTGCCGAAACCCGCGCCATCATCGATCGCGTTGATTGGGATTGTCAGGTGTTTAAAAACTACGCCGATCAGAATTTGGGCTGCGCTAAACGGGTATCGAGCGGCTTAAATTGGGTGTTCGACCAGGTGGAAGAAGCGATCATTCTAGAAGATGACTGCGTGCCGCACCCCAGTTTTTTTCCGTTTTGTGAAGATCTGCTCGATCGCCACCGCACCGATCAGCGCATTTTTTCAATTTCTGGACAAAACGTGCAGTTTGGCCGCCGCCGAACCGAGTATAGCTACTACTTCTCGCGGTTTTGCCACTGCTGGGGCTGGGCAACCTGGAAACGCGCCTGGCGCTATTTCGACTTTGACATGACGCTGTGGGAAGAGGTAAAAACCCGCGACTTTTTGCGCGATCTGTTAGTCGATCCGCGTGCGGTCAAAACCTGGACGAACACCTTTCAAGCCACCTACGACAGACGGATAGACAGTTGGGCAAACCGCTGGATGTTTGCCTGCTGGACGCAAAACGGCATTAACATTCTGGCGAATCGCAACTTAGTCTCTAACATTGGCTTTGGGACAGAATCAACGAATACAGGCAACCGGGTCAGCCGATTTGCCAACATGCCCAGGGAAGCGATCGAACATCCGCTTCAGCATCCACCGTTTGTCATGGTCGATCGTGAGGCCGATACGCTGACGCAAAACACGCTCTACTCTCAAAGTTTGCTCCAGCGGGCTAGAGCCAAGCTACGAAAGTCACTGCTGAGGATGGGTTAATGAAGGCTTTGCTGATGAGTACGTCTGATATCAGCGGTGGGGCAGCACGGGCGGCCTACCGCTTGCATCAGGGGCTTCAGCGCGCCTCGGTAGATTCTAAAATGCTGGTGCAGTTCAAATCCAGTGACGATGCCACGGTAATTGCCCCACGATCGAGCCTATCGGATGCGATCGCCAAGCTGCGAGTTGCCGTTAACGCCCTGCCGCCCAAGCTGTATTCACGTCAGCCCGAAACGCTGTTTTCAACCCAGTGGCTACCCGATACGGTGTTGCCCGCCGTTAAACGCTTACAGCCCGATGTTGTTAACTTGCACTGGATTGCGGCTGGGTTTACCCGCATCGAAACGATCGCCAAATTCAAACAGCCAGTGGTCTGGTCGCTGCACGACATGTGGGCATTTACAGGGGGATGCCACTATGATGATGGCTGCGATCGCTACCGCCAGTCGTGCGGATCGTGCCCCCAGCTCAACAGCCAAACGAACTGGGATCTATCTCGCTGGACGTGGCAACGCAAAGCCAACGCCTGGAGAAACACCAACCTGACGATTGTAGGCTTGAGTCACTGGTTGGCAAAATGCGCCCACTCTAGCCCTCTGTTTCACGATCAGCGCATTGAGGTGATCCCAAACGGCATTGATACCGATGTCTATCAGCCGCTCGATCGCCAATTTGCCCGCAGCGTCCTCAAGTTGCCCCAGGATAAACGGCTGGTGCTGTTTGCCTCTATGTTTGCCACCAGCGACCAGCGCAAGGGCTTTCAGTTTCTGCAACCTGCCTTACAGGAGCTAAGCCAATCAGGGTGGCACGACCAGCTAGAACTGGTGATTATGGGGGCTTCTCGACCACAGCAACCGCCCGACCTGGGGTTTAAGTCTCATTATCTGGGGACATTAAGCGACGATCTGCTCCTCGCGCTGGTTTACTCTGCGGCAGATGTATTTGTGCTGCCCTCGACTCAGGAAAACCTGGCGAACACCGTGATGGAAGCGATCGCCTGTGGGGTGCCCTGCGTCACCTTCAACATCGGCGGAATGCCCGACATGATTGAGCATCAGCAAAATGGCTATCTGGCGCAGCCCTATCAAGTTGAGGATCTGGCTCGCGGTATTGCCTGGGTGCTAGAGGACGAAACCCGACATCAAACCTTGCGCTATCGCGCCCGTGAGAAGACCGAACAGGAATTTACCCTGGATATTCAAGCACAACGCTATCAGTCGCTGTTTGCCGAGCTAATCGAGGAACAGCGATCGCCCCCCAGCAAAATATGAAGTTTTGATGTTGCTACAAACCAGAGAAACCCGTTTGCACCTCGGTGAATAAACTGAAGTTAAGTAAATCTCAGCCGTTTTGAAAAACTGGCAGGTGTGTGTTGATTGCAAAATTGATTCCGTACCTATGGAAAAAAGGGGAACCAGCCATCACCGTTTTGTTTCTGCTGGTCATCTCTGATGTTCCGCTGCCAGGGCCATTTTCTAAACTGGTTAGCGTCGGCAGCTACGGTATTGTTGCCCTTCTCATTCTTCCCCATTGGCGACGATTGCTGTACGTTGCGAGCCGCGACCTTTTGCTTTGGTCGTTGCTGGGTGTTGCTCTTTTTTCCTACTTTTGGTCTGCCGACCCAGGGGCAACGACGGCTTCTGCCAAGGCACTGGTTCGCTCGATGGTGTTTGGGGTATATCTTGCGACCCGCTACACCCCAATGGAACAAATGCATTTATTTGCCTGGATGACAGGGTTAGGGGCTATCCTCAGTGCGGCCATTGGTGCGGCGATCCCTTCCTACGGGCAGGCGGGTGGTTTGTGGAGGGGCATTTATGCCCACAAACAGTATTTGGGACGCATGATGGTTGTTGGTGCCGCCACGCAGATCCTCACCTTCATTAGCTGTCGCAAATACCGCTGGCTGAACCTGATGATTCTGGTGCTAGCGCTGGCACTCATTCTGCTGTCTCAGAGTAAAACGGCTCTGGTGCTGTATGTCTTCTCGATTTCTGCCCTGCCCCTTTATCAAATGATTCGCTACTACTACAAAACTCAGGTTGTTCTATACCTGTTGTTTTTGTTAGTGGGCGGAGCAATCGCGGTATTTGTCGCGGGTAATTGGGAAATGATTGTGGTGGATGTTTTGGGCAAGAGTCCCAACTTCACCGGACGGGAAGAGGTGTGGGAACTGGCGTTTGATCAAAGCCTACAGCGTCCCTGGCTGGGATATGGTTATGCTGGCTTTTGGGGATCGCCAGAGGGCGATTTTGTGATGAGACATACCTGGGCGGCAGAAGCCCTTGCCCGTAAAAACGAAACGGGTGGATTCCATGCCCATAATGGCTTCCTCGATCTGTTCCTGTGGCTAGGTGGGGTGGGGTTAGTTTTGTTCGTTGTTCATTACATCACGGTGTTGATTAGAGTCATCCGCTTATTCAGAATCACGAAAGGGGTTGAATATTTTTGGATGCTGCAAATCATTGCTCTGATGTTGCTCTACAACACAACGGAGGTGGTTTTAATTCTGTCCCAGGGGCATCAACTCTGGTTGGCATACATTGCTATTTCCTTTTCAAGTGCTTTACAACTAGAGCGAATACGCCGATCGCCACCGCAACCGTCTGCGTCTGAGCCATCGGCATTAGTCAGTCAGACCATTTAGACAGACCATTCAGACAAATTTCACTGGCAGATCTCATTGGCAGATCTTATTGAAGGAGAACGATCGCGATCGCGGCTGCTTCGGTTAATGCTCCTGTGCGTTATTGAACCTATCAAAATTTAGCAACTGAAACGATCAAGCTATGAAAGCAGAAACGGCTATTGGAACGGTGTCGTGGTCGAGAGCAGACATGATTGCAAAGCTTGAGGCTTTCTCTGAGCTGTATCGCCGCCGACCTATTCCAGATAATGAGGGTGGAATGCGATCGCAGCACATGTTTCTCACCTGGTTCGCGCTTCAGGAGCTTCAGCCACAGGCCGTAATCGAGAGCGGAGTTTGGCTGGGGCAAGGCACCTGGCTCATTGAATCCGCCTGTCCTAACGCTCAAATTTACTGTATCGACCTAAACCTGGATCAAATTCAATACAAGCCTAAACAGGCAACGTATTTCAATCAAGACTTTGCCACCATCGATTGGAATCACTTACCCAAGGAAGACACGGTCATCTTTTTTGACGATCATCAAAATGCCTACGAGCGAGTTAAAACAGCCAAATGGTTTGGCTTTAAGCATCTGATGTTTGAAGACAACTATCCGGCCTTTCAGGGCGATTGCTACAGCCTCAAAAAGGTGTTGATGCAAATGGGGCACGGATCGGCTGGTACTCACAATCCAATTAAATCTATCGTCAAACAGAAAGTAAAAGAAGTGGTTGGTATTAAAGAGCATACCCTTACAGAGATTCGACCCAATGAGGTTGATGCTGCATATTTGAAACAAAACCTGGAAATTTATTATGAATTTCCGCCAATTTACAAAACCGCTCTAACGCGGTGGGGCGATGCCTGGAATGACGAACGTTACCCCACTCCAGAACCCTTGCTACAAACTGTAGAAAAAGAGTACCAGGCGGTGTACCAGGCAGAAGCAACGTCCTACAACTGGATCTGCTACGCCAAGCTGCGTTAACCCTTTACAGTACTCATTCCTCTATCAATTCCAATCAAATTGGCGGAACCACCGACTGAAGCAATGCACTATCCCAAGATCAGCATCATTACTCCTTCCTACAACCAAGCGCAGTTTCTGGAAGCTACCTTACAAAGCGTTTTAGACCAGAATTATCCCAATCTGGAATACATTGTGATTGACGGTGGGTCAACAGATGGCAGTGTCGATATCATCCAGCGCTATGCCGATCGGCTGCACTATTGGGTGAGTGAACCCGATCGCGGTCAAACCGAAGCGTTAGAAAAAGGCTTTCAAAAAGCCACGGGTGATATTCTTGGCTGGCTTTGTTCCGACGATTTGCTTGAACCGTGGACATTAAAGGACATTGCCGACCTGTTCAGCAATCAACCGTCCATGCAAGTGGTGTATGGCGATACCACCTGGATTGATACAGACGGGCAAACGATTAAACCCAGAAAGGAACTCCCCTTTAACCGCTTCATCTTTCTGTACGAGCATAATTTCATTCCGCAACCGTCTACCTTCTGGCGGCGCAGCCTGTATGAGAAAGTGGGTGGACTCAACGATGAGTTTGATGTCGCGATGGATGCGGATCTGTGGCTGCGGTTTAGCGAATATGCTCAGATTCACCACATTCGCAAATCCTGGTCAAAAATGCGAATTTATCCAGCCCAAAAGACGCAGCGGTTACTTGTTCGCAAAAATGTCGAAAAACAACTGCTGCGCCAGCGCTATTTTGGCAACGAACCGACATGGTCGATCGCCACTAAAAAGGTGGTTGCAAAAGGAGTACGGCTCTCCTGGAAACTGGCAGCCGGTTGCTATTGGTAAGGACAACGCTAGATAGAACTATGAAACTGGCATATGTAACGGTATACGACGCATCTGATATTCGCAAATGGTCGGGTTCAGCCCACTACATTACTAAGGCATTGGAACAACAGGCCATCGAAGTCGTGTATGTCGGTTCATTGCGAGAATACCAGGCGTATTTCTTTAAAGCCAAACAGCTTTTTTATCAGCGGGTGCTGGGCAAGAATTACCACCGCGATCGCGAACCGAGCATCCTCAAACACTACGCCAAGCAGGTTGCCCACCAATTAAACAGCCTGAATGTTGATGTGGTGTTTAGTACTGGAACGGTGCCCATCTGCTATCTAGAGTGCGATCGCCCCGTTGTCGTCTGGACCGATTGCACCTATGCCGGGATGGTTGACTTTTACCCACGCTGGTCTAACCTGTGCCGGGAAAGCTTAATCAACGGCAACCAGATGGAGCAACGGGCACTGTCCAACTGCCAGCTAGCCCTGTTTACCTCACAGTGGGCGGCTCAAACGGCCAAAGATCATTACGCCATTGCCGATTCCAACATTAAAGTGGTTCCTTTTGGTGCCAACATTGAGTGCGATCGCACCCTGGAGGACGTTAGAGGGCTGGTGCAGCGGCGGTCTAAACAAACCTGTAAGCTGCTTTTCCTGGGGGTAGACTGGTATCGCAAAGGGGGCGATCTGGCGGTGCAGGTGGCTCAAGCGTTGAACGACCAGGGGCTACCTACTGAACTCACCATCGTGGGCTGCACCCCTCCGGCGGATGTGCCTGATTTCGTCACGGTCAAAGGGTTTATCTCGAAAGCAACCCAAGACGGACGAGACGCGATCGATCAACTGTTAGCAGAATCTCACTTTCTCTTGTTTCCATCCAGAGCCGAATGTTATGGCGTGGTGGTTGCCGAGGCCAACTCGTTCGGCGTACCCGTTGTAGCCAGCAACGTTGGCGGCATTCCAACGGCAGTACAAACTGGAAAAAACGGCATTGCTGTGCCGCTCGATACATTTGTAGCGGAAGCCTGCCGCTTCATCCTGGAGGCGATGAACCACTTCACCCACTATGAAGAACTGGCCGACAGTGCCTTCATTGAATATGAAAGTCGGCTCAACTGGCAGGTGGCAGGAAAAACCGTGAGGGAATATCTGGAGGGGCTAGTGTAATGACCTACACGCTGCGTCTCTTGATAGCTAGCTGTCCCTGATCAAATGATGCAGTGGCTAACTGAAAGCCATTTCCACGACCCTGTGGCTTCATGCTTAAACTAGCAAATTGTTATTGAGAGTCTGATGAAAGTTCTTCAAGTTCACAACGAATACCAATTTTCAGGTGGGGAAGAAGCGGTACTGGATGCAGAACACACCATGCTTAAGCACTATGGGCATGAGGTGCGGCAATGGGTGGTAAGCAGTTCTGCCTTGAAGAATGCCAATGTGTTAGCCAAGGTTGGGCTATCGCTGAAGTCGATCTGGTCTATTGATGCCTATCGGCAGATGCGGCAACAGTTAAACCACTTTCGCGCCGATGTGGTTCATGTTCATAACACAATACCGCTGCTCACGCCCTCGATTTATGCCGCTTGCCACGATTCGGGGGTCGCGGTGGTGCAGACCTTGCACAACTACAAATTGATTTGTCCGGGATCTAATTTATATCGCAACGAACGCCTCTGCGAAGATTGTGTGGGTAAAGCGTTTACCTATCCTGCGCTCCTGCATGGCTGCTATCGTCGCGATCGCCTCAGCACCATCTTTGCCGTCACCGGGTTGAGCGTCAATCGCCTTCGAGGCACCTATCGCAACGACATTGACGTTTACATCGCCTTGACCGAATTTGCCCGACAAAAAATGATTGAGGGTGGCCTGCCGCCTGACAAAGTTGCAGTGAAGCCTAACTTTGTTAACGCCGATATCCAAGTGGGATCGCACCAGGAAGACTACGCGCTGTTTGCCGGACGACTCATTCCGCAAAAGGGAATCAAAACGCTGTTACAAGCGTGGCGATCGCTGGATGGCACTATTCCACTAAAGGTCGTGGGGCGAGGAATGCTTGAATCAATGTTGACCACCGATGTGCCCAAAGGAGTGGAATATCTGGGTGCTGTACCGCGCCAGGAGGTGCTCAGCCTGATGCAGAAGGCCAAGCTGTTGATCTTTCCGTCTGAGTGGTACGAGGGCTTTCCAATGACCATTGTTGAAGCCTTTGCCACAGGCTTACCAGTGGTTGCCAGCCGATTGGGCAGTACAGCCGAAATTGTTAGAGAAAACCAGTCAGGCTGGCTGTTTCAGCCAGGTGATGCCAATGATTTAAGCCGTGTAGTGCAGCGTGCCTGGTCTAACCCGACCGACTTACAACAGCGCGGATTTTTAGCACGTAAACAATACGAAGAAGAATATTCTATCGATAAAAATTATTGTGCTACTATCGGTATTTATCAGAAAGCGATCGCTTCCATCAAACCAAAAGTTTGAGTATTTAAGCATACATTAATCGACGAGCAGACCGCTTGAATCTCTTTAGTTACCTGATGTGTTAGTTATCTAATACCTTAACACCGTCCCTACTTGAAATTCGTTCTCTAACTATCCGGATTCTACAGTTCTTTTATGAAAAATAAAACGTATCAAGGTTTCAGATTTCGCTATTAGCAATTGAGCCAGAGTGACAGATTTAAAAGCTGCTTACTTATTGAAGCAATATCTTAGCTGGTTTTTATTGATTGAAACTTTGAGTTGTAATGCAAACCTTCCCCCAACCCGAGACTCCGCTATCTGCACAACCGCAGATATCAAAATTAAATAACTTTGACTTGCTCAGACTCATTTGTGCCTTTGCTGTGTTTGTGTTTCACATCAACACTCTAACAGGCGAGTTTGAAAGCATCAACCGGGCGATCGTTTTACTCTCTGGATCGGCTGTCCACATCTTCTTTATCATGAGTGGATTTCTGATCTTTATGAGCTTTGAGCGATCGAAATCACTCAAGGAATACACCATCAAACGGGTTCGCCGGATCTATCCTGCCTATTGCCTCATCATTCTTTTGGCCGCGATCGGTGGTGTTTTCATTTCGACTTTAGCCTGGTCTCAATACTTCACCGATCCGGCTCTTTTTCGCTACTTGGGCTTTAACTTATCGTTTCTCAATTTTGGGCAGTTGACTTTACCCGGTGTCTTCACCGAAAACCTTAAGCCAATCGTCAACGGCTCTCTATGGACGATTCGTAGTGAGGTCGTTTATTACGCGTTGACTCCAGTGTTTGTTTATCTCTATCGCAGAACAAACAAGCTGCTCGTCTTTTCTGGAGTGTACTTATTTTCTGTTGTCTACACAGAGGGATTACGCCTCGTTTCTCATCTCACTGGCGATCTCCTGTTCTATAAACTAGCCATTCAGTTTCCAGGGCAGTTGTCTTATTTTATTTGTGGTGCATTTCTGTATTACTACATCGAATTCTTTAGGAAGCATACCAACAAGTTTTTACTGGTTGCAGTTCCTCTGTATGTTGTCAGTTTCTTCCTTCAAATTCGACCACTGCAACCCATTTGTCTCGCCATCATTGTTTTTTACATAGTCTTCCAACTACCGTACATTAGCGGCAGCATCAGCAAATTTGGAGATCTATCCTACGGAATCTATATCTTTCACTATCCGCTGATTCAGCTTCTGTATCCCTATTTCAAGGCCAATCCCTATTTGGCATTTGGCTATGCAACAGTTTTATTGCTAGTAACGTCCTATAGCTGTTGGCATTTGATAGAAAAGCCGTTTCTGTCTCAAAAATCTCACTATCGCTTACGATCGGGCTAATCTTTGGTGACGTTCGTTCGACGGCCTGACTCGTTTAGGAGTTTGTTTCTCATGGGTGATTTCAGCAGAGTACTCATTATTGTGGAAAACCTTCCAGTACCGTTCGACCGTCGGGTTTGGATGGAAGCAACCACATTGCAAAAAGCGGGATACCAAGTCTCTGTGATTTCGCCGCAAGGGAATGGGTTTGATCAAGAGTATGAAGTGCTGGAGGGAGTGCATATCTACCGCCATCCGCTGCCGCCAGAGATTAGCTCTGTTACAGGGTACCTGCGGGAATACGCTTGGGCAGTAGGGGGAGAGTTTCGCCTGGCCAAGCGGGTTTGGCGAGAACGAGGAGGGTTCGATATTGTTCATGTTTGCAATCCGCCCGACCTTCTGTTTCTCGTTGCCAGTTGGTTCAAGCTCTTCCATGGCGTTCGCATAGTTTTCGACCATCACGATCTCAGCCCGGAGATGTATGAAGCGAAATATGCGCGCAGAGACATCTTCTATCATGGCTTGCGCTGGGCCGAACGATTAACCTACGCGGTTGCTGATATCGTGATTTCGACGAACGAATCCCACCGCAAGGTTGCCCTGACCCGTGGGCACAAAAAACCAGAAAGGGTGTTTGTGGTTCGCAGCGCTCCTGATTTGGCGCGGTTCCGTTTGCTGCCGCCAAACCCAATCTATCGCCAGGGACGCACTCACCTGGTTGGTTACATGGGGGTAATGGGTGAACCAGAAGGGGTCGATTACCTGCTGCGGGCGATCCAATACATTACCCAAACAAAGCAGCGTCGAGATATTCATTTCATGCTGATTGGTAGTGGGCCAGCGGTTGAAAAGCTGAAAGCCTTGGCGATCGCTCTGGGATTGAGTGAGTTTGTCGAATTTACCGGGTTTCAAATGGGTGACTCGCTGCTAGAGCGGCTGTCGAGTTGTGATGTGTGCGTCGAGCCGTCGCCAACCTCTACCTACAACGAAAACTGCACGATGAACAAAATCCTGGAATATATGGCGTTAGGCAAACCCATTGTGCAATTTGAGCTGCGAGAGGGACGGCGATCGGCAGAGGATGCGTCGCTTTATGCCACACCTAATGATGAGGTGGAACTGGCTGAGAAGATTCTAGAGTTGCTGGACGATCCCGGCTTACGTCAACAAATGGGAGCCAAAGGGCGACACCGGATGGAAACCCAACTGGAGTGGCGGCACCAGGCTCCAAAACTGCTCGAAGCCTATCAGTCGATCGCCCAAAGGCGATAAGCGGGCTTTACTCTGTTGCTGCAGATTGCGATCGCTTAAACCCTCTGATTAACCCAACGCAACCTGTCGCCTAGAGTACGTTTTCATCCTATGAGATCTATCAAAGTAGGTAAATTCGCCATGTTAGTCAGGCCGCTCTTTCTCAGTAAAACCACTGTATTGTTAAATATTACTGAGGAAACCGCTCATCGGGAACAAAATGCGCCTATCAGTAAATCGAAGAGGTTCAGGGGACTTTCTCAATTTATCGCCATCGCCAGGTGAAACCCAGTACTTTCACCCGACTTTCATGCCTTAATGTTTGGTAAAAAGCGTCGTCCTGGCAACGTCAACGTTTTACCCCTGACCCGATGAATCACCAAGTTTTGTCTTGCTTCGTTCATTACCGTTGACGTTGTCCTCGACCGAATGCAACTTTCGATAGGAACCTAAAGGATGGCACCCAATATCTCGGAAGTAGGCTCTAAGCCAGATTTACGTTCACCTTCCTTCGCGGGACTGCGGCGGGGAACGACCGTAGGATGGCTTCGCGTCCTGGTTCTCGCTGTAGTAGATTCCCTGCTGTTAGCTTTGGCCTGGATGATGGCTGAATCCCTGGGAACTCAAACTACATCCTTTTGGAGTACTCGCCAAGAGCCAACCTCACTGTTCCCTATTGTTGGCATTTCCATCGGTATTATTGCCGCCAGAGGATTATATAAACCGGGGGAAAAACGGCGCGATTACCTGGGGCTATTCAAGGCGATTACGCTAGCGGACGCCCTCTTGCTGCTCACCGCCTATTTCTATGCCCCCGACCAGTTTGTGTCGCGATCGCATTTTGTGCTGTTTTGGCTATTCAGTATTCTGCTAACGTGGGTTGGCCGCTGCGTTGTCGATATCACCACAGAACAACTGCGCTCGAATGGCGCAATCCGCTATCCGGCTTATCTCATCTCTGATCCCCAATATGTAGAACCCTGTGTCAGTTTAATTGAACGAGAAAATCGATACAACATTTTAGGTGTGGTTGATGCCCGTGCGCTCGATCGCAATCGGCGAGAGGCCACCTTTGCCTCGATTCGCGGCTTGGGTATCGTTGAAGCGTTTGTCTCCTGGGATGCCATCAAGAACCGCTTGTTCCTCTGCTGGCATTTTCAAACCGCAGGCATTACCCTCCACGTGCTGCCCATCGGCATCGAGCCGCTGTTTAAAGGATCAGAGTTTTGGATGATTGGCGGCTCGCCCTCGCTGACCTTTCCCCCTCCCGTGATTACGGGCATTGATTTTGGGGTGAAGCGTGCCTTCGATTTCTGCTGTGCTGCTCTGATCTTAATCCTGGCCTTTCCGCTCTATCTGGCGATCGCCATTCTAATTAAACTGGACTCACCAGGCCCCATCTTTTACAAACAAACCCGGATTGGTCTACACGGCAAACCGTTCAAGGCATGGAAGTTTCGCACAATGGTGGCTAATGCCCACAAGTTGCAAAAGGAACTGGAAGCCTTTAACGAGATGAAAGACGGGGTGATGTTTAAGATGAAAGACGACCCGCGCATTACTCGTGTTGGCAAGTTTTTAAGACAATACAGCTTGGATGAACTGCCGCAAATCTTCAATGTCTTGTTTGGAGAAATGAGCCTGGTTGGGCCACGTCCCTTCCCAACCCGAGATGTGAAGCGGTTTGCCGAACACCACTTTATTCGCCATGAAGTGCTACCTGGCATTACTGGACTCTGGCAGGTGTCTGGCCGCTCAGACGTAACAGATTTTGATCAGGTGATTCACCTCGACCTGACCTACATTGAGAACTGGTCGGTCTGGCTCGACCTCAAAATCCTGATTCAAACGGTTCGCGTTGTTTTAAACAAGACAGGAGCGTACTAAAGGGTGGCCTGAAAAAGGGTGGCCTGAAATCAATTGCCCATAGTACGGAAATTACTGAACAATTGCACTAACCTTTTTTAGACTAATTGCACTACCATTAACTCAATTTTCTGTTCTACGGATCTCCGACCTCGACTAACTGCTATGACTAAACCCATCGACGAACAGGACTACTCTGCTGAATCAGATTCATTTAACTTGTACTATTCCAAGTTTTTGGGTTCTCGAAGCGAGCCAGCAAGTCTAACGAGTTTAAATAGTAGTCCGACGGCTGCGATCGCTGGGGAAGTGCCATCCCCCAAAGTGTATCTAAACCGACCCAGTTTGCTGGCTAGAAACAGTTTGGTGGGTGCGGGCAGCTTAGTCGCAACCTTGGCCGTTGGGTTTGTTTTAACCGATGGTGCCAGCAGCCAGTTGCCATCGCAAGCGGCAAATCCGGTTGCTCAACCTCAGCCCGACATCAAGGTGGCCGACAACAACTCGGCCACACGAACCGCTGAGTTACTGCCAGTACCCACCTCTCCTGAGCCGATTGTGGTACCCAAGTCCACAGCGGCACGGCGACCCATGCGAGAGGTGCTGGCGGAACGGCTGAGCAAACTGCAAGCAGCAGACGAAACCCGTTTGAATCAAGAACAGGCTCAGATGCAGCGAACGGCGATCGCCGACCGCAACCAGGAATTTAACCGCAGGCTTCAGCTTCGAGCGCAAGCCCAGCAGCAACAGGCTCTTGCGGCAGCAAATGCTGCGAGTCAGGCCACCGTAGCTTCGACGGCTGCGCCTCAGGCGGGTGGTGCCCCATCTGCTATCTTATCGGCCACATCTAGCCATTCAGCTCCAGCGAGTGCAACCTCGCCTCAGCCGCAACAGGGTACGTCTACCCCTATCCTCTCTGCTATGGCAGGATCAGAGTCAGCCGCAGCTTCCAGTGCGATCGCCCCCCATTCTGAAGCGGGACACACAAGCCAAGCCCATCGGCTAGAACTCGACTCAAGCGTAGCGATAGAGGGGTATGACCTATCTGTCTTTAACCCAACCATGCTTGAGTTCACCAACGAACAGAACCCGGCGGTGGCCGTGGCCAGCCCTCAGCCTGCGGAGCCGCAAGCCGCCCCTGCTAGCTCGGGTTCTGAAGAAGCTGTCGCTCCAGCAAGCAACCCACATGCGGTTCGGACTCTGCAAGGGCGCGGCATTCAAGACTATCTGGAGTTACCTCAACGGCTTTCTGAGGACGATCGCTCTACCCTGCCAGCGATTCTACCCTTGTCGCAACGAGCTGCTGCCGAAGCGGGAACGGTAGATTATCTCAACCAGTTTCTCGTTTTTCACCTGTCCCCGGCTGAATATCAAAAGCTGTGGGGTGCGAAGCGGTTTAACACTGTTTCTAAAACCATGCCAACCTACGGCGTGATCGATTATCAGCGGCGAGTGGTCATTGTGCCTTCAGCCTCAACCGCCACCGTAGCGCATGATGCCACTGCTCCTGCGGCTAATGTGCAGTAATGCTCGGCACAAACCCACCTTCCAATAGCAGCAGAATGGCGACGCAGTCATCTGGATTAGATCCAGGGTTCATCGTCATCATCGTCGTCTACGGCTGATGGCTCAGCCTCGGTTACAGTTGCCTGATTCGTGACCGCTAAGGGTGGTTCTGAGGTCGGTTCTGGATTGGGATCGGCCTCCCGATCGATTTCTTCCAGAATCCAGGGATCATCATCCAGAACGAAGGGATTAGCAGCAAAGGGATCGGGTTGAGGTGGGGGTGGCTCACTGATGAGCGAGGACGGTGGCTCTAATGGAGGCTCTGGACTGGGAGTAACGTCTCGCTCAAAGATTTCTTCGGCGTGAACCGTTAGGGTTTGAATGCCTTCTTCGACCTGTCTGTTGAGCAGGTGTGTCCGTTCTCTTACCTGTTCGGTAAAGTCCTGACTGCTCTCTTTGGCGCGTTTTGCCAGCGTTTGTGCGTCTTCCTGTAACTGTTCGTTGAGGGTGTGCAGTCGCTCTTTTGCTTGCTGCGATAGCCGTTGGGCTTGCTCTCTGGCACGTTCAGCCAGCGTTTGAAACTGCCCTTTCGCTTGTTCGGTTCTCGTTTGAGCATCCTGAGCGATCGCCTGTAGCTCTTGCAACGTTTGCTGTTTCAGATGCAGGTAATCGTCTTTCAAAGCGGCTCTGGCTTTGTTGAGCTTTTGCTGTAGCCCTTCACTAAACACAGTGAACGTTTGCACGGATGACTCTGCCACCAACAGGCGCGATCGCCCAATGCTGCTAATCTGGTCTGGCGGCAGTTGGTAAATGTCACCCGCAATACCGCTCCAGCCATTAGACAGGAAAAGATACTGAGTAATTTCTCCGGTTTGCACGTTAAACAGGCAATCGGTGATTTTTCCCAACTGGTTACCCGCATCACTCCACAGGTCGCGATTTAACAGAGATTCGAGCTGTCGCACCTTGCCAGCATCCGTTTCTTCGGGCTGAGAGTGGGTCAATACACCGTTTGCTCCAAGTGCCTCGATTTGCGCCAGCTTAAACGCGGTTTTTTTAGCACCCATCAAGCCCGATTTACAAATGAATCCCAACACACGGTGCGCCTGTGGGTACATCCACAGCACCTCAACTCGCCCCAACTCCTCTAAGGTGGTGCGATCCAGCACGAGTTGATTGATCAAGTCGCTTTGTCGAATAACCTCTGGTCGAATCGCCATTTGACTTGTCGCCCTCCTGGTGGCACGATATCTATTTCCAGAATATCGGCTGACGATTGGGCATGCCAAAAGGACTGGCGATCGCGACTATTTTTGTCTGCCGATCGCCACTCAATTGCCAATTAATGCCAATCGACCAATCAATAGGTATAGCTTCTCATGCCTCTGACATGGGCCACATAACGCTGCAAAATTGAAAAGCTGTATTCGGCAATACTGGGGTAACGGCGGCCTGCATAAAACTCTGGTGCCGTGGAGGTGTAGTTTTGGGGATTGCCGCTATACCAACGGGAAGCAACCTGGCGAATGGCGATCGTCACATCTCCACCGCTAGTAGCCCATGCGTCTTGCCAATATTGGTTCAGCTTATAGTCAATCACCTGAAGCTGAATGTCTGGACTGTTCAAAAAGTCAGCTTGGGAAATGGAATGCCCCAACGCCTCTCGCGTCCAACTAGCCACGTTAGCAGGCATAACTTGACCATAGCCAAGCGCTCCTGAGTAGGGATTAACAGCCCGAAAATTGCTGCTGCTCTCTTGCCCAATAATGGCACGGCGCAACGCTACCAAATGATCTGACAAAGTGACATACTCTTGCGAATTGCTAGCCACCTCAGCCTGAGCGATCGACGGATTCATCGATAGAGCCAACCCAACTCCAAGCATGCCGCTGATGAGTGCTGAAGTTAAAGTTCTTGAGCAACGGAGCGCTTTCGTAATCACCATTAAAGATTTGTCCTAATCAAAAACACAACAGGCTAAGAAACGGTATGAGCGGTAAGTTCCGTTCAAAGCTTTCCTACAATGCCCGTCTCTGTGAATTAGGTGGACAGTAAATTTACGGATCTTACGGAATTTATACGGAGTAGTAGTTTATTAGAAGCGTCGTAATACTGGGTTTCGTTACTCAAACTTTGCTGTTTTTTACAAAAAATTAATTTAGCTGTCGTAAAGCCTTAAAAAACCGCGCATGAGTGGCTGGTATCTTAATAATTGGTTACCCTAGAACTAGCAAACTACCTAGAAATCAAGGAAGAAATCAAGGAGATCCTTACAGCCCCTGCTCCTGCTTTCAACGTTGACGAACTCTTTAGGAGAGCAAACAATGAAAGATATTTTGAAAGGCGCAATTCTCCCAGGTCTACTGGCAACTGGCCTGGTTGGAACCAACATGCTGGTCGCACAACCGGCTCAGGCAAATGATTTGTTGCGCGATATTGGTATTGGTGCGGCGGCGGGTGCTGTTTCTGGAACGATCACCAATAACGATTCCCTGTTAGAGAATGCGATCGACGGTGCTGCCGCTGGTGCCGCTGTGAATACGGTCAATCGCAACTCCGATAACCGCAACCTTGGCCGAGATGCCGGGGTGGGCGCGGCAGGCGGTGCTGCCTCTGGAATCATCCGCGATAACGACGTTCCAATCGATAATGCTATCAATGGAGCAGCAGCGGGTGCAGCCATTCACCTATTGAGAGATTAGCAGCGTACTCGTTTCGGGTAGCGATCGCTCAGCAGTTCAATAGGTTTAAGGCTCCTCAGCTCAGGCAAATCTCAGGTAAATAAGCCACTGCAGTTTTCTGAAAATCCCCTAGAATTCTCTGGGGGATTTTTCATTGCCCCCTAACTTTGGGAATACTGATCGCAGGAGCATCGCTTCATAGATACGACCGCCATTGAAAAAAGCTCATCCAAAATGCTCATCCAAAATGCTCACCCAAGGCAGTGGCGATTGTTGAGCTAATTCGGGTTAGTGTGGCTAATGGTTGCATCTGCCAAGACACGCGCTAGAACAGATGAGTGTGTCGCAGAAATTATTTAAACAGCGTTAGTTGTAGAAAAACTAAGATATCCATACTTCCAAGAACTAGCTTGACGTAAATTAGCATCTCCTATGTCCCGCATCCCACACAAAATCAGTCCTAGAACGCTGTTTTGGCTCTGGTACGAGCGTGCGACCCTGGCTCAGAAAGAGGTCGCTAGAGCCGATTTCCAGCGTTTTGTGGCTCAAGCTGAAACCCTCAGCCAAAATCAACCATCCAGTTCGTCTCATACCGATGCGAAGAATGGCACTGAGACGACCAAAGCCGATGCAGTAGGGCTAGAGAACAACCCATCCCTAGCCTTGCGACTGCGGAGCCAACGGCTGAGAGCCAAAAGCCAGGAACAGTTGATTCGGAGCCAGGAATTACGCCGTCAAAGCAAACTACTGACTCGGAACGCGCAACACGCCAAATTCCAGTGTTCCAACAACGCAAGCGGCCATTCCTATACCTTCCATAAGCCGTAGTTTAACGGTAACGCCCGCGCCGTTACACCAGATCTACTGACCTTTCAAAAACGGCACGGGATCTATAGCCCCGCAAACGCTCCGTTAGTTAAACTCAAAACAACACGTGTTATCCCTGAATTGCATTGATTGCTATCCTGTTGTTGATTGTTGCCTTAACAATGCCCGCTATACCTGCAACTGAAATTAGACCCAACGACAATCTTATTGCGGAAGGCATTCCGCCCATTTCAGCGTCATTGGCAGAAACGGTCGATCGCTACACTGAATTTCGGGCGGCCAGTCTGGCAAGTTGGCATCCAATTGAGCGAGAAATGCTGATCTCAACTCGATTTGGAGATACAGCGCAGGTGCATCAGGTGGCCTTTCCCCTGGCAAGCCGCAAACAGCTCACGTTTTTCCCAGAACGAGTATCCGGAGCATCCTATCAGCCGATTCAGGCAGATTTTTTTGTTTTTAGCAAAGATATCGGCGGTAACGAGTTCAGCCAAAACTATCGATACGATTTTGCGACTGGAACCGTCACTCTGTTAACAGATGGGACATCCAAAAACAGTCGGGGCATCTGGTCTCATGCTGGAACACAGATGGTTTACACTTCCACCCGACGCAGCGGTGCCGATTCTGATTTTTATCTAATTGATCCCTCACAACCTGAGAGCGATCGCCTCTTTGCCCAAGTTGAAGGTGGCGGTTGGTTTCCCTTAGGCTGGTCACCGGACGATCGCCAGATCATTGCTATGGAGTATGTTTCTATTAATGAAACCTATTTATGGCTGTATGACGTAGCAACGGGTGACAAAACGCTGCTCACGCCCAAACAGAACTCTGAAATCGTCTCCTATCAAGCGGCGGTATTCAGCAAAGACGGACGTGGGCTGTATGTAGTCAGCGATCGCGACTCTGAATTTCTGCGGTTAGCCTATTTCGACTTTGAAACGCAGCACTACACCTACCTGACCAACCACATCCCCTGGGACATCGAAGATATTGAGTTGTCGGACGATGGCAAACTGTTGGCCTTTACAGCAAATGAAGCGGGAGCCAGTGTTTTACATCTGCTGGATACAGCAACGGGCGAGGAGCGATCGCTGCCCCCGCTGCCTGTGGGTCAGGTGTTTGGGTTGAACTGGCATCGAAATAACCAGGACTTAGGATTCACGCTGATCTCAGCTCGATCTACGGCAGATGTGTACTCGCTGGACGTGACGACGGGTGTAGTCGAACGCTGGACTGAGAGCGAAACGGGTGGCCTCAACACCGAATCGTTTCCAGAAGCGGAATTAGTCAGGTGGCAAAGTTTTGACGATCGCACCATTTCCGGTTTTTTGTATCGGCCTCCTGCTCGTTTCGTCGGCAAGCGTCCGGTGATCATTAACATCCACGGAGGGCCTGAAGGCCAGTTCCGACCAACGTTTTTAGGCCGCAGCAATTATTACCTAAATGAATTGGGTGTGGCTCTGCTGTATCCTAACGTGCGCGGCTCATCGGGTTATGGCAAGACGTTTCTGCAACTCGACAACGGCTATTTGCGCGAAGATTCCGTCAAAGATATCGAAGCCTTGTTAGATTGGATTGCCACCCAGCCCGATCTGGATTCCGATCGCATTCTGGTCACGGGCGGCAGTTATGGTGGCTATATGTCTCTGGCCGTTGCGACCCACTATGGCGATCGCATTCGTGCCTCAATTGATATTGTTGGTATTTCCAATTTCGTCACGTTTCTGGAAAAAACAGAAGGCTACCGCCGCGACCTGCGCCGAGTGGAATATGGCGATGAGCGTGATCCCGAAATGCGACAGTTTTTGCTCACCATTTCTCCCATTAATAACGCGCACCGCATCCAGAAGCCTCTGTTTGTTATCCACGGGCAAAACGACCCGCGCGTGCCGTTATACGAAGCAGAGCAGATCGTGTCTACGGTTCGACAAAACGGCATCCCGGTTTGGTACCTGATGGCAAAGGATGAAGGACACGGCTTCTCTAAGAAAAAGAACGTCGATTTTCAGTTCTACGCCACTATCCAATTTGTGCAAGAGCACCTGCTAAAAACATAGAGAACCTGTGGGGAAACCCAGCTCCCGGATTCCCATACCTGTAGACTTCGACTGCACCTGACCAACCGAGAGCCGACCAACCGAGAGCCGACCAACCGAGAGCCAACCAACCGAGGGCTGAGCGCAGTCGAAGCCCGGCTGGCTAATGTGTTGACTAGTTTGCCAGTCTGTAGAACGTTGAACTGCCATTCAAGAGAGTCTTTGCGTGGGGGACAGGTTAACCGTCGTGCCCATTACCAGCGATCGCGCTCCAAATCATAAATAGCTTTCTCCCAGTACCAATCTTCTGGTCGGTTGGGATGCTTTTGCTTCAACCGCTCCACCAGGCCAATGACAATGCGGCGATCGTCACCCACCAGACGACGCAATTTGTTCTGCACTTTTTGGCTGGGAGTACCCGCAACCATGCGGCGTGAACTCGACTGGGGCACAGCACTCACTGTGCGATCGCCAGTGGTCGCAATTCTGACTTGAGCGGCCTTGAGCTGATAGATAGTATCCAGCATTTGCTGAGCCATTGATGGTTCAGCCTGTTTCTGAAACAAATTGGCCGCCTGCTGATAATCGTCGATCGCCCCTCGCCAGTCGTGTAACTCTGCTCGCACTTTACCGCGACTGGCATAAGCGCTGGCATCCTGCGGATCGATTTGCAGCGCCCAATCTAAATCTTCGATCGCGCTATGGAAATAGCCCCGTCTTGCCTTTTCAATCGCCTGCTGCAAGAACTCTTCATTATTGATGGGGGGAAGCGTTGGCGGTGATGGTTGTGCATCGGGTTCAGGCGTAGCTGGCGCTTGCAGTTGGCGAATAGTAGTCAGGCAATGACGGGCATTCGTCAGGTCTTGAGCATCCAGATACAGTTCTGCCGCTTTGCGATAGCAGGAAATAGCTTTTGCGGTTTCGCCTTGCTGGCGGCGGATAGTACCCAACAGATTGTAAGTCAGGGCGTGGGTGGGTTTAAGCAGTATGGCTTTTTTGGCATCTGCGCTGGCATCGTTTAAATTGCCAAAGGCGATGTACGCCAAACTGCGAGCATAATAAGCGTTGAAATGGTTGGAGTCTAATCGCAGGGTTGCCGTGTAGTCGGCGATCGCCCACCGAAATTCGCCCAGCTTAAAGCGAGCCAGCCCCCGACGGTAATAGGCTTCGACAAAGGTTGGGTTGAGCAACAGCGCCTGATCAAATTCAGCGACTGCCGCTTTGTAGTCTTTCTGCTCTGCTTTTTCTACCCCTTGCCGATAAAACGCGTCGTGCATCAGTTCGCTTCAACAGTTGAGTTATAAATAGCTTCATGGGCTTGCAAACTTGCAATCCTATTCCTTCAGCTTAGCTCACCCCCATTGGTGTCATTGATCACAATGGACTGTTTTTTAGCGGCTGATAATCCATGCAATCTGATGACGGCATTTCAGAGTGCCCATGCCCCATCCCGCGCTTGAATAACGTAGCTAATGGGTTGCATTCGCTCCCTTTTCTGCTATTTTTTGCTATTTACAAAAGGCTTTAAGCCCACAACCTCAGGAACTGCCGAACCAGTTCTGGGGCAAAATCCCCTAGAATTGGGAAATAGCGCCTGCGGTAAGCCCAAAAAAGAGGCGGTTCGAGCTGCGCTTCGCACTTTGTAAAGCAACCTCTTAGCGACTGGGATAGATCACGAATGGGGGCTTATTGCTGTCGCCCGCAATCGCTGCTTCTGTCGCTCCGCCTTTTAACGGTAATTGTGGCCATAACGCCACGCAGTTGAGACACTAGCGTAACGATGAACACAGCACCCTCCAAGTCTCGTCCTGCTCCCGGTTGGTACAAACGGCTGTTTGCCTGGTTGATGGCACACGCCAATGCAGAGTATGAGGCAACAGTAGCCGATCGCAAACGAGATTTGTTTACCGATCTCAACGGTACCGTTGTAGAAATTGGCCCCGGAAGTGGTCCCAACCTGGCCTATTATCCTGCGGATATTCGCTGGATTGGCATTGAGCCAAACCCATTCATGCATGTCTATCTGCGGCAGGAAGCCGAGCGCCTGGGTTTAACGGTTGACATTCAAACCACCTCTGCCGAACGGTTAGAGTTTGCCGATCGCAGTGTGGATGCTGTTGTCAGTACATTGGTGCTGTGTTCCGTGCCAGATCTGGAACGCACGTTGCATGAAATTGTGCGCGTGCTAAAGCCAGGCGGCCGTTTTTTCTTTTTAGAACATGTGGCTGCCCCAGCCAACACGCGATTGCGGCGAGTGCAGCAATGGATTCGTCCACTCTGGCGTGCCGTTGGGGATGGCTGTAACCCCGATCGCGAAACCTGGGTTGCGATCGAACAGGCCGGGTTTGCACAAATTGACTACCAGCACTTTCGGGCGGATCTTCCAGCTATCGTCAGTCCACAAATTATTGGAGTGGCAACGAAGGCCACCGCTTAGCGATCGATCTACTGCCCACAGCCAAGCCTTCCGTAGCACATCTAAGAGGCTTAATTTTCTATGCAAATTAACACAGATTGATCGGCTAAAGTTCAGCAAAACAAACGATATGGCGATCGAATCGGTTCAACATCTCGGCATTTATCACGATTCGAAATACCACGTATTCATGCAAAATCTTGAAACTAACGGTTGCAAATCTTTGATTTCAGGCAAAACAATTTGCCAGTAACAACACGTCTGTAACTGCTCTGCGATCTTCAATGATTTCACGCGCAAAAGACCCACTTTTGCCAGATCGCAGTGAGGATTTTTACCATTCCTCACCACACCACACGGATGCATTGGTATCAATGATCAACCTTTATTTAAGAAACATCCTTTAAGATAAAAAATCCTTAGGATTTCAAAAATAGCTAAGACTGAGACATTGTGTCATTGCTCTCTTCCCGTAATCCATCAGGAGAAGCATACAAGTGAAATTGTCCATTATTACTGCAACTCATCGCCGTTCAGAGACGTTCAAAACAATTTGTCTGCCCAGCGTATTGTCCCAGCGGTACAAAGAGTTTGAATGGATTATCGTCAACGATGGCAGAGATTTAGCAACTCGAACCATTGTTAAATCTATCGATACTGAAATCTCAATTCAGTACATTGAAACATCGCATCGAGGGCTATGCGCCTCCAGAAACTTAGGATTAGAGCGAGCCACTGGCGACCTTGTTGGATTTTTAGATGACGACAATTACATCCACGAATCCTATGTGGAAGCGATGGTTCGTCATTTTAATCACAATACAGCGATCGCAATGGGAATGCCCATTCAAAACCGCAGACGAGACATCTACAAAAACGGCAGATTAGTGATGCGGGGCAGAGATTTTGCCAGCCCAAAACCTAGCATTACGAATCAAGATTTGATCATGGCGAATGCCCTGTTTGACAGCAATGGCTTTATTCACCAGCGCAACGATCGGCTCAGATTTAACGAAAACCTGCTTGTGCTTTCAGATTATGAGTACTTGTTGCGGTGTTTTAGCGAGTTTGGCCTGGGGTCTTTCTCGCTCTGCCCGCAGAACCTGGTAGAGTACGTTCAAACAAACGAGGGTATTATCGGTCAAGCTAGCTTCAAAGACTGGCTGAGGGAGTCAGAGTACATCTGGGCGCATCGATCGCATTACAACATCTTCTCCGTTGTCCGTCCCAGTTCGTGGATGCCTGAAAAAATTGTTGATTTACGGCTGAAGGTTTACGACAATGAGCGGCTACACGAATTTTCGGCTTAAAAACAAAAAATCCCCAGCCGAAGCTGAGGATTGAATCAGGGTGCATCTACCAATTCCTTATACTGAGTTGAGCGATCGAATCAGGAAAAGTAGGCGAGATTTCCGAAGATTTTTTTGAGCCACGCTGTACTTAATTGTAGTTCAGGTGTACTATATTTGTAGTGGTATATCCCTTATCCCACTCATGCTCCAGCAGCCGTTTCCGCAGGCTGCTTTTTTATTGTTGAAACGGTTCGGGCTGTTGGGCTGTCGAGCTTTTGGACAATGGCCACTGCCTCAAAAAATTAAAAATCCCCAGCCGTAACTAGGGATTCGTTGGGTGTATTCACCAATCTCTATATTCAGCGTTCCCGCTTTTTCAGAGAAATCACGAGGAGATTCATAAAAGTTTCTTATAACTTTTCAGTAATTAGGAGCGATCGTGGATAGGACACCCCCGCTGCCACCGTATGAGACCAGATAACGTGGCGATCGCTTCGCCTAACGCCAAACAAAAAATCCCTGGCACGTAACCAGGGATTTATAGGGTGCATCTACCAATCTCTTCTACTTAGCTTTCCCAGGTATTCAGGAAAATCACCGTTTACGAGATGAAGTTTTTTTGGGTTGCAGTTAATGAGTAGGGGCGATCGCGGACTGGCTCTGTTGTAGTCAGTGCAGCCGCACAACGTACACCTGGTTCAAAATCCTCCGTTTCACCAGATGCCCGGTGCGGTTCCCCATCGGCACGAACCATTGATGATAGAAGAGAAGTGACGATAGAAGAGAAGCAACATCGCCGCTGTCACGCTATCTCTCCATACCCATCTGAGTTACAGCAGTTCTCAATCGAGTCAGCCACAGTCTCGCCAAGAGGGGTGTGGGGTGTGGGGTGTGGTGAATGCAAATGAAAATGGCTGTAAAACAAAAAATCCCCAGCACGCAGCCAGGGATTTGAATCAGGGTGCATCTACCATTCCCTTCTACAAAACGTAGATGCTTAATCAGGATAGTCTCAAGAAAGTTAGTTCATCGGCCATTGCTAAATCAACAGATGAATCGGTGAGAGGGCATAGCTCTGTTTGCCTCCCAAGTTTTCCCAATCCTGGGGATGTTGCAGGTTCTGGACGTTCCCTAGAACTGAGGGTCGAGGGCGAATTTATAGAATGATTGAGCAACGCCGTTCATCGCTCTCTCGATAACGATGTAACGGCTGCTTCACTTCTGTGCTTACAGCGCCAGGTATCTCTCTGCCCTGTATCCTAACTGTTTTGGGATTGCTGCTCGTCCTGAATTAGCTGCTCTTTTGAGTCGCCCCAATACGCACTGTAGGTCCAAACTTCGTTTGTTCCTCTTGTTTCTACAGACCATCTGTATGTAGCTGATTTGGGATCAACCCCTACCTCAATTAGCTTTGCGCCCATGTAGTATTCCATCTGGCGCTTTTTCATGTCCTTAAGCCCATCGGGTTGATTCTTGCCAAGCGTTTTGGACATGTGCGCTTGTGTTGGTTTTGCCATGCTGATCGATGCCTCTTTAGTAAACCCTCAGAATTTCCAGGATAAAGAATTATACGCAAAGTTTCAGCCTTCTGGCCTGATTCAACAGCACTAACACCAACTAATCAATGACGTGGCGATCGCCTCCTATACCCGATGGCTCAAATGCACCTGAATACACGCCAATAAATCACTGAACCGAAACGGCTTGGTGATATAGTCACTGGCACCGCGACGCATACTTTCAGCGCGATCGCTTTCTCCATCACGAGCCGTGACAATAATCACTAGCGCCTGCTGTTTTAAGCGCCGTATTTCATCCAACACAAACCAACCATCCTTTCCAGGCAGACCCAGATCCAGGAGAATGACATCAAACGGTCGGGTTTGGGCAAACTGCAATGCTTCATAACCATTGTTGGCAATGGTTGTGTCGTATCCAAACTTTCGCAGTCCCTTTTCCACAAACGCTGTAATACGCGGTTCATCTTCAGCAATCAAAATTTGTTGCATGACCAGGTTGAGAGAAGATACGTTGTGCCGTCCATTAACTCTGGTTCAGCGGCTGTTGCAAGGCTACTTTGGCACACTAATTGACTGAACGTTCCCCTGGAAACCTAGCATGGTCAAACCCGATGAATGGAACATGAAGGCTAAATGAGAATATTCTTACGTACGGCAACGGTAACCCATGCCGCGTACGGTTTCAATCAGGTCGTCGCCTAATTTCTTGCGGAGATAGCCAACATACACATCAACAATGTTGGAGCCTGGATCGTAGTCGTATCCCCAAACATGGTTGAGTAACTGTTCTCGGCTGAGTACCTGCCCCGGATGGCGTAAAAAGGTTTCTGCCAGAGTGAATTCGCGGGCAGAGAGGTCAATGTAGCGATCGCCCACCTGCACGCGGCGGGTTCGCAGGTCTAGGGCAACGTTTCTTAAGCGCAGCACCATCTCGGACGAGTTAACGGCCGCTGTACTGGTACGGAGTCGGGCACGAATCCGCGCCAGCAGTTCCTCAAACCGAAAGGGCTTTGTCACATAGTCGTCTGCCCCGGTTTCAAACCCAGCCACTTTGTTATCAACATCATCTTTTGCCGTCAGAATAATAATTGGCAAATGTGCCCCTTGCCCCCGCAGTTCTTCGAGAACCGTCAGTCCATCTTTGCCGGGTAAGCCTAAATCTAACAGGATGAGGTCAAATTCACTGTCTAAAGCCATCTGTGCCGCTTCTTTGCCGTCTCTAACGGCTGTGGTGGTAAAGCCGTTGGCCTGTAGACCCTTTTCCAGAAATGCTGTAATTCGGGGTTCGTCTTCAACAATCAAAATGCGATTCATCCCGATAGTTTCTCCTGTGGAGGCTCTAAAGGAAGAACAACTGTAAAGGTTGAACCCATACCCGGTTGGCTAACCAGGTCGATGCGGCCACCGTGCGCCTCGGCCACGGCTCGAACAATAGATAGCCCTAAGCCTGCTCCTTCAGAACGACGATAGCTGTTTGCAGCACGGGCAAATCGTTCAAAGATGCGCTCTTGATCGGCTGGAGCAATTCCTTCTCCGGTATCACGCACCCAAAATTTCACGTTGCTTCTAGTGAGGGCGGCTCCCAGTTCAATGACATCCTCGCATTGCGTGTACTGAGTTGCGTTTTGAGCCAAGTTGATGAGCGCTCCTGTAATGCGTTGTCGATCGCCAACAATACGACCTGTTCCTTCAATGGTTAGTTTCCAGTTCCGTTCGGCTAATGCTTGCGCCTTCGCAAACAGCTCCTTTGTAAAGGAAGGAACGTTGATAGTTTCGAGCTGAAGAAAGTCAGGCCGTTCTGCCTTGGCTAGTAAAATCATATCGTTAACGAAGCGGCTCATTCGATCTAGCTCGTCTAACACAATTTCTAGTGTTTCTTGCTGCTCTTGAGGATCATTCCCCAATAACTCTAAATGGCCGCGAATGATTGTAATGGGAGTCCGCAATTCATGCCCTGCATCATTGATAAAGTTGCGCTGACTATTGAAAGCAGATTGAATTCGGTTCATCATGGCATTGAACGTTTCTGCCAGTTCTGCCATTTCACCGTTGCCCTGAACCGGGATGCGGCGATTCAGGTCAGACTCGCTGATCGAACGAGCAGTGGTTGATAAGCTGCGGACTGGCGATAGCACCTGCCCTGTTGCAGCCCACGCTAAAACAAATGAAATGACCACCACGCCCAAGGCCACTCTAGTGAATACCAAAACAGCGGCCAGGGCTTCCTGACGTTCACCCAGGGTGATATGAGCGACAACAAAGGTACCTCGAACCACTCCATCCAGCTCCAGCGGTTCTAGCAGATAAATAACGTCGCCCATGTTGGGATCGGCCAATTCCTGCTTGACAGCGGTGGAAATGCTCAATTCTCCCGCCTGTTTCCAGCGTTGTACTAACGGAGAATTGGGCTGTAATTGGGCTGGTAGTACGGTTGGATTGGACTGATAAAATTCGCCCTCAATTAACACAATTAAAAAGTTGTCGTCTTCCGGAAGTTCGTTCGCCAAGAAGTCAGCAACAAACTGCTTGAGACTGTTAACAGATTGGTTTGGTTCTTGTTCCCAGCGTTGGTAATACGTTCTAAACTCATCCATTTCTCGCCGCAGATCGTCACGAACTCGACTATCAACGCTGGTAAACAGCAAAAAGCGGAAGATGGGAATAGAAACGGCTGTGAAAAACAGCATCAACACCACATAGAGAAGCAAAATTCGCGTTCGTGCTTCGCCCATCGCCCGATTCCACCAAGCGCGATCGCGCCATTTCATCTCGTCTGCAATTCGCTTGAGCGATCGAACGACTGAGCGCTTCCATGTACTGCTCACGAATCAGTCCTCGTATTGGTCTGGGAGATGATTTGAAGCCACTATCGTATCTGCTAAAAGCTACGCCATCTGAATTCAATGCTTTATTCGACCGAGGATTGCCTATATTTCTTATATCAAACTCTTCCACCGCAACGAAAAAGAGAGCAATTGGATGCTCCCTGTTCTAGGTTGTTGATATTGAGTGACGCCAAACCACTAGACCAGCGTTAGCCTACTTGCTGCCGCGATCGCGCTCTAAATCGTAAATCACTTTTTCCATATACCAATCGGTCGGGTGGTTAGGATACTTGAAGCTCACCTGCGTTAACAGTCGGTTAGCCGTAGCGCGATCGTCGTGCAACAGCCGCATCAGCCGTTTCTTCAGCTTGCCGCTGGCGCGATCGACGTTAACATCATCGCCCTGTCTACGAGACTGGACACTGTAGCGATCGCGTGTCGATTGGGGTTGGCGCTGGTGTTGCAGGGCACTCGCAACAATAACCGCACCCCCTCCGGCTAGCAGTGCCAGCGCTACCCCAGTGCGGCTGTTATCTGCGGTGGTCTGGGCAGACCATTGATTATTGGCAAACGGTTCAAACGACTGCATTAGCGATGGCTCATGCCGTAACGCTGCGGTAGGAGATACCTCAACCGCCAGCAGGCTTCCCAGCGCTCCAGCCACCAGAAATGACAGAGCTGTTGCAGATTTGGGAAGAGAAAAGGAACGAAACATTTTGGATGTGCGAACTCAACAGTGGTAGGAGCCACGCACCTTAGCTGGTGTAGGGTTGCAAGGCCAAACCCCTGCGGTAGAACCCTCAGTGAAACAGTTAGTGCGTAACGTTTAAGCTATGTCGCTTGATTTTAGTTTAGTAAACCACTGTGACAGCAATATGACAGCCCTATATCGGTAGAAATGGCTGGCTCAATCTTTTGCGTCTGGAGACTCAGGATCGATCGCTTCAATTGGAGTAGAGGTAACACGATCGATCGCCAGATCAAGCTGATAGTCGAAGGGTTCAGTGGTCGTGGAAACGATCACCACTTCATAAAACCCAGACTGCGGCAAGCGTCCCGACCAGGTGCGTTGAGCCGCATCTTCAAGCAAAAATGGACTAACCGGGGTGGGGCGTGGTAAATAAATCGACAAGAGCGTGCTGCGAGCAGGCGCTTGCAGATTGAGGCGCAGATGTTGACCTTCGGACAGGTTGGCAATGTAAACCCGTCCATCACCCGGTTCCAATCGACCGCTAATCTGCTTACCATAGCTATCGTCCTCAAACCGGACTCGCTCCAGGTTGCGGCCCGCTTGCAACGTGGCTACCGCATCTTCCGCGATCGCGTGCCACACTTGCCCGATGGGTTGAGCAATGAAGTTTTGGTCTTGCTGATTGGGAAACAACTGAAAAAATTTGGCATCGGCTAAGTCATTGAGCGCTCGACTGCTGACATAAAGCCGATTCACCGATTGTTTCCAGCGATCGCGATCGGCCTGGGTATATTGCCCCAGGTGACTACGAGCTTCGGCACTCAGGTTTTGCTCTAAAGTGGTCAGCAGGTCGTTGGCGATCGCGTCCCAGCGGGTGCGCCATTCGGCATCGGCAGCCCCATCGGTTAAGGTTCGTCCTTGCTGGTCGGGATAGCGGTCATAAAAAGCACCATTAGTCAGGTCGATCAAAAACTGGTAATCAATTTTCAGGGCTTCCCGGCGATCGCGCAATGCGATTTTGCGTTCCTGTTCGCTGGGTGGAAAGTTAGAGGAGGTATCGCTTCCCGGTTCCACGGCTTCAGGCGGGTTGAGTTGAGAAATGACCACGGGTAGCCAGCGATCGCGCGTTTGCCATCCGGCTCCCGCTAAGCCCATCAGCAGAAACAGCGGCAGCACGGCTTGACCCAGCCCTCGACGCTTTGGCTGAGGTAAGGTCGATTGGGGAACCGCTATGGTTGGGTTGGGCAGGGCAGTGGTTGGGTTGGATTGGGTTGGCGGCGACAGAAAGGGGTCAAGCTCCAATTCCAACAGGGGTGGCGATGTATAGCCAACGGGGGGTTGGGTAGCGGTTTCGTCAAATTCAAACGGATTGCCAGCCAGGGCTTGCAGGACTTCCTCCGCAGACTGGTAGCGATCGACCGGATTCGAGGCCAACATGTGCGTTAACACAGCTATTAGCGTGGGGCTGAGGTGAACCCGGTCTTGCCAATTCTGGCGCGGAGAACCGCTAAGCAAGTCCTGTGGGTCATCTCCGGTCAGCAGTACCAGGACGGTAACGGCCAGGGCATACAAATCGCTAGGCGGGTAAGCCCTCCCCATTTGCATTTGTTCATCGGGCGCATAGCCCATTTTGCCGAGCCGAGTTGGAGGAGCCGCGATCGCCTGATTCATCTGCACGTATTGAGCAGCGGCAGCGGATATCTGCTTCACGCCTCCAAAGTCAATTAAAACGGGCATTTGGTCGTCACTTCGCAGGATAATGTTATCCGGCGAGATGTCGCGGTGGATCACCCCAATACCGTGAAGGTATTGCAGAACGGGCAGCAATTGCACCAGCAGTTGAGTCGCTTCTACTTCCGAGAAGCACACGCCACGTTGCTGTTTTCGGGTTTCTAAAAGCTGCTGGTAGGTTTGACCATCAATATAATCTTGAACTAAAAACAGGTGATCCCGGTCTTCGAATGTGGCTCGAAACAGTTCACGAAATTGGGGAATCTGCGGATGTTGAAGCTTATAGAGAATCCCGGCTTCTCGACCAAACAGTTCTTCTGCCTTTTGCAGAGCGTAGGTTCCTTCCACCTGGGGGGCAAACTCTTTTAAAACACAGGGTTCGTTAAACCGATTGATGTCTTCTGCTAAATAGGTTCGCCCAAAACCGCCGTGCCCTAACTCGCGCCGAATGCGATACCGTAATCCCAAAATAGAGTCAGACGGATGATGGCCTGACGAAGGTTGGGAAAGGCGTTCGCCACACAGATAGCAAAACCGACCTTCATGGGAGTTGAGGTGTCCTTGACTGCAACGGACGGATGTCATTTAACCGCGATCTCCTGGGTTAGGCATTATCTTGCCCAACACTAGCTTACCCATCCATTACAGCCTTAATCTTAGGAATCAGGTAGACCCAGGAAAAATATCGCGATCGCCCCGTCTCTCCGTATCGGCAAAGCCGATAAGATACCAGGTCATGAGAGGTCGGTCGCCTGATGCCTTCAGCACTCTGACGACCTGAATACCAAATATCTAGTCAAGAATATTGTCAATGCTATCCAGGGGGGCGCTGCAACCCCCTGGATGGCCAACCCTCACGTTAAAACGGGCAACGCGGAGGTTTGGGAGATTTAACACTCCTGTTAAGTTACCCTGTTTTGCGCTGCACTGACAACGGGGTTAGCCGGTTTTTTGGCGTTCCTGTGCGTTAGCCAAAACCGGAGTCCTATCAGGTCGGCTCCTGTCGGTGTGTTAACGATGATGGTATCGACGCTCGCAATCCTCAGCAGGCCGCTCAGCAACCAGACGAGATGGAGCGATCGCACCCCGTCGTCTCCCTTCAGCCGCCGATAAAGTGAACCTTTGAGAGGCCAGCGATGGATGTCACCTGCGGTGAAACGGGTTGGCTCAATCGCAACAGTCGATCGCTATAGTTAAATCAAAAACTGACCACACGTTTTACCAACCCACTATGAAAGTTACTCAATCGCTGCACACCGCGCTGCTGGTTTCTAACCTGGAGCAAGCAGAACATTTCTACGGCACCGTTTTAGGATTGCCAAAAGTCGATCGCGTCCTCAAATTTCCGGGTGCATGGTATCAGCTCGGCTCCTATCAACTGCACCTAATTGTCGATTCGGCCTATTCTACCCAGATTCAAAATCAGCAGAAATGGGGACGCAACCCTCACATTGCCTTTGCAGTAGACGATCTGGAACAAGCGAAAGCGCAATTAACAACCCACGGCTGCGATATCCAACTCAGCGCGTCAGGACGACCTGCCCTGTTTACCCGCGATCCGGATGGCAACATTGTTGAATTATCGCAGACGTAAACTTGACAAATCCAAATTTTTCTGTAACACTGAATACAGAAACAAAAAACGTTCATCCTTTCAAAGCTTTCAACAGTTTTTTTAGAAGGACGGAAGTAGGGTCAACACCCGAAGGAACGCGCCTCGTCAATCGACATCCCTGAAGGAGGCGAATCCATGAAACTTCAATATCGCGGTGCTACATACGACTACAATCCACCTGAAGTGGTTTACAGCAGTAGCAACACCGTTGGCAAATACCGTGGGCTAGACTTACGATTCCGCAATCTTCGTAAGGTACCTGTTTTTCAGCCTACGTTAGATCTGATTTATCGCGGCGTGCATACTAAAGCCAGCACATCAGCCCCTGCCGCATCCTAAGCAGCAACGAGCGAGTGGAACCGTTTAATAGAGACTGAAGCACCCTTGAGGGGTGCTTTTTTTGGCAATTGGGGCAATAGTAGTAACGCCGTCCGGCAATGTCTTTGACAATAGGCGTGCCGCACACAAAGCAAGGTTCGCCCTCGCGGTTAAACACCCAATGGCGATAGGCTTGCCGCCGTACCCCTTGCTGGCGCAGTTGGGCGGCCAGGTTTGGATCGTTCGTAATACCGCCTGTTTCGTAGGAGCGACGAGAAATCGCGATCGCCGCCTCTGCCAGTCGGGCGATTGCCTCATTATCACAGTCCACCGGACGCAAGGTGGGATGCAGCCGCGCTACAAACAGCACTTCACTCCGCAAGTAGTTGCCCAATCCAGACAAAAAATGCTGGTCTAGCAACAGCGCCGTCAGAGAGCGACGGTAAAAGCGTTTGTCCTGAAACCGTTGGATCACCGCATTCAGCGACACCGATGCATCCAGCACATCGGGGCCAATTCGGCTCAAAAACGGATGTACCGCAATCTCCGATTCCGTCAACACCTCAATATCAGACGCGCTGTAAAGCAACGCTGATTTTTCCTGTGTGTGGATGGCTAAGCGAAGTTGACGGGTCGTTTCAGGATAAGAATAGGCGTTGCGGATCACCCATTTACCGTAGAGCTGGTTGTGGCTGTAGATGCTGAGCTGGTTGTTAAACCGAATCAGCAAGGCTTTGCCTTTCGGGTCAACCGCCGTTACAAGGTTGCTGGCAAACTGCGGCTCGTAGGGCTTGAGCCGGTCGAACGCAAACCTTACTTCCACAATGGGACGATGGGCGATCGCCGCGGCAATCTCATCTGCCGCCCGTTTAATCTCTGGCCCCTCTGGCATAGGCTACTTATAAAACGCCTTTGGAACTGGGGATCAAATGCGCCCGACGGGGATCGGTTTCGGTCGCCATCCGCATCGCTCTGGCAAACGCTTTGAAGGTTGCTTCAATAATGTGATGCGAATTGATACCGTCCAATTGCCGGATGTGGAGCGTCATTTGCGAATGGTTGACGATCGCCACAAAAAACTCGCGCACCAGTTGAGTGTCGTAGGTTCCTACCCGTTGTGTGGGAATCTCAAGCCCATAGCTGAGGTGAGGCCGCCCCGAAAAGTCGAGCGTTACCTGTACTAACGCCTCATCCAGTGGTGCAAAAAAGTGTCCAAATCGGGTAATTCCTTTGCGATCGCCCAACGCTTTTGCGATCGCCTGTCCCAGGGTGATCCCAACATCTTCATTGGTGTGATGATCGTCAATTTCCACATCACCCGTCGCCCGGATCGTTAGATCGATCAATCCATGAGACGAAATTTGATGCAGCATGTGGTCTAAAAACGGAACGCCCGTTGCCACATCACACCGCCCCTGCCCGTCCAAATTGACGCTGACATGGACATCCGTTTCCTGGGTTTTGCGACTAACAGATGCCGTTCGAGTTAAAGTCGGTAATTCGATCGCAGCATAATGACTGGGTTCAGACGGGGCGTTTGGATCACGAGTTTGCATAGGATAAAGCCCAAATAAACCAAACCATAAACAACCCATGAGGGTCATCAGGCATCATTCTCTATGGTATGCCTTGAGCGGGCAGGTTCACCATCTGGCAATGGATGCATTAGCGATAGACAGCAATTGGTGCTCTGCAACCAATCAACTGCCACCCGCACTTACATCCCCATAATTTCGTAACCTGCATCTACGTAAATCACCTGCCCGGTGATGCCGCTGGATAAGTCGCTACAGAGAAATGCTGCCGTGTTGCCCACTTCCAGTTGAGTCACCGTCCGACGCAACGGAGCCACATTCTCGACATGATGAATCATATCGAGGATGCCGCCCACCGCTGAGGAGGCCAGCGTACGGATGGGACCAGCCGAGATCGCGTTAACCCGAATGTTTTGAGGCCCCAGTTCCGCCGCCAGATAGCGCACATTCATTTCCAATGCCGCTTTGGCAATTCCCATTGTGTTGTAGTTGGGGATCACCCGCACCCCCCCCAGATAGGTCATCGCCACAATGCTGCCCCCGTCGGTCATCAACGGTTTAGCCGCCTTGCTCAGGCTCACCAGGGAATAGGCACTAATGTCGATCGCCTGCAAAAAATCCTGCCGAGCAACGCTGCTAAAGTCGCCGCTGAGGGACTCTTTGCTGGCAAAGGCAAGGCAGTGAATGAGGATGTCAACCGTGCCCCATTTATCTCGAATGGTGTCAAAGGTTGACTGCACCTGCTCCTCATTTTGAACATTACAGGGCAAAAACAAACTGGGTTGAAGCGGCTCGACCAGTTCTGCCACCTTCTTTTCCATGCGGCCTTTTTCGTCGGGCAGATAGGTTATCCCCAGATTGGCACCCGCCTGATGGAGTTGCTGAGCAATGCCCCAGGCGATCGAACGATTGTTGGCAATCCCAGTAACAAGGGCGTTTTTTCCAGTCAAATTCAACATGGCGATTTAATTAGGGCAATTTCAACAAAATGGGACTGATGCAGCCAGAGTGCTTTTCAGGGGGACTTATCCCCACAGAAGGACATCCCGGTTATCCCCAAACAGTCTGAGCTGCGTAACTCGCACGCAACGACTCGAATGCAATTAGGAGAATACTGAAAAAGACGGCACAAAGATAGGGGAGACAGGGTAATTTCACCGGAGAGAGAAGCGATCGCAGCAACAAAACTCAAGCCCCATCAGCCTTTCATCTTTGATAAACAAATCATGCGTCGGGTGCATTTCGATCGCCAATTCCAACTGCTTATGAGGAGTGTCATCCGCCGTTTGGGTGAATTTACACTCAGAACAAACGTATTTACTTAGAATGTGTAGCAAGCACTACAAAAAACTAGATGGGAGTTACGTTTTAGTGTTCTAAAGTCAAAAAGTTCTCACAGTAACATTTTGCTCAATGCAGTAGTCGATAAGACAGGCGATCGATTCAAAATCTCACGAGATGCTCGGAAGGGGAAGAGTATGGTAATGACGCAGGACAAGCCACTCGCAAACGTGTTTCGCCAGCTCGGTGGAGGCGCGTTTCCGCCTGTAGTTGAAACCTTTGACCGGGGTAAAACCATTTTCTTCCCAGGCGACCCGGCAGAGCGAGTTTACTTTTTGCTCAAGGGCGCTGTAAAGCTATCCAGGGTATATGAAGCCGGGGAAGAAATTACGGTTGCTCTATTGCGAGAAAACAGCGTTTTTGGTGTGCTGTCGTTGATTACCGGACAGCGAGCCGATCGCTTCTATCATGCCGTTGCGTTTACACCGGTTGATCTGCTGTCGGTGCCCATCGAACAGGTTGAAAAAGCGCTTAAAGATAATCCTGAACTTTCAATGTTGATGCTTCAAGGGCTATCGTCTCGGATTTTGCAGACCGAGATGATGATCGAAACCCTGGCGCATCGAGATATGGGATCGCGGCTCGTTAGTTTCTTGCTGATTTTGTGCCGCGATTTTGGAGTGCCAACCTCAGAGGGGATCACAATCGACCTGAAGCTGTCGCATCAAGCGATCGCCGAGGCCATTGGCTCAACTCGCGTTACTGTAACTCGGCTGTTGGGCGATTTACGGCAGGATCAAATGATTTCAATCCATAAAAAGAAAATTACGGTTCACAATCCGGTTGCTCTCAGCCAACAATTCACCTGAGCCAATGGGTTTGAATTTAGTCAATCGATACCGTTCAGAATACAGTAGGCTGTATCTGGACTGTTATGGATAGGCGATGACCACAGGGCTGGTCTTGATTGCAGCCATTTTAGTGTTAGGCGGAGTGATTGCCACGGTGGGCGATCGCGTCGGTATGCGCGTTGGTAAGGCTCGCCTCAGCCTGTTCAACCTGCGTCCTCGCAAAACGGCAACGTTGGTCAACATTTTGACGGGTAGCATCATCTCGGCAATTACCTTTGCGATTCTGTTTGCTGTCGATGATCAGTTGCGAACGGGTGTGTTTGAGCTGGAAGAAATTCAAAGTGATTTAGACACTGCCCGCACAGAATTGCAGGAAGCGACGCGAGAAAAGCGGCAAATTGGCCGGGAATTGAACCAGGCTACCGCCCAACAAAACCAGGCGCAGCGGCGACTGCGGCAAATTAATCGATCGCTCAACTCCGCTATTGAACGGCAGACCCAAACCGAAGCGCAGTTAAACCAGACCCAAACCCGTCTCAACCAGGCGCAAGCGCAACTCAGCGAAATTCAGCCCCGGTTTGAACGGGCGCAGGCGCAACTGCGAACCGTGTCGCAACAAACCGATCGGCTACGCATTGAAATTAGCCAGCTTCAGTCCGATCGGCAGGAGCTAATCCGACAGCGGGATGAGGTGAGAGAACAAATTGCCCAACGCGACCAGGAAATTGCCCAACGCGATCGCGCCATCGCCGAACGAGAAGCCCTGTTAATGCGGTTGGAAAATCAGCGGACTGTGCTGATGCGGGAAGTAGAAGCCCTGGAACAGGCGGTTGCCGTCTCACAGCAAGAACTGCTGGATCTGCGGTTGGGCAATCTGGCCGTGATTCGAGGTCAAACGCTGGCAACCGGAGAATTTCGGGTGGTAAATGCGGGGGGAGCCCGGCAGGCGATTGACCAACTGCTGCAAGCGGCCAACCGCTACGCGCTTCAGCGAATTCGACCCGGTACAATCGAGCTAGACACGCAAATCGTGCAAATTACCAACAGCCAGGTCGAACAGCTTGTAAGCCAAATTCAAGATGGGGAAGCGTATGTGGTTCGTATCCTTTCTGCTGGAAACTATGTGGTCGGAGAACCCTGCGTGTTAGCCCGTGAGTCTTGCGTGGCGGTGGCGGCAGAAGCGGCTCCAAACCGCCTGGTGTTTCGGGCTGGAGAAGTCGTGACTTCGACCTCTGCTGATCCCACCAGCATGAACAACCGCCAGATTCAGGAGCAGATTCAACTCTTGATTGATGCAGCACAGTTTCGGGCACGGCAGGCTGGTATTTTGACTGATACAATCCAGATTGCAGATGGCAGTATTGAAGCAGTGTTTCGCTTTTTCGAGGCGGTTCGACAGTACAACCAGCCGGTAGAGCTTCAAGCGATCGCGGCGGTTGATAGCTATACCGCAAGAGCTAGATTTGAGCTGGTTGCAGTTCAAAACGGCCAGATTCTGTTCGGCACTCAAACACTACGCTGATTTTGACCTCTCATTGCTAGAGTTTTGATGTCTTTATCTTTTGAAGCTCCGGCTCAACCCGTCATTTTAGGATTTGATCCTGGACGCTCCAAGTGTGGGGTGGCGGTTATGGGACTAGACCGGAATCTTTACTATCATCAGGTGATCCCGGCAGAAGAGGCGATCGCTACCATCCAGGTGCTGCAAGGAAAGCTGCCCATTTCAATGGTGGTGATGGGCGATCAAACTACGGCAAGTCAATGGAAAGAAAAAATCAATGCTGGTTTAGCAGAACCCCTGCGAATCATCATGGTAGACGAGCGCTATAGTTCGCTGGAGGCGCGCGATCGCTACTGGAAAATGTATCCGCCTCGTGGGGTGTTCAAACTAATTCCTCGCAGCGTTCGCAGCATTCCTCGCCCGATTGACGACATTGTGGCGATTCTCTTAATTGAACGCTACCTGGGACGGCTCACCGACTAACAGAAGCAATAGGCGATCGGCACGGCAGAGCGTTCGGCAGTGCGCTTAGAGTTCGGCACGAATCGTGAAGTAATAATCTCCGCCGGGTTCAAGTTGATAATCGCAGCGTTCTAGAAAACGACTGAGCGGCTCCTTAATCAAGGCTCGGCCAAGGGACGGTTCTACCGACAGTTCGCCCTGCTTGAAGCGCCACTGAAACTGCCATTCATATTCACTGGCTCTGACTTCGCCCTCAATTCGACCTTGATGCCAGGATTGATGCGTAATCCGGACATGAGCAGTCGTTTCAGGTAGACGTTTAGAACTCACAGTCGCTCTCTTTTCCTGCTAGCTGCCTAACAACAGCGGTTACGGTGTGGTACTCGACTTCTGAGCGAGTCGCGCCTCCGGCTCATGAACCCACATTACCAAACCTCTTGGCACTCTAGTCAGGATAACGTTATTTCCACGAGCCGTCATAAGTGCCGCCTTTTGCCGTGCCACGTCCACACTGGAAAAAAATCGCACGTAGGCGTAAAACTGCCCCTCATAAAAGATGGCGCTGGTGGGTTTGGGCGTATCCGGTAATGCAATGTGGCATCGTTCTACCAGCTTTTGCACAAAGATGGGAGTTGGCTCTACGTAATTCTGATAATTTGACTTGTCTTTTGGCATCTCCAACACAAGAACTCTCCTAATATGCAAGTGCCTAGCAGGATTGCGACCTGATCATCACCGCAAATCTAGCCAAGTGCCAGAGCAGGAGCCAACAGTTAAAATACAGAACTTAGCGGATAGCTGATTCGCTTAATGCGAATTTTATTGATAACTCCGTGAAAATACCGCAGTGATGCCCAACCCTTGCTAGACCGTTGGGGGAGAGGCGATGGCTTGATTGAGGGTGAAAAGGCGATCGTTCCGTTATTACCCGTTCTTCGCCATTTTATTGATAGCCATTTTATTGATGACCCACGCGATCTATGGCTGTAGAACCACTTCACGGTTGTTGTAGAGGCTCATGGCTTTAGGAATGCCCTGCTTAAGGCTGAGTTCTGTGGCTTCTACCACCAGTTGCATCACATCTTGAATGACTTGAGTTTCTGCTGGCGCAAACCGCCCCAGAACGTGAGACACCGTCTCACCCCCATTTGCCCCCTTAGGGTTGCCGATGCCGATTCGCATCCGGGGAAAGTTCTGGGTGCCCAAATGCGCGATCGCCGACTTCATGCCGTTATGTCCTCCGGCGGAACCGGATTGACGTAGTCGCAGCCTACCGACGGGCAAATCCATATCGTCGTAAATAATCAGCACGGATTCGGGCGGTAGCTTAAACCAGTCGATTACGGCGCGAATCGACTGTCCAGAGAGGTTCATGTAGGTCGATGGCTTCAGCAGGCGAATTTTGTCCTGATGCGAGCCTCGTCCTTCACCGACAAAGCCTTGAAACTTACGGTTTTCGGACAGGGTAATTTGCCAGCGACGAGCCAGGATATCGATCGCCTCAAACCCAACATTGTGGCGAGTGCGATCGTACTTAGCCCCCGGATTACCAAGCCCGACAATGAGTTGAGGAATGATCAGTTCAGAAGCAGCCGTTTCAGCCATAGATTGAATTGTGATAACCGTCAGTCAAGCGAACAGGGGCAAGATGATCTCGCCCCTTTAATCTTTAAGATGACTCATCAGTGAGGTTGGGCTTGAAGCTGGCTACTGCATTACCCTTGCTGCGTTTGACTCACGGCATCAGGTTCAGTGGTAGCGTCAGCCACTGGCTCATCTTGCTCCGCTGCCGCTTCTGTCGCAGCCAGCACTTTTTGAGACGGTTCCAGCGTTGCCTTCATGGGGACGTTAACGGATTTTTCGATTCGATCGGCTTCTTTTTTGAACTCGTTTTCAAATTCTTTAGAGGCTTCCTGGAAGCCCCGAATGGCTTTACCCAGGCTGCGACCGATTTCAGGTAGCTTTTTGGGGCCGAAAATCAGCAGAGCCACGACCATAATTAATGCCATTTCAGGCAAGCCAATTCCAAAAACATTCACGACATTCCCTCCTGCAATCCGTCGCGATCGCCATCTCTACATTACCGTGCTTGCTTTCATCCTGCCGAGTTTAGCCCGTACAAAAAAACCCGGACAAGCCGGGAGTTTCCATTCAGGTGTTTAAGCGTGTGGAACATGAACCTAGAACTAGCTGCCTAAGCTCTTCCAATCGACATCGAAGCTATCGAGTAGCAGCGAGTTGTTATAGATTTGCAGGATGATCAGCAGAAAAACGAAGAATAGAGCCATAAAAACACCCATCAACGGTGTGGTGCCCCAACCGGGAGCAACTTTACCGTATTCGGAGTTAAGGGGTTTGAGAATATCTCCCAGCCGAGTGCGTTGTGCCATGAGTGACCTATCAGCTAATCTCAACAAATTAATGGTTCGTAATATTATAGAAGCATAATACTCATAATTGATGACACATATGGAGCCTGCAACAGTTCTTAGTATTTCCGTCGGTGCTTTCCTGGTGGCAATCACAGGATTGTCTATTTACACCGCGTTTGGCCCTCCGTCTAAGCAGTTGGACGATCCGTTTGAGGATCATGAAGACTAAGCTTGCCGTTTAGTTTGACGGGTTGCTCCCGAAAGTGGGTCAGGTTTTGCCAGTTGTTAGCGCAAACGTCGCTATCTTCCACGGTGCAATTTGACTCACCTGCGTTTGGGAAATGGTTGCATCCGAAAATGCGTTCGAAGATCGCTCCAGTAAATTTGTAGGGTTGGCGATCGTCAACCCTAAACTATTTTGCACGCTGAACTCCGCTGGCTCACCGTGACATTCATAACAGCGCAAAATCCATTGGTTTGGGTTCGCTTCTGCTGGTTTAAAGGCGGAAAGAATGAGATTAGGGGACGATACATCGATAAATTGCCCCACTGGAGGGAGCGATCGACTTGAAGGGGTCGTTGGCAGGTTACGAACAACGCGCAACGGTTGGTTTAATTCATAGCCTCGCCGCACCGTCTGCGCCATCTGCCAGGTGTCTCCGTGGGGATAGAGAGCATAAGTAAATTCATGGTGCCCCCGGTCAGCGCCAGGGTGAGGCCAGTTAGGGCTACGCAGCAAGGTCAGTCTGAGTTGCGCCGGTTGGCTATCATAACCATATTTGCAGTTGTTGAGCAGGCTAACGCCATAATCTGCCTGACTTAAATCAGCCCACTGCAATGCCGGAACTTCCCACTTTGCGGCTTCCTGAGGCGTAGCGGATTGGGTAGAGCGGGCGATCGCGCCAAACGGAATTTCGTAAGTGGCTTCAGCAGCCGTTAGATTCAGCGGAAATGCCGCTTTAACCATGACATGCTGCTCTTGCCAGTCTACCTGGGACTCAATCTCAAGAATGGGGCTGCCTTTTCGCAGCACATAGGTTTGCCGAAACGTCGAAGTACCCAACTGTCGAGTGACACCCAACCGGGTTTCGAGTGAGCCGTGGGTTTGGTAGCAAATCGCTTGCAGCGTCGCTGAAGGCAAAGGATGGTCGGCATAGTTGGGGTCAATGTTCCAGGCATCCCAATATTGCCCCTTGTCTTGAAACGCCTGAAGCTGGTTACCCGCCCCGTTCAAAACGGAACGCTGACGCACCTTGTCAACCATTTGAGCGATGTCTCCCGTTGCCGGATCAATGCGAACATGGAGATAGTCGTTTTCTAGCTCCAAGGTCGCCACTGGCTCAACAACTGGCTCAATAACAGCAGCGGGGGATGGAGTGGCACAGAGCCAAAAAACGCGATATCCCACCGCCGGAACGTCGATCGCCCAAAATGAAACCTGTTCAACGTTTTGTGTATCTACCCAACGTTGCGTTTCAACCGCTTCACCGTCCGCAGTAAAGACCTGCCAGGAAGACTCTCTACCCTGCGCCACGGCCAGGGGCAGCGTTACCACCTGCGATCGCTTCCAGTTGAGCGAATTGAACACCACGATCGCTTCTGCCCTGGGCTGTGGTGGCGATGGCAAATCGATCTGCGCGGCGATCGCCGTTAACGCTTCATCCACGATTTTCCCTGTCACCTGTTTCACATCTTGCCACGCCTGGTTGGCATCGGTATAAACCTCTGCGATCGCCGATCCTGGCAAAATATCGTGAAACTGGTTGAACAACACTTTCTTCCAGGCTGCTTCAATGGCATCACCGGGATAAGTCGCGTTTGTTAGCAGGGTTGAGATCGAGGCAAACAGCTCTGCCTGGTAGAGCAATATCTCACATTGACGGTTCGATCGCTTCTGCCCCGCGTGGGTGGTGTAGCAACCGCGATGAAATTCTAAATACAGTTCATCGTTCCAAACAGGAAAAGACGGTGGCGAATCGCCATTGAGTGAGGTGCTGGCTTGATCCAGCAGTGGCAATTGCTCCTGACGTTCGAGCGTCTGCAAATAAGCTGAGGCCGTGGTGAATGCAAGCGTTGGGAAGAAGGGCGATCGCTGCCATCGTCGGGCCAGGTCTACCATATCGCGCGTGGGGCCGCCGCCGTGGTCGCCCACTCCCGGTAGCCACAGCGCCGCCGAAACCCCTGTTTTTACTTCTAAATCGCAGGCATAAGCAACCATTTTAACGGGGTCAATGCCCGTGCCAATCGGAGCAGACATGAGGCTAAAGCGCTGAGTGCCATCGGGCGATCGCCACCAAAACAGCTCATGCGGAAACGACGTTGAATCGTTCCAGCGCAGCTTCTGGGTAACAAAATAATCCACCTCCCCCTGCTCCAAAATTTGGGGCAATTGCCAGCAGAACCCAAAACTATCGGGTAGCCATGCGATCGGGCTAACGGTGCCAAATTTTGCCTCTGCATAACGCTGACCGTATAGCACCTGACGGGCGATCGATTCGCCGCTCACCGTATTGAATTCTGGCTCTACCCACAGTCCGGCTACCACTTCCCACCGTCCGTCGGCAATCTGTCGCTGAATCTCGGTAAACAATGCCGGACGGTGTTGCTCGATCCAGTCGTACAAAGCAGGAGTGGAGTGGCAAAACATCAATTCCGGAAACTGACGCAGGAGTTGCAGCACCGATTGAAAGGTGCGCTCGGCAGCCTCCCAGGTTTCACGAATTTCCCATAGCCATGCCAGATCCAGATGAGCATGACCCAATAATTGAATCTGGCGCTGTTTGATCCAGTCTGCAAATGGCTGCAACTGTTGACGGAGGTTGAGCAGCGATCGGTCAAATATCTCTCGCTGCGGTAGCGCCGACCAGTTAATGTGAGCGATCGCCTGTTCTAGCGTTGCCACCTGCTCTGGCTGCAAAGCTGTGAGGTAGGTGTGCAATACGGCTAGCTCATCCGCCACAAATCCGGGTTCAGGTACTGGCTCAAGGCTGTGATCTGGACGTTCGTACAGGCAGAGAGAATGAACCAGCGCACCGTCGTCGTGCCCCGGGCTCACCAAACGAATGGCAATGGCGATCGCCTCTCCTGGCTTAACTGCCGCACTGAGCAAAAGTCGAGTCGAGCAATCAAACAAATCTCCAGCTTGAACGGACACGCCATTAACGAAAATCTCGGCAGCATCCGCCCACCAGGTCAACGATAGTCGCAGCGTCAAACCCTCCAGCGCATAACCGTTCAAGTGAGAGGGTACAACGAGTTGTTGCCCCAGCCAGATCACCCGATGCCCGCGATCCCAGGCCACATGCTGACGAGCGTTGAGCCTGACGGTTGGCCAGCTCTGCCAGGTGGCTGACTGGGTCGCGTCGGCGATCGGCACATCATAAAGGCAATACCGCCAGCCGGATTGCACATCAAGCTGCGACAACTGGCGCAAACGCTCAATACTGCCGGATAGCGAAGGAATGAGGGTTCGACTTTGAGACGGGGGCGGAGTAACTGAGTCGGTCATCTTTCGATTAAGATCAGGGCATTCGGGGTACGAGTCGCCATCAGGCCAGCGAACGTTCTGACTCTACATTACTCTCCCTAACCTGTGGTGTTTTGACCTGAGCGACTGCTCAACCAATCCGTTCAGCCCGTTCTGTTTGAGCCAGTCTGTTTAGAGTCAACCCGTTCGAGCCAACCTGTTTGAGCCAACCTGTATGTCTTCTGGACGTTATCAAAGCAGAGTATTCAATCTGGTTTCGCGGCAACTTCTTCACTGGCGCGAAGAGGCGGCTCGTACCCTGCGCCGCGCTAAACTAGCGACCGTTTGGGGCACTCAGATTGTGCTTTACCCGGTCTATGCGCTGTTTCAAACGGCTCGGGTTACAGGTCGGCAGTTTCAGCAAACGATTCGCCGTATTTTGCCTCAACTCCAGGCCGCAAAAGAAGGGATTCAGCAAGAAGTTGATGTGCCGTCGCGATCGCACCTGGCACCCACAGTAGATACCCCGATCCATCGGGCGTTGATCGCCGTTCAACAGTTTGAGTTACCGATTCTCGTGCAATCGACTCAATCAGCCTCCCTGCCCGGCACAGCCGCCCCCAAAGCCCTACCGCCAAGCAAGCCCAGGAGAGGCATCCTATCGCTATTTCAATGGAGACCAGCGATCGCCCCCACTGCACCGCCTCAGCCCGATGCAGTAGTTCCTGTGCCACCAGTGCCAACGGCGATCGCGCTCACTTCCACCACCGCACTGGCAGAGCGACCTGCGGCAGCACTGGACAGGTTAGCTGAATCGGCGATCGCTCAATCTCAGTCTGGCCTGGACACATCATCCCAGGGAGAAACAGTGGTTAGAGGGGCAATAGTGGTCAGAGGGATTGCCTCACTGGTCGAGCAACGAACGCTGGTTTTAGTCACCGTCGAGAACGAAACCCTGGACATCTTGACCCCAGAGCAGCAGCAGCAGCTTCGCCAACGAATGATCTGGGAAGTGGCTCACTATTCGCGATATCAGCGGATGTTACACGCCGCTCAGCGAACGCAGCCGTACCCGTTGCCGCCCCCGGCTGACCATCCACACCTGCTTCCCCCGGTCAGGCTGTTTCGCCGTTTAATGGCCTGGATGCAGGTTAGCTCTGTCGCAGTTGCAATCAATCTTTTTCAAGAATCAGCTCTGGTACTGTATTCGCCTGTGCCTTCCCCTGGCTCCAACGCATCGTCTGAATCAGATAGCCTGAGTGGGTTAGCTCGGTTCTGGCTCGATCCCTATCCCAATATACCGCGATCGCCTTCCCCATCCAGTCCTGCCTTCTCTACCTGGGAAGATGAGGTGCTGTGGGAACAAAACGACCCTAAGTCCAGTGCGATTATTCCGGCTCCTTCGGGCGGGTCCAGATTACAGCGCTTTGTTCAGGCGGGGCGGGCAGTCGTGCGGGCACGTCGTTCTGCTCCAGCCCTGCAATATTCACCCCAACCTAATCACCCGCCACCAGGCCAGCCTCTGTTGGCCTACGCCGATCCGGTTCAACCAACCGTTCCGTTATCCAGCGAACTGGTTCCTCCGGCATCCGCAACGACGCTGGCATCCTCCCAGCCCGGCTCATCCTTCACCACACCGTCTTCCGTTGATGAAACACCCTGGATTGAGATTCAGGCAACGGTGGTGGGCTATGTCAAACATCCCTTAGAGCAAGTGCTGGAGTGGTTGGACGTGGGCATGTCCTGGATAGAAGACCACCTGGCAAGGGTGTTGCACTGGATGCGCGATCGCCTGTAACCTCCAAACGGTCAAAACCTGTAACATGGCTGCATTACGTGGATTCAGCCACGTCGGTTTTTCTCCAGTGAAGGGTTTGGGGAACGACTTAGCATCACGCCTCGTCAGACGCAAGGTAACTGTCTGAGCCGCTGAGGAGCGCACCCTTTAGTGACAGAAGTAAAACCTCAAAAAATGAGCCATCATTCCGATATGATAATGAATGCCCGTCTCAGGAGGTTTTTACATGCTGACACTTAAGATTGTTGTTTATATCACAGTTGCCTTCTTTATTGGTTTGTTTGTGTTTGGTTTCCTATCAAACGACCCGGCTCGGAACCCCAAGCGCCGGGATATGGAATAAAGAAGCCGCAACGGTTGATACTGACTCCTCAGGCAGTAGTTATGTTATTGAGGACGGCTGAGATCCTTAGCGGGCTGTCCATTTGTGTCGTTTCGCTAGTGTATGCCCTACCCGGTTCCGCCGCCTACTCCCCCTGCCATTGTTAATGTTCTACCGCCTGAGGATCTTAGCCATTCTGCTACGTCCTCCTCTGTTTCTGCTCCAGTTACTTCGGTTCAAAGTGTTTCTCAGCCAACAGCCATAGCACCCCCGGATGGTGCAGCGGTTGGGGCTGCGCCGAGCCCGGTTTGCCCTCCAGAGCGATTTCCTGCCAATTGTTTGTCGAGCAGTACTTTGCTGTCGGGCATTACTTCTGGTGCCGATACATCTGGTGCAGATACATTGGGTATGCCCATCGAGATGGGCTTGCCAGAGCAGCCTGATGAACTGATTCCCGTCCGTTATGGGTTAACCAGGGTTGAATCAGACTGGGGTGGTTCCCCTCAGGCACCACCCACCCGGATAGCACCGACCCAAACATCTACTCAGACAACCACTACCCAGGCAGCAACTACCCAGACAGCGCCGCAGGCTGGAGCCGCTATGTCGTTGATGGGGATTCCGGTGGTAGCACAGGTGCGCGATGCCCAATCGCAACGGGTGCCAAACTTACCAGAGCTTGAACCCGCCTCACCACAATTGCCGGGTACTCAACCTCCCCCTGTTCTACCCAGTCCTGAAATTCGCAACCCGCCTGAGAGCCAGCCCGGTTTAGAGCTTCCCGATCCGCTTGATAGCCCCACTGTTCCTCCCGATCAACCTCTTCCAGTCGAAGAGAATGCCCCGACGCTAGAGAACGAAGAGGAACCCACCGAAACAGACGATCGCTCGCGTCCCGGTTCAGCCGCTCCCAATCTGGATGAAGGTGGTGAAGTTCTAACGATTCCCGAATCGGGCAGTCCCGATCCAGACTTGGCCGAGCCAGCTAGCGAAGGAGCCGCTCCGCCAGATCCAGCAACTCCACCTACCAACCCAGCAGAGGTGGTTCCCATCGACCCATCTGGAACAGGGGGTGTGATTGAACTCACGGCTGACCGCCAGCAATATGACACCATTCGCCAGGTATTTGTGGCTGAAGGCAATGTTGAAATGCGGTTTCGCGGTGCAGTTCTCAATTCAGAATTTTTGCGCGTTAACTTGCCCAACCGAGTAGCGGTAGCGGAAGGCGACGCGATTTTGGTTCGAGGCGAGCAGGTGTTACAGGGCGATCGCTTTGAGTACAACTTTGTTCGCAACGAAGGAGCCATCTTCAACGCCCGGGGTGAAGTGTTTATCCCCAGTGCCGGGGCAGATTTAACGCCATCGTTACCCACGGATGTGAGTGCCGATGCCCGAACTCAGCAAATTCTAACCGATCGCATTGCGGCCGAGCAGCCTCCGGTTCAAGCAACTCCAACTGGGAGTGGGCTGGACATTGGAGTTGGCAGTGGGCCAGGAGTAGAGTCTGGCTTTTCAGGTGAGATTAACCGTATTCGGTTTGAAGCAGAACGGCTGGATTTCTTTCCGGGAGGGTGGGAGGCCAGTAATGTACGGTTGACCAACGATCCGTTTTCGCCACCAGAACTGGAGCTGCGATCGCCCGAAGTCACCTTTACCGAAGAGTCGCCCACCCGCAGCGTCATCCGCGCACGCAGACCACGCGTGGTATTTGACCAGGGCTTTTCCTTGCCCCTGTTTCGTAATCGCTTTGTGATTGACCGACGAGAACGCGATCCGGGGTTGGTGCAGTTTGGGTTTGATAACGAAGACCGGGGAGGGCTGTTTGCCGAGCGCACCTTTGATGTGTTGTCTAACCCGATCGCCCGCTTTAGTCTCACGCCTCAGTTTTATATTCAGCGTGCCCTGACCGACAGCGGCGGCAATATTTTTGACCCATCTAACTTTGGCGTAAGAGCTGAATTCGATGCCAGACTGGATCAGCGCACTTCGATTACGGGCAGCGCTGTCGTCACCGACTTCTCGCCCGAAGAGTTTTCAGAGGAATTGCGGGCTAGCGTCCGAGCGCAACGGCGCATTGGAACGCATCGGTTAGCCGCAGAATATAGCTACCGCGATCGCCTCTTCAACGGCTCCTTAGGCTTCCAAAACGTGCAGAGCAGCCTGGGGATTGTCCTCACCTCACCCTCCATCCTGTTAGGAAATACAGGCATTGGGCTGAGCTATCAAGTTGGAGCACAATACATTACAGCCAATACTGACCGGGAAGATCTGCTGCCTGAACCACCGCGAGATAACAACCGAGCCAGTTTAGGTCGCTTTCAGGCCAGTGCAGCGCTTAACCGAGGTTTTCTGCTGTGGCAAGGTACTCCACTCCCGGCTACGCCCACAGAAGGCTTACGGTATAGCCCCTTTCCCATCGTGCCCTATCTGCAACTGTTCTCCGGGGTGAGAGGCGTGTACAACGCTTATACCAACGGTGAGAACCAAACCACTTTAACCGGGAGCATTGGTCTTCAAGGCCAGTTCGGTCATTTCTCCCGCAACTTCTTTGATTACACGGCGTTTAACGTCACCTACTCACAAACCGCAAAGGCAGGCGATTCACCGTTCTTCTTCGATCGGGTTGAAGATCGACGGGTCATTTCAGCCGGGTTGGTTCAGCAAATCTACGGGCCGCTGCGGGCAGGCTTCCAGACATCTCTCAATTTAGACAGATCCCGCGAGATCGATACAGAATATATCCTGGAGTACAGTAGACGCACGTATGCCATCACTCTAAGATTCAATCCGGTGCGTGAAGTGGGTTCCCTGCGTCTGCGAATCAATGATTTTAACTGGACCGGTAATCCTGGTCGCTTCTCGGGTGCTGACTCTGGAACGGCAGGAGGTGTTCAACGTTTAGATAATTAGCTCGCTAGTTTGCAGGCAGATTGAACCCGGCCAACGTTTTTGCGATCAGAATAAGTGCGCTAAACTAATGCATCTCTGCTTGCCTGACCGGACGTGGTCAAGGCAAATTCGATGTTTAGATAATTCCTTTTCTTTTTCCCGGCAATGACCGAACAGGCTAAGGACTCTATTTCAATGGATGCCGCCAACCTGCTGACCCGCTACGGCTTTGACCTGAGTGGTTACACAGCCGAGCAGTTGGTCAACCGTTGGCAGCCCTATTATCCGTCCCTGTGGCTTCGGGCTGCCGTCATCGAAGCGCTCTATCAAGGTCGCTATAAAGCGGTTTCGGTGGAGCAAATTTTATCTCTATGGCAACGGCGCGGACATCCGGTTTACCATTTCAATCATGAGTTCGAGCGGATTGTCTGTAACCGCTTTCCCAAAAAATTGAATGCGCCTGAGTCTGAGTCTGATTTACCGCATCAATCGTTACCGATCCATGCCGATCGCCCCACTACAGAAGAAGACTGCGATCGCCCCCTTTTGCCTTCAAGTTTAAACGCACCCGATTCGGTTCCAGCGATAACAGCGGAGCCGAGGGAAGATGTCGCTGCACCGCCCGAATCAATCCCTCTGGCAGCAGACGCTTCAGCCTTACTCTCAAGTCAACCTGCCACACTAGAGCCAAACCTGGCCGATACGTCTATTCCAACATTTAAGCCGAGCAGCAACGACCCTTACGAATCGACCGAGCTTCTCAACTGGTCAAAACAGCAGACCGCCAAACATCCGATTCATCAATTTGTTCCGGCTCCTACCGCTTCCGAGTTCTACGACAAGCTTAAAGCCGTGGCCCAACGCAAAGAAACATCTGCCAATGCCTCGTCTGACTAATCAATCTGACTAATCAACAAAAGCAGTGCATCTGGTCAAGGCAGAGGTTCAACCCTGCGTCAGTCATTTCCCGTGCAGTCGTTTGCCACCCTCAGACGAGCCGACAGAACAAAGCCGCGTTGAACGTTCTCCCAACGCGGTTAACACTGTCGTTTGGTGATGGTTGTTTAGTAATGAGAGCAAGCAGACTTCAGCTCGAGGACGGAGCCGTTGCATCGGCAGAGGTGTCAACGGGGGGTTGAACGCCGCCCATGCGAATTTCGGAACAGAAAGAGGCCATACTAAACCCACCAAACCGTTTGAGGATGCTGGTTCTAAGGCGCAAATTCGGGCTGGCAAACCAAAGACGCTCTTCTGAGTACATGGTTTCATACTCCGTGATTAGCGTCAGAGATTCATCGGCACTCATCACATAGCGCCCCGCAACGGGCGCTTTCTCGGCGTATCCCATTTCTCGCAAGAGTTTGCCTTCGTTAACTTTATCGGGATCGGCAATGGGAACCAAAACGGTAGAGCCAGCGTGCTTCTCTTCGTCCCATTCCATTGAACCGTCCCAAGTGACTCGCGCACCACAAAGGGCTAAAGCCGGATCAACTTCATATTGCTGGCAAAGCTTGATCACCTCTGGATCGTCTTTGGAAAGCATCTCAATTCGCAGATCTGACTTTCCCCCTTCTGATTGTTTGAAGGCAAGGTGATGGCTGGTTCGTTGCGAAAACCATTTGCCGGAACTTTGCTGAAAAAATTCAACGATATCCATGAACGTGATGCTCTGCTAGCGGTTGCCAATAGTTCTATCTTAAAACAAGCTGTCCAGTCGCACAGTTGTACTGTCCGCTAAAGACGATCGCTCTTTAAATTGCGATTGATTGCCCTGCGGCGAATGAATTAAGTTGAATAACAAGCTGTGTTAACTGCTCAGACTGGTTCACGCGATCGCGTATAATCTGATCCTGCGGTAATTCGATATAAGAGAGAGCTTTATCAATGACTGGATCAACCCAGATTCCCTACTTGCTGCGGGCAACTCAAGGTGAGGTGCTGCCTCGTCCGCCGGTATGGATGATGCGACAGGCAGGGCGTTACATGAAAGTCTATCGGGATCTACGGGAAAAGTATCCGTCATTCCGCGATCGATCCGAAAAAGTTGATCTGGCTGTTGAAATTTCGCTTCAACCGTTTCGAGCCTTTCAACCAGACGGTGTCATTCTGTTTTCCGATATTCTGACCCCGCTTCCGGGGCTTGGCATCCCGTTTGACATTGTCGAGAGCAAAGGGCCGATCATCGACCCGCCGATTCGAACCCATGAGCAGATCAAACAGTTACACCCCCTGGAACCTGAAGAGTCTTTGCCCTTTGTGCGGGAAATTTTGCAGACGCTGCGGCAAGAGGTGGGCAATCAGGCAGCGGTTTTAGGATTTGTGGGTGCCCCCTGGACACTGGCTGCTTACGCCATTGAAGGCAAAAGTTCAAAAGACTACGCCATCATGAAACGCATGGCGTTTTCCGAGCCAGCCATTCTGCACGAGTTCCTAGGAATCCTGGCAGATTCGATCGCCACCTATGTGCGTTACCAAATCGACTCTGGAGCGCAGGTTGTGCAGATGTTTGACTCATGGGCTGGCCAGCTTAGCCCTCAAGACTACGAAGTATTTGCCTTACCCTACCAGCAGCGCGTCGTGCGGCAGGTGAAAGAAACCCATCCCGACACGCCATTGATTCTGTATATTAACGGCAGTGCGGGTTTGCTAGAGCGGATGGCACAATCTGGCGTGGATATTGTCAGTGTGGACTGGACAGTAGACATGGCAGAAGCAAGAAGACGGCTAGGCCCCAACGTTGGTGTGCAAGGCAATATTGATCCGTGCGTCCTGTTTGGGTCGCAGCCGTTTATTCGCGATCGCATCCTGGATACCATTCGCAAGGCTGGCGATCGAGGGCATATTCTCAACCTGGGGCATGGAATTCTAGCGTCTACTCCCGAAGAAAATGCCGCCTTCTATTTTGAAACCGCAAAGCAAGCAGATAAGCTGCTGGCGGTGCCTGCTTAGCAAGCATTGGATACGGTCATTGGATTGCGTTCATTTGATCCAGAATGTTTCATAATGACAGCAACAGGGGTTGCCAGGACGGTCAGCAGACGTTTGAGTTTTTTTGTGTGAGTGGTAAGTTGCATTAACTCTCTACTCTTTCTTGTTCCATTTCTCCACGCCAATGAACTCTAAACGCATCTTAGTAACAGGTGCTAGTGGCTGTATCGGTCATTACATCGTTGATGCTCTGATTCACCAGACCGACTACGAGCTGTTTTTGTTAGTCCGAGATCCCGCCAAGCTGCGGATTGACTACAACGCCCGTCCTGGTGTAACCCTGCTGCAAGCTGACCTGCGAAACATTGACTACTTTGCCAAGCTGCTCAAAACGATCGATTGTGCGGTGTTAACAGCCGCCGCCTGGGGAGGAACGCAAGAGTCATTTGACATCAACGTAGCCAAAACTGTTCGGTTGATGAATCTGCTCGATCCCAACAGTTGCGAACAGGTCATTTATTTTTCCACAGCCAGTATTTTGGGTCGCGACAACCAACCGCTGAAGCAAGCCGGACAAATTGGTACGGACTATATTAAGTCCAAATACATTTGCTATCAGCAGCTCAGCAAGTTGGCGATCGCGCCTCGCATTACAACGCTACTGCCAACCCTGGTGTTTGGCGGAGACGGGCAAAAACCTTACTCTCACCTGTCTGGCGGGTTATCAGACGTGACAAAGTGGGTCAACCTGGTTCGTTTTTTCAAAGCGGATGGCAGCTTCCACTTTATCCATGCTCAAGACATTGCCCAGGTTGTGGTACACCTGGCGCAATATCCTCCTGAACCAGGACAACCCCGACAAATGATTTTGGGCAACTCGGCCATCACCGTTAACCAGGCCGTTGCAGAAGTGTGTGCTTATTTCAACAAGCGCATCTACTTTCGGGTGCCGCTATCGTTGCAGCTAGCCAACCTTTTCATTGCCCTCTTTCGAATTCAGATGGCAGCCTGGGATCGTTTTTGTTTGACCTATCGCCACTTCACCTATCAGAATCCGGTGAACCCGGCCAGTTTTGGCTTACCCTGCTACAGCCCTACCGTGGCCGATTTGTTTAAGGTTAGCGGTATCCCCAGCCAACGCTCTTCTCCTTAAGCATTACGACATCTCGCAAATCGGCACCGAGCCAATCAACACGATCCAGAATGGTGTCGGCCAAAATGGCACCAATCAGAATGGCATATTGCAGCTTAGCCCCCAGCAGATTGGCACTCTGTAAATTAGCGCCCGTCAGTAAAGATTGCTTGGCCGATATGTCTCTTAAGTCTGCGCCTCGTAGGGTCGCGTCTCGCAGGTCGGCTCTGGTCAAGGTGGCTCGGCTCAAGATAGCATCATGCAAATTGGCAGCGCTTAAGTTTGCTTCACTCAGGTTGGCGGCAATGAGGGTAGCGGCAATCAGTTGCGATCGACGCATATCAGCGTTGCAAAGCTCTGCTCCATTCAAATTGGTTCGAATCAAATTCGCTTCACGTAAGCTAGCAGACGTTAAGTCGGCCATCATCAGCTTCGCGCCGCCTAAGTTGGCTCTTGAAAGGTTAGCGTTACGGAAACTTGCTTCAACTAAAGTTGCGCCTGCTAAGTTGGCTCCCGTTAAATCAACATTATCAAATGTTCGCTCTCCGGTGCTGTATCTCGCCAACAGTTCGCTTGCCTGCATTGCTAACGTGCCAATAACTCACTTGCATGACTACCTTATCGAATCACGTCCTGCTTCTTGCTGAGCTATTTGGCGGAATCCATTGCTTAAATACGAAAGATTCGACGGTTTTGAGTTTTGAAGACGCCCCGTTAGAAACCACTCAAAACGGTAAAGGCCACCTAAAAGGACTAACATTCGGCAGATTGCCCTTGGCATAAACCCAGACGGGTTGCCCAAAAGCCATACCCTTCCGGGTGTCAGGCTACAGATTAGACCTTATAAATTACCTTCTAACCTGTGGAGTGTTGCCGCCTGCCTATCAAAACTCAAAACTGAACATTAAATGAGCTTGACGGCTCGCAATCCGTAATACAGCCCAATAGCCAGCCCAATGGCACCACCCAGAAACACGATATAGGCTATGACTCCAGACATTTACTTCTCTCCGATAAACGTTCCTGACACTATTGAATCATTTTCTGTGCTGTCCCATGAGAGCAGCAACCGAATAGCTCTAGAAATGAGCCACCTTGATTTCTGGGTTACAACCATCCACCCAACCGTCTACTCATTCTACACAGGCATCTATAGAGTAGAATACAGCCCTACAAACGTTGACGAGATGGGGAAATGAACACAATTACGGTGGACTTACCGCAACAGCCGTATGAGATAGCGATCGCTCCTGGAGGGCTGAATCAACTAGGCGAGCAGATGCAGCCGCTCAAGCTCGGAAAAAAGGTGCTGCTGGTATCTAATCCGGCGTTGTTTCGGCTCTATGGCGAACGGGCGATCGCCTCACTGGAACGGGCTGGGTTTGAGGTGGTTCAGGCGACCCTGCCAGCAGGGGAACGCTACAAAACGCTGAACTCAATTCAGAAGATCTACGACATCGCGTTGGCCAACCGCCTGGAGCGATCGTCTACCATCGTGGCGCTGGGGGGGGGAGTCGTGGGAGACATGGCTGGCTTTGCCGCAGCGACCTGGCTCAGGGGAATCAATTTTGTGCAGGTGCCAACGTCTCTATTGGCAATGGTGGATGCGGCGATCGGCGGTAAAACGGGAGTAAACCATCCCCAGGGCAAAAACCTGATTGGGGCGTTTCATCAGCCTCGGCTGGTAGTAATCGACCCGGAGGTGCTGCATACACTTCCTGCCCGTGAATTTCGAGCGGGTATAGCAGAGGTGATCAAATACGGAGTGATCTGGGATCTAGAACTGTTTACGCAGTTAGAGGCAGCTCAGCGGCTAGATCAGTCCCGTTATGTGGACGACGCTCTTTTGCAAACCATTCTGACCCATTCTTGCAAGGCCAAAGCCCATATTGTGAGCAAGGATGAGAAAGAAGCAGGATTAAGAGCCATTTTGAATTATGGTCACACGATTGGTCATGCGATAGAAAGCCTGACGGGATACCGACTGATCACGCATGGAGAAGGCGTTGCCATTGGCATGGTCGCGGCTGGAGCTATTGCTTTAGACATGGGGCAGTGGGATGAAGACGCGGCTCAGCGGCAACACGCGTTGATTCAAAAAGCGGGTTTGCCGACTCAGCTTCCCAGTGGGTTGGATATTGCAGCTATTGTGTCTAGTTTGCAGTCTGATAAGAAGGTACAATCTGGCCGCGTTCGGTTTGTGCTGCCAACGCAAATTGGAGCAGCAATGGTTACCGATCAGGTATCGTCAACGACGATTCAAACCGTATTACAACAGATGCAAGTTGCTTGACGGTCGGTGAACTGGCTTGCTTTTAAAGGTTTTTCTGGTTTACTAGATTTCATCCCTCAACGGAGTTGACCGGATATCAGGTATCCTCTCGTCGTTTGTGCGATCGCCTCCCCCAAGCGGGAATGAGTGCCTTTAATCACTTCACTGCTGTTTTAAATTCAACCGTGAGCGAAAGGTATGTTAAAGGTTTCTGCCAGTTTGAAATCAGCCCCTCGCTATCAGCCGGCCTTAGCCACCGTGAAAGAAGCGGCAATCCTGATGTTGCTTGCCGTTATCACCTGGTGTTCTCGGTTTTATTACTCCTCAGAATTTGGCCTCTATTACGAGGACTATGGCAGAATTCCAGTGGCAATGGGATGGACATGGACAGACTTGTGGGACTATGTGCTTCACATTCCTGGATGGCTGATCCATATGGATTATGAAGGGCGTGCCCTCCATCCAGGATTGATTCACATTCTTTCGTTTATTGGCAATCGAATTGGTGGATTGCAGGCTATTTACAAGATCGGTTATGGGATCGCAACCGTTAACACCATCTTGTTTTATGCCCTCCTGAGACGCACCTCGTCCCAACCGTTTTTTGCATTAACCAGTTCTCTAGCGTTTGCACTGTTTCCGGTTCATACCAGTCAGGCGTTTCTCACGATTTCTCTGGGAATATTGCCTGCACTCACTCTGTTTCTAGTAGCGTGCCACTTGTATCTCTCGGATAATGTCAAAACCTCACGCCTTTCCTATGGGGCTATCCTGGCATCTTTACTGTGCTACGAAAAGTTTTTTCTGCTGTTTTTAGTCGCTCCCTTATTGCAGAAAGCGCCTCTTTCCGGTCGGCGCAGAGAGGTCATCAGGCATGTTGCCATTTTGGTGGCACTCCTGTTGGGGGTAACGCTCCTGCGGAAACTCAACGGTGAATCTCGCGTTTCTGAACTGGGGTTGACTGATCTTACCAATGCCTTGATTAGCATTGTCCTGGGGCCCTGGATCACGATAGGGACGTTTTTGGAACGTGCTGTTCAAGCGGTGGGGTTGTTAAATCAGCAGTGGTTGGGGTTGCTGCTGGCAGCCTTTCTAGCCATTGGCTTGAGTCTATATAGTCTATTGTTAGTCAACCGCAGCAATCAGCCGATTTTCTCAAAATCGGTGTCGTTGAAACGCAATCGGTTTCGGGCAGGCCGTTCATTTCTCTTCAATGATTTAGCGCGGTGGGCGATCGCTGGCACGGCAATGCTTTTTCTGGCTTACCCGTTAAACTTTCTTGATTCTGTGTTTATCACAACTGGAAGAACATCGCATGTTCATGTGGCAGCCGTTGTAGGAGCGTCGATTCTGTGCGGTTGTGGTTGTGTCCTGGTTGATAGTTTAGCCAGTGCTTATCAAAAACGATTGGCCTCAACGGTGGTGTTGTCTACGTTCTTTACGCTGTTACTTGTCTTTGGGCTAACGGTTCAACAAGACTACATTACAAGCAAACAATATCAGCAGGCGTTTTGGACAGACGTAGTGAGCCTGTGTCCTGATATGACCCAGGACACCATCATTTTAGTGAATAACCAGGTCTTGCCTCAGGTAGAGCAAATCAACCCGCTCCAAACAGGTCACTTTGCTAAAGTACTGGGTTACATTTATCAATTTCCAGAGAGTTGGCTTAATTTCGAGGATGAAAGTCTATCTCGGCAGCCCAAGGTATATCGGCTGAAACACGGATGGCGAAACAAAATTTTGTCGGAGGAGGGTTTGCTGCACATCAACGAAGATATAGTCGCGACGCGAACGGTATCGCCCGATAAGATTGATGGTTCCAACCTGATTGTGCTGGAGACCAGAAATGGAGCGTTGAGCCGTAGAACCCAGCCATTCATCGTTAAAAACCGCCAATTTCCGCTTAAACAAAACAATTCTGAGTTTGAAGTCCCTCCATTCAAAGCAGGAGTGTTGCATAAGTATCTAATTAATAGATCCCACGGTGCATCCGTTCGATATCGTTCTCAGCGTCCAAATGGAGGCGATCGCAGGTTCTAAGTTGCAACTGAAATAGGCGTACCCCGTCATTATCCCCATCTATCGTTGTGAGTTTTAGCGACTATTGACATGGGTAAAATAGGCGAAAGTATTATCCTAGCCTTGCTTGCAATAGTGACATGGGGCAGCCGTTTCTATTACTCCAGTCAATTTGGGCTGTATGAAGACGATCATTACCGGGTTCCTGTGGCAATGGCCTGGACGTGGTCTAACTTCTGGGAGTATCTTGCCCGTATTCCCCAAAGCCAGTTACGGATGGAAGGTCAAGGCCGAATGCTGCATTCTGGCTTGATTTTTGGTTTGTCGTTTCTAGGCGAACAGTTGGGAGGGCTGTCTGCTATTTATTGGTTGGGCTACTGCATTGTTGCTCTCAATACGCTGCTGTTTTACTATCTGTTGAAACGGTTATCAGGACAAGCATTTTTTGCCACGACAGGGGCGATCGCCTTTGCTTTATTTCCAGCCGATACCACCCAGGCTTTTCTAACACATGCCCTGGGAGTACAGCCCGGATTAACGCTTCTACTCGTTAGTCTGCATGGGTATAGCTTTAAGACACGATTACGCTCACTGCTGTCCTATTGCTGTATTTTTCTGTCGCTATTCATCTACGAAAAATTCTTTTTAGTATTCCTGGCTGCGCCACTGTTGAGGCGATCGCCCCCTCGGATTAGGGAGTTGCTGCGCCATGCTGCCATTATGGGGGTGCTATTAATGGGTGTACTCATTGCTCGAAAAGCGAGCGGCGAAAGTCGTGTGAGTGAACTCGATCCGCTGGCCGTGTTCAAGGTCATTACCGACAGTGTGCTTGGGCCTGTGGTTAGTGTGGCGATGTTCATCTACCGACCCATCACAGGTCTCGTTTCATTACAAACAGATTGGTTTATTCCTTTAGCTCTCTTTTTTCTGATCAGTGTTTATGTGCTGTATCAAACACACCAGACCAGCCGAGACAGAGCAGCAGATCCGTTCACGTTCAATGATCTCTACCGATGGGCGATCATTGGCCTTAGCCTGTTGGTGTTAGCGTATCCGCTAACTCTAATTGGTGTCGTTGGCGAAATTAGCGGTCGTGGGTCACGCGTGCATGTAGCGGCAGTGGTTGGAGCATCGATTTTGTGCGCCTGTGCCTGTTCTGCGATCGCCTCCATAGCAACCGCACGTCACAAACAGCCTCTTGCCATGCTGGGTCTGTCTGCCTTTTTTACCCTACTGCTGGCTTTTGGGTTCACCATTCAGCGAGATTTTGTTACCAGTTGGCGCTATCAGCAAGCATTTTGGAGCGATTTAATTACCCTTTGCCCTGATATGACGGCAGATACAGTCATTCTGGTTGAACAATATGCCCTGAAAGATACTCAGCAAATTATGGCGCGATCGCCTTACATGAATCGAGTGCTGAACTTGATATATCAATTTCCTGCTAACTGGAAGCCGTTTGTCAATGAATCAAGCGTGTTTACACCAACATCAAGAACTCGTCCTCCAGTGATCTACCGTCTCCAGAGAAACTGGAGCGATCCTCTTGCAGATGATGTCTCTGGTAATCGTCTCAAGTTAACTCAAAATACAATTGTTTATCATCGTCTGGCTAAAGCCACACCTGAGGTAGAAAGCTCCAACCTTATTGTGATAGAAGCTCGGAATGGCCAATTGAGCCGCCGAACGGAACCGCTTCCAGGGGATGGCAGAACTTTTCCACTGAAGCCACCCGATTTAACCATTGAACCTCCATCGTTTGAGGAAGGTATTCTTTACCCTTACTTAATTCGCGCCCAAGGTGAACAACCAATCCAATACATTCAATGAGCTAAAACTCTGGCTCTATCAGTCGTGGGGAGGTTCAGCAAAATTTGAACCCGTGCGGATACATTGTACGACTGCGTCAACCGCCTTTTTATAAGCAATATAACTTTATAGTAGTATAGTAATATACGATTAAAGGAGGGCGATGCCTCGGCGTCCATTGCCATCTCATCCTCTAGTGAATCCAGTGATATGAAAATTGTCTTCAATCCTGCGAACTAGAGGTCTTGCAATGTCGGTTCAAAATTTTGGCTCCATCTACCTGGCTGCAAATTCTGGCCGCACTATGCAAGCAGGAACTGCGACAGGCTTTACAGCCATTTTCGTTTGCATTTACCACACACCAAACCCTACACCCCCATCTTGGCAAGACTGTGGCTTACTCAATTGAGAACTGCTGTAAGAACGTTGTGAATTATCCAGAGGAATTGTAATGGGATGTCGTTTACGAAGACTCTTTTCCAAATTGCTGTTGCTGGGGGCACTCATACTGGGTGTTGTCCTGGGATTAGAACTATTGCATCCCTCCGCTGCCGCTGCTGCCATTAGACGGCTAGAAGAAGCACCGGGACAAATCGTTTATCAATCTCGCCAAACCCTCAAAGATCAGCATGGTAATAGCTGGCAGACTATTGCCTTCAAACGTATTTATTCCAACGGTCAAACCAAGGTTGAGCTAAGGCTGGTGGGCTTCCCTGGTGTAGCCGCAATCGAGCGATCGCAGTCCTTGACGCTAACCAACTCACTGGGCAAAACACTAACGGCGGCTGATACGTCCAGCACTGCATTTACAGAGCGCGATCGTCCTGAACCTAACGTAGGACAGTATGACCTTCAGCCATTGCTACCAGAATTACCAGCCGAGATTCCTTTGAAATTGATATTGCCCACAACGGAGGGAGAAGGTATTCGTCTATCTATTCCGCCTTCGTTGGTGCAGGAATGGCAAACCGTTGCTAGCCAATAATGTTCAAGAGGTATTTGGATCTCATGAAATCAATTAATGAAGGATGGCAAAGACTCAACGGCAACGTGGGCGATCGAGTTATCGAAGCAAATATCCGCGAGTTGCTACACAATCCTCCCGGAAAACAATCCTGGTGTTACATCAGAGTGTTAGCTCCCCTACCCTAACTGGTAACAAAAGCTTACGAACCTTGTCTTCCGGATTTTGGGAATTTAAAGAGACAAAAAAGCCACAACCGTCAAACCAATCACCTGGGTGTACACCACAGTTCACAGAGAAGGATTGGCAATTCAGTCTATGCATCACTTTCTGACCTGGCATCAAAGAAAAGCAAGTCAAGGGTGAACGGTGCAAGCTGCCAGTATATTATGATGCAGCGAATATGCTACGGTTTTGAGCATCTGTCAACTGCCGGAGTAATTTGAGGATGGCTCTACCCTTAGTTATCGACATTGCTATAGGGACTATTTTTATTTATTTAACTCTCAGTTTGTTAGCGTCAGAAGTTCAAGAAATTATTACAACTTTATTGCAGTGGAGAGCCGAGCATCTTAAAAAATCAATTGAAGTTCTCTTTTCGGGAAACAGTGAAACAAGTTCTACTGACCGAACGTTCACTAATGAGCTGTACAGGAGTCCACTGATTCAATCCTTGAATCAAGAGGCCAGAGGACGATTTGCGCGGTTCTTTCGGCGAATTGGTCAAACTATTGGTGATTTGTACCGGACGCTTTCAGGCACTCGCAATGTATTTGGCAGTCAGCGTAGTGGCCCTTCCTACATTCCGTCAGAAACGTTTTCAGTAGCGCTAATGCAGCAGCTTGAGATTGACGCATTGAGCCAAAAATTTAGTGAGTGGACGATTCGTCAATTTGGTGAAGAGAAGCTAATTTTAGTGCAAGATATTCTGGATGCATTGCGATATAGCCTTGGAGATGAATCGCTATTAGAAAACGAATTGGCTGCCTTGAAGCGCAGTTTAAACACCATCGTGAATGACTTTATGAGAGGCAGAACGTCGCTATCGAGCAGCATCGATTTAGCCACTCAACAACTGGTGGGATTTATCGACAACACAGAACTATCCTTAAGCGATAACCATCACTGCCAAACCATCATTCGGCAACGATTACCTTATTTACGACAGGCACTCTCTGTTCGCAGCTTAGAACCCACCATTGTTGAGGTATTGTCATTAGTCATCAGCCAAAGTGACCTGCGAAATCTACCGCTCGACATTGCCGAGATGGTTGCCCGTATTCGGCAGAACAATTTGGCCATTCCGCCGCAACTGATTCGCAACTTGCTAGCGCTCGCAGAACAGGCACAGGCCAAAGCCACTGGCTTAGACGATGGCGTGCGCCACCTTGAACACGAATTTGCCACCTGGTTCGATCGCTCCATGGAACGCGCCAGCGGGGTTTATCGGCGCAACGCCAAAGGTATCGGAATCATCATTGGCTTTCTCATTGCGGCAGGAACCAACTCTGATACGTTTCATATCGTCAATCGCCTCTCTCGGGATTCGGCTATTCGTTCTAGCATTACCCAGGCGGCTAATCAGGCGATCGCCGACTCAACCCAGGTGCTAGCTCCTGCCCGTCCACCCGGTGCATTACCAGACACAGCCTCCCCACTTAGCCCCAGCGAACAAACAGCCACAACCAGAAGCCTGCAAACGGATTTAGAAACAGTAAGAGATGCCGTTGATGGCACATTAGAGACGCTGCCGCTCCCGCTGGGATGGAACGCCATCAATTTAGAACAGCAACGTGTAGAAGGAATCGGGTGGGGCATTCCGTTCCTGCGTCAGGTGCTCGGGTGGTTTATTACTGGCATTGCGCTCTCGATGGGCGCATCGTTTTGGTATGACCTGCTCGGTAAGGTGGTCAAGGTTCGCAATACGGGAAAAGTGGAACGGCAAAATGATTAGCTTAATGGCTCAAGTTTGTCCACTTGGGTAATGTGAGCCACGGTTAACACTGTTTACAATCACGGTCAGTACAGAGTATCCAGTTTGGAACCCTGGCTGTTCGCTATTACTTCGGGTGGCAGAGGCGCGATCGCTCTGATTTGTCTAGCCTCTGTCGGTCAACCCTCACCATTGAGAGAGGAGTAACGCTTTTATTTGCGTTATACATATTATTATTTCTCAATATTTTTTAACAAACCACCTGTTCTGTCCATATATCTGTCCATAGTCCGTTTATCCAGGGAGAGCAGCGATCGTGCAGAACACAGCAAAAACCGGGTTCAGCATCAGTGCCCTAGCCATTCAGCAGCATATTGGCACTTTAATGTTGACCCTGGCCATGATTGTGATTGGGGTCTTCTTTATTTTCAATCTTCAGGTTGATTTGTTGCCCTCCATCACCTATCCGCGCATTGGAGTTCGGCTCGACGCTCCTGGCGTTTCGCCCGAAGTCGCCGTCGATGAGATAACTCGCCCTCTAGAAGAAGCGCTTTCGGCAACCGAAGGAGTGGTTCAGGTTTATTCTCAAACCCGCGAAGGACAGGTGAGTGTAGACCTGTTTTTTCGTCCCGGTGGCAACATTGACCAGGCACTAAATGAGGCGACCGCAGCCTTCAACCGGGCACGCAGCACGCTACCAGAGACGGTGGAAGAGCCTCGCCTGTTTAAGGTAGACCCATCCCAGCAGCCAGTCTATGAACTGGCCTTAACCTCTCCCTCTCTAGAACCGGTTGATTTGCGCGTCTTTGCCGATGAAGAATTAGGCCGTGAATTAAGCGTGGTTCAGGGGGTTGCTGCCGTTGATGTATCTGGCGGCATTGCCGAAGAGGTTCGGGTTGTGGTTGACCTGGCTCGTCTCCAGGCGCTTGGCATTGGGCTAAATGATGTTTTAAGTGAACTACAAGAAACGAATCAAGATGTTTCTGGAGGTCGCCTTTTAGGGGATACCTCAGAACAGCTCACTCGTGCCGTGGGGCGCTTTCAAGATGCCCAAGAAATCAGCAATTTGTCGTTCGCAGTAGGTTCTGCGGCGGGGCAAGATGAGGCTCCCTTGAATGCGACGGCCTCTGATTCTGCCACCCGTCGGGTTTATCTGCGTGATTTTGCTGAAGTGGTTGATGGCACGCAGGATCAGCGAATTTTTGTCACCCTGAACGGTCAATCCGCTGTTAAAGTTAGCGTGCAAAAGCAGCCCGACGCCAACACAATTGAAGTGGTTGATGGCGTGAAACGTCGAATCGAGGAACTGCGGCAGTCAGGGTTGATTCCAGAGGACATGGATTTAATTTCAACGCTGGACGAGTCGGTTTTTATTAACAACGCGATTTCTAATGTCACCACGGCGGGTTTAACGGGTGCCGGACTGGCAGCGATCGCCGTTCTACTGTTCCTCGGTTCCATTCGCCAAACTCTCATTATCGTGCTGGCGATTCCGCTGGCAACACTGACTGCCATTATTTTCATGAACCTGTTTGGCTTAACCATCAACGTCTTTAGCCTGGGTGGGCTGGCGTTGGGGGTGGGTATTGTCGTCGATAACTCGATCGTCATGCTGGAGACTATTGCCTCTGGCGCTGGCATGACTCCCGGTAAAGACAGCCAAACCCGGTTAACCTCGCGTCAGTTAATTGAACAATCGGTGCAGAGCAGTCAGTCCGTTGAATCGGCGTTAGTGGCATCAACGTCTACCAACCTGGTAGCGGTGTTGCCGTTTCTACTCATTGGCGGGTTCTTGGCGCTGCTGTTCAATGAGCTAATTTTGACCGTAAGCTTTGCCGTGGCCGCCTCAATTTTGGTGGCCATTACAGTAGTGCCGATGATGACCTCCCGGCTGTTGGCGATCCCCATGTCGAGCCGAGTCGGAGAGTTCTGGCTGCTGCAAGCGTTCAATCGACGGTTTGATGCCGCAACCCGACACTATACGTCTCTGCTCGATCGCGTTTTGCGACGGCGAATCATTGTTATTCTGCTGGCCTTTCTGCTGCTGGGTGGCAGTAGCCTGCTCATGCTGGGTCGTATTCCTCAGGAGATTTTGCCTCGAATTAACACCGGGCAGGCGCGATTATTTGCTCAGTTTCCGCCAGGAACCACGCTGGACGACAACCGGAGGGTGATGGCAGCAGTAGACGACATTTTGCGATCGCAGCCAGAAACAGAGTATGCCTTTTCAACCGCCGGGGGTGCCCTGTTTGGTACCAATACCAGTGAAAACCCGTTGCGAGGGTCGAGCACCATTACGCTGGAACCGGGAACGGATGTGGAAGCCTATGTGTCGCGGGTCAGCCGCGAGTTTGAGCGCTTAAATCTGGTGGACGTGCGTTTGCGGCTCAGTCCGGGCGAAGTCCGAGGCTTGATTTTGAATAACTCACCCGTGCGCGGAGCCGAAGTGGACGTGCTGCTGCAAGGTGAGGATGCAGATACGCTGGCACAGGCTGGAGAGCAAGTTTTGCAAGCTCTAGAAGCGCAATCAACCCTGGCGAGTTTTCGACCCGATGCCGATCGTCGCCAGCCTGAGGTACAAATTCGGCTGAACCCAGAGAGGGCTGCCGATGTTGGCCTTAATATTCGCGACATTGGGGACACCCTGGAGACGGCACTGGCAGGCTCAACGCCAACCCAACTTCAACGAGGCAACCGCCTGGTGGATGTGCGAGTCGAGCTGGATAATGAAGCCATTCGCCGCCCCTCTCAACTCGCCCAACTGCCGCTATTTACTGAAACCAATCAGTTAATTCGGCTCAGCGACGTGGCTCAAATTGAGGAAGGTGAAGCCCCTGGAGAGATTCAGCGAATTAATCAACGCCAGGTGTTTATTATTGCTGGCAGCCTGACTGAAGGCGCAAATTTAGGGGAAGCACTGGCTGAAGTCGATCGCATTGTGCAGGGAATCGAATTACCCAGAGGTGTGAGCCGACTGCCCAGTGCATCTGCCGAAAGCAACCGAGAAATTCAATCTGCATTGCCGATCCTGGGTGGGCTAGCCGCCTTCCTGGTCTTTGTGGTAATGGCCGTGCAATATAACTCGCTTGTTGACCCACTGGTGATTATGTTTACCATTCCGCTGGCGCTGGCGGGCGGCATTTGGGGCTTATTCATCACACAAACTGCCATTGGCGCAACTGTGATTGTGGGTGCCGTGTTGCTGGTTGGAATTGTCGTCAATAACGCCATCATCATGGTAGAGCTGGCAAATCAGATTCGCGAGCAGCAGCAAGTCGATCGCCGTATTGCCATCTTGCAAGCTGCACCGCAACGCCTTCGCCCAATTTTGATGACCACGATCACCACCGTTTTGGGTATGTTTCCCCTGGCAATGGGTCTGGGAGAGGGGGGCGAGTTTTTGCAACCGTTGGGAATTGTTGTGTTTTCAGGGCTATCGCTAGCAACCGTGTTAACCCTGTTCATTATCCCGTGTTTTTACCTGCTGCTCCACGACTCTCGCTGGACTGGAGGGCTGGGAAATCTGTCTAAGACTGTGTTTCGGCAGAAGCCCACTCGCAAACGCGAGGCTGTTGGGGTGCGAGACTAGCTCCCCCGCCGCGATCGCCGCTTCAACCACTCTCCTGTCACCCGTCTGATGTATCACACCACTTTAAGTTTGAAGGGGATGGGTAACGACAGTGTCCCTCGGCTCGGTAGGATGAGGACAGTCCTTAGAACCGCTCACGATAGTAAACCGTTATGCCTTCACAATTTAAGCTGAATCTGGTCGAAGGCTCTGTTTCTTTCAGCTTTACTCCTGAAGCGGCACGCGACCTTCAGGCAGCGATCGCCACTTTAATGGCTAGCCTCAAAGCAACAGCAGCCCAGGGAACCTCAGGCAGCACCAGACCTCAACCCAAACGCTCAATGGAATATCAACACACGGGGGACATTTTTCTAGAGGTGTTTTGTAACCCAAACATTTGGGCCAGTCCCTTTGCAGCCAAGGTATTGATTACCCTGAGAGACGATCGGATTCGGCTCAACACCGAAGCGGAACTCACCCGCCTGATCGAAGATATCAATTTGTTTTTAGAACAGGAGGGTTAACTGGCGCGATCGCATTTGTTTCGTCTGATTCTTCTGGCGAATTGCGATCGCCTGGTTGACAGCTTAGAATCTAGGCAATCTTCAATGTTAACTTGACGTCTTTTACGTAGCTACAATGAATACCGATACTGCTTTAGAACTCGTACAAAAAAGCTTTCGTGTTACGTTAGGCGCAACTGCATCCCTGATCGAGGTGTTGCAAGACCCCCAGCGGCGAGATGAAAATTTAACGAAGTTGAGGCTTGAATTTAGCCAGCTTGCCGAAGAGTGGGCGGCCAAAGGAGAAATGACCGAGCAAGAAGCGCGCAATTTTGTTGACACCATTCTAAAGCAGCGCGCTTCCCAGAGCAGTTCAGCAGATTATGCAACGACTTCGCCTGCCTCACCAGATACAACGGCGGTTTCTGTTTCTGCTCCACCCGCCTCAGATGTTCAGCTAGAACTCCAGGAGCTAACAGCTCAGATTGCTGCTATCCGAACCGAGTTAGAAAAACTCCGCGAACAAGATCAAGCCAGCTAACGGCTCTTTAAAAGCATCACCTTGTGGCTTAAACGCCTTGAAACTGAGGACTTTACCTGGTTCTAAAGTCCTCAGTTCCACTAATCGTTTTCCCAGTCTTCTCGTCCAAGCAAGTCGCCGATCCGATCTCGAAGCAGGTAATCGCTTCTTTCGAGTTCAACCTCAATCATGGCCCATTCACGGGCAGGGATGAACTTGCAGAGAGAATAGATAGGCTGCTGACGGCTAACCACTCCCTTTTGCACCAGTTGACGAGCTTCATCCTGAATGAGGCTCAGGCAGTCTTGAATAGATTGAATCATGATTCACCCTCTATGTATCGGATTTTTGTTGCGTAAAGTAAAACGTGTAGTGGGGAAGTCTACTGATTAAGTCCAGATGGTTTGTGACTTGGGTAAAACTTTGTAGTGGAGGATACTGAACTTTTTTTATTTTCAGACTAAACGCTTTACTGGCATATTAACAAATATTGCGAAAGTCATCAAACTTTAACTATTTTCGCCAATGTGGAAACCTTAGAAAACGCTAAAGCCAATGCCCTGACGCTATTTTGGTTGATACAGTCCTCGATCGCCGCTAAAGGTTGCAAGAGCAATCTGTCATTAGTTAGATGCTTCGTTGGACGGGTTGGCGAGGTTGCTCCCTTCAGGGTAAGCCCCTTCTATGCGCTTGCATTAAAATCAACAACATTTTTTAGATTTGTTTTCAAGTTGCAGTTTGCCGTGCTGATTCAAACCGCCTTTTGCAGCAGAACGTATGGCTTTGCTCTCCCACAGTGCAATCAATAGCCACCCCAAGACGATAGGGCGCTACAAAGATAGGGCGCTACAGAGATAGAGCACATCAACCAGCGATCGCGGCTTGCTCAATTCGCTGGCTGGCTTGGGCGATCGCCAGGTCAATTGCAGCGTTCATACTGCTTGCATCCGCAATCCCCTGTCCCGCGATGCCAAACGCGGTGCCGTGATCTGGCGAAGTGCGGATAAACGGTAACCCAATTGTTGTATTAACGGCTCGGTCAAACGCCATCAGCTTGACTGGAATTAAACCCTGGTCATGATAAAGCGCCAGATAGGCATCGTGAGCCTGGGGCGAGGCGGTGCTGCTGTTGCTGCCATACCAGGCCAACCCAGGAGCAACCCACAGCGTATCGGGCGGCACCGGCCCTTCTAAACTCACATGGGGCAGGCGATCGCCCATCTCTTGAATCCAATCAACCATCCAGTCTTGTTCCTCATGCCCCAACTGCCCCTGCTCGCCGCTGTGGGGATTTAAGCCAGACACCGCAATTCGGGGTGCGGCAATCCCAAAATCGCGCCGCATACAGTCCACCAACAGGTCTAGCTTTGTGGTTAGTAAGGATGGGGTGAGTGCATCTGGCACCTGACGCAGAGGAATGTGAGTGGTAGCCAGCAAAGTACGCAGTGTCCATCCGGTATGGGGCGATCGCGCCACAAACAACATGCCAAACCGAGTTGCGCCTGCCCGTTCGGCTAACAGTTCCGTTTGTCCGGGGTAATGGTGGCCGGCCATGTTCCAGGCCGCTTTAGAAATCGGAGCCGTCACAATGGCATCAAATTCACCAGCCAGCGTTTGGGCGATGGCCTGTTCCAACGCGCGAAAACTGATCGCACCACTGGCCGCATTACCAATTCCCAAACGAACCTGTTGTTCCAGATGGCGATCGGATATATCCATGATCGATAGCTGCTCAGGATCAGCAAGGTTAGATCCTGGCTTCGCCATCTGCTGATAGGTTTGAATTAGTAAGGTTCGACTGCCAATCAACGTGGGCTGGCAGGCGCGGAGGATAGCCGGATCGGCAAGGGCTTTAAGCACGACCTCTGACCCAATACCTGCCGAATCTCCAAGGGCGATCGCAAGTCGAGGATGAGCGTTAACCATATTTACAACACCATATTCACAGTGAAGCGGGGGTTGAGACAATTACATCGCAAAACTGCTTTAAAATACTTTATGCAGGTTTAATCGGGTGGTTATCCGGCGATCGCTCATAGGTGCGCTTCAACCAACGAAGTCTGGCACGCGTGAGCGCTGGCAAACCGATCTCTCATCCACCTTTAATCCACTTTGTTCGGTCATCCAGGCACAAAAGGAGCATTTTATACATGAACGGCGAACTTTTTAACGCAGCAATCCTATCTTCAACCCTCATTCTTGTTGGGCTGAGCCTGGGCTTTCTCCTGCTCAGGCTTCAAGGCGGCGAAGAATAAACCGAACATAGACTTGGGCATTAGACTGCAACAGTTGCAGTCTGATGTTCGACTCCTGAACGCTGTTGTAAATGAAGAGGTTGTCGGTAAAGTCAATCTTCAGGTTCGTCTAAATGTTCAGCCACCGCTCGATAGAGATTCAACACGTGGCTATCTTTGAGATAGTAAAACACGTTGCGTCCCTGCTTGCGATAGCTCACCAGGCGAAGCGATCGCAGCGCTCGAAGCTGATGAGAAACGGCAGACTCGCTCATTTTGACGATCGCGGCCAGATCGCAAACGCACAGTTCTTGACGAGCCAGCGCAGACACAATCCTGAGTCGATTGGCATCACCTAACAGTGAGAAAAATTCAGCCATTCGCTGCGATTTTTCTACACTTAAAATCGTTTGGTGTAACTGGCGAACATTGTTCAAATCAACAGGATGTTGAATCGTACAATTCAAATCGCGGTCTGCCGTGGGAGAGGCCGCATGAGTAGAGGGAGCGATGGGGTCAGAACCAGACATGATGGCTATGGATCTATATGATCTAGGGAATGATCTAAAGGGAGCGGGCTTTAGCTTTAACGGAACAACGCTGGAGTCGAGTTACTTTTAGCGTAGCAATTTTGCCGTCCGCTGCACGAAAAAGCAGTTCGCCAGCCATAAAATCCTGCCAGACCACGAAATATTAAGCCTTTTATCAGTTTTTTTCAGCCAATCAGCGTAAATCATTCTTAAAGCGCTGCTATGGAATAATCGGTTTCTGATATATCTTAGAAAAAGTTAAAGGTTTGTTACGGAATCCCTCATGAAAGTACTAATTACAGGTGCCACCGGTACCTTGGGAAGGCAAGTGACTCGTCGCGCCCTGGATGAGGGATACGAGGTGCGTTGTCTGGTGCGAAGCTTCAGAAAAGGAGCATTCCTTAAGGAATGGGGCGCAGAACTGGTTCAGGGCGATCTCTGCGACCCTTCTACGTTGCCCCCGGCACTAGCCGGCGTAGATGCGGTGATTGACACCGCTACAACCCGACCCACCGATTCGTTTAGCATTAAGCAAGTAGATTGGGACGGAAAAGTTTCTCTCATACAGGCAACCAAAGCGGCAGGAATCGATCGCTTCATTTTCTTCTCGATTTTGGATGCCGAGAAATATCCAGATGTGCCTTTAATGGAAATCAAGCACTGTGTTGAACAGTACCTGGCTGAATCGGGCTTGAAATACACCATTTTGCGTCCTTGCGGCTTTTTGCAAGGGTTAATTGGTCAATATGCAATTCCGATTCTGGAAAAGCAAGCCGTGTGGGTGATGGGAGCCACTTCACCGATCGCCTATATGGACACGCAAGATATTGCTAAATTTGCGGTGCAAGCGCTAAAAATCCCTGAAACCGAACAGCGATCGTTTCCAGTGGTAGGGTCACGTCCCTGGGAAGCCTACGAAATCATCCGCCTGTGTGAACGGCTCTCTGGTCGAGAGGCAAAGGTAACCCGAATGCCCATTGGTCTACTGCGAGGCATTCGTCGGGTGGCTCGATTCTTTCAATGGAGTTGGAACATGGCCGATCGCCTTGCCTTTACAGAGGTGATTGCATCCGGTAAGCCTTTGGCCGCTTCCATGGAAGAAACCTATGCTGTGTTCGACATTAGCCCCAAGGAAATCACCACATTAGAATCCTACATGCAGGATTACTTCAACCGCATCATGAAGAAGCTCAAAGAGCTGGAGTACGAGAAGCAGAAAGCAAAGAAGAAGAAATCGCCCTTCAAATCGTCGCAAAGTAGCGACAGCTAAGCAGCTATGCAGGTGTTGAAGCTACTCTTTGTTCGTCATGCCCAGTCCACTGGCAACCAGCAGAAGCGAATGCAGGGGCATGGCGAATTTGAGCTTTCAAACGAAGGCAGAAGTCAGGCCGAGAAACTGGCGCAGCGGTTGCTAGCAGAATCGTGGCATCCAACCTGTATTTATAGCAGTCCGCTTAAACGAGCCGTTCAAACGACAGAGATTTTGCTATCGCATTTTTTGGCAGAGCCGCTACCTGCGATGGTGAGTGACTTAGTCGATGGTGAAGTATCGGCTCCGCTCGATGTTTTAGCGGCTCAATCTGCTCCGCGATCGATCCAGGTTCACTATGCAGACGAGCTGAAGGAATTCCAAAACGGGGTCTTTCAAGGATTAACCTGGGCAGAAGCCAAAACCCAATATCCAGAGTTGTGCGCCGAACTAGAGAGAACGCTTGACTGGATGCAAATTCCCGAAGCAGAATCGCTGCCCGATGCTCGCGCTCGCGCCCGTCAGTTTATGCAAACGGTAGTGGAGCGCCATCACAACGGAGAGCAGATCTTGATCATGACCCATAGTTGGATTTTGCAACATTTGGTTGCAGAGTTGTTGGGCAGCGATCGCTCCTGGCGTTTCCACTCCAAAAACACGGCGTTGTTCGAATTTTGGTTGGAGCGATCGCGGTGGCAAAATCTTGACTACAGCCGATTTAATACCGATCTATGGCAAATTCGTCGTTTTAACGACTCGCAACATCTGGCAACGGTCGGCACTTGAAGCAGGTAGATGGGTAAGGCTGAAAGTGCAGAAACTGGCTCACAACCATCACAAAATCTAAAGTTGCTTTAAAGTGGGCACAATTCATCTATAATCTCATGGCTATAAACGTTTCTGAACGGCTGATTGTGTAGAACTATCCTCAAGGTGGGGTATCTTCTTTAAAGACATCCATGCCTGTGTTGAGGTTAACAGCCTCAGAGTCAGGGTTCCCTACCAGCTTATTGCTGAGCCAACAATGGTAGATCCGATAGATGATATCGCCCATCAAGCCCGTCAGGGCAGCGTGTCAGCGATTATACAAATTTTGAATCAGAAATTGGCTGACTCGGGTGTAAGAACCAGAGCCATTCTCTCTGATGGCATTTTACAACTCTTGTGCGAAGCACCCAGACCAGAGCAGCTAGAGCAACCAACGTTAGTACCGCAAATTCGCCAGATTCTAGAGTCCATTCAACCGCGCAATATCCATCGCGTTAGCATTAACAGCCGTATTGTGCGAGAGCAGCAGTTGTTGTGGCTAGACGAAATCAACCGCGATCCCGATAGCCAGTTGCTGTGGTCTGAGCAAGTTACCTTAAAGAAATCCAACCCGTTCAAACGGTTTTCTGAAGACTGGCAGTTTGGGCGATCGCAAGCAGCCAAGGCAATCATGCCGAAGGTGGGTTCCGGTAAAAGCACCCGCGAGAAACGCCAGTTCAGACGGGGAATCATTGGTGGAACCGGGATAAGCTTGCTGGTGCTGCTAGCAGGTTGGGGATTGTATGAATGGTTGGAGGAGCGCCCTGAACAGCAAACCCAGGCAACCCCAACGCCATCTCCCAACTCCAGCGCTACGGTAGCGGCGAGTCCTGATGCTCCAGCGATCGCAACACCCACCCCCACTGCCACCC
>NZ_JADEWO010000019.1 GCF_015207605.1 Oculatella sp. LEGE 06141
GTAGATCAACAGCAACCCCGCTGTTGATCTAGTCATATGGGATGGATCTACAGCAAAGTAGCCGTTGATCCATCCAAATCTGGGTAGATCAACAGCAAAGCTCTGTAGAATAAATTGTTAGCTTGCTTGATCCCTGGGTGTGGGAGTTGCTGATAGTTCACTTTTAGACGTAGTTATTATCTGGATGCCATGTCTGATCTAAACCAAACTTGGAAATGCGTGGCTGAATTGAGAGGTCATTCCAGTTGGATTTATGGAGTTCCAATTACTTCTGATGGAATGTTAGCTAGTGTTAGTGGTAGTAAAATCCTATTCTGGAATTTAGACACTCAAGAAATAGATTCTGTTCTTGAAGAACATACGGATACCATACCCTCTCTCAGTCTTAGCCCTGATAATCGGACTTTGGCTAGCGGCAGTCTTGATAAAACGGTTGGTTTGTGGAATTTAGAAACAAAAGACCTGATTTGTACGCTTGCCAAACGCAAAGATCCGATTTATTCAGTTGTGTTTAGTCCTGATAACAAGTTACTTGCAAGTGGAGGAGAAATTAAATACAGAACTGCCGATGGACAAAAAACAACTATTTATCTTTGGAGTATTGATAACAAGGAACTAATCCGCACTTTTGTAGGACATGATCTTAGAGTAAATACTCTTGCTTTTAGTCCTGATGGTCAAACCTTGGCTAGTGGAAGTAACGACAATACTGTTAGATTATGGGATGTCAATTCGGGTAGGCAGTTGCATATCTTAGAGGGGCACTCTAGTAACATTGGCACAGTTGCCTTCACTCTAGATGGTAGTAGTCTAATTAGTAGTGGTGGCGGTGGTATCAAAGTCTGGAATGTACAGACTGGAGAAATACAACAAAGCCTAGCTGAGCAGTCCGAATATACTAGATGCTTTGCAATTGATCCTACTGGTCAACTTCTAGCTTTTGAAGTACGCAATGGGATTGAGATATGGAACCTAAGAAGCAGCGAAAAGTTGCAATACTTAGATTTCAAGTGGCCAATTAGTATGAATTTCAGTACTGATGGGAAATTACTGGCTAGTGGAGATGCAACTGCGTTTACCGAAGATGGTGGTCTAGTTAAGGTGTGGAGTGTTCCAACGTTAGAGCGTGTAATACCAATTGACCAAAACTCTGAGCAATTTGAGTTAGCTGCTGAGCGTCAGAAAATTGAATCTGAGGGGTATTTTGATGCTGAGACTCTTGAAGATGCTAGAAGACGAATAACAGCTTCCATTGTACAGAGACAGGGACAGGCTGAATTTCGGCGTAAGTTACTGAAATCTTACGGTGGTCGATGTCCAATAACTAATTGCGATGTAGAGTCAGCTATTGAAGCAGCACATATCATCCCATATCAAGGAACTGAAACTAATCACCCAACAAATGGTTTACCGCTCAGAGCTGACATACATACTCTGTTTGATTTGCATCTACTGTCAATCCAATCGGATACCTTTGATGTAGTAATTGCCCCTAGACTTGTCAGTACCTGTTACCAAGACTTGGCTGGTCGGAAACTGACTTTACCGCAGGATCAAAACGCTGTACCAGATCGAAATGCTCTTAGTAAGCATTATGAAACTTTTCTTAGTAAGTGCAAGAATACTCAACCGCCAGCAAGCTAACAACCGTGGCGCAGCGGACTGTTGCAAGCCGTTGGCGATGTAGCAAAAGTGATCGGCAGCCGCTGACCACGAACGTTATGCTTCTAATCCACTAGTAAGGGTTAATTAGGATCAGTAACCTGAATCAGAAATGTAGCTACAATTGGATGTATATTTTTCCTCTACAAGCATGACAACCTCATCAAAATCTCAACCGAAAGGAATTAAAGAAGAATTTGCTAAGTTTTACGAAAACCCAAGTCGCGATAAATTCAGAGATTTAATACGAGACAATCTTGGAGAATTTTCCCATCTTGACTTTAAGGAAGACTGGTCAAGCCTTTCAAAAATAGCTCGACATATTTTGGGTCTAGCTAACTCGGACGGGGGCTGCATAGTTGTTGGAGTTGCTGAGAAAGAGGATAAAACGCTAGAGGCAACAGGAGTAGAAAATTTAAAGGACAAAGCTGAGATTGTTAAAGGAACTCAGAAGTTTCTACCTAATGTATTGTCAGATAGGGTAGAAATTTTAGACTTTACATATGAAGCTTCTGAATATCCCAAAATAGTTGGGAAGAAATTTCAAGTAATTCTTGTTGGAACTGATCCTAAGCATTTGCCTTTTATCTCAATGGCAGAAGGTGAAGGAATTCAAAAAAATAAAATTTATGTGAGGCGAGGCACTTCAACCGAAGAAGCAAATTATCAAGAGCTACAGAATGTTATTAATAAGCGGCTTGAAACAGGTTACTCATCCAGGAATGAGATTGATTTAAGAACACACATAGAAGAGCTTGAGATGCTGTATGGGCTACTCAAATCTAGCTATGTCATTCCTACAGGGTTTATAAGCTCCCAACTGGGGCTATTGGGTTCTACCCTTAAAGATCTTGCTAGTCAATATAAATCTGTTCCAAATCCTCATTATCCAGCGGAAAGTTATGAAGAATTTATTGCCAGAATGATTGAAAAGAAAAAGAAGCGAATTGAGATACTCCTTGATGTTGCTGATCTATGAGAAGCCTTACTAACCCTTTGAGTATTTTACTTAGTCAAAGCATAATCGGGTAACAGGGAGGTTTTCCCTCCCCGTCCCCACAACACCCCTCATGCGGGTCCGCAAGGGGCGTTTCCCCAAAGAGGTTTAGACAGCTCAATTCCAAAGAATTGATGTCCAGGGTCGGCTACGCAGTTAAGCGCCGACTGATGGCTCCCCCATCCGGGTTCATCGCCTCGCCGAGCTTTGCGACTCCTCCCTGCTCTTTGAAGTTCGGTCCTTCGCCTTATCTCACCCATTACGCTAAGCGTTTGACTACTATGACCTCTGCTGACTTCTGCCCAATCACGCCTAGCATTTCTACCAGACGCGCTGCCTGAATGACCGTAGGGTTCTGTGGGTTGTCCATCCCTTTCGAGATGGCCCTCAGTCAGACTCCCATAATCACCAGACCGCCATTTGGGCAGATCTCCCCAGATAAGAACATGAACCTTCACTGCACAACTGCGCCATTTACCGTGCCCCTTGAACCAGTGGATTTCGTTGTGTTGTGCCAACTCATCCTGAGGGTCTCGGCCTTCTATGGCATTTCTGTCCGTCAGCTTGCAGCTTTGCCGCTGGCTTCCTCCAGACATTCCCTCGCGGGTTTGCCCTTGCCTTAAGCTAGTAGTTGTCGTCACTCGGATCGTTTGGATCATTTGGACGTTGGTTCTCCTACAGGGGACTTTCACCCCATTGATTCATGCCCATGCTGGGCGTACACAACCGTGTTGCAGCAGACGGAACAGAGTTATTGGTGAGATGCAAAGGTTTCTAGCCGCCGCTGAACACAACCGTTAGCTGGCTATCTACTTGCTACCGAAAATGTCTAAGTATTGGCGTTATCCAGCAAAAGTTTTAGGTTGTTTACGGGGCGGAGAGATCACAATAATTCTTTGCGCTGGTATCGGATTAACAAATGGTGGAGGTCGGCAAGAACTTCCTATTCAATTGGTTTCAGTTGATTTAAGAATGCCAAACAGCGAATTTGATGTTCTGTTCGAGCGGGCTTCAGGACATTTTGTTAAAGTTTTGCGTAAAGAAGAAGCTTGCCCTTAAACTGACTGAAGAAGGATTAGCTGCTAGACTTCGAGGATAGTTGGCAGTGAGTGATTGTGGATGAAATTTGAATGGAATCCAGATAAAGCAAATTTGAACTACGAGAAACATAATGTTTCCTTTGAGGAAGCTGCTACTGTTTTTAACGATTTGCTATCAGTCACATTTCCAGATCCAGATCATTCAGTTGGCGAGAGCCGTTACGTTATCATTGGTATGTCCAGGTTTGGGCAGCTTTTGATCGTATCTCACACCGACCGAGGAGAAAAAGTACGCATCATCAGTGCCCGAAAAGCCACTCGTCAGGAGCGGAGATTTTATGAAGAAGGAAGTTGATAATGAGATGGACGACGAGTTACGACCTGAGTATGATTTTTCTCAGTTAGCGGGAGGAATTAGAGGAAAATATGTTGAGCGTTATCGAGCAGGAACCAATCTTGTTCTTCTAGCTCCTGATGTAGCTCTGGCATTTCCGAACGACGATGCTGTTAATGAAGCATTGCGCTTATTAATGCAGATTGCCCAGCGCCATCCAGCTAACAACCCGGTTGGAGCAGACGAATAAAGTTTTCGTGCTTTGTTTCAATTCGGCTTGTTGCTGCTCAACCGGAACGTTATCTGGCTTCGCACAAAGGTCTTGCACTGATCATTGAAGGCGATCGCGCTTATCCAAAACGTCACAGTCTCGATCGAAGTAGACTGTGTTTTGAGGCGATCGGGTTAGTTGCAACCGTTCCAGAAGGTGATGGTGGAGACAAGTGATTAGGGGCGATCGCCTCAGCTTCTCCAAGAGCCAGTTTATGCTCAGTGCTTCGACAAAGGGTAATAACCGCTGGAAGTGAGTGGGAACAACCTCTGCAACTTGATCCAGTGATTCAATATGTGTTCTTACACGGCCAGAGAGATACAATAGTCGTTGATCCAGAGTCGATGTTCAGTAGATCAGCCATGCCCCATGTTCTGTTAGTAGATGATGAAGCTCCTCTACGGGAAAGCCTGACGTACGCCTTGGAGAAAGAAGGCTACGACGTAACCACCGCTGCCGATGGAGCCGACGCTATCAAACAGTTTCACAAACAGGTACCTGATGTCATCCTTCTCGATCTGATGTTGCCGCAGATCGATGGCATGGAGGTCTGTTGGCGAATTCGAGCCTTTTCTGATGTGCCAATTGTGATGCTAACGGCTAAAGACCAGGATATTGAAAAAGCGTGGGGTTTAGAAGCAGGTGCCGATGACTATGTCACCAAACCGTTTGACACTAACGACTTGCTGACCCGCATTGAAACCGTGTTGCGCGATCGCCAAACCACCGACTAGCCTGGGTTCGAGATGCGTTGGCCGTTTGCCAAAATTAAGTGGAACTCCATTCACACGCAACTGCTGGCAACCTATCTGCTGTTGACGGCGTTGGGCACGTCTCTCCTGTCGGCCTATGTCCTGTGGTCTTTTTACGCCTACTTTATTCAAACCAGACAGGCTGACCTGAACGACTGGAGTGCAGCCCTCACCGAAAGTATTGCCGATGAGGTAGAGCAGGAAGACCTTGAGCGCATTGATTTGCTGGTGCAGCGCTATGGTGCGGCAGAAACCATGACGCTTCGCATTTTCGATGCTCAAGGGGTATTATTGGCAACTTCTAGTCCTCAGCTAGATCAACAGGTTGTCAACTGGGGTGAGGTCGTTGGGGTGAGAACGGCACTCAACGGTCAGGTTATGCAAGGCAAGGCAAAAGGGGTGCTGTCAGACGACGATCGCCTCTACATTGCACGACCGATTTTGCGGCAGGGGCAGGTGTGGGGTGTTCTCCGCATGTCGATCACATTGGAGCAGCTTCAAAGCCAGTTTGCCAGCGTCATCTGGACAGTGTTGGGCACGCTGGGTCTAACGATTTTGCTGTGTACTTTAATTAGTAATTGGCTGGCTCGCAGTCTGTCGAAACCCATTCGCACCATGCAACATTTTGCGATTCGCCTGGGGAGTGGGCATTTTGGCGATCGCCTCACCATTCACCAGAGTAACGAGCTAGATCAGTTAGCCTACGAATTGAACCGGATGAGCGAGCGCCTGGCTTCGTTAGATCAGGAACGGCGCGTATTCCTGGCGAATGTGTCTCACGAATTGCGGACGCCTATTAGCAATGTTCAAGTCACCGTTGAGGCATTGAGGCGAGGGGCGAAAGACGAGCCAGAACTGCGCGATCGCTTCCTGCAAACGGTAGAAGACGAAACTAGGCGCTTATCCCGGCTGATTCACGATTTGCTGGAACTGGGGCGACTGGAAGCAGGAGCAACTGCCCTAGAGAAGCAAGTGCTTTCGCTACAACCATTACTAGAGCGAGCCGTACGGGCAATGGAAACGCGAATGCAAGCTCTAGAGATCAGCGCTCAACTCAATGTTGCCGATCTGCGGGTAGAGGGCGACCCAGAACGGCTGTTGCAAGCCTTCTTAAACGTTCTAGACAACGCGATTAAACACTCCAAACCCAACTCGCAGATTTCTATCTCGGGGCAGAGGGATGGTAAATCCATCGTTGTCACCGTTCAAGATCAGGGGGTAGGTATCAGCCCAGACAAGCTCTCCCGCATTTTCGAGCAATTTTATACAGCAGACCCTTCTCGCCAGGGAAGTGGTACCGGGCTGGGGTTAGCCATTGCGAAGCGAATTGTGGAAGCCCATCAAGGCAGCATCGCGGTCAGCAGCACCGTTAATCAAGGCGCAACCTTTATCATTCGGCTACCGCTATCCAGTCTGTAGCTGGCTGGCTCTGGCTGCACTGGGTTGGCAAGCAGCCAGCGGAACCAGAACGCTGACTATTTTCCCGGATAGTTTTCTTTAATCCACAGCCGCAACTCTGCTTCAGAATCGGCATAGACATAGCGACCTGTTTGTGGATCAACAGCATACCACCAGCGATCGCTGCCATTGACAAACTCACACACGTTCAGCTCGGAGCGGCGGGAGAAGGCTTTAGCGAGGCGTTGGCTAGCTGTCTGCAACCAGCTCAGCAGCGATGTGGGCAGGGGCGCGGTTTTGCGAAATGGCGCAATGTTGTTGCGAACAGTGTTAGAGGTCAGTTGCCGCTGCTCCTGTTCTAACAGAGCAACGAGCTGACTATTGTTAGCGGTTCGGGCTACTTCCAGTCGGTGAGCCAGAGAGGCCATCATGTTGTCCTGATGGCGAGCCAGGAGACGAGAGGAATTGGGGCGGAGTACGTGAGCCATAATCTTCTATTAAATCGTAGGGGTAAATTGCGTTTGTCTCTACCAAACGATTATAAAAAACTTTCTGTAGCGTTTGCTACAAAAAACTGCGTTTGATGACATTTCGGCACCTGTGGGGCAAATACCTGATTGGCAAAACTCTCAAACACCTGATTCTGGTTCAGGATGGGTTATCGTAACTCACCCCACCCTGAATGAACAGGCGTTGCTGAATCGGGGTATGGATTTGACCCTATTGCCTCCCTGGAAGCGTCCGAACCTTCAAAGTTTCTCAGAGTTGGAGGATATCGGATGCGATCGCAGATAACCGCCCACGGCTTCATCCGGCAACGCCATGAATGTCAGCCTGAACGCTGTGAACCCCAAACTCCACAGAACACTGTGACAGGCAACTAACCCTTTACCTGCGACCCAATGCTGCAATGAAACGAATCACTCGGCTGGCCCAATGATTAAAGAAATGCTCGGTTAATGTGTCTTCCCCCCCCCATGCCGGAATTTTTTCACCGACCCTGGTCAAGAAGTCATACACAATAAACTGAGCAATTTTGCTTTGCTTACCAGCGGCTGAATAAATGAGTTGCACCGGATACGCGACAAACCCAACGGTTGGCAGTAGGCCAACCCAAAACGCCACCCACGGGATCTCTTGCCTGTTGAATGCGGCTTGAATCATTCGAACTACTGTATACAGGGTTCGATGCACTGGCCCACCTGCAACTAGCCATACCATCAGCATCAGTCCATCAATGAATCCTACGGCATACAGTAGTGGAACTAATACATACTCCAAACCTTTGATCGACAGTTTAAGGCCAAGATGGACGCTGAAATCATTCAGGTAATCGCTCGCCTTCTCACTGTTCAACCGCTGCAATAAATGATCAGCTTCATCATCGTTTAACTGGTTGCGGTGATGCCATTTCTCAATTCTGGCTGCAACATACTCTCTGGCGATCGCCAACCGATAGCGTTGGGAGGTAATGAGACAATATACTTTCAGCAGCAGCTTCCGGTAGTGAGTCGATAGCAGTTTGTTAAAGAGTGTTAGGGGAAGTTCAATCAGCAGCTTTTTGAAGCAAACGGCCACGAATCGGTCGAATTCGCGTGCGTACCAGGCTAGTGGATGTTGCGTATACCAACGGGCTTGCTCGTCAGTGATGTATCCTCGTTTGAGCTGATATTGAATGCTGCGATCGACCCGCCTCATCTGTTTCCACTGCTGCTGATACTGCGCCAACTGAGCGATATACCTTAACAGAGTGACGTATTGTTCCTGACCGATCGCGGTTGTTAAATCGGCCTGGCAAGCCTTAACATACCGCCTCAACTGCTGCGTATTTACATCATCAAACAAGGCACGACGATAGTAAATGGATTTGGGCAGGTAAAACCGGAATAACTCTAAAACGTTGAGCGGAAACAGGGCAGGCACCCCCGATTCCATATCGATCCACACAAACGATCGCGCTCTGTTCGTAGCGGTTTGCATCATGAAGTTATTCAAAGCAGAGGGGCTGCCTTTGCCCGCTTGCCAGAGCAACCCATCAAACCCAGCGGCCATTAAATGCTGTTGCAGCCGCTGCATCACGGCCAACAAAGTATCTAACTCTTGATGCTGGTGCGGTTGGAACGGTTGTTGCAAAGCAATGTGTTTGCCTGAGATAAATTGGGTATCGAGTTGATAGGCTCTGAAGGCAGGATTCCATTTTGTGGCGATCGCGTCTGCTACATCGAGCGTTCCGTCAAACCAAAAGAGAACCAGCTCTTTAAGAATTTTTCTGCGGTAATAGGCGCATGCGATCGCCCCTTCGTTCCACACATAGGGATTGGGCGCGCCAAAAAAGATGTAATGAATGAACGTGGCTATTTTGTCTTCAAAGAATATCTTGCGGGCAACGTTGCCCTGGTGGGAATCGACCAAAAAGACCTGCCCCGATCGCCCTGCACCCAACAGTTTGACGCTTGAACCCTGCTGCAACTCTGTCATCTTTTAACGGCCAATAAACCATTCAACACTTGACCACAGCAACAGGGGAACAGCAGGCGTTCATGCAACGCCATCACGTCAACACTATCATGGTTAATGCCACGACGATCGCTGTTTAACACCCGATTCGACCCCAGCGTGCTAGAAAGGGAATCCTCGCCAGCGGTTCGCTTATTGTTTCACCGTTGTGTTAATCCGTCGTCTAGCTTTTGTCTTAGATGTTGAGGGTTGATGTAGAGGTCATGGCGATCGCTCTATCCCAATGGGAGCATCTTAGTCAATGCGGTAGCGCGTCAGCCGCTTGACTAGCTCGCGGGACAGTCCCAACTCTTGCACCAGCGCATCTTCCACCTCAGCAAACTCCGTCACCGGAAAATCCATCTCTAGCTCTCGCAAAATAGAGTCGCTGGTTTTCACTGTGACTTCGGTTACGTCTTCTCGTCGGTCAATTTCTGCTTCGATCGCCACAATCCGCACCGTGAGAGAAAGGTTAACCTGAGGCTGCTCATCTGACTGGAGCTGAACCGTTGTTTCATAAGCATGAGACATAACCCGTTCTGTAATCCAGCCGGTGCCCAATAGGAACCCTAGCCCAACCAGAGGCAGCGGCAACCAAACGGCTAAATTCAATCTGCTCAAAGACGATCGCCAGGAAGATTTAAGCATGAGAATGTAGAAGGCTGTAAAACGCCAGTGTGATGTAGAAAAGGGTAGTCTAGGTACGATATGAGAATTCTACTGGTGGAAGACGACCCGGAACAATTAGAGCCGCTTCGCACCGTTCTCATCAAATCGGGGCATGTGGTGGATGGTGTCGAAGATGGTGCGATCGCCCAACAGCTAATTTATGCCAAACCCTACGATTTATTAATTTTGGATTGGCTGTTACCCAACGTTAGCGGCATTGACCTCTGCAAACAATTCCGCCAGGCAGGGAAGACCGCTCCTGTTTTAATGCTGACCGCCAGAGACGCGATCGCCGATAAAGTGACGGGGCTGGATGTGGGGGCAGATGATTATTTAGTCAAACCCGTGAATGCAATGGAACTGCTGGCACGGGTGCGGGCACTGGGACGGCGATCGCCCCTGTGGCAAGGAGACAGCCTGCATCTTGATGACCTTCAGCTTCACCTCACGACTCTCATGCTAGAGCGGCAAGGTACGACGGCCTCGCTGTCCGGACGGGAGTTTCAGCTTATGGAATACCTGATGCGCCATCCCAAACAAGTGTTAAGCCGTGATCAAATTGAGCAATCGCTGTGGGAGTGGAATACCTTCCCGGAGAGCAAAGCGGTGGCCACACTGGTATACCGCTTGCGGCAGCGCTTACAGACGGTCGGTGCAGACGAGTGGCTACAAACGATTTATGGCATGGGTTATCGCCTTGCTCCACCCGAAAGGGAATGAGCAAACTCTACTCATCACTGGGATTTGGCGATCGCTTCGGTACTGTAGAGACGTATATCATCCGGTAGTGAACGAGGCGATCGTCTACCTGTAATCTAATCACTGTGAACTTGGTGTGATGTTTGTCCTTCATTCTTAGAGGATGTCTTAAAAGTGCTAAGCTCCAACTCGAACCGCCCCCTAATCCCCCAATTTTGGCTTCGACGTGAGCGCTCAGCCGAACGGGGACTTCCGAATCAATTCTGTTTCAAAGTCCCCCAAAATTGGGGGATTTAGGGGGCTAATTTAGAATGTTGAGCCATTCTCAGACACCCTCTTAGGAATAGGCACAGACCACTCCATTCGATGTATAGATTCTAGAGAGAACCACCATGAAACGTATCATTCTTTTAACCAGTTTGGCGATCGCGGCTTTGGCGGCCTGTACGCCTGCGGCAGACCAAACGGCTCAACCCGTCCCCACGACTCAAGCTAGCCCTCCGGCCCAGCAACCGCAGACAAATACGGAAACGGCTCAAAATCCCAACTCGGTAACCATTTCCGGTGAAGTTGTCCGCGTAGAAGACGATGACGTTATCATCAACGACGGCACTCAAGAAATTCGCGTCGATGCAGATGATGATGTGTTGCGGCAGGCCAACCTGGCAGCGGGCGATCAAATTACCGTCGTTGGAGAGTATGACAACAACGAATTTGATGCAGTCACCATTACGCTAGAAAGCGGTGAAACGCTGGTTGTAGACGACTAAACTGCTGATAGATTGGCACCTGATGTCAGAGGTGCTGATAGGGACGTGGCATAACCCTGCGGGAAGCAAGCGACGGGCAAGACATCTGAGTTTATTTCAGGGTTGACCTGCTGGGTGCTACGCCCTTAGAGGCATTCGCTATGTTTCAAGTTGAAATGGGCATAGAGATGAGCAACAACTATTCAACGGTGATGGCGATCGCCACCACCAATCCCTTAGCCAATCCTTTGGTTAGCAGGGTAAAGCAAAACCAGGGGCGATCGAGTCATCAAACGGTTGACTTAATGCAGCCGAATTTCAACAAGATGAACCGCATCTTAATTGTTGAGGATCAACCGCGAATCGCTGCTTTTTTAGAGAAAGGGTTGCGGCAGGCAGGATTCATTACCACGGTTGCTCAGGATGGTTGGGAAGCGTGGCATTTAACCAGCAATGAGCCGTTTGATCTCATCATTCTAGATTTGATGCTGCCCGATCGCCACGGATTTGATGTGCTTCAAGATCTTCGCCACGAGGGGTATCACTTGCCTATCATGATCTTGACGGCTTCAGACAGTTTGCAAAATCGAGAACTTGGCTTTCAATATGGCGCAAATGATTACCTGATGAAGCCATTTAAGTTTTCAGACCTGCTCGAACGAGTTCGGGCACTGCTGTAGCGCTGGTTATATCTTCCTCACGCTCTCACTGTAACAGTTCAGATATAGGCTTACAGCAGTTCTCAATCGAGTCAGCCACAGTCTCGCCAAGATGGGTGTAGGGTTTGAGGCGTGGTGAATGCAAATGAAAATGGCTGTAATTAAGGGGCAGAGGCGATCGCTCTTCAATGTGGGTCTGCTTACTTTGCTTTACAGCTTAATATGCATGAAGTTGAGCTTCAGTACAGGCTCAAGTGCATCAACCCCAGTTAGTGAGTTTAAATCTCGATTTTCATGTTCAACCGCAGTCGTCAAGACCTTGCTTGTTGGTTTACGCTCTCCATGGGAAGCATCCTGATCATCTTTGCAGGTGTGCTTTACTTTCTGGAAGCCAAAGACCAGGTGCAGGCATTTGATCGACGGCTATACGATATCTGTCAGTTTATGGCAGCGGGTGTTGAAGACGGAAATTACCAGGATCGGCGGCGAGTGGATCTAGAAAACGTGCCAATTTTGGGAAGTGATGCCCTACCCCTGAGTACGACCCTGGTGTTTGCCCGCTGGTATAGCCCTGAACGGGAGTTAATTCAATTTTCGGGAGACATTCCACCACAGCGGTTAGAAAGCAAACTGGGGTTTCAAACCCTTGTAGAGGGCGATCGCGAACTGGCTTTCTTGCAGAGCTATACCTCAACCGTGCCGTTTGTCCGGCTGCGGCAGCTTACCTTGCCCGTGTTGCAAAACGGGGTATTGATTGGGTTTCTTCAGGTGGCCATGCCCCTCACTCCGGTGGAAAACGACCTGTGGCAATTGCGGTTATTTCTGGTGGTTGGTGTACCCGTTGCCCTGGGTGCGATCGCCCTCACAGGCTGGTTTCTGGGTGGATTAGCCATGCAGCCGATTCGGCAATCCTACAGCCAGCTTCAGCGCTTTACGGCAGATGCATCCCACGAACTGCGGGCACCGCTGGCGGCGATCGTCAACCATGCCCACGTTGGGTTGATGAGTCCTGCCGAGCCGCAAGAGCAGCAGTTTCGGCTGGAAAAAATTGTCAAAGGAGCCGAATCGATGGGAAAACTGGTCGGCGATTTGCTGTTTCTGGCACGCAATGAAGGACGATTGGCACCGGGTTCGCTGCAATCGGTTGATGTAGTTCAGGTGTTGCGATCGCTGCTCAACGAGTTTCGCCACCAGGCTGCCATCAAAGACATCACGCTGGTGGCTGACCTGCCAGACCAACCGCTGCTGCTCAAAGCAGAGCCAGATTTGTTGCGCCAAGCCATTGCCAACCTCCTCAGCAATGCCCTACGCTACACGCCCGATGGTGGCACTGTTACCGTTAAAGCCTGCTTGCGATCGCAACGAGCCATCATGCAAATTACAGACAGCGGGGTTGGCATTGCAGACAGCGATTTACCCCATATCTTTGAGCGCTTTTATCGAGCAGATAAGGTGCGATCGCGCCATACGGGTGGCTTTGGCTTAGGGTTGGCGATCGTCCAGCAAATTGTTGAGGCTCATGCCGGAAAAATCACGGTAACAAGCCAGTTAGATCAGGGTTCCACCTTTCAAATTGAGCTGCCTCTCCTGGCAAAATTAACGGCGAGCTGAACCCAGAACCCAATCCATCACAGTCCATCACAGTTCATCACAGAGCCGCCAGGTAAATACTGCGAATATCAGCCGCACTACAGGCGCGAGGGTTGAGAGGATGACAGCCATCGGCATAGGCCACCGCCACCAGTTCATCAACCTTGTGCTCTGCCACTCCAATTTGCGAGAGCGTTTTGGGAATCCCCACCTCTGCTTTTAACGTTTCCAGCCAGTCAATAAAGCGATCGCCCGTTGGCTCCACCCCCACCACTGCTGCCAACATTGCCAACTTTTCCGGAACGGCTGCCAAATTGAACTGCATGGCGTAGGGAATCATCAGCGCATTGGCTAACCCGTGATGCACGTCATACACCGTCGAGAGCGCATGGGCACAGGAATGGGTTACACCCAACCCCTTTTGAAAGGCAACCGCCCCCATCATGGCAGCGGCCAGCATATCGCTGCGAGCGTTCAAATCAGTACCGTTGTGTACGCTGGTTGCCAAGCTTTTCGCCACCAGCCGCACGCCTTCCAGGGCAATGCCGTCACACATGGGCTGATATCCTTTGGCAAGATAGGCTTCAACGCAATGGGTCAGCGCATCCATACCCGTAGCCGCTGTAATTTTAGGCGGCAACCCCAGCAGCAATTCTGGATCGGCAAAGACCGTTTTGGGCAAGATGTGCGGCGAAAAGATGATTTTCTTGGCGTGGGTGTCGTCATCGGAAATGACGCTGCTGCGCCCCACTTCGCTGCCGGTACCAGCGGTGGTAGGTACCGCAACCAGATACGGAATGGGTTGATCGACCGGACGAGCATCCGGCTTGCCGTCTTCGTAATCAAACAGGTTGCCCGGATGGTGTGCCATGAGCGCGATCGCTTTTCCCACGTCCATTGCGGCACCGCCACCCACGGCTGCGATCGCATCTGCCTCATGCGCCTGAAAAACACTCACCCCAGCAGTGACGTGCGACTGAACGGGATTGCCTTCCAGGTCGCTAAAGCTAGCCGCTTGCAAGCCAGCCGACTTGAACGAGTGCAGCATTTCCTCAAAGAAAGCAAGAGACACAACGCCGCGATCGGTCACCAATAGCGGACGTTGAACCCCTGCTGCCTTTAGCGCATCGGCTATTTCATGCCGCGACCCTGCCCCAAACCGAATGGTTGTTGGAAAGCAAAATTCATAAATGCCCATAGGTCGCTTCGTCTGGTGAATTGGCGGGTAAATTGGCAGATGAAGTAATGGGTGGAAATCTCAATTCCCTAAACTCCAACCGTTTGCCGATGATGCGATCGCACAATGGCATCGTCGCAATAGTCAGCCAGGTGGGGCGATCGATACCCGTCCTTTGTCCACAAAATGGGGAAAAAGTTTTCATCCATCGTGGTATCACCCACCCGCTTGTAACGCCCATAGATGTAGGCGGCTCCAGTGGGTTGAAATTGGGCTTCAGAACTGAGGGTATGAACAGCGAGGCTGCGACGGGTGCGATCGGGCGATCGGTTTTTGTCTGACCCATGCCAGGTCTTACCGTGATGAATCACGCAACTTCCAGCCGCCATTTCAATTGGCACCACTGTTGGGTTCGTTACTCCGGCTTCTGCGGCAGCTCGGTGCATAGCGCTGCGGTAATCAGAGTGGGGGGCGTGAAACTCGCCCATCTGTGTGATTAATGCCCATTGGTGCGACCCCGGCACATATTCAATCGTGCCGATCTCGGCGGTGACATCATCCAGGGCAATCCAGCAGGTAATCATTTCGGGTGGGTCAATGTAGCTGATGTAGGTGCCATCCTGATGAAGCGCCACTTCTTTGGCTCCGGCAGGCTTCATCCAAACGCTGTCCTGCCCAATTCGTGCGCCGTTCCAGCCAGCTAGCGTAGCGCTCAAGCGTCCAATTTCGGCGGAGAGGGCGATACTGGCGATCGCCAAATCGCTTTTCCAGGCATTGCAAATTTCGCGGGTGACATCGGGCAAGCTCAACCCGGCACGCCAATGCCATTCGTCGGGATAAATTCCGGTTTCAAACTTACCGTGAAATAAGGGTTCAATGCGATCGCCCACCCGCCTGGCTAAATCTGCATCCAACAGGTTCTCAACGACCAAAAAACCATCACGATGGAAGCGCTCAATGGCTTCGGCTGTTAACTGAATCGGCTCACGATCCATACGCTGTTCCCCCGTCTTAACGTCACATGTTATAACAAGACACGGGCGATCGAGTTGTATCGCTGCGTACGGTTATGGCTAATTGACCGATAAAACGCTCAAAAACCAACCCAGGAACATTGCTCAGTTAACCAGGCGTTGGAATAGATGCTTCCCAGCAGCCTGCTTGTCAACCCATATTTCAAGCTGTGGTGTAGACCTGCTCATTGAAGTTAGCTGTAATCTCGCTCCAGGTGAGTTTCACGAATCCAGGCGCATAGGTTGACTTGTAGTATCCCCCATCGACTCCCCAGGGATTGAAAAGTGTAAACGTTCGCGTGGACGAGTTGTAGTCTACCAGAGCATAGGAATGTCCAGGAACCAGATTAGAAGCGATCTGACCCTCACCTTTAGTGCCAAAGGTGATGAGTTGTCCTGAGTTGAATGCCTGGATGGCTTTGCTGTCTGTTGAGGCGGTTGTCAGCTCGTTGTACACCGCGTTTCGTGCTGTAATTTGAGTCAGGGCGACAGCCGAGTGCCCGATCTCAATGCCGTTGTAAGAGTTGGTTCCATCTTGCCCAATCCACTTCGATTCGTTCAGTTGAGCATATGCCTTTTCGGCCAAGGCCACCCACAACTCATTAGACGTGCTGCTGTACGAGGTGCCTCTTCCCTGCGCGTAAACAAATTGTCCGGCAGAGTTGGTGGGCAAATACCGATCGACCGTTACATAGTCGGCAACGCCCTGGTTATACAACCGAACGGTGTAGGTGTTGTCGCCATTATCGATGAACATGTTTTTAATCATCTCAGGCGAGCGAAAGGCAGTGGTTGTCAGTCCCACCAGGAAGTAGCAGTCGCCAAGCGTTCCCTGAGCAACATCACGGTAGTCGATGCCGTTTTGGAACAACGCGCCACTGGTCGAGCGGTAGGTGTAAGAGGTTGCAGGGCGATCGCCTCCCAAAAACCATTTATCAATTAGCTTTTCCATGTGCGTATCCAGGCTGTCTGCGACCAGATTGCCCAAACGATCGCCCTTGTAGTGTTCGTTCGCCACGTTCCCGTTGACAACCTTATCTGCCAGCACTCGCACATAGTCTGGAATCTGCAAATAGGATGCGCTGTTCACCAGAGTGCGAAGATCGGTCAGTTCAGTTTTATCGATCTTGCTGCCATCTTTGGCGTTTCGCAGGATATCAACGACATCGGTACGGTCTAAACGGTTGTCTGCAAAGCGAGAACGAGCGATCGCCTTTAGCTCGGCATCCTGAATGTTGCGATCAAACCAGTCAGGAATGAGTGATGTGGAGGATGAGCCGGGTTTGGGGTTGCCAAACAGGGTAGTAGCACTGGTAGGGGCTGGGGCGATCGCACCCGGTGTGGGGGAAGTGGAGACAGGAGCATCAGCCGTCTTAACATCAGAGACGGTCGTTGCGGGCATCGATGAGGGGAACGGCTCAGGCGATGCAGAAGGGGTAGAAGGGGTGTTTGTGGATAATGGAACTGGGGAGAATGTTAAGGGCGTCGCCGTCGATGATGGCGAATTCGTTGTAATGCTGCCTTGAAACCGGGGACTGCTTTGAGAGATGCCGCTCTGAACTGATGTGGCAAACAAGTTGAGCTTGTAAGATGTTTCCTGACGAGCGCCTGCTCGAATTTGAACAAAATAGGTGCCTGCTTCCAGCGTTTGGTTAATCGTTTCCGATTTCGTACCTGGACGATTAGAGGTTTGTAAAACGTTCCCTTGGCGATCGTGTAAAAGCAAATCTGCGTTGGCTTTTAAACCCTTAAGGGACAACGTTAGGCTACTGCGATTGGTGAGCCGAATTCCGTAGAAGTCTTTGCGATCAGCGCCTCCAATCCAATCTTCTTGACGAGTTGAAGAATTGGAACGAATACTAATAAATTTAGCTTGACCAATTCTGTTTCCGGCGCGATCGACAGACATTTTAAGTTTCTTCTCTGAATGGGATAGTACTAAATTCCCACATTGAACAGAAGTTTGTCTGCCAGAAATAGGCTTAAATTATGGGCTTTTTGGCTTAGTAAAAGAGCGGAATAGATAAAGCCTTTTGGCTTAGAGAACGACTTTTATTTGACCGTTTTATGATGATAGATTCGTACTTTTAAGTAAGCCAATTGTTTGAATAGATTACTTTAGTTGGCTTAGCATGTTGCGAAATATTCAGCCAATTGGCCTATGACAAATACCCATCTTTCAGCCATTTAACCTAATTCTATGTAGGGGCTTGATTTAAATGCCGCATTGCCTTACTAATAGGTCATAGGGTTTAATTTCTACCATTGGCAGCTTAGCTATCTCCTGGAGCAGAAAGCGCCGCTCCCTCTCTCGACCGAAGCTCTAAAAGGGATCTCCCTTTAAGCGGCTTAGTTTGGAAGGAGGCGAGAAACTCTCAAAGGTGGTCGTTTCTGTGGTGGGAATAGTCTAGAGCTAGTTGACTAATTGATGAAAGTCGTTGTGCAAGTCTTGTGTTTTCCTGAATCGATTTGTGATAAGTATCTGTTTTTCACATCTCAGTCTGTCTGTCATTTTTAGTGAACACAGAATGATTCTCCTGGAATCAAGCTCTGCCACATAAAAAAGCGCTCAGACTGAAACCCTGTGTAACTCAAGAATAAGGCTGCATATCATCTTGCTTGCAATACTCGCTTGAGATAGTTTGCCTACCGTTGGTAAGCATTGAAGCTAAAACTTCAATGCTTACCAATTTTTTGGCTTAAGGTTCCGACCAGATCGCAAACGTTATTCCGGGCTGATAAATATTGAGAAACATGGTTTGCCCGTTTGGTGAAAAACAGATCCCGGCAAATTCGGAACGATTGATTGCATTGCGAGCAAACTTGTATAGTCGGCCAGTTGGCGTTAACCCCACAACATACTGAGCGCCCCTGCCGTCTTCGCAGATCATCAAATCGCCAGAAGGTGCCATGACTAAATTGTCTGGAAAGTCTAAAACGGTTGCATTGTCGGGTTGGACAAACAGTTCAATGGTGCCGCCATCGGAAACGGTTAAACCGGGAATATAGCGCCAAACCTGTCCATACGGCCTGTTTCCTCCATTGGTGCAGGTAAAGTAAAGTTCACCATTGCTGTAGCAGATGCCCTCACCCCGTGAGAATTGGGCGGCTCCTTTGGCAAATCCCTCCATGCGGACGGTATCTTCAACCGGATCAACGGCTGCAATTCGCACCCACTCCACAGGCATGGGTTGCCCGATGGGAACGTTTGCCCGCGTAATGGCTTGCGATCGCCCCTGAATGCAAAGCGCTTCCAAAACGCCACCCGCCTGTAGTTGTCCCGGTGTGTGTGGAATAAACCGATAAAACAATCCGTCTATCTGATCTTCGGTCTGATAAACAACGCCCGTACGCGGATCAACCGCGATCGCCTCATGCTTAAATCGTCCCATTGCCACCAACGGTTCGGGCGTAACGGCGGCGGTTGCTGCAATTGGCACTTCAAAGGCGTATCCGTGGGGTTTAGAAACGCGGCTCCGGTGTATCCATCCACTCGTAGCTGGCGTAGATGTATCTTCTTCACAACTAATCCAGGAATTCCACGGGGTTGCCCCTCCAGAACAGTTGCGACAGGTGCCAGCCAGGGAGGTATATTGACGCAGGAGAGTGCGATCGCCCCCTATCACTACTGTAGTGGTGCCACCTTTGGCGTGAGGGTCGTACTGGTTCCCCGCAGGGGCAACGATTTGGGTGCTGGAGTCGGGCAGCAGTTCATGATTGCGAATCAAAACAGTGTTGCCGTGGGCATCAGCAAAGGCGGCCATGCCGTCAAAAGCACCGGGCACCGGATGGCCATCATTCATGATGTCGCCTTCTCTGGAGAGAACGTGGTAGCGAAATCCGGCTGGCAAATCAAGCAATCCGTTCGGGTCGGGCTGAAGTGCGCCATACCCCACGTCTTCTAAGATCAACTGACTGGCTTGTTTCGATCGCCCATCCCCTAGCCGCGATCGCACTGCTTCCTGAGCGTAAAAGGCTTTTAACGGAGCGGCGATGACGGCTCCGGCAGCGCTCATGCTGGCCCATGTAAAAAATTGGCGACGCGATACTGGCATGTCAATTCTTCGTGACATCCTGAATGGATTGACAGAGAAATAGAAACGAAGTTAGGAGAGCTATTCCATCCACCTTAACGGCAAAAGGGCGATCGCTTCCATTGCTTCAAGCGATCGCCCTTATTAATCTCGGATTCTTGCTCAACCGATGAGATTAAACTAAACCGTTTGAGTCAGTTGATAACGACTGGTAAGTTGGCTCAACTGCTGCACCAGCAAGCTGAGGAACAAGCCCACATCCGTCACCACGCCAACCGACTCCACCGAGCCGCGATCGCTTAACTTGGTTACTACGGCGGGGTTAATATCCACGCAGACCATCTTGACCCCCGCTGGTGTCATGTTGCCCGTGCCGATCGAGTGCAGCATTGAAGACAGCATTAAGATCAAATCGGCTCCTTCAATTAAACGAGCGTAATCGGCCTGGGCTTCAATTAAATCCATCTTAGTGTCGGGCAACGGTCCGTCATCGCGAATCGAACCCGCCAGCGAGAACGGCACCCTATGCTGGATGCACTCATAGAAGATACCGCTGGTTAACGCCCCTTGCTCCACCGCATGACCAATGCTGCCGCAGCGACGAATCAGGTTGATCGCTTTGAGGTGATGGCGATGGCCGCCCCGCACCGAAACTCCGCGTTTCATGTCCATTCCTAACGACGTGCCCATCAACGACTGCTCGATATCGTGAACGGCGATCGCATTTCCGCCCAGCAATGCCTGTACATACCCTTCCCGAATCAACTGCGATAGATGGTTGCCGCCTCCGGTATGAATGACAACCGGGCCAGCTACTACAACGACCTTGCCACCCTGATCGCGGATTTTGCGTAATTCCCAGGCGATTTGTTCCACCACCAGTTCAACGCGACGTTCGCTGGAAACGCCTGCACCCATAAAGCTAAATTCCTGTTGGGTGTTGCGTTGTTCGCGCAACTCCGGTTTGCGGACGGTACGAATGCCGTCGATCCCCACGACCACATCTTCACCTATCTCCAGGTCGCGCAGCAGCTTGCAGCGAGCTACCGTGCCGTTGGACGTTTGAGAAATGGCGATCGCTCCATCCATCCGCTGGTTTTGTACTCTCAACCACTGTGAGTTCACCCGCACTTCGGTGGGGTAAATCGTCGTGACATAGAAATCGTCGGGTGCCACTCCTGCCTGGACGATCGGTTCTAATTGTGCATCGGAAAGTTCTTGCGGTAGCCGCACAGCCCCAATGTCAATTAATTGAGACATAATTTTTTCCATGACATCGTGGGAGGGTGCTGTCACCTTCACTTCTGCCACAGACGTACTTTGCCGCTGTACACCAAGCTGGAAGTTTAAAATTTGGAAACTGCCGCCCCCTTCAACGACCGCATCCAACGTGCGATTCATCACACCAGAGTCGATCAGGTGCCCTTCCAGGCGAATCGTGCGGCTTTCAACCGCCGCCGCGGCGTGAACTTCGGGCTGAATTGGCTCTGTTACTCGCAACGTCAAACACTTAGCGGCTCCTCCAGCTTTCAGAAATTCGGTTAACGGCGTTTCTAATACCTCAAACCCAGCTTCAGCCAAACGCCGCTTCAGGTCATTACTGGCCTGGTTCATAACCACGGTGCGATCGACATTCACTGCATTACAGGCAAAGTTCACCGCATCGGCCTCGCCCACAGCAATCCGTTTTTCGGGAGCTACCCGCATTTCAATCAGGCGATTGGAATAGGCATCAAACGCAGGCGGATAGTAAAGCAAGTAGCCATCGGTTAATGGGCAGAAGCAGGTGTCCAGATGATAAAACCGCTCATCCATCAACCGCAGCGATAACACTTCAATATCCAGCCATTTTGCCAGATAGGGATGAGAATCAAGCTCCGAACGGAAGCCATACCCTGCCCACAGCCAGCGGCCTTCCCGGTCGAGCAGCGCATCGCCTGCCCCTTCAAACGGTAAATCTTGGGGTAACTCGTGAACCGTGTACCCCTGTTGTTCAAACCACTGCTTGAAGAAGGGTTCTTCACCCTGCCGCTCTTTGTGGTAAAAACGGCTAAGAACAACGTTGTCTCCCAGCACTAATCCAGCGTTTGCCGTAAACACCATGTCGGGTACACCTTTTTGCGGTGTTACCAGATCAACGATGACTCGCTCTTTTAGCAAGTGAAATAAACGTTGCCATTGTTCAACAGCTCGATCGCGCGAAGACTTGTGGATGTTCCCCTCCATCCAAGGATTAATCACATAATCCACGTCGTAGTGGTCTGGAGAACACATGAGAAAACGAATTGAGGCACTCATAATCAACCTGTAACGTTAGGATAGATGCGGAAAACCTGCTGTTTTCCTCTCTAAAAGTGGTATCAACGAACTGCGAAACTTAGACTAACGAATGGCGTGCTACGCAACCCACCTGCTTGCCCAAACGGCTCGTCTCTTGAGCCAAGCCAAGCTTCTATCTTATTACTTTAAAGAGCCGTGTTTCGAGTCGAGATGGGCAGCAAATAGCTGCAATCTATAGATTGGTGTGAAGCCTCAAGACCTGGAACGTTGATGTGTCGTGCCGTTTGCTCAAGCCGACTGGATGGCTGCATTTTCATCATAAATAGGCATTCAGTATCAGTGCTGCTAAACGAAACAGAAGTTTATTTCTGATGTCATGCTGGACACGAATTAAGCTGGCTAACTGATAACTAATAGTTCAATCTGCCGTTTCTTGAAGATACAAATGATACTTTCTTTAAAACAGGTTCTCAACCCAGCCGCACGTAAGAGGATGTTTAAAGAGTGCTGATGGTCACTCGAACCGCTCCCTAAATCCTCCAGGCTTGAAGGATTTTCGAGCCAGTTCTGTTTCAAAGTTCCCGTTCGGCTGAGCGCTCACGTCGAAGCCAGCATTGGGGGTTTGGGGGATGAATGCCGCCCGTTTGGTACTTTTAAAGCAACCTCTAAGAGCAAGTGTATGAAGGTTTGGCAAGCTGATTTTTATCGTCGTCCATTACAGGACGATGCAGGCCATGCGTTGTGGGAACTGGTCGTTTGTGGTGCGGCAGGGGAGTTTCATGTTGAAGCATTCTGTTCGCAACCGGCGGCCAATTCAGCCTGGTTGGCGGCACAGTTGCAGGCCATAGCGGACGATCGCCCCCTTCCCGATATCATCCAGGTTTTTCGTCCTCAGTCCCTCAGTTTAATTGAAGCAGCGTGTAAACCGTTAGGAATAGCGGTAGAGCCAACCCGCCGTACTCCTACCTTGAAGCACTGGTTACAGCAACGAGCCGAACAGTACCGCACGATGGCAAATTATACGGGGCAGCCCTACGCGCCAGTGGAGTTAGAAAAGCCACCTCCGGCACCTCTACCGGAGACCCTATGGGGAGAACGGTGGCGATTTGCGGCAATCGATGCTGGCGATCTCGTTCCCGTTTTCCAACATAGACCTATTCCTATTTTAGAAATGCCGGAGGCATTGTTGCCACTTCGCTTAAACGTGCCCTCCACGGTTGCGGTGCCCGGTGTAGTGATTGATGGCGGGCGGCAATCGATGCAACTAGCTCGCTGGCTGCAACAGGTTCGTCCCGTGTCGTTAACCTATATTCCTGGTGAGCCAGATGGATTGATTTTAGAAGCGGGATTGGTCGATCGCTGGATTGTGGCTACCTTCGATGATCGTGAGGTGGCGGCGGCGGCTCAAACCTTTAGGGAACGGTTATCTGCCAGCCAAGGACTCCACTTTTTGTTGGTGCAGCCCGATGATACTGGAGTAACCTACAGCGGGTTATGGTTGCTGCAATCCGATCGCCAAATTGGGCACTGAGACAGATGTGAGCGCTTGAAGCAACCTGGAGAATGGGCAGCGCAGATTCAATAGGGTAAATCTAGCATCATGATTGTGGCTAATTCAGACCTTCTGAACACCGCTCGCCAGCACAAAACCGAATTGATGGAGCGGCTGTTTGGCGTCTCGGCTCAGTCGGTTCAGGAAGAGCAAACGGCAATGATCAGCGCTCTTCCGGCAGGCAGCAACGTTGTGGGCATTGGGTTTGGTACGAAGATGACATCCGCAGGTGTGGTGCACTCGGATCTAGCCGTGCGGGTGTATGTGCGGGTCAAGTTACCCCGGCGATCGCTCTCCCCCGGTGAAGAAGTGCCGCTAGAGATTAACGGCGTGCCAACCGATGTGGTTGCGGTTGGTGATATTACAGCGTTGGTTCGTCCCACGCCCTGCGGTGTATCGGTGGGTCATCCCAATATCACGGCTGGAACGCTAGGATGTCTGCTGCGGTTGGCTGATGCCCCGGATGATAATCCTTACATTCTGTCTAACAATCATGTTATGGCTAATTCCAATCTGGCTCAAATTGGTGATCCGATTTTGCAACCTGGTTCCATTGATGGGGGAACGGCAAACGATGCGATCGCAGAACTGAGAGATTTTGAGCCGATTCAGTTTGATAACCGCAGCAACTTCATTGATGCCGCGATCGCCAGAGTAATGAATGCCAATGATGTATTGCCTGAGATTGTTGATATTGGCAGAGTGCAGCAACCGCCAATTGAGGCCGCGCTCTACCAATCGGTGCGTAAACGAGGACGAACCACCTTACAAACCGTTGGCAACATTGTTGATTTGAGTGCAGATATTCGAGTGGTGGTAGGAAACCAGATCGCCAATTTTGAGAACCAGTTAGCCATAATTGGCATGGGGCAGTTGTTTAGTTCGGGCGGTGATTCTGGCTCGCTCATTGTAGATGCGTTGAATCGGCAACCGGTTGGGCTGCTGTTTGCAGGCGGTCGCGATGTCACCTTTGCCAATCCTATTGCCGCTGTGTTGTCCCGTTTCCAGGCCGAGATTATTTGAGGAGAAACGAGATGGCCGAGTCTCCAGATTTACCGCGTCTTAAACAGCTTGCCAAACAGCAGTTTGGGCAACAACCGGGGGTACTCGGAGTTGGCATTGGGGAGCGATCGCTGCGAATTTACGTACGATCGTCTGATGTCTGCTCTCAGTTGCCCGGCGAGTTTGAGGGCGTGGCGATCGACTGTATTGTCACGGGCGATATTACGACTCAGTTTGGATAGCATTATCGCGGGTCGTCTGGCTTTTGCCTGGGGCAAGTGGCAGACAACTAAAATCCTGCCAGTTCAACCCAGTTTCCCGGTAGAATAGCCCCGGTAGAATAGCTTGGCATTGCAACTTAAATGGCAAACGTTATGGATCAGGTCAAAATTGGGATCATTGGCGGCAGCGGTCTGTATAAGATGGATGCCCTGAAAGATGTAGAAGAAGTGCAGGTTGACACTCCTTTTGGTGCCCCGTCTGATGCCCTGATCCTGGGAACGCTGGAAGGCACGCGGGTGGCGTTTTTGGCTCGTCATGGTCGCAACCATCACCTCACCCCGTCAGAATTGCCGTTTCGGGCTAATATCTATGCGATGAAACACCTGGGAGTGGAGTATCTACTATCCGCCTCAGCCGTTGGCTCCCTCAAAGCAGAAGTAAAGCCGCTCGATATGGTAGTGCCCGATCAGTTCATCGATCGCACCAAAAATCGGGCATCGACCTTCTTTGGCGACGGCATTGTGGCGCACATTGCCTTTGGCGACCCGATTTGCAAAAACCTGGCTAGTGTGTTGACTGAGGCGATCGCCAGCCTCAATCTACCGGAGGTCACTCTGCATCGGGGCGGCACCTATGTTTGTATGGAAGGCCCCGCGTTTTCAACCAAGGCCGAATCTAACCTTTATCGCAGTTGGGGTGCCAGCATTATTGGCATGACGAACCTGCCCGAAGCCAAGCTAGCCCGAGAAGCCGAAATTGCCTATGCCACGCTGGCACTGTCCACCGACTATGACTGCTGGCACCCGGATCACGACAGCGTCACCGTCGAGATGGTGATTGGCAACCTGATGAAGAATGCGGTCAACGCTCAGCGGGTGATTCAAGAAACGGTGCGTCGCTTAAGTGCCAATCCTCCCACGTCGGAAGCTCACTCTGCCCTGAAGTTTGCCATCATTACGCCGCTCGACAAAGCACCCGCCGCCACCAAAGAAAAGCTGAACTTACTGCTGCACAAGTATTTGCCAGAATCGTAATGGGGCACCAGTCGCACATTTGATCTCAGAGGATGTCTTAAAAGTGCTAAGCTCCAACTCGAACCGCCCCCTAATCCCCCAATTTTGGCTTCGACGTGAGCGCTCAGCCGAACGGGGACTTCCGAATCAACTCTGTTTCAAAGTCCCCCAAAATTGGGGGATTTAGGGGGCTAATTTAGAATGTTGAGCCATTCTCAGACACCCTCTCAGAACAGCTATTAAAAAAAGCGGGTCTGAACCCGCTTTTTCGTTACAATATGACGGCTTGAACTGGTTTTGTTTAGCGATCGACCGATCCCATGATGATGTCGATGCTGCCCAAAATTGCCATAATGTCGGCAACCTTTACCCCGCGCAACAACTGGGGCAAAATTTGCAGGTTGTTGAAATCAGGTGCGCGAATCTTCCAACGCCAGGGGAAGACGTTATCATCCCCGATGATGTAAATTCCGAGTTCACCCTTTCCAGTTTCCATGCGAACATAATGCTCCCCGGCTGGAATCTTATAGGTCGGGGCAATCTTTTTCGCAATAAACTGGTAGTCTGGATTTTTGGCCCAGTCGGACTTTGGCCCTTCTGCAATCCGTCGCGCCTCTAGATTCTCGTAAGAGCCGCCCGGAATTCCCTTCAGGGCTTGCCTGATGATTTTAATCGACTCGCGCATCTCTCGCACCCGCACGATGTAGCGAGCAAAACAGTCGCCAGCCGTTTCCCAATGCACATCCCAATCAAAGTCGTCGTAGCATTCGTAGTGGTCAACCTTGCGTAAATCCCACTTAACGCCAGACGCTCGCAGCATTGGCCCCGACAAACCCCAGTTGATAGCATCGTCGCGGGTAACGGTGCCCACTCCCTCAACCCGACGGCGGAAGATAGGGTTGTTGGTGATCAGGCGTTCGTACTCATCAACTTTGGGCAGAAAATAATCGCAGAAGTCTTCGCATTTATCAATCCAGCCGTAGGGCAGGTCGGCGGCAACACCACCAATGCGGAAGTAGTTATTGTTGATCAGCCGCTGACCCGTTGCTGCTTCCCAGAGGTCATAAATTAACTCTCGTTCGCGGAAGATGTAAAAGAACGGGGTTTGTGCGCCCACATCTGCCATGAATGGCCCCAACCAGAGCAAGTGGTTTGCAATCCGGTTCAGCTCCAGCATGATTACACGAATGTAGCTAGCACGCTTGGGTACTTCAATGCCCGCCAGCTTCTCTGGCGCGTTGACAGTAATCGCTTCGTTAAACATCCCCGCCGCATAGTCCCAGCGACTGACGTAGGGGATGAACATAATGTTGGTGCGATTCTCTGCAATTTTTTCCATGCCTCGGTGCAGGTAGCCGATGACAGGCTCACAGTCAATCACATCCTCACCGTCCAGGGTGACAATAAGCCGCAACACCCCATGCATTGAGGGATGATGTGGCCCCATGTTAATCACCATGGGTTCGGTTTTGGTTTCAAGCATTGCCATAAATCAGCAATCTCCCGATTATGAAGGTTTTGGCAACCGCACCGATTCAGCTTTGGGAGGTCGTCTCCAACGGTTCGGAGGAGCGTAATTGCCGCCTGTAACCAAACACCCGGAACGCTCAGCAGATCGGCACCAAAAGTCTAGATGGACTTCAGTGTTTACGTTTCTTCTCAATTATAGGGATAGAGCGCCATCCGTGTAGCCTCGATTTCAAGTTGAATTCAAGTTGAATAAGTCAAATCAGTCTGGGTGGGGTGCAGTTGGGAAGCAAAATGAGCCGCGCTACGACTTTGCTCCTCAGCAACGGGTGTAAAACGGTGCGCTACGCTGTTGTCTAAAGCCCTACTGTTATTGGAGCGGCTATAACCTGTAACTGAATGAGTGCAATGAGTCAAACGGAAGCGATCGCCTTCTCCCACATTCCGGTGTTAGGCAACGAAATAGTCGAAGGGCTGGCTATACAAGCTGGAGGTCATTATCTGGATGCAACGGTAGGGGGCGGTGGCCACAGTCGGCTCATCTTAGCAGCGGCTCCAGAGGTGCAGATCACGGCGATCGATCAAGATACCCAGGCGCTGGCTGCGGCTCAGGCCACGCTAGCGGAATATGGCGATCGCGTTCAGTTTCATCACAGCAACTTTGCGGTCTATGTTCCTGGAGCCGAGAGGTTTGACGGCATTGTTGCCGATTTAGGCGTTAGTTCAGCGCAGTTTGATATTGCCGATCGCGGCTTTAGCTTTCGCCATGCAGCACCGCTCGACATGCGAATGAATCAGCATCAGCCGCTTACCGCTGCCGAAATCGTTAACCATTGGGATGAAACGAAACTCGCCACTATCTTTTTCACCTACGGTGAGGAACGGCTGTCGCGCCGGATTGCACGACGCATTGTCGAGCGGCGACCGTTTCAAACCACCACCGAACTCGCCGAGGCGATCGCCTATTCTGTTCCTCCCAAATACCGCTACGGACGCATTCATCCAGCGACACGGGTGTTTCAGGCGTTGCGAATTGCGGTCAATCAAGAGCTTGAGGTGCTGGAGCAATTTCTTAAAACGGCTCCGAACTGGCTCAAACCGGGTGGACGCATTGCCATTATCAGTTTTCACAGCCTGGAAGATCGAATCGTGAAACACACGCTGCGCCAACAGCCAGAGCTAACGGTATTAACCAAAAAACCGATTCTGCCCACCGATGACGAGATCCAGCGCAACGGGCGATCGCGCTCGGCCAAGCTGCGAATCGCACAACACCTTTAGGGCTACACTCCCGTCTATCTTTCAACCTCGCCTGACGGGCGATCGCTAATCCAACGGAATGCTATAGATCCAATCTTGATACTTGGGGTCACGGTTCTCAGTAATGGCAGAAAGCGTCTCCCGCAACTGGTTGGTGATGGGTCGTTCGGTGGGCAGGTCGTAGATTTCAAGTTTACGAACCGGGGTAATTCGAGCTGCCGTACCGCTGAGAAATAGCTCATCTGCCACCAGCAGTTCTGATTTATCGACCGGACGTTCGACGGTGGGAATGCCAAGATCTCGTGCCAGGGTCAAAATACTGTCGCGAGTGATGCCTTCCAGGATGTCTTGCTCATAACCAGGGGTAATCAACTGCCCGTTACGAACCACAAACACGTTCATGCCAGAGGCTTCGCTGACTTTACCCTGGGTGTTCATCAAAATGGCTTCGTCAAACCCCGACTCAACGGCTTCAGTTTTAGCTAACGAAGAGGTGATGTAAGCGCCGCTAATTTTGCCCCGGAGCGGCAAACTGCGGTCTTCCTGGCGATACCAGGAACTAAAGCGACAGGTCACTCCATCGGGAGACAAGTAATCGCCTAGCTCCAGCCCATACACAAAAAAGTCTTTTTCGACGTTGTGCAGTCGCGGTGAGATACCCAGATCTGACGTGTAGACAAACGGACGAATATAAAATGACGTGGCAGGCTGGTTCTTTTTGACAAAATCAGTGATGACCGCTTGAATTTTGTCGGCGGGTAAGTCGTAGTTCAGCAGTTTAGCGCTAGTGCTCAGTCGGCGGCAGTGGCGATCGAGCCGAAATAGCAGGATCTGCCTTGGGTTTTGAGGGTCGGGAATGCCACGCAGCCCCCCAAATGCACCCGTTCCGTAGTGCAACGCATGGGTTGCGATCGAAAGCTTGGCATCAGCAAATGGCAGAAATCGGTTTTCAAAATAAGCAACAGGTAAAAAGTTATGCATGGTGCAAGCCATCCTCTAAAGGCTGCGTCATTGCGAATGAGGCGCGAGCGCTAGTGGTGTGTATTGATATCATATTGCGCCTGGGATACCACAATTAGCCAGCAATTAGCCAGCACGAAGCGACATCACCCGGTGCCACCCTTTGTACGATGCCCCCAGTCTTTTTGCAATACCAGAATTAAAGCGGCTAAACGCATTCTAAGGGGTGGACAATGATTGACAACGTCAGGTTTTGTTACCCGCAAATTGAGGGTTTGTAGATCACCACCACAGCGTCAGAAATTTTAGAAAACAACAATGTTTAACGTTTTGTGTAACAATCTGAATCTTTCTTTAAGGATTTACACATCGTATCAGTCATTTGCAGAGGAAACCGCTATTAATGGTATATAGAACAGCAAATTCAAACGGTTTGAACCCGTTGAGCGAATTGTTCTGGCCTGTGCTATTTCTTGATCTAGCCAGCCAGCTTGAGTAAACTGCCAAGACTGGGAGCGATCGCTCCTATTAAGTCGGTATACCTATAAAATCGGTATATAGATAGATAGACACTCAAAAATTAGACACGTCAGACTAAATGGGGTTTAAGACGGACTAACCACCCACCTGTTTACAGGTTAATATTGTCTGAATCAGCAAGTGTTGTTAGCTAATTCTTCTCGCTATCCTGAAAGGTTGCAGATATTGATTATGAGCGAAATTCGTGTTGCCCTAATTGAAGATCACGATTTGACTCGTGTAGGAATGCGTACTGCGCTGCAGCAAAAAGAAGGCGTCAAGGTAGTTGGCGAAGCTGCAAATGCAACCGAGGGCTTAAAGCTGTTACAAGCATCCAAGCCAGACGTCGCAATTGTCGATATCGGCCTGCCCGATATGGATGGGGTCGAGCTGACTCGCCGATTCAAAGCAGCTCGGCTCGAGGATGAAGAAACGCCTGAAACCAAGGTTTTGATCCTGACGTTAAACGACAGCGAAGAAGCGGTGCTGGCTGCGTTCGCTGCTGGAGCCGATTCCTACTGCATGAAAGATGTCAGCCTCGATAAACTGGTTGAGGCGCTTCAAGTCACCAATGAAGGCAACAGTTGGATCGATCCAGCGATCGCACGGATTGTGCTGAAGCAATCCAAGCAGCCGTTGCCCGAAAACATTGAGATGAAGACCGTCGCGATCGATGCTGTGGCTCCTGAGTACAGCCAGATTCTAGAAACCTATCCTCTCACCGAACGAGAATTAGAAGTTCTAGAGCTAATTGTGGCTGGTTGCAGCAATGCCGCGATCGCCGAACGTCTCTATATCACGGTGGGTACCGTCAAAACCCACGTCCGCAACATCCTCAACAAGCTCTGTGCTGATGACCGCACACAAGCCGCTGTGCGAGCGCTGCGGTCTGGCTTGGTTGGGTAACCCATGCGTTACTCACTCAACTGAATTCAAGCTCATGGATGGGCTTACACCCTGGTAGATGACGAGTCCACCAGGGTTCTTTATTGGGCGGTGCTGAATCGCGATCTGAATTTGCCCTCCAACCCTCCGTTCCAGAAAATGTCCGAACCGTCAAAGTCGAATTGGGGAATTTGGGGGTTGATCAGAGCCATGATCTCTCAATGATTTATCTGTCCGTTCAGCCATGTTCCTGATCGCGCCCCCTTCCGATAGCCGCCGCCAACCGCTCGTGTTAGCAACATGGCGAACCAGGGTACTTTTACTTGAGAACCTACGTCACTCACACGTCACTCACAACGGTTAGACGAACTGGCTCATTGACCATCCTGAGCGATAGAGCGCCAACCTCACTGAGAACAGGAGCAATGAATGAATGAAGCAGATTTGGGCAAGCTCAGGCTAATGGTTGTTGATGACGAATCCGATAATTTGGATTTGTTATACCGCACATTTCGCCGCCAGTTTGAGGTCTTTTTAGCCGACAGTGCGTTCAAAGCCTTACAGGTTTTAGAGCAAGAAGGAGAAATGGGCATTATTATCTCCGATCAGCGAATGCCCAAAATGAACGGCACTGAATTTCTGAGCCTCACCGCCGAGCAGTTTCCCGATACCATTCGCATCTTGTTAACGGGTTACACCGATGTAGAAGACCTGGTTAGCGCAATCAACGCTGGCAAGGTCTTCAAATACATCACCAAACCCTGGAAACCAGACGAGCTAAAAACCACGATTCAACAGGCCGCTGAAACCTACCGTGTTTTAAAGAAACGCACAAATGAACTGCACCGGGCGCTGCGCCGAGAATCGCTATTTAACACCGTCACTACAGCGATTCGAGGCTCTTTAGACTACCACAGTATGCTCCAGTCGGTTGTGGAGACGGTGGGGCAAACGTTTGCTGCCGATTGTTGTGTGCTACATCCCATAGAAGCGACGGGAACCACTGCCCATCCTTGCCATCTCGTCCCTGAAATGTACTCCTTTGTGCAGCCGGGAACGATCGCCGCACAGCAACCCACCATCACTCAAATAGACGAAACTATCCTGCTCTCTGCCGTTGAACAACATCAAATTCAGCTGATCCCCGCCGCAGAAACCCAGCAGGGGCACACCATCCTGATTGTGCCGTTGAGCTATCAGCAGGAAGGGCTGGCCGTTCTCGTTCTCTATAAACAAGGGCCAAACCATCCGTGGATGGCTGAAGAACTACAGCTCATTGCAGGCGTAGCAGAACAGGCCGCCCTGGCTATTTCTCAAGCCAAGCTCTATCAGCGGATTCAAGAGCAGACTGAGCAAATGCGTGCCGAGCTATCGGTCGCCCGTCAGATTCAAAGCAATCTTCTGCGCCAAAGCTGGTCTGAGCCAGAGGGGGTTAACATTCAAGCCTGTTGCTACCCGGCACGCGAGGTCGGAGGAGACTTCTTTGAAGTCTATATTCATCCCCAGGGTGATGTCTGGGCGGCGGTAGGGGATGTTTCTGGGAAAGGGGTTCCGGCTGCTTTGTTTATGGCTAGCGCCATTTCCTTGCTGCGACGCGAACTATCGCAGGAAATCTCACCCGAACCGAATAGTGTGCTGAAAAACCTGAACAGCAGCCTGTCAGAAGATTTAGTCAGCAGCAATTGCTTTATTACAATGGCGCTGGCTCGCTACAGTCCTTCTACTCAGGAGTTGGCCTATGCCAACGCCGGTCATGTTTATCCGTTGGTTTGGTCACCTACGTTGGTTAATGCCTCTGGTGCAGAGTCAGCCACGGCTGGGTCTGTTGCACCATGCTGCCCTGAGCCGAATTATCTCAAGGTGCGGGGCGTGCCGCTGGGGATTTTGCCAGATTGGCGATCGCCTGCGGGCACTACAACGCTAAAGCCGGGGCAAGTCTTGCTGTTAATTAGTGACGGCATCACAGAAGCCACGGTGATGGAAGAAGCGGCTGATGGCACCAGTAGCCCGTCGATGCTTCGAGAAACTGGACTGTGGCAACTGCTGCTACAACAGTCTGGCACATTGAATTTGAATCAGTTGTTGACCATGATTCAGGCTCGCAATCCGGTTCAAGACGACGATCAAACCATACTCTCTCTGGAGGTTCTGTAGGTAATGAGGACCGAACTGCACGTCCCAAGTGACCTCAAGTTTTTGACGATTGTTGAAGGTTGGTTGCTCGGCTCTTTAGAGGTCGAGATCGGTGATTACGTCGATTGGTCGCGGCAGTCAAACCGACTGCGCCTGGTGTTGGTGGAGGCATATTCTAATGTCGTCCGTCATGCCCATCGAAATCAACCTAATCTGCCCGTACTCATTCGCCTGGAACTCAAAGACCACAATATTTGTTTAGAAATTTGGGATCACGGTAAAGGGTTTGATTTATCGACCTATTTACCGCCTGCTCCAGATGATCATCAAGAGGGTGGTTATGGCTGGCTGATTCTCAACCGTTTGATGGATCGGGTGGAATATCGGCTGCAAGTCAACGGACGCAACTGTTTGATGCTAGAAGCCAGTCTCCCCAGCGAAGAGCCTTGTTGATCTCTGGTTGAGCGCATTGGCTGAATTCATTCCACCCCGATCCCCGATCTCCTCACTCTGGACGCACCGGCAGCGCATAGAAACCCAAGATGTTGGCTACTGGACGTTCGCGCATGGGAATTTTGGTGTGGATCGGCGCGTTTAAGAGCGTCGCGCCGTGTGCCGTTTCCAATGCCAGTGTCGTTGAACCGCCGCCATCCAGGTTGATCGCGGCATCTGCTCCAAGCTGGATCACTATCTCCGCTAATTCTGGCAGGGTTACGCCCTGGCTGTAGAAGCGTTGCTTGCCATCGACCACAATCAGCCACAGTTTTTGCCCTGATTGGTCGATCGCCACTGCTACGCGTGCGTAGGGTTTAACCTGGTCGGGTGAATGCTGATCGATCTCTACCGCTTTGCCGTTGGCTACTAACACTCGATTTCCGGCAACCGCTTGTTTTGTATGGTTGGGACATTTTGCCTGGTTGAAAATATGGGCACGCTGATGGTCTAAAAAACAAAGAACGACCCAGTTCGTTTCCGCTGCTGAGTATTCCGTACCGTTGGAAATGGCTTGCCCCACAACATTAGCGCGATCGCCACTGTGGGGATAGTAATTCCAGGGCGTTTTTTCTGTAAACGGATAAAAGAAGCTAGCATTCACGGCAAGCTGTAGATCAAACTGCGTCAGAAACTCTGACACGGTATAGGCAGTCGTTTCTGTTTGGTCGGGGGTTGGGGTGCCAGGAGCAACGAACGCCCGAACGCCCGGAGCCGTGAGATCAACAGAGATGAGATGGGTCACAAATGGACGAGGAGATGCGTGAATTTGCCGTTGATAGACAATGCCCTGAAACAGCGATCGCGTTTCCGCTGTCCGGGCTGGACGCAAAAAGTGGGGTATCCCATAAAAGACAAAGGGCAGTATCAGCAAACTGCTGCCAATCGTTTTGATAAATAGCTTCATTCCACCCAGCGACTCCATGTCTCGTCCTCACGCTCTTAATTTCTCGAATCGAAATTTACGGAACTGTTCCTTTCGCGGCCAAAACTTGAACAGAGCCGACTTCAGTGGATCTGATCTGCGCGGCTGCGACTTTAGCAAGGCGCAACTGATGGAAGCGAATTTTGAGCGGGTTAAAACCGGGCAAACTGTCCAGCAAACGCTGATGTGGTTTATGTTTACCGTCACCATTGGCTGGCTGGTCGGAGATACCCTCAGCCGCTTGATTTTTGGGGTGGTGGGTCAATCTCCAGAGGATGAAGCCTGGCCGTTTGTACTCATGCTGCATGGCGTTTTGGGCATGGCAGCAACGAGCGCCGGGATTTGCGCCGTTCGCGGCGATCGTACCAAGGCTGGACGAATGCCAGAACTGCTGACCAGCACGGCGATCGGTGCGCTGCTCGGCTTTTTCTATGTGGGCAGCCTGACGGACAACAATCCAAAACTGGCGATGGCAGGCTCAGCGATCGCGGCAGGGTTGACGGTGGTGGCTCGGTTGCGATGGCACAATCGGCTGATGGCGATCGCCATCGCAACAACAGGGGTGGTTGCCACGTACGGCTTTGCTTTCCTGCTGGGAACAACGGCGATCGCCTGTCTTAGCGGGCAGGTGTGGGGGATAGGTCTGCTGCTGGGTCTGTTGTCAATTCTGTATGTTGGGCTAACGATTGAAGCGATCGGGCTAGTGCTGAAATCGATTCGGTGCGCGGTGGGTACATCCTTTCGGGGCGCAAACCTGACCCACGCCAAATTCGATGGAGCCAGGTTACGCAATGCCGACTTTTCTGGAGCCGTTGGGTTTTGGGAACGATAGCCCTCTCTGGGGATAGCCTTCCTGCAATGGGTAGGGCAATGGGTAGAGGCAAACATTGCCCTTGTGTCTATCCGCCAATCAGCATAGAGGTTTACCCGTCGCGTTTTCATAGATCAAGGTTGCCGCTAACCCTGTCCATCCAGTTTGGTGATTAGCGCCCAGTCCGGCTCCGTTGTCTCCATGGAAGTATTCATAGAACAGCAGCAGATTGCGCCAGTGCGGATCAGACTGAAATAGCGCGTGCCCTCCATGTACCGGGCGCTGGTCAGCTTCGTTTCGTTGAAAAATGCGGACAAGACGTTGCGAGAGTTCGATCGCCACTTCGGCCAGGGTCAGCCATTGCCCGGAGCCAGTAGGGCACTCAACTTTAAAGTCGTCTCCCAGGTAACGATGGAATTTTTGCAAGGATTCAATGATCAGCAGGTTCATTGGGAACCATACGGGGCCGCGCCAGTTAGAGTTGCCGCCAAACATGCCGCTAGTCGATTCGGCTGGTTCATAGGCGACCTGATGCCACTCTCCGTTGACCTCGAATCCGTAGGGATGGTCAGCATGATATTTGGAGACCGATCGCACGCCATAGGGACTCAAGAACTCAGTCTCGTCTAGCATTCGTTGCAAAATGGGCTTGAGCCGATCTGGATTCACAATTGCGAGTAGGCGATCGCCCTGGCTGGCCTTGGGTTCCAGGGAGGCAATGTTCGTTTGCAGGTTGGGGCGATTTTGGATGAACCACTCAAACCGTCTCTTAAACTCCGGGAATGCCTCTAGCATCTCTGAGGACAACAGTTCCACGGCAAATAGCGGCACCAGCCCTACCATCGATCGCACCTTCAAGCGGTGGCGATCGTCATCCGGGGTGTGCAGCACATCGTAGAAGAAGCGATCGGCCTCATCCCACAAATGAATGTCGGTGCTGCCCATGTGATTCATGGCATTGGCGATGTAGAGAAAATGTTCAAAAAACTTGCTGGCGATATCTTCATAGGCGCGGTTGGTTTTAGCCAGTTCCAGGGCGATCGCCAGCATGTTGAGGCAGTACATGCCCATCCAACTGGTGCCATCGGCCTGCTCTAGATAGCCACCTGTAGGCAGCTCAGAACTGCGATCGAAAATGCCGATGTTGTCTAAGCCAAGGAATCCGCCCTGAAAAACATTGTTGCCATTGTTATCTTTGCGGTTCACCCACCAGGTAAAGTTCAACAGCAGCTTTTGGAAGACCCGTTCCAGAAACTCGGTATCGGCATGGCCATACAGCGCTTTTTCAATTTGGTACACTCGCCAAGTGCCCCAGGCATGGACAGGAGGATTGACATCGCTGAAGTGCCATTCGTAGGCAGGCATTTGCCCATTAGGATGCATGTACCATTCCCGCGTCAGCCGATCCATTTGCCGTTTGGCGAAGTCTGGGTCGATCATGGCCAGGGGAACGGTGTGGAACGCTAAATCCCAGGCGGCATACCAGGGAAATTCCCATTTGTCGGGCATGGAGATGATGTCATCATTGAATAGATGAATCCACTCTTCATTACGGGCATTGTGTCGCTGGGGCGTGGGCTGGTTCTCATCCCCTGCCAGCCAATCTTCTACCACATAGTGATAGTACTGCTTGGTCCACAGTAAGCCTGCAAACGCCTGCCGCTGAACGTTACGGGCATCGTCAGAATCATCAGGAGCAAAGCGCCGATAAAACTCATCTGCCTCCTGCTGGCGTTGCTGAAGTGTAGCCTCACTGTTTGCAAAGGCATCCATTTCTGGTTGTGGTGCCAGGTTAGATAAGCGCAAGCGCAAGACCTGTGTTGCTCCGGCCTCCAGGGTGCATGAATAGTGTGCGGCGGCTTTAGTGCCCCACCGTTCTGGGTTTACCGCTTCGGTTTTGCCATGAACGATGTAATCATTGATGCCATCTTTGACGTAGGGTGATGAGTTCGCCACGCCAAATAACCGTTCATTGTTTGTTTCGTTTTCGGTAAACAGCACTTCGTCGGGCGTTTGACAGTAGAGCCAGCGATCGCCCAGGTCAGGATGAGCAGCATGAATGATGCGATTGCCATTGCGAGACTCAACCTCTCGCATAAAGGGCTTTTCGTTATCTCCTCCCCATGACCAGGTGTTGCGAAACCAGAGAGTGGGCAACAGGTGCAAGGGTTTGGCTTCGCTGGCGCGGTTGGTAACGCTGATCTGGATCAGAATATCTTCGTCGCTGTGCTTGGCATAGTCCACCACCACATCAAAGTAGCGGTTGTCGTTAAAAACACCCGTGTCCACCAGTTCAAACTCAGGATCATGAAAGCCACGATGCTGATTTTCGGCCACCAGCTCGGTATAAGGGAATGCGCTCTGGGGATATTTGTACAAATACTTCATGTAGGCATGGCTAGGCGTGTTGTCGAGGTAAAAGTAGTACTCTTTGACATCCTCGCCATGATTGCCCTGAGGCCCCGTCAATCCAAAAATGCGCTCTTTAATGATCGGGTCTTGCTCATTCCAGAGGGCGATCGCAAAACACAGGCGTTGATGGTTATCGGAAATACCGCCAATGCCATCTTCGCCCCAGCGGTAAGCCCGCGATCGCGCCTGGTCGTGGGGAAAATGATCCCAGGCTGATCCATCAGAGCTATAGTCTTCGCGCACGGTTCCCCATTGGCGTTCGCTGAGATAAGGCCCCCACCTGCGCCAGTAGGCCGTGCGATTTCGATCGGCTTCTAACCGGGTTTGTTCAGCAGTCATAGTATGTATTGGATGAACGTTTGTAGGGAGGTTTGAAATGGAGTAACGGCCTCAAGGGCGTAGCATGAGCCGCTGAAACAGGCCGAAAAGTCTTGCCTGTACTTGTTTCTTGCAGGAGTTTCTTGCAGGAGGCCACGCCCTTAGCAGGTGTCGAGTTACCAATTAGACGTTTTTACCCATCATTTATGCAGACCAGGGTTCTTGAAAGTCGGCATAGAGGGTTAATCCGCCGTCGATAAATAGAGTTTGTCCGGTGATGTAAGCTGCTTCATCAGAGGCTAGAAAAGCAGCGGCGGCGGCCATTTCTTCTGATGTTCCGGCTCGCCCCATTGGGATATGGCTCTCGACCTCTGCCTGTTTTTCGGGGTCTTCTGTCCAGGCTTCATTGATCGGGGTAATGGTCGCTCCGGGGGCGATGCCATTCACGCGGATGCCACGGTTGGCGTATTCTAGCGCCAGGGTTTTAGTCATGTTTCCCATACCGCCTTTGCTGATGGAATAGCTGACATACAGCGGACGGGGAATGATTTCGTGAACGCTGGAGACGTTGATGATGACACCCGATCGCTTCTGCTCCACCAGATGCTTAATGGTTTCCCGCGCACACAGAAACGCGCCTCGCAGATTAACTCCAATGATGCGATCGAACTCATCGGAGCCCAGTTCATGCGAGGCTTTTTCACTTTGAATGCCGGCATTGTTGATCAGAATATCCAAACTGCCCAATGTCTCAATCACGGTGTTCACCATGTTGATGATGTCTGATTCGTTAGAAACATCGCCTTGAACGGGCAGCGATCGCACGCCGCATCCTTCTATGTCGCTACAGGCTTTTTGAATGGCTTTCTCTTCGGTTTCCTCTGCCCGTTCCGGATTGCCGCGATAGTTAATTGCAATGTTGCATCCTTCTTGCGCTAAACGAATGGCGATCGCCTGCCCAATGCCTGATGTGGCACCTGTAATCAGCGCCGTTTTACCTTTGAGTCCTTTCATATTCTGTTTGCTTTCTAAAGGGGTGAGTTGCCCTGCGGTTAAGGCAGGTTCAATACGGAACGTGTGTCTGCGGTACGATCATGCAGACGCTTGAAAGAATGGAGGACATTGTCTTGGTTCAATGTTCAACCGAGTTACGCGCAAACCACCCACCTGAGTAGATGTGGAATGCGCGTCTCCAATGCTGCACGTCCATCATCTACACAGGGGCACGGTAACAGGAGCAAAGCCGTTACTTCCCCTATCTATGGTTGGATTTGTCATCCTGTAGGCTCTAATCATCCGTTATGACGAACAGCCACCGTCAAGCGCCAGCGATCGCCACCCCACGCAATGCCTGAATGGTGGCGATCGTTGCCTCTGCCACGCGATCGAGTTCTGCTGCTGTGTTGAACCGCCCAATTCCAAAGCGGATGGAGGCAAAGGCCAGATTGTTCGATCGCCCCAGTGCGGCTAATACATGCGATGGTTCAATGTTGGCCGACGTGCAAGCCGAGCCGGAGGAAACAGCTACCACTGGCTGAAGCCCCAGCAATAACGCCTGACCATCGACCCCATCCACGCTGATGTTCAAGTTTCCCGGCAGCCGTTGGCTGGGATGACCATTAAGATAAATGCCATCCAAACTCTGTAACCGTTGCCACAGGCGATCGCGCAACTGAGTCAGGCGATCGGCTTCTGCCTCCATTTCCGTTTGGGCAAGCTGCACCGCTGCCGCAAAACCAACAATTTGCGGTGGATACAGCGTTCCCGATCGCATTCCCCGTTCGTGCCCTCCACCATGCAACTGCGGCGCAAGCTGCACCCTGGGGTTTCGGCGGCGGACATAAAGCGCTCCAATGCCTTTGGGTGCGTAAACTTTGTGCCCCGTCAGCGACATCAGGTCAATCTGCATGGTTTGCACATTCAGCGGAATTTTGCCGATCGCCTGAGCGGCATCGCTATGGAACAACACACTGCGGCTGTGACACAGGGTACCGATCGCCTCTAGAGGCTGCACTACACCGATTTCATTATTGGCAGCCATGACCGACACCAGAATTGTATCTGGACGAAAGGCGCGTTCTAGTTCCTGCATATCAATCAAGCCATCCGGCTGCACCGGCAGCACCGTTACGTCAAACCCCAACGATTGCAGATAGCGGCACGGGTCAAGTATGGCGTTGTGTTCGGTTTGTACCGTGATGATATGACGGCCACGAGTAATATACGCTTCGGCTACACCTTTAATCGCCAGGTTGTTGGCTTCTGTAGCTCCACTGGTAAAGATGATTTCTTCGGGCGTGGCGTGAATTGCTGCCGCTATGGTTTCGCGGGCTTGCTGGACGGCGGCCTCTGCTTCCCAGCCATACTGATGGGCGACGCTGGCCGGGTTGCCAAAATGCGTGGTGAAGTAAGGCATCATTGCCGCCAAGACTCGTTCATCAACCGGGGTCGTTGCGTGGTGGTCTAAATAAATAGGACGATGCGGCATGATAGGGGCATGTACCTCAACTCGCTAATTACATTATCTCAACTCAAATCTATTCGATGGGCTAATTGCTGCCCCGGTAGCGCTAGTGATGACTATTCGTTCTGCAACCCCATTCGATGATGCAGCGATCGCCGCAGTGCATCAGCAAGCCTTTGCACGACCCAATGAAGCTCGCGTGGTAGAACGCATTCGTCAATCCGAGCGCTACCTGCCCACGCTTTCCCTGGTAGCCGAGCAGGATGGGGCGATCGTCGGCCACATTTTGTTCAGCCTGATCGATTTGGTCAATAACGAGATAGTGTTGCCTGTTCTAGGATTAGCACCGCTGGCGGTTCATCCCGGTTGGCAGCATCAGGGGATTGGCAGTGCGTTGGTTCTGGCCGGTTTAACCAGTGCTGCCGCCACAGACGCTCCGCTGATCGTGGTTTTGGGGCATCCCTCGTTTTACCAGCGGTTTGGGTTTGAGCCAGCCAGCCAGTTTGGAATTACCGCCCCGTTTCCGGTTCCAGACGAAGCCTTTATGGTCAAATGGCTCAAGCCACAACAGGATAGCGGCGATCGCTATCAGGGGCGGGTTATCTATCCTGCTGCGTTCCAGGAAGTGTAGAACAATTACAAAGTTTCTGAAAACTGTTAGATAATTAGAGACTGAGTCCGCCCCGCTGTTAGGGAATTATCTCTGGCATCGTGGTTTCGCCACCATTGACCACCCCAGGCTATGACAACCTCCGATCGCCGACCCGTCCTTTTAGATTTTGAAAAGCCCTTAGTTGAACTAGAGGCGCGAATTACGCAAATTCGTGAACTCGCAGAAGAAAACGACGTTGATGTCTCGGAACAGATCTGGAAGCTAGAGGAGCGAGCCGCCCAACTGCGTCAAGAAATTTTTCACAGTTTAACCCCGGCGCAACAGCTACAGGTGGCACGCCATCCGCGCCGTCCCAGCACGTTGGACTACATTCAGGCCATTAGCGACGACTGGCTGGAACTGCATGGCGATCGCACCACGGGCATGGATGACCCGGCGATCGTAGGCGGCGTGGCTCGGTTGGCTGGTCGCCCGGTGATGATGTTGGGTCAGCAGAAAGGGCGAGACACCAAAGACAACATCACCCGTAACTTTGGCATGGCGCATCCCGGTGGCTATCGCAAAGCGATGCGGTTGATGGAACACGCCAATCGCTTTGGGATGCCGATTTTAACCTTCATTGATACTCCTGCTGCCTATCCTGGGGTGGAAGCAGAGCGGTTAGGGCAAGGAGAAGCGATCGCCTACAACCTGCGAGAAATGTTTCGCCTGGAAGTGCCGATCATCTGTACTGTAATTGGCGAAGGTGGGTCAGGTGGCGCGCTGGGAATTGGTGTGGGCGATCGGCTGATGATGTTCGAGCATTCCGTTTATTGTGTTGCGCCTCCTGAAGCCTGTGCCGCTATCATTTGGCGCGATGCCAGCAAAGCCCCCCAGGCCGCAGAAGCGTTGAAGCTCACCGCAACCGATTTGAAGCATTTAGACATTATCGATCAGGTAATTCCAGAACCGCTGGGCGGTGCCCATGCTCATCCTGTCAAAGCGGCTGAGAGCCTGAAGCAGGTCTTGCTCGAAAACTTATCAGAGCTGCTGCAAATGACTCATCAACAGCGGCGGGAACTGCGTTACCAAAAGTTCCGCAACATCGGCGTGTTTATGGAAATGTCTGCTTGAGCGTTATCACCACAAACCGTTAGCCTGAATCAACCGTTGGCTGAGCCTTGTTTTCGTGGAGCATTAATTCTTGAGGCATTAAAGAGACGCGATTGCCAGTGCTATAATTCTGAAGGAAACAATTGTTTACATTGTTCCTAATCTTTGAGCGGCTGCTCCCTTGAGCGCTGGCTTTTTTAGCGCTGTTGTTAACTAATAGGCGCGACTTTAAAGGTTTTATCCCAAGTCATCACTGGAGAAGAACAGAGCCGATGGAGGCACATAAAGCACATCTTTTTTGCAACGACTGCACTGCAAAACTACCCTGGGCTAGCACCAGAGTGCTGATTACCTGTTGTCCATCTGTTCATCTTCCGGTGTTTATCTAAGCCTAATCTGCCGTTAATCGTTTATTGCACCCCGACCTACTAATCTTGAACAGACCAACGAACCGATGTCCTAAGCTTTGGCTGAATAGGACACCAATGAACTTGGCAAAGATTTGGAACCTTTCATGATTGCAACAAACCGTCGTGCCCTGATTACAGGAGCCAGTAGTGGAATTGGTAGAGCAACTGCGATCGCCTTTGCTAAGGCCGGAATCGATCTGGCGCTGGTGAGTCGTTCTCAGTCCAAACTGGACGCTGTTGCCGCCGAAGTGAGCCAACTGGGTGTCGCGGTCAATGTGTATCCGTGTGATCTGTCTGCCGTGGAAACGGTGGAAGCGCAAATTGGCGCGATCGCGGCTGATTTCGGTTTAGACATTCTGGTAAACAGTGCCGGAATTGGCTACACCGGAGATCTGCGGGATACATCGCTGGCTGACTGGCAGCAGGTGATGACCATTAATCTGACCAGCGTGTTTCAGTGCATTCAGGCCGTTTTACCGGGAATGCGCGACCGCCAACAGGGCACGATCATCAACATCGCGTCCATTGCCGGATACCAGGCCTTTCCGGGCTGGGGTGCCTACAACGTTAGCAAAGCCGGATTGATTGCCCTATCCAAAACGCTGGCGGCTGAAGAACGAGCAAACGGGATTCGAGTCGTTATCCTCAACCCTGGGGCGGTCAATACCTCCCTTTGGGATACAGAGACGGTTCATGCTGATTTCGATCGCTCTCGGATGCTGACCCCCCAAACGGTTGCTCAATCGGTGCTTCATGCCGCGACTCTCCCCTCGGAAGCGGTGATTGAAGAACTGACGGTCATGCCAAGTGCTGGAGCGCTGTAGCGTTTCATCGCTTCCTCTTTGCCCCGTTTAACCATTTTTGGAGACTTCTGAGTACTTATGTCTATTGCTTCTTCCAACGGCTACAACGGCCAAAACTCGAAACCCACAGCCGATTCTACCCCCTCTGAGACGGCTAATACAGCGCGTCTTGAATCTAGACCCGATCGCAACACGTCCCACGGTCAGGAGTCGCAGTTGAAAACCACTCCAGAGGTTGCTACAGATGAAATGATGGACGCGGTGCGTACCATTCTGCTAGGCGTGGGTGAAGATCCGGAACGGGAAGGGCTGCTTAAAACCCCCAAGCGGGTCGCTGAGGCCATGCAATTTCTGACGAATGGCTATCATCAATCCCTGGAGGAGCTGGTTAATGGTGCCATCTTCGACGAAGGGCACAACGAGATGGTGCTGGTCAGAGATATCAATTTCTTTAGCCTGTGCGAACACCACATGCTGCCCTTTATGGGAAAAGCTCATGTGGCTTATATCCCCAATGAGAAGGTCGTGGGCTTAAGCAAAATTGCTCGCATTGTTGAGATGTATGCCCGTCGGTTACAGGTACAGGAACGGTTAACTCGTCAGGTTGCAGAAGCGGTTCAAACCATTTTGGAACCCAGAGGCGTGGCGGTGGTTATGGAAGCAACCCACATGTGCATGGCAATGCGCGGGGTGCAAAAGCCAGGTTCCTGGACGGTGACTAGCGCAATGGTCGGTGTTTTCCAGGATGACCAGAAGACTCGCGAAGAGTTTCTCAGCTTAATTCGTCACCAGGCTGCATTCTTCTAGACGAGCAGAAATAGGGGCAAAGCGTAGAGGGTGTGGGCGATCGACCCACACCCCTTCTCGTTTGGAGCCTTCGACGCGATCGCTCACCGCTCAACCAACGACGACTGCGATCCCAGCAGCGGTTTGGCCTTCAATCGTTCGAACAGTTGAGCCACCCGGTCAAGATCTTTGTACCCTGGTGAAATTTCGACTCCGCTGGACAGATCAATCCCATGCGGCTGAATTTGGCTCAGTGCGTTTAGCACATTGTCGGGATTGATGCCTCCGGCTAAAAACCAGGGACAGGTTGGACAAAATTGCTGCAAGGCCGACCAATCCAGGGTTTTACCTGTGCCACCCAGCACATCGGGATGGTATGCATCTAGCAATAAGGTATCTACTGCGCCGTAATACAACTGAGCTTGCTCTAAGGCATTGCTGTTGCGAACTCGCAGCGCTTTAATAACTTCAATGCCAGGCAATGCTGATTTGAGCTGGCGGCAAACGGCGGGCGATTCGTTGCCGTGAAGCTGAACTCCGTTTAGGTTGGCGATCGCCACTACTCGCACCATCTCCTCTAGGGGCACATCGGCAAACACCCCAACCCGATCAACCGGAACAGCCAGGTGTTCGACAACGGCTCGGATTTGCTCTGGTACAACGTAGCGAGGCGACTGCGGTACACAGATAAACCCCAGAGCGGTTGCGCCTAACCGGGCGATCGCAGCTCCCTGCTCTGGTTGTGTAATGCCGCAGATTTTGACTCGCATGATTAACTCATTGCCTCTAAATTCAAGTTGGGATACAGCAACCACCAGGATGCTCAAATCCATTCAACCAGTAGTTTAGCCGCTGAACGGCTCAGCCACCCTGGAATCAACCCATTGAGCAACTGCTTCCAGAATTACATAGTTTTGTTTCAGTTTTTCCAATAACTGTTAACTCTTCAAACAATTTGGAATTCAGGATCAGGCACTTTTTTATAATCCTTATTGCTTTGAGACTTTAGCCATACAAAGTTTAGGCAGGAGATTGTAGAGCGTTTGTTCTAATCGTGACTCTGTGTCCAGCATCAATTCATGTGTTGTCTGCACACCTGATATCTCTGAGCCAAACCCTGGGCGCTGGCTTGAAGCAAACCCATATCAAATAGAGTTAGGAGAAGAAGTCTTGATGTCATCTACTTTATTATTGGCTGTTGCTCGAACCACTAGCTGGTCGCCTAGCGTCGGGTTGGTGATGATTGTTTGTAACCTGCTGGCTATTGCCATTGGCTACTATGCCATCCAGAAGCGGGGAGTTGGCCCATCCTTACCCGTTGAAGTGCCTGCCATGTTTACCGGATTTGGCATTCCAGAACTGCTAGCCACTGCAAGCTTTGGTCATATTCTAGGGGCTGGTGCTATCTTAGGCTTGTCTAACGCTGGCATTTTGTAATCGGATTACAGTATTTCCATCTCTAAGCCATCCATGATGGCTCAGGGGGCGATCGCTGCATAGTCACGGAAACCGCACAACTGTGGTGTCATTGCCTCAGTCGTGTTTGGGAGCCGGAAGACCAGCAGGGTCGCCTCTTTCGATTTTCGGTAGAATCGAAGAAAGCTCAGGATAATACAAGATTCTACCGGGAGTGTCAGCCTGCTGGCTGCTTCTTGGAATCACTACAGTTAAGGACAGCGGCATGAAATCTGGTTGGCGAATTGGCTCACTGTTTGGTATTCCCCTGCTGATTGATTCCTCTTGGTTTTTGATTCTGGCCTTCGTCACGTTTTTGTACGGTTCGGCCTGGCAGACTCAAAACTGGTCATCAACCACTGCATGGATTGCCGGATTTGCCATGGCGCTGTCGCTGTTTGCCTCGGTGTTGCTACACGAACTGGGGCACAGCCTGGTGGCGCGATCGCAAGGTATCAACGTCACCTCAATTACGCTGTTCCTATTTGGGGGAATTGCCTCAATTGATCAGGAGTCTAAAACGCCGAGTCAGGCGTTTCAGGTGGCGATTGCCGGACCAGGGGTCAGCTTTCTGCTGTTCCTGCTATTGACGGTGATTAGTCAGGTTTTGCCGCTGCCAGAACCCATCAGCGTTGTGATTAACAACCTGGCCGGCATCAACCTGGTGTTAGCCATTTTCAATATGATTCCCGGCTTGCCGCTAGACGGTGGGCAGGTGCTTAAGGCGGCCATTTGGAAAGCAACTGGCAGTCGGCTGCAGGGGGTTCGCTGGGCGGCGAAGTTTGGGCAACTGTTGGGCTGGGCAGCAATCATCATTGGGTTTACGCTGTATGTCAGCTCCTCGTTTACCCGAATTGGGATGCTGTGGATTGCGTTGTTAGGATGGTTTGGTGTTCGTAATGCCAGTGCTTACAGCCGCGTTACCGATTTGCAAGAGGCGCTGGTTCATCTCAACGCGGCAGCAGCGATGGGGCGCGAGTTTCGGGTGGTGGATGCCAACATGACGCTGCGCGAGTTTGCCGACAAATACCTGATCGAACGTGTGCAATCCGGTGAATATTTTGCCGCGTCGGACGGTCGCTATCGGGGGCTGGTGGTCGTGGATGATTTACGCCAGGTAGAGCGGAGCCTGTGGGAAACGCAAACCCTGCACGACATTGTTCATCCGTTGGCCGATATTGCTACCGTGACTGAATCGACCCCCTTAACCGAAGTGATTGAGCAGTTAGAAGTTGGCTCGCTGCGGCGCATTACGGTGTTAACGCCTGCGGGTGCGGTGGCCGGGGTGATCGATCGGGGGGATGTAGTGCGATCGCTGGCCGAAAAGCTCAATATGCCTATTTCCGATACTGTGATCAAGCGGATTAAAGAAGAAGGCGCTTATCCACCCGGTTTGCAGCTCCAGGCGATCGCCAAAGCCACCAACGAATCGGCTTAACAAACATCTCACCTATCGCCGTCTTGCCGCAGGGTTCTGCACCCCCTACAGGTGTCGGGCTACACATTGGACTCGCAAAACAGCTTTTAAGCGAAATTGATTGCAACTGTGCGGAACGCGCGATCGCTTCCGGCAGTCATGCTATACAGATTCGCTCCCTTCATGCTCATTGAACAATCGCGGCTGGTCTTCTCCCCAAATGACTCGCCAGTGGATTGTGCCCTATTCGTGTTAGCGGCTAGCCGTTTGGGTTGCCGTCACATTATTTGAGGATCAACATGAACGTATTACCGACTCTCGATTTAGATGATCTGGTTGATGATGTGCTCGATGTCGTTGACACTATCTTTGACAACGTTGATGATCTTGACCTGCTCGATGGCCTCAGAAGTTTGTTCGATCGCCTGGATGATGTTGATCTGGATCGCTTTGTTGGCAGCGACATCGTTAGGGGCGGCATCGGCAATGATGTGGTCACTGGATTCGTCGGCAGACGGGTATTGCTGGGGCTGCTGGGTAATGATGTTTTGATTGGGCGGATAACAGATGACTTGCTCAACGGTGGGGCAGGCGGCGATCGCCTCAACGGACGCGGCGGCAAGGATATTCTGGCGGGTCTGCTGGGCAGAGATGTCCTCGACGGCGGCAGAGGAGATGATATTCTCGCAGGCGGCAAGGGTCTGGATGATCTAATTGGCGGCCTGGGACGCGATACCTTTGTGCTCGAACCGAATGCCGGGCGCGACACCATTTTCGATTTCAAAGTTGGTTTTGATCAGATCAGAATTCTGAACGACATCGACTTCAGCGATATTGCCATCACCCAACGGGGTCGCGACGTGTCGATTAGCTACGACGACAAAACGCTGGCGTTATTGAAGAACGTCAAAGCCGACCAAATTACCGCCGTGGATTTTGTCAATTAGGTTGCTATACCCGCAGCGTCTCCTGGGCAAGAACAGCTTGCCATTCTGACTCTGCCAAGGGTTGGTGCAAAAACTGCACCCCAAAACACTGACTGGCGGCACGAGTCAATGCTTCAGTCAGCGCTTGAATTGGCGGATCGGGCAGCACGTTCAGCGGTGGCCGTTCCGTTTCAAACACTCGGTAAAACAGGTCAGGGTCTAAACTGAGCTGAATCGACCCGTGCTGCAAAATGGCATCCCCTCGGCGCAGTTGGGCACTGCCAATGATCTTGGTGCCATCTGGCAGCACCAGATCGGCTGTGGTCGCGGTACCAAAGCAGTTGGGATTGTGGATGTAGCCGCGTCCTGCCTGCCCAAACTGAAGCTGGATGCCGAGCGATCGACATCCGGCAATCAAAAACTCACACAGGGTCTGATAGGCTTGCATTCGGTTGCCGCCAATGCCAGAGGTCACTACAGCGTAGGTTAATTCCCCTTGATGCAGTACCGCCCGCCCACCCGTGGGGCGACGAACCAGATCGATGGGTTCTCCTTTCCAAGTGAGATGCTGCCAGCGCTCAGGATACCGACGTTGATGATAACCCAGGGAAATGGCGATCGGCGACCAACGGTAGAAGCGCAGGGTCGGCGGGTGAAGCCCTAAACAATGCTGCTCAAACAGCCACCGATCAAGCTGCATTTGCACCTGACCGGACGCTTGCAAGCAGGGAACGAAGCGCCACACAGAAGCTGTCAACCGGGTTAGCTCTTGCCAAATTCGGCTTGCAGCGCTTCGTCATACTCATCGGCGATCGTGGCAACGACCGTGATATTGCGAGAGACTTCCGTTGGCGAGAGTTCGGCTACGGTGCGCTGCGACGAAACGACAATCTGACCGTCGAGAATGCCAAAGTACGACTCATAAGTGCTAGACCAGTTCAGCTCTAGCAGTTTCCGCATCAGTTGCGGTTCGTTGTTAGCAGGTAGCTTTAAAACCGGCGACCAAACCGTCAGCATGTCTTCGTCTGTCGTTCCTGTCAGTTGAACAAAGACTTCCACGGTTCCATACTTAAACTTCCACAGATAACCGTCGTCTGTATGGCTCACCATCGCGCTGTTGTCTTCTTGCAGACTGGAGATGACGGTTTCAATCACCTCTAGATGGTTGGCAGCGATAGTGGTTTCGCTGACGAGGCTTTGCTCAGATGATTGGTCTGGGTCGTTTTTGGGATTGTAGGTCGTCATAATTCAGGAATTTGCCTCAAACCTTGCCATCACAACTCTAGCTTCTATGGGGTTTATCGATTGGAAGTTGCGTGATTTTTTTTACGTTCGATCGCCCCCTCTGTAAACGTTGACCGTCCATTGCTGTCGAGGACAGACCTAGACTCATCCCAACGCTTCATCACCCCTGGAGAGTTTGCTTTCAGACCGACCTAACTGTAGCGCAAGGAGCGAACGGGCAGTCTCCCACCTTTGGTATATTGCGCTGGGGTTTGAAAGCGCTCGTCGATGGGTTGCCCTGGCGTTAAGAGGTCGGTGCAGGCAAGGGTGCCTGCGCCAGTTCGATCGCCTTCAGAGCCGCCTGAATCAGGTTGGAATAGTGAGGTTGAGAAATATCAACCTCCTGAGCCTCTTCACGGCTTTTGCCCAGCAGTCCTCGCTGGTGCTGCGGTTGAACGGCTAATATTTGACCTTCGGCGTTTCTAATTCGCAGTTCTCGTTCAGTTGCCACCTGGGAGATGCAGCAGGTGTAAGGGCGATCGCCATAGTAGAACTCGGCTTTGGCCGGAAGTGGGGCGTTGAGGTTTAGCGTCAAGTGGGTTTCTTGGGCTGAGGGCAAGGGTGGCGATGCCGCCAGCGGCAGGCGAACCCCAACGAGTTCCAGTTCTACGCTTTTAGAGCCGTTCCATTCGTTGACGCGCAGCCGATAGGCGATATCGAGCCGACTGGGGAGCGGATAATATTCGCCCCAACGCCATGCGATCGCCTTCATCTGTTTGCCGTTCGTTTCGCAGGCCAGGGTTAGCTTGAGATGCGCGCCCTCTTTGCCGATCGCTCGCTGTTCCAAAATTGGCACATTAGGTGTCCAAAAGACCGGATCGGGGTTTTCGATGCCGCAGGGGTGCAGGCGATCGATCTGGTCATACAACGGCAAATCGAGCTGGCCCAAGGTTGCCTGAGCATCAATGACCACCAGCGGCTTCAGGTGTTCAGGACGAAGCTGCATGGCCGCAACGCTTTGCAGCCGCGATCGCACGTCGTCCAACTGCTCCGCCTTGAAGGAAAACCCACCCGCCGCCCGGTGTCCGCCAAATTTTCCCAGCAGGTCGGCACAACATTGCAGGGCTTCAAAGACGTTGAATTCTGGAATGCCACGGGCAGACCCCCGAATGTGATCCTGCTCCTGCGATTCGTAGGTGCCAATAAACACGGGCACGCCATAGCGCTCTACTAAGCGAGAGGCCACAATGCCGATCACGCCGTGATGCCAACCGGGTTGCACAATCACAAGCACCTGCTCCTGGGTGGGATTGAACTGCGTCTGTTCGCACCAGGCGATCGCGTCTTGCTCAATTTGTTCGCACAACCGCTGCCGCGTCTGGTTAATTTGCTCGCACTGCATCGCCAGTTCCAGGGCGCGACCGTCATGGTCGGTGGTCAGCAGTTCAATCACAATTTGCGGGTCGGCCAGACGACCGATCGCATTAATGCGCGGCCCCAAACGAAAGCCGATCGCTTCTGGCTTCAGCGCTTTTTCCTGACTCAACCCGGCCACTTGAATCAGCGCTTGCACTCCCGCCAATTTCGATTTGGGCAACAGTTTTAAACCCCGTCGTACCCAGCGCCGATTAACCCCAGTGAGCGGTGCCAAATCGGCGATCGTCCCCAGGGTGAATAGCTCAATCAGCGGTGTGGTCAAATCGTGTGTCTTCTGTAAACATTGCGCTAAACATACCGCCAGAATGTACGCTACTCCCACACCCGCCACGCCCCGGTAGGGCGACTCTTCTGCAATCAGTTTGGGGTTGAGGATAGCATTGGCTGGCGGCAATTCTGGCGGAATGTCGTGATGGTCGGTCACGATCACGGTTAAGCCCAGCTCTCTGGCACGGGCGATCGGTGCGGGGGCGGCAATGCCGTTATCGACGGTGAGAATTACACCAAACCCTTCCTGGTGAAATTCTTCAACCATGCGCTGATTGATGCCGTAGCCCTCCTGCATCCGGCTGGGAATGGCGTAGTCTACGTGCGCTCCTAGCGATCGCAACGCCCGCAGCAGCAGCGCCGTGCTGGTCATGCCATCGGCATCGTAGTCGCCGCAAATGGCGATCGCCTGATGGGTTGAGATCGCCCGCATCAACAGCTCTAGTGCGATCGGCAAATCGGGAAATTCCACCAGTGGCGATGGCAACGACTGCGCCTCTGGTTGTAAAAACGTTTGAACCGCCTCAGGCGTATCCATTCCCCGATTGATTAACACCTGCGATAGCAGCAGGGGAAGTTGGGTAAGCTGTGATAGCTGAATTGCTCGTTCTGCCTGAGCTTCAGCAATGCGCCAGCGTTGATTGGGAATACGCATTTGTCGGTGCGGTGCGGTTGATTGGAAAATCGGCACGATCGATCCAGGTTAAGGGATAGGGGTGCGCGGCCACGGGGTGCGATGGTTTGGGGAGTCGCTGTATCAGCTTCGCATGAGCGTTTGCTTCCTGGCAAAAATAACATTGATCTCGACTCATCACCTCAACGGGCTAGAACACAGCCACCTTGCCATCATTTTGAATATAAACGGAGCGATCGCCTGGGGGTTGCCCGCCTGGAAAAATTTCAATCCGCAGGGTGCGCTCATTCGGGCGAACCAACTGTGCCCGGATCGACAGAGCCGTTTCATCCCAAAATACGACTGAGGTGTTTGGTGCCGTGCCAAAACTTGAATCAATTTCTAACGCTTGCCCCGGCAATAGCGGGATTGGATTTGTTCTTACGATCTGCTCAACCTGCACCAGGCTCGATGTGTGGTTCACCATTTCCAACCGAATCGGCTGCCCCGGTGTGAACTGAATTTGCTGAGCAACACAGTTTGTTGCACAGGTTTGAGCCAGTAAACCCGACAGATCAGCCGGGGCAATTAGCCATACTGTCGTGCCTAAAGCAATCGATACACCCTTTGCCACAGCGACCTCCCAGCTATTGAAGCGGCATTAAAACCAATCAGCACGATGCAATGTGAGTAAAGACATCAACCAAATAGAATGAGCGGCTTAGCCCTTAATGTCAATCGATTCAGTCAACGGCTCATTCTGTTCACGGTGAGTTGATGGTGCTAGTTAAAAAAAACGACAAAATTTGACAGTTATATACACAGTGCGAAAGTATAAATACAATGTAAAAAGTGCAAAAACGTTGTCTGCTTTTGCGCTGAACATTAAGTGACCAATCTCGGTGTTTACCACTGCTGACCATTGCTGCATTATCGTTTTGCAACCAAGTGTACTCGCCTCTAAGACTCGAAGCTCGGAGCTAGAGCATTTCAGGCCGTTGCCGACCAAACTATGCAGGTGATTCAAAGGTCATGGTCTGACTGCAAACACCGTTGCTGCTAGCGGCACCGCTCAGCGTCTCGACTCATACCGGGCTGTTTTTAAGGCAAAATCTCGGCTGGTCTTGACTCTGACGGTTCGCACATTGAAGGTAGGCTACGTACCTCAAAGCAAGAAGCGGCGGCTGTTATGGAAGAGTGACAGGTCGCGTCTGTAGCGGCACAAAATAGTCGAGATGTCCGACTGTGTCGAGATGTTTTGCGCTGCTCGTTGCGGTCAGACGAAACCAACTGGAATCAGGGAATCCTGTGAGCTTGTTGCAAATGGTGCTGGGTTTTGATGGCAACGGTTGGCAAATTAAACCAATCAGTAAGGATCTATCGCTACATGGAATTCTCGATCGCAACACTGCTGGCAAATTTCACAGATGATAAACTTGTTGCCCCCAAGGTTTTAGAGAAAAAGCTGAACTGTGAGGATGAAGTCGGTGTTCGGCGGCTTCAAATTGCTCTCGATGCCCTGGAAAAAATCGGTATTTTAGTTAAAGAGCGGGGAAAATACCGCCGCATTTTTGAAGAAGATGTGGTTGAGGGTCGGCTGCGGTGTTCCAGTAAAGGCTTCTGCTTTGCCATTCAAGATGTGGAAGCGGCAGAAGACATCTACATCCGTGAAAGCCATCTCAGCACAGCCTGGAATGGCGATCGCGTCCTGGTCAAGGTTACGAAAGAGGGCAGCCGGCGGCGCAGTCCAGAGGGTGAAGTTCGCCTGATTTTAGAACGAGCCAACTCGTCGGTGCTGGCGCGGGTCAAGCAAGACAGCAACAGCTATCGCGCTACCCCGTTGGACGATCGCCTGCTGTTTGAACTCGAAATTAAGGCCAACGGTCTCAACCTGGAAGAAGCCGTTGACCAACTGGTGCATGTTGAAATCGTGCGCTATCCGCTGGGTTCTTACCCCCCGTTGGGTCGGGTTGCTCAAATTTTGGGCAGCGATGCCCAGGCCGCATCTGAAATCGATATTGTCTGCTGTAAGCACGATTTGCCGCGTCTGTTTCCGGAGGCGGTACTTAAAGCCACCAAAACCCTGCCCGGAAAAGTCCGTAAGACCGATCTCAAAAATCGGCTCGATTTTCGCCATCTGCCGACCATCACCATTGATGGCCCCACCAGCCCCACCGGGCCAGCCATTGATGACGCGCTGACCCTGGAAAAACTAGGGGACGACCTCTGGCAAATTGGCGTTCACATTGCCGATGTGTCGTACTACATTCCGCCGGGTTCACCGCTCGACCAGGAAGCTCAACGGCGCGGCAACTCGATCTATCTCGGAGAAACGGTACTGCCGATGTTCCCAGAGCAGGTGCATCGTAATTGCACTCTGATTCAAGGACAAGATCGCCTGACGGTATCTGTTTTGTTGCAGGTAAATGCCAGTGGAGAAGTGCTTGAATTTGAAATTCAGCCCAGTGTAATTCAGGTGGATCATCGGCTCGATTACCAGCAGGCGCAGGCGATCGTCCAGCGGCACCAGTCGCCTGAAGAAACACCCGCCCCAATGGCATATGAACTGCCCCCAGTGGAAACCCTGCAAGAGTTTGAATCCATCTTTGAGATGTTGGATCAGCTCTTTCAACTGAGCCATGCGGTGCGGCTACAGCGGCAGCAGCGCGGTGCGTTTGATTTGAACTTGCCCGAAAAGATCTTTCCAGATGAAACGAACCCAGAGTTAGGAAAATTCCTATCCACCAAGTTCCAGTACGACGATGAAGGTGCCCTGGGTGCCATGGTCGTGTCGTCCTTTTTACCCGCCCGCTCGATTGTGACGGAGTTCATGCTGCTAGCGAATCAGCTCGTAGCGTCCCATCTGCGAGCGCTGCAAGTGCCTGCTATCTACCGGGTGCATCGCATTCCTGATCCGGCAGATGTTCAGGAAATTCTCAAGCTGATCAGCAACATGGGCATTGATTACCGCCTGGAGGATGAAGAAACGGTTTATCCCCGCGACTATCAAAGCCTGGTGCAGCTCTTTTCCACCTCCAAAGCAGAAAAAGTGCTGACGTATTTGCTGCTATCTACGCTAAAACCAGCAACCTACAGCACGTCTCCAGGGCCCCACTTTGGTCTGGCGCTGGATTTGGGGTATACCCATTTCACCTCTCCTATGCGGCGCTATCCCGACCTGTTGGTGCATCGTGTTTTACATGCGGTGTTTGAACATGGGCGCGATCGCCGTTCCAGCCGTTCGAAAGAGCGGGTGAACCTTCGCAATAGCACCTGCCACGGCAAGATTACCTGGAACATTCTGCCCAACGACGTTCAGGAAGCCCTAGAGGAGCATTTTGCTTCGGTGGCGGTGCATGTCAGCGAACGGGAAAAGCTGGCACAGGAAGCTGAAACCGACCTGGAAGGGTTGAAGAAAGCGGAATTCATGCAGCAGCACACGGGTGAAGTGTTCCACGGTTTAATTACGGGCGTTCAGTCCTATGGCTTCTTTGTCGAAATTGAGGAACTGTTGGTAGAAGGGCTGGTTCATGTCAGTTCGCTGAAAGACGATTGGTACGAATATCGATCGCGGCAGCAAAAACTGGTTGGGCGCAAGAACCGGAAACAGTATCGCCTGGGCGATCGCGTTGAGGTTCAAGTCAAGAGCGTTGATTACTACCGTCAACAAATTGACCTGGTTGCAGTTGGCGGTGGCAGCGAGGCCACCGATGATGAGGCTCCCGATGAAGCCCCCGATGACGAGATGGACGAATTGGGGCTGGATGCTGAACTGGATGCAAACGACAGCATTCATGCCAATCCCTACGAGGACTAGCCTATGAGTACAACTTCAGCCGATGAGGACTCGTTAGAGTCCTCGTCCAGTTGCTTGCGGTGTTAAAGCCAGGTTAGTGTGCCATGCAACAGGTGCCGTGCAAAAACAGTCTTTGCCGGGGTCGCTAGACAATAAATTAGAGAATTTGGCTTCAGCGGCTTGAAATTAGGGGTTAGGGTAAGGTTAGGGGCTTCAATTAACCGAACCTCATTTTTAACCACCCACTTCACTGACTGTTAATGACTTCGGCAAGTACACGTCCTCTAATTTTGGGTATTACTGGTGCATCTGGCTTGGTGTATGCTGTTCGCGCCATCAAGTTTCTGCTAGAAGCAGAGTATGCGATCGAACTAGTGGCTTCTAAATCAACCTACATGGTGTGGCAAGCCGAGCAAAACATCCGAATGCCAATGGAAGCGGTGCAGCAAGAGCACTTTTGGCGGCAGCAGGCGGGTGTTGACGATGGCAAAGGCAAACTCCACTGCCACCCCTGGGGAGATGTCGGCGCAACGATCGCTAGCGGTTCCTTTCGCACCGTTGGCATGTTGGTGATGCCGTGCAGCATGAGTACCGTTGCTAAGCTTGCCGCCGGACTGAGTTCCGATCTACTAGAACGAGCCGCCGATGTCCAGCTTAAGGAAGGGCGTAAACTGGTCTTAGTGCCCCGCGAAACGCCGTTTAGCCTCATCCACCTCCGTAACCTGACCCGTTTAGCAGAAGCGGGTGCGCGCATTGTCCCTGCCATTCCTGCCTGGTACCACAACCCGCAAACCGTTCAGGATCTGGTGGATTTTGTGGTGGCTCGCGCGTTGGACCAGTTCGAGATGGACTGTGTTCCAATTCAACGCTGGCAAGGTCATTTGCAGGAGGTTGACCCGTAATTTAGTTATCACGTTTGTTTGTCAGCATTCCCCTGCCCATTGCACCCTTTGTTTCTCACGCCTCAATTGAGGAGGACATTATGCCAGCGACACGCATTCTACTCTTGCTCTTAATTTTGGGAGGCTTGATTCTATTTGCCTTGCAAAATTGGTCGCCGGTTTTGCCGCTGGTTATTTTTGGGCTACAAACGTTGGCTTTGCCGCTGGCCTTTTGGATGCTGGGAGCGATCGCCGCTGGGGCATTGACGACGTTAGTGGTGGCTGGTTTGTTCAGTTTGGCGAACCTGACCTCTGGAGGACGGCGATCGCGTGCGGCTCAACGAGCTGCCACCACTCAGGCGGCTAGCGCCAGCAACAACGCCACCTGGAACTTTGGTTGGACGGGAAGCCAGACTGCTCAGCCGCAATCAGAATCAGCTTCGGCGGGCTATTCTGGCGGCAACCGTAGCCGCGACAGGGACGACTGGGAAGGCAGCGGACAACAGAGCGAAGAGTGGGAGGACTGGTCGGGCTTTCAGGCTCAGGCACCCAGCCGCGAACCCGTTGACGGTATGCCAAACATCAGAACCCCGGTTCAGGATACAGAAGACCAGGAATGGTCAGATTGGGATGGCTTTGAAGAGGGGCAAGAGCCAGCCGATCGCGCTTCCCGCTCATCGACACCCCCACCCCGCACCGATTACGAAATTCCGCAGGAGCCGGTTAACCGCTCTCAAACCGGATCAATGTATTCCTACAGCTATCGCCGCTCCGATGACACCCGAGCAGATAACACTAGAGCAGATAGCACCAGAGCAACTAACACCCGAGCAAATCAGCCAGATAAATCAGAAACGGTCTACGATGCCGATTTTCGAGTCATCCGACCGCCCTATCGTCCAGAACCCGATGCCGAACCAGAATTTGATGAACCCGATGCCGCTGATTCTGGCTTCGATGAATCGTTTGACGAACCGGGCTATCGTGAACCCAGCTTTAGATCTCCCGCTGCGGCTGACCGTGGAACGGCGGACGAAGACGATTGGGACTTTGATGATGATTGGAGCGATAGCCCCAAAAACAAAGACTGGTAAGATGAGAACCGTTTGACAGGTTCGTTGAACGGGTGGCTTAGTTAGGGCAAATGCTGTGAAGAACTCGCTGCAAGGCGTTAACCTTTACCTCGTTGGCATGATGGGGGCAGGTAAATCTACGGTGGGGCGCATCTTAGCGTCGCAGTTAAACTATCGCTTTTTTGATACCGATACCCTGATCGAGCAGGTCACCCGGCAGTCGATTGCTCAACTGTTTGCTGAATCGGGTGAAGCGGCGTTCCGCGAGCTTGAAACGCAGGTCTTAGCAGATTTGTCGTCTCGTCCCCGGCTGGCGATCGCCACAGGTGGCGGCATTGTGCTTCAGCGCAAAAACTGGAGCTACCTGCATCACGGCATTGTAGTCTGGTTAGATGTTCCCATTGATGTGTTGTATCGTCGGATTCAGCACAGCACCACCCGCCCATTGCTAAACGATCCTGACCCATTCGCCAAACTGCAAACCCTGTTTGAGCAACGGCGATCGCTCTATGCTCAGGCTGATGTGCGTGTCTCGGTAAGTGAAACCGACGAAGCGGAGCAAGTAGCGGCTCGGGTCTTAACCGAACTGGATCAGGTCATCAAACCACAACATCCTCCCATGTCGCCAGCTAATGGCGAGTCTGGCTGATACACTGCATCCTATTACCTCCGTTATCTCGCTGGTGAATTGAACAGCTTGTTGATTGAATAGCTTATAAATAGCTCGCCCTATGATTAGCGAAAGCGAATATATCCAGGAAGCCGCCGCCACGCGCGTTCGTGTTCTCAGTGAAGCGCTGCCCTACATCCAGCAATTTGCCGGACGCACCATCGTTGTGAAGTATGGCGGTGCCGCCATGAAAGACGGCAGCCTCAAGGCCAAAGTGATCCGAGATGTGGTGTTTCTGGCTTGCGTTGGCCTGCGTCCCGTGGTGGTACATGGCGGCGGCCCCGAAATTAACTCCTGGTTGGGCAAACTTGGGATTGAACCGCAGTTCAAAAACGGGCTGCGCGTCACCGACTCCGCCACGATGGATGTGGTAGAAATGGTGCTGGTCGGTCGGGTCAACAAAGAGCTGGTCTCCCTGATTAACCGCGCGGGCGGTTCTGGCATTGGCCTGTGTGGTAAAGACGGCAACATTATCAAAGCTCGACCCGAAGGGCGCGAAGGGGTTGGTTTTGTCGGTGAAGTGAACAGCATCAACACCAATTTGCTGGAATTGTTGGTAAAGGCAGGGCATATTCCCGTTGTGTCGAGCGTGGCTGCCGATGACAGCGGACAAGCTTACAACATCAACGCTGATACTGTTGCCGGAGAACTGGCGGCAGCACTGGGGGCTGAAAAGCTGATTTTGATGACCGACACTCCCGGCATTTTGCAGGATTATCACGATTCGTCTACCCTCATCGCCAAGCTCGATATTCAAGAAGCCCGTCGGTTAATTGATGATGGCGTGGTGGCAGGTGGCATGATCCCCAAGGTGAATTGTTGTGTGCGATCGCTGGCTCAGGGGGTTCGGGCGGCTCACATCATCGACGGTCGCATTCCCCACGCGCTGCTGCTCGAAATCTTTACCGATGCCGGAATTGGCTCCATGATCGTCGCATCAGAGTTTGACCTGTAGCATCGGGTTAATTCCGTAGTGCTGCAACCATCCTGTCCTGTCCAGGCTTATTGGTAAACTTCCTGTCTGGGAGGCCCCGAACTCGCCAGGATAGTTTGATACAGTGCCTTTAGCTCTGCGGCTTCCGTGGCAACCGTCCGTACCGGGCGAATGCCGCGACGTAGCCGAGCCAGCGTGTTTGGATGGTGTGCCAGTAGAGCCAACGCGTCTGCCCATGCCTTGATGTTGCTGGCTGGAACCAATAACCCATCAACCTCATGCCGAACCCGCTCTGGAATACCACCCAGATCGGAACCAACAACGGGAATATCGTGGGCATGGGCTTCTAAAACCACCAGCGGACCCGTTTCTAGCCATTGCGAGGGCACTGCCAGCACATCTAACTGGGAAAACGCCAACGGGATCTCTTCGCGCGCCAACTGGGGTGCTACCTGAATGCGCGGATCGTCGCCAATGCGATCGATCACCTGTTTTTTGTAAATTTCGTCCTGCTCTACGCCATGAATAACCAGTTCGATCGGTGTCTCGGTGGGCAACTGTTTGATGGCCTCCACCAGGATATGAATGCCCTTATTCATATCCCAACGGCCTAAAAAGCCGACGCGCAGGGGGCGATTTGGCGGCGAAGGACGCGGTAATTTTGGCCGGACAGAAATACCCTGCCTTAACAGAGCTAACTTCGTTTCAGGAATGCCGTTGATCACCATCGCGTCGTAAAACCACTGGCTCATGACAAGAATGCGATCGGCAAACTGAGCCATCTCCAGCAAGCCATGCCGCCGCGCGGCCACCCACGCCGGGATAAATGCAGGGCGCAGTATGCCATCGGTTAGGGGGGCGATCGCCGCAACCGTCTCCAGGCGACGGTGAATTCCTTTCGCCGCAAGGCTAATTGGCCTGGGTAGATGGCTTAACCCTTGAACCACAGGTGGCGGCAAGCGGTGCGATACACCATTGCAATAGCTACACCGTACCGTATCGATTCTGCCGTCACACTGCTCGGTACCGTTCAGCATTAACGTTTGCCGCAAGCAAATAGGTTGAGGCAGATGAAGCGAGATCACCGTCGCCAGACCGAGTTCTTTGGCGAGGCGTAAATGCGGTAAGCCACATTGAGGAGTCCATTGATGCTGGTGGTACAGATCGGCGCGGTGTCCCTTGAGCCAGTTGGCAAAGATGGGAAACCCTCCATGGGGAGTCGCTCCATGATTCGGTTCTGGCCTGGGTGGTGGAAAAACCGGATAGCGGTAGACCGCAACGCCGTTGTACAGATAGTGGTCGTCTGTCGATTGCGCTTGAGAAGCCGCAACGTGGCAGTCTACCCCTCTGGCTTGCAGCTCAGGCATCACTTCACTAAGATGAGTCTGAATCCCGCCGCAGGAACCCGGAAAGTATCGATGCACAGCTTGAATCGTCTTCATATGCAGTAAAGGCAGGTGGGTCACGTTGAGGAATGTCTTCTAATTCGGAAGAGACAGGAATGCAGCACCAGTGCTGTTGAATAGCTCAACGGAGCCTCAACTGGTTGAGACCAAAATCCCTGTTTTTACCGTTAGAAATTGTCGTTAGAAGTTGTAGGTTGATAAGTTCATCTTTCTTAACGCGGTTTCTAACTTAACCTCTCAGTTTATGAAGTGGGTCGGAAGGTCAAGTTTCTTGAATTATCTATACTCCTAAACCACCCGTTCTCTATCGTGTGGCTGAAGAACACTTGTTCTACTCGCATGGGTTACTAACCCACCTTGAGGGCTGCAACGCCCGGTTATATGAGCTACAGTCTGTTGAGAACCGGGTGTGACGCTGCGCGGCTTTCTACTGCACTACCATTCCTCAACCTATCGTTAATGGTTCGTTATTCTGAACTCACCGCATCTCTAATTAACCGAATTAAAGTTCAAGAAGACGCTCTGCCCTTGCAGAATGACGGTTGCCGTTCCAGATTCTTGTTTAAATCGGCTCCAACCTCCAAAGTTTGTCTGTTTTTTCATGGCTTTACAGCCGGCCCTTATCAGTTTGATCCCATTGGGAAAGCGCTGTTTCAGGCGGGCTACAACGTTTTGGTGCCTCGAATGCCGGGACATGGGCAGGCCGGAGAGTGGGGGCGCAACAATCCGCCGCCCCTGCCCGAGCAAGCAGAGATCTATCAAAAGTTTGCGCTCCAGTGGTTGCAGGTGGCGCAGGCTCTCGGCACAAAGGTGGTGGTCGGTGGCCTTTCGGGCGGTGGCACGCTGGCAACCTGGCTCGCTTTTCAGCGTCCTCAGCAGATCGATCGCACGCTTGCCTTTGCGCCTTATTTAAGCAGCAGCAATAAGGTTATTGACCTGTTTGTGCGCAACTTCAACACCTATTTTGAATGGGTATCGGCTGACCCAAACCCCAAAGGCAAGTTGGGATACGGCGGCTTTATGGTGCCAGCGCTACGGGTGTTCTTGCAGATGGGCAAAGAAATTTTGAACCAGGCGGCTCGCAGCCCGGTGGCACCGCTGTTTATTGTGTCGAGCGAGAGTGATATGGCGGTTGGCAACCGAGATCACCGTATCCTGTTTGAAACAGCGCTGAAGCACCAACCTAAATGTTGGTATCACCGCTTTGATCAGGTGCTTGATATTCCCCACACGATGATGACCCAGGTGGAGGGCAATCAATACGAGAATCTGCTGATTACCATGAGCAAGGCGTATATCGAAAGCGATTTGACCTGGGCAGAGGTAGAAGAAATCGGATACCGCATGACCAGAGGCAAAACGTTTAACACAGCGGTATCCGAGCTGAATCTGGGTCAGCGAGTCTCTCGTGATATGCCTGCAATGATGACGATGGTAGACAAGCGATCGATCGTTATTGCACGCAGTAACCGCAGTTCGCGGTTCTAGCCTACTGGCACGCCGCTCGAATTTCGGCCATCAAACGGCACGACGAGCTGGTGCTGCGTCCGGGAGATTGAATAATGATCGATCGCCCCACTGTTCTACCGCCACGGCCAGGAGAATCAACAATCACCGGGTTAATCAGCGTTGAATCTCGAATGGACGAATCAATGACCACTGGATTAATCAGCGTGGAGTCTTGAATGCGGCTCCGCACCACCTGCCCAGAGCCAGGACGATAAAACACAGGATCGCTCACTGTAACCGTGGATGGGGGTGACACTGAAATGCGTCGTCCTCGTAAAGTGCTGCTGGGCGGGTACGATCCGCCAACCTGGACGGTCAGTCCGCCGTCTCGAATCAGCACTTCGTTAGCCTGCACTGGCACCGTATCGATCGCTAGCGCTAACGCTCCGGTCACCAGTGCGGTCAAGATGAGTATGGGTTTAGCCTTGCCAACGTGCCGTAACCCGGATGGGATTTGCAGCATGGAATGTTCCTCAGCGTCTTAAGTTTGGTTTATGCGGCAGATGACCCTCGATCGCCAACTGACTGAATCAGCCTAGAGTAACCTGGAACGGAAGCCTGCACTCGCTGAACGTACAACCTGAACCATCAGCACCATCAGCCCAAAGGGTTGCTATCTCCGGCCTCGGATTCTTTCACCCTAATCTGAATTTTGTAGTTGTTTTCTTCAGCCTAACTCGCTTCGATAAAATTTGAAGGGTATGGCTCATTTGACGTTGCCAATTGTGAATTAGATTCCACCGAACCCAATTTGATCAGATTTGGCAAGCCACATGGGTCAACTCAACGTTTAATCAAAAAGCATCGTGAATACTGAGAATTTAGATTTAGCTAGAGTTCAATATGAGGCGGGTAAGAGCGCCTTCGAACGAGGGCAATATCGGCAATCGGTACAGTGTTTAGAAAAGGCTCTAAATTTGGCTGGCCGCACGTCCAAGCTAGGTGGAGAAGTGCAAATCTGGCTCATTACTGCCTACGAAGCTACCGACCAGCGTGCCGAGGCGATCGCCCTTTGTGAACAGGCCAGCAGACATCCCGATATCGATACGCGCAAGCAAGGTCGTCGCTTGCTCTATATCCTTAAAGCCCCCCGGCTCAAGGCTCGTCCAGAATGGCTGACCGAAATTCCCGATTTGGCGACCTTAGAGGATGCCAATGGCGATCGCATTGCCACCTCGCGCTATGGCAGCACCGCTCAGCGAACGGCTCGCCCCAAACCCAAGCTTGAGCCTGAACCCATCGACTTAAGCCAGGTTAATACTAAAGACAATCGGTTTATTTGGGTGGCGCTAGTGGCGATCGCCCTCACAATGGCGAGCTTGTTCTGGGTTGGCAGCTAGCCCCCTTGCCCTAGCTTGCCTGCATTAAGGACACCCTCTCACCTCATCAGCCTGAGCCAATATCAGAGTACTATCGTTCAATTAGATCTCTTTGCCCCATTGCAATTAGAAGATGACGTTCTATGAGCAGAACTGCACGCCATGCCGCTTCGTACCGTACTTCTTCCCCGTTCGGCATGGGCAAGCTGAACCCAACCAGGCTTTCCAGACAAATCGTGCGCCTTCTGGTGAAACTGCGGCTGTTGTGGATCATTGCGATCGCGTTTCTGTTCCTGTCTGGCTGTGTGCAGTATGACGTGGGCATTCACTACGCCAGCCAAACCAGGGGTGAAATTGTGCAGCAGATTCAAGTGAGCGATCGGCTCACTACCTTTAGTGGGTCTGTGGTGCAAGACTGGCTCAAAAGCATCGAGCGCCGCACTCGCCAACTGGGTGGTAAAACGCGGCGAACGGGCGATCAATCCCTAACTATCACCATTCCGTTTAATAACGGCAAAGACTTAGAAGCCAAATTCAACACCTTCTTTCAACCTACGCCATCGGAGGCGCGATCGGTCAGCGAGGCTGGCATTGAGTTACCCGAAATTGAGTCCACCCTGCACCTTCAGGAAAGCAATTTTTTGCTGTTGCAGCGCAACCGTCTGGTGTACGACCTGGATTTACGGTCGTTAGGCGTTTTGTCGGCCAATGGCAACCTGCTGGTGAGTCCAGGATCGTTACTAGAGCTAAACTTTAGCCTGAACACCCCCTGGGGGGCACGCAGCCCCGCAACGGCTAATACACTCCAGCCTGTCCAGCAGGGAAATCAGTTGGTGTGGATCTTACAAGCCGGACAAGCCAACCATGTGGAAGCGGTGTTTTGGGTTCCTAGCCCACTCGGCATTGGCACCGCTGTCATTCTGCTGCTGGTGGTTGCCGGAGCCTTCTTAAAAACTCAACTGGCTCCTACCCTGGCAGAGGGCGGCGAAGTGGCGCTCTCAGAAAGTCGCTAGAACATCGGGTATCGCGTTGAATCCAACCGTTAAACTCTGTTGGAGCGATACAAAATTGGTGATCAAACTAGGAGATATCTCCAGGTTTATGCTAGAGTCGCCTCGAAGTCAACGTTTAGGTTTTCGCAAGATTGAGGACTCAGTCCATGCGTCAAATTAATTTCGTCATCATTTTTGTCATTTGTCTAGCTCTGGTTCTGTTTGGAATTGAAAACACCGAACCTGCCGCCATTCATATTATTGAAGGAGTTCAACTCCAGGCTCCGCTTTGCGTTGAGTTACTCATGGCGATGGGGATTGGTGCGGTCTTGGCCTGGGTCTTCAGTGTATGGACTCAGCTACAGAAAATGATGGAATCAGGTAAAGAAATTCGGCAGCGTGATGTTCGCATCGAGGAACTCGAACAGAATATTCAGCGCTATAAGGTAGAACTAGAAGAACAGCAGCATCTCCTGCCTGCTTCTAAGCCCATTGACGACAGCGTTGATGCTGAGGTGTTCGCGCAATAGTTCCCCGGGCTGTAGGGCTGAATGATTGAATGGATGGTTGCCCAACTGGAGACTTCAGAGATGAAGCGCTGGGTCGAATGGCTGCTGTAACGTACCAACTGCCGTGAGGTCATCTCAACCAATGGATGTTACCCCGCTGATTGACCCGCTTAATCTCTGGAGTCTTTGGGTGCCTTTTCTGCTTTTGGGGCTAATTCTAGCTGCCGCTATTTTCTTTATTCGCACCAGTACGAGGTAAGTGTTTCCTCTATGGCTGTCTCTCTGGCGCAAAACGCGATCGCTTTTCTAATCGACCTGGCAGAACAGGGAGAAATTGACCCGTGGGATGTGCAGGTGATTGATGTGATCGATCGCTTCCTGAGTCAGCTTCAGCCAGCGGAACTTACGAAAGATGGTGGCCCTTCCTATGCGGCAGACCTGTCCGAATCGGGGCAGGCTTTTTTATATGCGTCGATGTTAGTGCTGCTCAAGGCCGATAGCTTAGCCCGTCTGGAAGCGCAGGTTGAAGACGAACTGGAACCGGAGGAGTTTTTTGCCGATCCCGAATTGGCCGAGCGATCGCTCCCCTCTAATTTGGAACGCACCCTGCGGCGGCGAGCGGTTGCCCGTCCCCAGCAAAACCGCCGGGTTACCCTGCCAGAGCTGATTAATCAGCTTGAGCTAATGGCTACGGCAATGTCAGACGCGACGCCGCGCATCCGCACGCGGCGACCTCGCCCCCCGTCTCGCAGCAAGGCGCTAAAAGCGATCGCTGAACTTGCCCACGATGAAGACTTATCTGAAGTGGCTGCTGCCCTGGAAGCGTTTTTGCGACACCGCTGGCAGGAGATTGGTTCAGGCCAGGAATGGTTAGATTTTGAGAGACTGCTGGACTGGTGGACGGCTGAACAGGCGCAATCTCCAGCAAAGACGGCACCGGAGGACGATACGGCACACCATTCCCCCCAGGGCGAACGAGTAGGTGTGTTTTGGGCGCTGTTGTTTCTGTCGGCACAGTCTAAAGTTGAGCTAGCTCAGGACGAGTTTTATCAGGACTTAAAGGTGAGGAGTTTTGACCCTGCTTCAGACCTCAACCCGGCAGAACTGTCTGCATTTGCCCTGCCCGATTAGCTCGGTTCGCGCCACCAGGGAAGGTAGAATTCAGGATCAGGACGACTTCTAACTTCTCTACTCAGTCTTTACACCCTGGTTGTTTTTTTGGAAGCGATCGCTTGCTACCGACCGCTTGCTATTCGTTCGCGTTGCTGTTCCTATCCGGCTGCAACATTTGTTTGCGGAGAGCCGCACGGTTGTAATGGAGTTATCTTTAGAAATTAAGACATTCATCTATTAACTTTTTTAGATGTAGATTCTGCAAAATTACGATTCTGGTACTGGCAATCTGAAAAGATTGTGAAAAACTGGAACAGATTGCTTAATTTAGAACCAAAACTCTCAGAAGCTCAACAGCCCAGGATAAAGAGACGAATAATCTATGAAAGCGATGATTCTCGCCGCTGGGAAGGGCACTCGAGTGCGTCCCATTACCTACACCGTTCCCAAGCCCATGATTCCCATCTTGCAGAAGCCAGTGATGGAATTTCTGCTGGAACTGCTTAAGCAGCATGGGTTCGATGAAATTATGGTGAACGTCAGCCACCTTGCCAACGAAATTGAAAACTATTTTCGAGATGGGCAACGGTTTGGCGTGCAAATTGCCTATTCGTTTGAGGGACGTATCGTAGACGGGGAGCTGGTTGGCGAAGCGCTGGGTTCCGCTGGCGGCATGAGACGAATTCAGGATTTTGCCCCGTTTTTTGATGATACCTTTGTGGTGCTTTGCGGTGATGCGTTGATCGACTTGAACCTCTCGGAAGCGGTGCGCTGGCACCGGGAGAAGGGCGCGATCGCTACCGTTGTCACCAAATCGGTACCGATGGAAGAGGTTCCTAGCTATGGTGTGGTTGTCACCGATCCATCCGGTCGCATTCAAGCCTTCCAGGAAAAGCCGTCCGTTGAGGAAGCGCTGAGCAACTGCATTAATACAGGTATTTATATCTTCGAACCCGAAGTTCTAAACTACATTCCATCTGGCACGGAATTTGATATTGGCGGTCAGCTTTTTCCGAAGCTGGTTGAAACGGGCGCTCCGTTTTACGCGGTTCCGATGGAGTTTGAATGGGTTGACATTGGTAAAGTGCCCGATTACTGGCGTGCTATTCGCAGCGTGTTGCTAGGAGAAGTGAGAAACGTAGCGATTCCTGGTCACCAGGTCTTTCCAGGCGTTTACACCGGGTTGAATGTCAACGTAAACTGGGACAAAGTAGACATTAAAGGCCCCGTTTACATTGGCGGCATGACCAAGATCGAAGACGGTGCCCGCATTATTGGTCCTTCTATGATTGGCCCTAGCTGCTATATTTGCAGCGGTGCAACCGTCGATAACAGCGTCATTTTTGAATACTCTCGCCTGGGGCCAGGGGTTCGCCTAGTCGATAAGCTGGTCTTTGGTCGCTACTGTGTTGATAAGACAGGTGCGTCCATTGATGTACAAGCGGCGGCGCTAGATTGGCTCATTACCGATACGCGTCAGGCTCCTCCTGAGCATTCACCTGCCGAGCGCAGAGCGATCGCCCAGTTGCTGGGCACCGATGGGGTGAGAGGATAACACTACATCTGCCCATTGGGTGAAGCGATCGGGTTACGTGTGGGGACATGGCATTGCCGTGTCCCTACTTGAGTTTTGGGCAAATGTGCTTAAACTCATTTCATAACGTTTCTCGCATACGACGCTTAACCCAATGAGGACAGAACTGCAAGAGCGGGCTGATATTTTGGCAAGCAGCTTACAGCGCAGTGTAGACGCTTGCTTTGAAGTGTTGCGATCGATCAGCCAACTGTTTGCTTCGTCCGGGCAGGTAAAGCGAGCCGACTTTACCCGATTTGTGCAGCCTGTGCTGGCTCGTCATCCCAGTATTCAAGCGTTGGAATGGCTACCGCGCCTGGGAGCGGCAGAGCGGCTGGCGTTTGAGCAGGCGATTCAGTTGGAATATCCCAACTTTCAAGTCACGGAACAAACGCCAGTGGGCGAGATTGTGCGAGCGCAACCGCGATCGGAATACTTCCCGGTTTGCTATGTTGAACCGTTCGACACGAACCAACTGGCGCTTGGCTTTGATCTGGCTTCGGATGCGATTCGCCGCTCGGCACTGGAAAAGGCGCGAGACACGGGGGCGATCGCTCTCAGTGGGCGAGTCGAGCTGATTCAGGAACAGCAGCGGCAGTTTGGGGTACTTGTCATTCTGCCGATTTATAGCCAGGACGCTGTGCTAGAAACGGTTTCGAGTCGGCGGCAGCACCTCCAGGGGTTTGTGTTGGGGGTGTTTCGTCTGGCAGATATCATTCGCAACGCCTTGCCGGGGCTGAACCTCGAAAACATTGATTTTTATTTGTACGACCGCTCGGATGTACCAGGCGACAGTTTCCTGGCAGCTTACGACGCTGAAGCCAAACGGGTGGCTGCCAGCCCCACTGCCCAGGCGAATACTGCCTTTACGGTGCAACCCTTTGCTTCTGCCTCACCGCGATCGGCAACCCATCATAGCGCTAGCGCGCAGACGGCAAGGCCATACAAATCAATTTGTACTCGCAATTTTGATATTGCCGATCGCCAATGGTCGCTGGTGCTGGCTCCAACAACGGCCTATGTCGATCGCGCCGAACTGTATCAGCAAAGCCGGATTCGAGCCGATGCGGCAACAGCAGAAGCGACTAAGCTCAAACAAGCACTGCAAAATTTGCAGCAAACCCAGGCGAGATGGCTGCTAGAGAAAAAGCTGATTGCGGCGGGAGTGGGGTTGGTGTTGCTGGTGTTGGCGGGTGCAAATGCCGGGTCTTTCTGGAACATGTCTCGCTTGCTCCACAGTAAAGATAAGATTGAGCAGACCTATTCTGTGCTGGCGAGTCTGGCAAAGCTTGGGTCGGTTAGTACGGCTACCGGAAGGTCTACCGGAAGGTCTATCGGCCAGCCCCCAACGGCATCTGATATTGATCCGGCGCTGACTGTCTTGCGTGAAGCGACAGTCAATAATGCCGTGCAACAAACCCGGTTTACCCGGCTTGCACGGCTGTTGGCTCAACCGCTGCCATCCACCCAACTGTCTGTAGAACCGCAGGTACGATCGATGATTGCTGAAATGGAAGCAGAGGCGCGATCGCAGCTTCGATCCTGGCAATTGCAGGCAGAAACCAGCGCCCAAGCCATTTTTTGGATCAACCTCACGGGTATTTTTCTCAGCTTTGCGCTGTTGCTGGGCGTTTATTATTTGTTGCAGCGACAAATTACGGAACGCCAGCAGGTTGAGTCAGCATTGTATCAAGCCAACAACCAACTGGAACTGGAAGTGCAAGAGCGAGAGGCAGAACTGGCGCATACCAGGGAATTAACCGATCTCAAACTGCGGCTATTCTCGATGGTGTCCCACGAGTTTCGCAATCCGCTTAGCACTATCCTGGTGTCTACGCAGCTATTGTCCAGCAGCCAGGACTGGCCTGAAGAACGGAAAGTCAAAAATCTGTCGCGCATCCAAACGGCAGCCAAAACCATGGCGCAACTCTTGAGCGACATTCTCACCCTCAACCGAGCCGAAGCCGGAAAACTAGAGTTTCGTCCAGAACCGATCGATGTAGAGCCGTTTTGCCGTCGTGTAATTGAAGACGTGCAGTACAGTACCGCCGCGCAGCAGTCCATTCATTTTGTCAGTGATACTCGGATTCCGTCTGCCTGTTTCGATAGCAAGCTGCTGAATTCAATTTTGTCTAATTTGCTGGCAAATGCCATCAAGTATTCTGCACCCACTAGCTCCATTCAGTTCCGGCTATCCTCCACCCCGACTCAGGTGTATTTCCAGATTCAAGACCAGGGGATTGGCATTCCGGCGGACGATTTGCCCCGGTTATATGACGCTTTTTATCGCGGACAAAACATTGGCGAGGTAGTGGGGACTGGGTTAGGGTTAGCGGTTGCCAAAACCTGTGTTGATTTACATGGTGGGTACATTGAGGTTGACAGTGAGATCGATAAAGGCACCCTATTCACAGTTACCTTGCCGCATCATTCCTGTTAAATCTCGATCGCCACCGGGCATTACTAAAAGCAATGTCTCATTTATCCTGGTGCATCTCTAGTGCGTTTACTGTCAAAGCCTTGGGTTGGGGTTGGAGTGCTGCTTGGCTTAGGCGCAGTGCTGTGTTTGGGTATCAGCAGCCGCAAACAAAGTGCCGCCCTTACACCGCTGCTGGAACCGTTACCCCAAGATCCACTGATTCAGGTTTATTTCAACCATTCCCAGGCCGCTGCTTATACGGAACCCTATCGGCAGCAGGAACGGTTAGGAGATGATTTGGAACAGGTGGTCGTAGAGGCGATCGCCACTGCCCAAACGTCGATTGATGTTGCCAGCCATGAGTTTCGTCTGCCTCGCATTGCCCAGGCGTTGCGGGAAAAGCAGCAAGCTGGCGTGCGCGTGCGGGTGATTGTTGAAAATGAATATCGCCAGCCGTGGACGAGTTTAACCCCAGATCAGGTGGCGCAATTGCCAGAGCGACAGCAGGGTAAATATCTTGAAGCGGTTCAATTAGCCGATCGCAACGGAGATGGGCAATTAAGCCAGAGCGAAATAGACCAGGGTGATGCACTCGTCATTTTGCAAACCGGGCAGATTCCGCTGATTGATGATACGGCAGATGGTTCTAAGGGCAGTGACTTGATGCACCACAAATTTGTGGTGATCGATCGCCAGCGGGTACTGGTTGCATCTGCTAACCTCACCACTAGCGATGTTCATGGTGATTTTGCCTCCGAAGAGAGCCAAGGGAACGCCAATCATCTCATTGCGATCGCCAATCCTGATGTGGCGCAACTCTTTGCCCAGGAATTTGAGGTGATGTGGGGCGATGGGCCTGGTGGCAATCCTGATAGTCTGTTTGGCTTAAAGAAGCCCTACCGCTCGCCGCAAACGGTGACTGTTGCACCCGGTTCCACCGTGACAGTTCAGTTTTCTCCCACATCTCCCCGTTTACCCTGGCAACAAAGCGCCAATGGGCTAATTGGTCGGGCGTTGAACACAGCCACTCGTTCTGCCGATTTAGCGCTATTTGTCTTTTCTGAACAAAACCTGAGCAACCTGCTGCAAACAAAACACAGCCAGGGGGTGCAAATCCGAGCCTTAATTGATCCAGGGTTTGCCTACCGCAACTATAGTGAAGCGCTAGACATGATGGGGATTTCTCTGGCAGACGATCGCTGCCGCTATGAAGCCGAAAACCAACCCTGGACTTCGGCCATTGCCACGGTGGGCATTCCCAATTTGCCAGAGGGAGATATCCTGCATCACAAGTTTGGCCTGGTAGACGGGCATTTGGTCATCACTGGCTCCCAAAACTGGAGCAATGCCGCCAATGAAGGTAATGATGAGAATGTGTTGGTCATTGATAACCCAACCGTTGCGGCTCATTTTGAGCGAGAGTTCGATCGCCTCTATAGCACTGCAACGCTTGGCGTGCCCACCTGGCTACAAGGTAAAGTTCGAGAACGGCAAACCCAATGTAACCTGTAGTGCGATCGCTTAACAATGACTGACAACAGGGCTAAAACCTGCCCTTGCAGAAATTGGTCAATCAGCCTTACAGTGAGCCAAACCGCAGTTGAAAATAGATAAATTCTGATAAACCGCAGTGTTCGAATCAGAGGGGAGATGCATTCATACCAGTTCGAGGTAACGATTCGAGGTAATGAAAGGCGATCGCGTCTAACCCTGATTTCACTATGCTTTCAATGCGCTAGAAACTGAGCCGAAACGGCCTGTTGAACAGGTTAACCAATCGGGCAAAGGGGCATTTCGAGGGGGTTTGGGCTGGTTCTGTTTGGTTTGGTTCTACCTGGATCGGCTCTATCTGGATCAGTTCTACAGTATTGCCCTGCTCCAGTTGCGCGTGGGCCAGTGCCAGGGCTTTGCGAGCATTCGTCAACTTCCGCTCATCTTTAATGGTGGTACTCAAGCGGTTGATGTAAGCTTCAAGATACTGAATCCGTACCTGGGGTTCATCTGTCAGGCGATCGAGAAACGGCAGATCCGATTCAGCCATAAAGCGAATCGCCAGCATGGGAATGGGACTGCGAAGCGGTCGGAAGTTTGGATTGTGTAGTCCTTCGCCTTCATTGCGCTCATGAAATTCTCCGAGCATCAGTCCTGATTCGACAAAGAAGGGTTTGAGTTTTTGTTGCACCCCATCAATGAGCTTGAAGGCGTCCTCGGCTGGAATATCTGGAAAAACCAGCATAATTGCTTTGTAGAAAGCCAGATCGCCCTGTTTTGGCTCCAGTTCAATAAACACATCTCGATAGCGTTTAACAATCTCTTCGATTTGCTGCTGCTCTAAATCTTTAGCACGAATGACTTCTAGCCGAATGGTGTTGAGCTGAAGGGCGCGAGGCACAAATGGGCAAACAGGGCCAGATCGCCCTAACTCAGGGTGAGGCTTTGCCAAAAAGTTCTTAACCCAATCCGTAATTTCGTTGAAGTACGGGAGATCGCGTTGAAGCTGATCAAGTTGAGCAGGTGCATAGAGCTGCATTGTTCTCACATCCTTGAAGAGAAGGTCGGTCTTCACAAAGAAACCTAACTGTTGCCGCTTGAAGCAGATGGTCAAGCTCATAGCACGTTAGGTTCTAGATACCAGGAGTTAATAATTGATGGCCAGCCGTTTAATGTTCCGTATGCTTACTGAACTGTATATTTGCTTATGGATTCAGCCATTGCCTACTCACTGGTAGCTTGAATTACAAAAACTTTATGCTGTTACGCAAAACGATGAAGTTAATGACCAAATAGAGCCAATCCCCTCTGTGTACTAAGACTGAGTGATTAAGCTCAAGTACATAAAGCGTTTTTCAACGTGTCTCGATGAACTTAGAGAGTAAAGCGTCACATCATCAGCCCAATTGCTCGGTGGAGCCTTTCACGGAAGCCGATCGCCAGCTCGTTCTAAATCAATGGAATGACACGCAGGCTCCTTACCCAAACGATGTATGTATTCATCAACTGTTCGAGGCTCAGGTCACGCAAACGCCTGATGCCGTAGCGGTGGTGTTTGGCAAGCAGCAATTCACCTATCGACAGTTAAACCAGCGTGCTAATCAACTGGCTCATTATTTGCGTGATCGGGGTGTTGGTTCTGATGTGTTGGTTGGTGTTTACATCGATCGCTCTCTCGACATGGTGGTTGGGCTGCTGGGCGTTCTTAAAGCTGGAGGGGCGTATGTTCCTTTAGACCCGGCTTATCCCGCCGATCGCGTGGCCTTTATCCTGCAAGATACTCAGGTACCCGTAATCCTGACGCAAGCGCAATTCACGGGTAGCCTCCCCGCTCATGAGGCGCAGGTTATTTATCTAGATTCCGATTGGCCGATCATTGCTCAGAGCAGCCAGGAGACTCCAGAGTGTGAGGCGATCGCCAGTAACTTAATGTATGCGATCTATACCTCCGGCTCGACCGGGCAGCCCAAGGGAGTGATGATCACTCATACCGGAATCTGTAACCAACTGCACTGGCGACAGACCACCTTTCCACTAACCGAGACAGACCGCGTTTTACAAACCATTTCCTTTAGTTTTGATCCATCCGTTTGGCAAATCTTCTGGCCGTTGTCGTTTGGGGCACAGCTAGTTTTGGCGCAACCCGGCGGCCATCAAGACAGCGCTTACCTGGTGGAAACGATCGCCCAGCAGCAGATCACCGTCATTGCCCTCGTTCCCGCCATGCTGCGCCTGCTTCTAGAAGAAAAAGGGCTGGATCATTGTCACTGTCTCAAGCATGTCTTTTGCGGCGGTGAAGCGCTGCCGCTTGACCTGCAAGAACGCTTCTTTGCCCGTCTGAACCTGGATCAGGTTTTGCACAATGTTTATGGGCCAACGGAAGCGTCGATTGATGCCACCTTTTGGACATGCCAGCGTGGCACCCATTTCCCCATTGCGCCCATTGGTCGCCCGATTGCGAATACTCAGGCGTATATCCTGGATCAGCAACTCCACCCTGTTCCCATTGGCGAACCCGGTGAACTGCATATTGGGGGTGCCGGACTGGCGCGGGGCTATCTCAACCGTCCCGAATTGACCCGTGAGAAGTTCATTCCTAACCCCTATAGCGATAGGGTGGGCGATCGCCTCTACAAAACGGGGGACCTGGTTCGTTATTTGCCCGATGGCACCATTGAATTTTTGGGTCGGATCGATCATCAAGTGAAAGTTCGCGGCTTTCGCATTGAGCTAGGAGAAATTGAGGCCGCATTGAGCCAATCGCCTGCTGTGGCTCAAACGGTAGTAATGGCTCGTGAGGATCATCCTGGCGATAAGCGTCTGGTGGCCTATGTTGTTCCCTCCCAGGAACACGCCCCCAGCGCTAACGAGCTGCGAAGCCTGTTGAAGGACAGCTTGCCCGACTACATGATACCTGCTGCTTTTGTGATGTTAGAGACGTTGCCGCTTAACAGCAACGGTAAGGTCGATCGCCGCGCCCTGCCCGCCCCAGAGCAAGAGCGCCTTGATTTGGACGACTTTGTTGCACCCCAAACCTCGCTGGAACGTGAGCTAACCCAGATTTGGGAACAGGTTTTGAGCATTCACCCTATTGGTGTGAAGGATAACTTTTTTGAGCTAGGCGGAAACTCGCTACTCGCGGTACGGCTGTTGGCGCAGGTTGACGAAAAATTCGGCAGAAAACTTCCCCTGAGTACTTTCTTTCAGGCATCGACGATTGAGCAGTTGAGCCGTATTCTGCAAGAGGACGAACAAAGCACTCCCTGGAAAGCACTGGTTGCCATTCAGCCCAATGGTACTAAACCGCCTCTATTTTGTGTCCATGCCAGAAATGGCAACGTTCTTAGCTACTACCATCTGGCACACTATTTGGGGAACGACCAGCCGGTTTATGGGCTACAACTGCAAGACCTGGAAGATGAACTGTTACCTTACCTTAGTGTCGAGGAAATGGCGGCTGGCTACCTGAAGGAGATCCAATCGCTGCAACCGTCTGGGCCTTATTTTCTGTGTGGATACTCGTTTGGTGGTTTAGTAGCCTATGAGATCGCCAGATATCTCCATGCTCAGGGGGAAACCGTAGCGCTATTGGCCTTGCTGGATACACACAACCGTCCCGCAGGTTGGTTTGAACCCCTGCCGTTGAGTGTTCGGGTCTCGCATCGTCTGAAGAAATGGTCGCGCCTTGAACTGAAAGATCAGGTTGCTTATGTGCAGCAGAAGTTGGTTCGCAAGTTATATGCCGATCACCTGCCCACACCGCCGTTACTAGCAGTGGATACGATCCGAGCAGTTTGCGATCGCGCAGTAAGGGCATACAGTCCTCGGAGCTATCCAGGTCACGCCGTTCTGTTTCGCGCCACCCAACAGCCTGACCATTCATTGCGAGCAGTCAGGATTGATTCTAAATTAGGCTGGGAAAAATTGATTGCTGGAGGGGTGGAAGTGCAAGACATAGCGTGCAACCATTTCGATATGCTGCGAGAGCCGTATGCCAGAGTGCTGGCAGAGAAACTGCGAGTTTGCCTGGATTTGGCACAGGCTCTCGCGTTGCGGAACAGCTCATCCACACTCTCATCCGTTCCCTTGTCCCCCTCGAAATGATGGCTACACCAAGGCATTCAAAGGCAATGGCTCATCATTCCCCATTCCTGCTCAGTTCTGCCAGGCAGGATGAGTGCACGATCGCCTGGAGGACATCACATCTGGCGAGATTCTATTTGTTTTTGTAATCCTGCGGTGCGAGCTTTAGTCATGCGTTCCAGGCAGGCATTCAGATAAGCCGGGTGGCCTGTGCCGCCGACCGACAAACGCGTTTCAAACTCACAGTTTGCATCTCGATAGCGAATCCAGGCGCGTTGGGCGCGGGTCAATTTTTGGGTGGCCGATGCACCTAACTTGGTACGAAACTCTTGATAGACCGCGTTTAGAGCCTTGTCTGCTGTTTGATACAGTTGCTCGGCACAGTAGTTAATTTCGGGCGTACTCTGAGCATTCTGGCAATTGACCTGAGGCGCACTGCTTTGTGCTTGCGACACCCGAACGGTGCCAGCGCTGGCGATCGCCGCTACTACTAGCAGAGAAGCCGTCTGCTTCAATACGTTCATCTTCATAGGGGTGACTCTAGCTGTTGCTGCAATTCGGCAGTGCGGTTTCGGGTCATCTCTTCTAAACAGCCATAGCGAATGGTTGGCTGAATTGAGCCGCCTTCAAACTGGCTGCTTTCGAGTTCGCAGTTGCTATCTCTAAACTCAATCCAGGCTTCTTCTGCTTCGATCAGTTGCTCTTGCTCTTGCGAATTCAAGCTATTTTTCAACTGTTGATAGACTCGATTGAGCTGGCGATCGGCGGCTTCGTAACCGGCCTGGGCACAAATGTTGATTTCAACTTGCGTTTGCGGGTTGTCGCACTCTGCTGCCACAGGAGCGCTATCTGAAGGGGGCGATGGTAGCTGGGCAGAGTCGGGTGGCTCTGGAGTTGGGGTTGGGGTCGGGGTTGCGGCATCGGGAACAGGTTGTGTTGGAACTGACGGAGAACTGGTTACAGGCGGCTGGGTGGGGTTGGAAGCGCGATTGAAACATCCAGACGTAAGCGCTACCAATGCCGCTGCTACCAATGTCGTCAGAGATCTAGCAGTCGTCATTATTGCCTCTAAGGTTGCGCCTTCAGGCGCAGAGTAAGCGGGAGAACCGAATAGTGCCCCCATATTCAGGATCTTAGAGCGATTAGTTCAGCAATTCCCAATTTGCTATGTATCCTTTCAAACTGACACATTGATTTAAGGAAATGGGCGCGATCGCTCACGGTTACAGTCTGCCTGGGAGAGCCACATCATCGATCGACACAAAGGAATAGTGGCAGCTTCAAGCAGCTAAACGGTGCGACAATGCAGCCATTGATGCTGCTATTGACGCTGCCATTGACGCTGCCAGTCGATCGCGCAGTTGCCCTGGGCGTGCCTTACATAGACAGACGCTGACCCATCATTTTCCGGCAAGCTCTCCTCCCGGCCAGGCGAGTGGCTTGTTATCCTGAAGGAAATCCCTTCGCCTGAACTGCCAAACCATGACTCAGCAACCCCGAATCTGTATTCTTGGTGGAGGCTTTGGTGGTCTCTATACAGCTCTGCGCCTGAACCAGTTGCCCTGGAACAAATCTGAAAAGCCGGAGATTGTTTTAGTCGATCAGCGCGATCGCTTCCTCTTCTCACCGTTGCTTTATGAACTGCTGACGGGCGAGCTACAAACCTGGGAAATTGCGCCGCCATTTGCTGAACTGCTCGCCAATACCTCAATTCGCTTTTATCAGGACACAGTTACTGGAATTGACACCGACGCTAAACGAGTCCAGCTTCAAGACGCACCTGAGCTAACCTATGACCGTTTGGTGGTGGCAATGGGTGGGGAAACGCCGCTCGATATGGCTCCCGGTGCGGCAGAGTATGCTATTCCGTTTCGCACCATTGCCGATGCGTATCGGGTAGAAGAACGGCTGCGCCTGCTGGAGGAAACCAGCACCGAGAAAATTCGGGTGGTGATTGTGGGTGCCGGATATAGCGGTGTAGAACTCGCCTGCAAACTGGCCGATCGGTTGGGGGAACGGGGACGGTTGCGCCTGGTGGAGCTAACCGACCAAATTCTACGCACGTCGTCTGAGTTTAACCGCGAAACGGCAGAAAAAGCGCTGAGAGATCGCGGTGTCTGGCTGGATCTGGAAACTAAGGTGGAGGCGATCGCTGCCGACTCCATTTCGCTGGAATATCGAGGCAAGCTAGACACCATTCCCACCGATCTGGTGCTGTGGACGGTGGGAACCAACGTGCCTGAGGTGGTGCAAAATCTGCCGCTCAAGCACAATCAGCGAGGCCAGTTGGTGGTAACACCAACGCTGCAGGCGATCGATCATCCTGATATTTTTGCCTTGGGCGACATGGCCGAGAGCTACGACGCAGAGGGCAAGCGCGTTCCGGCAACGGCACAAGCGGCCTTTCAACAGGCAGAGTACACGGGCTGGAATGTCTGGGCATCCCTATCTGGGCGACCGCTCCTACCCTTCCGCTATGAGAATTTGGGCGAAATGATGACCCTGGGAGCAGAAGAGGCTACCTTCAGTGGGCTGGGGCTAAAACTGGATGGGCAAATGGCCTATTTGGCTCGTCGGTTAGCGTATCTCTATCGGATGCCGACACTGGATCACCAGCTAAAAGTTGGGCTAAACTGGATCGCTCAGCCGATCCGAGAGTGGCTTGCACCTTAGATGAACCGTCCTCAAGTGATATTTTTGGATGCCGTTGGTACGCTGTTTGGGGTAAGGGGCAGCGTGGGGGAGGTCTACACAGACATTACTCGCCAGTTTGGTGTTGCGGCTGATGCCGAACGGTTGAATCAGGCGTTTTTCCAGAGCTTCAAAGCTGCTTCGCCAATGGCCTTTCCGAGTGCGATCGCAAGCGATATTCCTGCCAAAGAATATGCCTGGTGGGAAGCGATCGCCATCGAAACTTTTCGGCGAGCCGATCTGCTAGCGCAATTTACCGATTTTTCTGCTTTTTTTGCAGTGCTTTACGATCACTTTGCCACCGCTGCGCCCTGGTTTGTCTATCCAGACACCCACCATACGCTGAGTCACTGGCGAAACCAGGGCATTGAATTGGGTGTGTTGTCCAACTTTGACTCTCGGCTGTACCCCGTGTTAAGTGCGCTGGGGCTGGCAGAGTATTTTAGTTCAGTGACCATTTCAACCGAAGTGGGAGCCGCCAAGCCCGATCGCCGCATGTTTGAAACCGCTCTTGCAAAGCACAACTGTCCTGCCAACGCGGCGTGGCATATTGGTGACAGCTTCAAAGAAGATTATCAAGGCGCTACAGCGGCTGGCTTACAGGCATTTTGGCTAAAACGCCAGGATTGATAGCTGGTTTAAACGGATTGGTGAGCCTGATGGAAAGGGCATTGGTGCCCTAAAAGCCCCAGGTGCGGCGAGATCCGACATCCAGGTGAACTACATTCGGCATGTTGCTGTAAATGCCAACCCCTCCCGGCCACCACGACATCACCGCATTGGCCACCCGTCTGCCGCTGTAGCCCGACACTTCCAGATCGGCAGCCCTGCCGTAGAGGTGCTGGCTCATGGATGCTCCCCCTACTGCTCGGTTGACCGCCGGGGGGCGATACCAGGAATTGACCCTAAACGGCCTGCCAATTTGGGTTCTGGCTCGTTGTAGCTGCCGTGCCAGCGCAATGATGTTGTTGACGATCGCGGTCGTCTCTGGGATACGTGTTCCGTTTTTCGTTGCTTCGCCCCAGGTAAAATTGCCGCCCGGAATGATCGGCTGATCGGTGTAGAACGTACTGCGATTTCCCGGCAGCCGAATGGCGCGTCCGCTAAAAGCCGGACTGGGTGAGGGGGAAGGAGAAGCACCAGGAGAGGGTGTAGGGCTGGGCGCTGCGGCAGGAACGGGATACACGACTTTGCCCGCCTGCTCAATTCGTGCATGTCCCTGGTAGACGTACCAGGTACTGAGATATTGGACGTAATCCCGCTCGTACTTAATGGCGAATTTGATATGTCCGTTAAAGCTACCGCTAGCGTCGGCATAGGCATAGGATTGCAGCGCTAGCGTGGTGCCCTGTTGTACGGTGTACAGCTCGTCAGCCGCCAGACTGGATGCCTGCACAGGACGACGTTTAAAGACCGTCGTTTGGGTGACACGCAAAACAGGCGCGTTTGGATCTTCGGGCGGATAAATCACTTCGCCATCAAACTCGACAAAGGCATGTTGGTCGTAGACATACCAGGTATTGAGTCCCCGAATGAAATCCGCCTGGTCTCTTAAGGCAAATTTGATGTGGCTGCTAAAGTCTCCCTGGGCATCGGAATAGGCATAGGACTGAAGATTGAAACTCCTTGCCCGTGCTACTTGCTGAAGCTCATCCTGTGGCAGTTGGGTCGATTGCAGTGGACGGCGCTTGAATACCGTATCTCTCGTAATTCTGAGAATGGGGGATGTTGCCTGATCTTCCTGGGGATAAACGACGGTACCGTCAAACTCAACCTGGGCGTGCAATCCATACACGAACCAGGTATTGAAGCCTTGCAGTGACGTATTTGACAAGGCCACTCGGATGTGGCCGTTGAAGGCTGCGCCGTTGGGGTCGGTATAGGCATACGAATGAATTTCATAGGTTGTGCCAGCCGGAACCGAATACACTTCCTGAGCTGTGAGCTGTGAGGACTGTTCAGGACGGAGCTTAAATACGGTATTCTGTGTGACTCTTAATATCCGCTGGACCATGAAGCGTGCCTCTTCAACGTGACTAGCCTAATCAGCAGGTACATTATGCAACAGGACGCTGTTTTTAGAACGGATTGTGTCATAAATTCGGCTTTTTTCACCCATTTGGTCAGTTTTGGCTGGAGGGCGTTTGTAATGACTGAGGTTTAAGCCGCTCTCTCTAGAGTCGCAGGTCTGCTCTAACGATTTGCATTACATTACAAATGATGTCGTTATGTGAGTCAATGTGTTGCTGCCAATGAACAGTGCTGACCTCGATTCTGAAACGATCGATCGCGTCATTGAAATGGCATGGGAAGACCGCACTCCGTTTGAGGCGATCGCGCTTCAGTTTGGTTTACTGGAAAAAGAAGTGATTGCGCTGATGCGGCGCGAAATGAAGCCTTCCAGCTTTAGAATGTGGCGCAAACGAGTTTCTGGTCGCCAGACCAAGCATTTGCAAAAGCGTGAGTTTGTAGCGGGTCGGTTTAAGTCGCAGAACCAGAAGACCTAGTAGTTTGATAATGGTTTAGTGCCATTCAACGGCGTTCTGCTGAAGCTGCTGTGCTCCTCGGCTGCACCTCTGCTCCAGACCGTGCGATCGCTTTTATTATGCTGCGTCTTGCATCCACGCTAAACAGCGCTGCATTTGTTGCTGCATTGTGGCGCGATCGGCGTGATAGCGGCGACCGTGCCCCGGCAACACCCACTCAAAGGAATAGGCTGCCAGTGTGTGCATGGAGCGAACCAGCTCCGGCCAGGAATACCAGCAGACGCGGCGAAACGCAATCAGATGATTCAATTCATCCGACCAGGCGAGATGGTCTCCGGTAAACAGAAAGCGGTTGTTGTAGAGCAAAACGGTGTGCCCCTTGGTGTGACCGGGCACCGGGATAATTTGCAGGTCGGGTGCGATTTGTACTGGGTCTGTCCCAGACAGTTGAATTTCGACACTTTGAGTGCTGCGATCGATCTCATCCTGGTGAAGAATGCGATCGCAACCAAAGTGATCGTGAAACTTTTGATGATCGGCCACATCATCACGATGGGTGAGATACAAATAGCGAATGCCGCCCATCCCTTCTAGCCGCTTGACCAGTGGCGGTGCAAATCGAGGTGAATCTACCAATACATTGCCTTCAGGCCGCTGAATTACATAACTGGCTGCACCGTAGGAATTCTCGGCATGATAGCCACAATGATAAACAGTGTCAGCAATGTTAATCGGGAAGGTGTGATGAACCTGTTTAATATCTCTGGGTTTCTCGACGGTGCCAATGGAAGCCGTTGGACAGGCTAACAGAGCTTGCATGGCTCGCAATCGCTCTGCTTCATTGGCAGGCTGATGATATACGATCGACTGACTTTCTTTTCGGCTGAAGACTTCCGGTGTCATCCAACGGCACGTATCGCAATCAATGCATGTGCGATCGACATAAAAATCGCCACTCACGTTTTGAGGACGACGCTGACTAAGCTGAGCCATCGTTCTACCTCCTGAAGGGGTATCTCCAGGCTACTCTGTCAGTTTCAAAATTGTGTTGGTAAATAGTTTTGACCCTGGAATTGCTGGTTGAAGTTTGCAGTACCCCAGTGCCCTAGTACTCTTAGTGCCTTTGGTGCCAGGTAACGAATTCTTGAAAGGGTTGATTTTGTGTAGAGATAAGTCGTGAAACTAAACTTACATAAATCCTCAAGACTAGCTTGTGCTACAGTCTACAAGTCTTCGCGCGAGAAAAGAGAACAACCTACCATACTCTCCAACCCCCTACGAAAAGAGAACAACCCTCCAATACTCTCAAACCCACTCCAATCCCCACCACCCCACCGACTAGGAAATTCTCCTACGGAAGAATTTTGAAAGTTGTATGTCAGCGAGTTGGAGTCCCTCCACCGCTCCTCCTTGCGCCACCCGACGCGATCGCCAAATGTTTCCCAATCGTCATTGTATTCCATTGGGCTATTACATTCTTGCCAAATTCGCTTCTGTACACTAAAGCCCCATTTACCGTTGCTATATTGCACCCAGAGCTGATCTAAGGTTCGCAAATCTTCACAGGGAAAGTTTTCTAGATCGGCGCGATCGAACCATTGCCCATCCCGCTTGCCGACGGTGGTAATCATCAGTCGATAGGTTTCCTGGTCGGCTTCCCGCCAGCTTGCACTCGCCAGGTAGTTCAGCAGTTTAGCGTACCTGGGGTGAATGGCTTTACGAAGCACATAGAACTGCCCATTCTCCGAGAGGGTTGCTGTTTGATGGTGGCTAGAATCCGGCACGCCATAAACGTACAGCATGTTGTCTGTGTGCAAACTGGTTTGGGTTGGCAACCAGGCACAGAACCAGTTGCGATCATCCTCAGGAATCCCGGTTACAGGTAAATCTAGTTGCTCTGGCAAAATCGTTTGAGGCTGTGCGGTGGAGTGAAACTGTCCGGCGTTTTGTGCTTCCAAAAACCGCTGGTATTCACCCCAAGTAATTGGGTTGGAGGTGATTTCAGTCTGGTCATCCAGGCGAATCATCTGCTGAAACCGCTGTTCTAGAGTGATTTTTGCGACGGTTGCTCCAGAAACATTGGCTCCGGTAAACTGCGTTGTGGTCAGCAATTCATCCAATTTCTGACATAATTCAGGCTGCTTGATCTGGCTCTTTTCCTCCTTCACAATTTGGCGCGATAACAGCAAGGATTGTTGCCGCTTTTCTCCCTCCGGCATAGCAATGACGGCTTGCACCAGCCAATCTGCCCCTTCTAGCGCAGCATAAAAGCTAAAGATTTCCCTCCAATCTTCCACATCTTTCCAGTCATCGCTCTGTAATCGTGCGTCCAACCGTGACCGCAATCCCTGCTCCTTGATTTCTACAGCGGTTAAATACTCCTGAAACGTCTTGTGGGTAAATTGGTACAGATTGCTATCACCGCCCGTGAGTAGACCTGCAACTTGTTCAATCTCTTTCAGAAATTGCTGCGGGGTACAATCCCTGTCACTACAGTGCTCTGCCAGGCGCGCTTTGATCCACTCTGTGCCCTGTTGGCGGGTAAACTGGGTTTCTCCTCGCTCCGTCAAGTTCAAGGCCAGGGCTTGCAAAACGGTTTGATTTTGCGCCGCTTCTTTCAGTCTCAGATGGGTGTCGCGGCGGTTGGGTCGGTCTTCCAGCAATAGCCCAAACATCTTGCGATATAAGTTTACCCGTCGCTCTGGCAAGGCATCAAAAGCTTTGTGTACGGCGGCAATGATAGTGAGCAGGAGGGGATTCACCGCAAGCTGATTATTAATTGCCGAATGACCAACAACTTGCCGATACAAATCGTCTGCCGCTCGTTGCGCCTCGTCGTTACTTTGCGCCCTGGCCTGCTCTTCAGAAAGACGCTGCGCTTCAGTCTGCTGGCTATTCCTGTACAGAATCTCCCACTTTTGACACCACAGGACAACGCGATACCACTTTTCTAAAAAAGTTCGCTTCTGGTCGTTGGTAAAATCGAGAATGCCTAATTGCCGCACACCAATGCCTTGAAATAGCGAGGCATCATACCCATGCGGGCGAGAGGTCAGAATAAAAACGCTGTTATATTCCTGCATTTGGCGCTTTGTCCAGCGGCTCAAGGTTTCCCGTCGCGCTTCTGGCACCTCATCCAGGCCATCTAGCATTACGAGACACTTCCCGGCTTTGAGTTGCTGCTTCATCCAGGGCACCGTGACTGGCAACTCGCTGCAATTGGGTAAGCCTTTAATCACCTGCACAACCAAATCGTCCAGGGTGGGCTGGGTGGTGCTCTGAACTACTCCATGAATATCGCGAAACCGCAGCAACACGGGCAACCGTTTGGCAGCACCCTTTTCTTCGTAGGTAGGGCAACTATAGCTCAGTGCCAGATAGCGAGTCAGGGTTGTTTTGCCATAGCCCGGATCAGCGACGATCGCCAATCGATATTGCGATGATGAGTGCTCGTCTGAACCAGATTTAGGCAGAAATTGCCAGATGGTTGTGTCAATGTTGATCTGTCCATAAACATGGCCGCGATCGGTATTCAGCCGCAGTGGAATGAATACATCTTTCAATGCCAGGGGTGGCAAATGGCCTCGAAATCCTTCCACCTCCAAAGCATGGCAATAGGCTTGTAACGCTTCCAGGTATTTGCGTTCAGAGGCCGATAAGCTGCTCCACCACTTTTGGACGGTATTCTCACCACCTGAGGCAACGGCATCACCCACATAGCCAGCGCCCTGCCGCAGTTTTTTCGAAACTGGCTCGATAATGGCAAATGCGATCGGAGCAGCCCCTCCACCAATCAAGCCTCCCAGCGCTAATTTGGGCAAATCGCTTGTATTCAACAATGTGATAAAGGCACTAAAGCCACCACCTGCTACAGCCTGAAAGATGATTTCAGACAGCTTCACGTTCCACTGAGGTTTTTCGTCTTTCGCTTCAGACGGTTTAGCTAACTCGTTTGGCATAGGGGCTGATCAGCGAGTAACTGTCTTTATTGTTAACCTCAAAAACCAGTATCTGAACTATTGATATTGTTAGTAATACAGTATTGCAAACCGACCAGAGCTATCCCGATCTAATTGACTGAAAAACGTTCTGGAAGGCTGATTGCTTCGTTGCCAACCTGCCCGGAACTAAAGTTTGGGCTAATAGAGGAAGTCCACTGAACTGGACTGAACTTCTGATGGCATCTTTGGCGGGCTTGAGCGATGAGCCGAGACATTGATTCCTGGCGGTGCAACTTGGTGTTCAAGCGGTTTGTCAGTTAACTAGCTATCCCGATGCAATGGCGATCGCCCACAACCAAACCCTATGCGAACCGTTGCTGCTGGTTGACGGTGCATTTACCCATCGGCGCTTGGTTGGAACTGCCGATATCGGGCATTGCTTGAAAACCGCTGCGATCGCTTTAATTGAAGCTCAAAATGGTTGGGTTTAACGGTTTGCCGTTGCCGATCGCCGTGGCACCCGTTCCGCTTCATAATGGGTCATTAGCCTAATGTTGTTTCATCAATCCGTAACCAGCGAGCAGTTGTATGCCAAAACCTCGATCGCCCCATTGGTTTATACTTGCTGCTGCAAACTCGCTTTGGCACCAGTTTCGGCAAGATTGTCGAGCGATCCCCAGCATTGCCTGGAAACGATGGGGCGCAACGCTCATCCTTGGATTTATTGCGACCGACCTGCTGGCCGTTCTGGTTACCCGTATCGCGCAGTTTTGGCACGATCGCGGCTTACAAACCTGGGATGAACAAACGCTTCTGTGGATCGCAGCCCAGGCTCCGCTTTCGTTTGCCCAGGGAATTACATGGGAGTCTCCCGGAAATTTAATCAGCATGTTGCCCGTGGTCATTACAGTGGTGGCGATCGCGGTCTGGCGTTCCTATCCCCTGGTGGCGGTGACAATGGCCACCGCTTACGTGCTGCAATTTGGCTTTGCCTGGACAGGATGGCTGTTGTGGAATCGCGATCGCCCCGAGCTGATTGCCGATGGCATTGCGGCACCAGGGTTACATTCCTTTCCGTCGGGTCATGCGTTGGTGGTGTGTACGGTGTATGGCTTCATCGCCTATTTATGGTGGCGCTCGGCGCATCACCCCATCGAGAAAGGAATCGCGATCGCCCTGTTTGTCATTTGGATCGGACTCATCAGCCTGGCTCGTCTCGTGTTGGGGGCACATTGGCCTAGCGATATTGGGGCAGGATTGAGTCTGGGGATTGCGTGGCTCATCACCATTATGGTGGCCTTAAATCGGGCAGAAGTCGCCAATCGCCATTTCTCCAGACACTAAATCTGGGTTGAAATGTAGGTCGGATGTCTCCATTCGTGTTGCGCTCAAATTCTCACGTCATCTTCATGAAAACCATTGTTTATAGACCTGCACTACCTGCCGATTATTCTGATATTTTGACGCTGCACCAGGCCAATTTGGTCTCGAATGTGCCCGACGAGCAGCGGCATGACGGCTTTCTATCCGTTGATATGAATGCCGAGCAGCTTGCCGCCATGCATGAAGACCTGGCGATGATTGTTGCTGTAGATGATGCCTCGGTGGTGGGTTATTTGGGCGCAACTACGATCGCCTACAATCGACAGATTCCGTTGCTCAACCATATGATTAGCCTCTACCAAGACACCCCGTTTCAGGGGCGATCGCTGAATGAGTACCATTCTTTTTTGTATGGGCCAGTTTGCGTGGCTACGGGGTATCGTGGCTCCGGCGTGTTGCAAGGGTTGTTTTATGAATTGCTGTTTCAGGTGAAAGGACAGTACGAGGTGGGCGTTGCCTTTGTCGCTAAAGCCAACTCGCGATCGCTCTACGCCCATACCCAAAAACTAAACATGGAAGCGCTGCGGGAGTTTGAGTTTAACGGCAACCACTATCTCATGCTGGCCTTTCCCGTGCTGGGAGGATGGCTTTGAAGGAACCTACGTCCAACGCGGATGCTTCGACATACAGCACGGGACTTATCGCTCCCAAAACTCCTCATTCGTTAACAAGGCCGATGAGCGCAGCTTGATCAGCAACGGATCAGACCCATGCCCCCGTTCGTCCCCTTCGTCCACCCCATTTCTACCTGGTAGGCAAACCCTACTTTTGCGTCAGAAGGCTATCGTTGAAGGATATGAATACGCAGAACCAACAGGTTACGTTTCGATCACGCCTTTTCGGTCTTCGGCAATCGCTTTCTATCTTTCAATACTGTGGCCGCGCCATTAATCTGGTCTGGACGACCGATCGCCTCCTCACAGTCATACTCGCCAGCCTGACGATCGTTGTGGGTTTGCTGCCTGCCGCCATTGCTTATCTGGGTAAGCTGATTGTGGATGGGGTGGTTGTGGCAGCGCAGTCTGGAGCGATCAGCGATCGCTGGACAGCATTGGGCTACTTGGGGTTAGAGGCGATCGCCGTTGCAGTGCAGGCCGGGGCGCAACAGGGAATTTCGCTTTGCCAATCGCTGCTGCGGGTACTGCTAGCGCAAAAGGTTAATGTTCTCATTCTAGAAAAAGCGCTGACGCTGGATCTGCCTCACTTTGAAGACTCCGAGTTTTACGACAAAATGACCCGAGCGCGGCGCGAAGCGTCGATGCGTCCGCTCAATTTGGTAACTCGCACCTTTGGCCTGGGACGCGATCTGCTGTCGCTGGTCACGTACAGCGGTTTGCTGCTGCAATTTTCGCTGTGGGCGGTTTTAATTTTGGTGGTGGCTGCCGTGCCAGCCTTTGTGGCAGAAACCCGATTTGCCGGAGAAGCCTTCCGCATCTTCCGCTGGCGCGCTCCCGAAACGCGAGAGCAAACCTACTTAGAAACGCTGGTGGCTCGTGAAGACTTTGCCAAAGAGGTCAAACTCTACCAGTTGGGGCCAACCTTGCTCGATCGGTACCGCACCATCTTCGATCGCCTCTATACCGAAGACCGCGACCTCACCGTGCGTCGTAGCTTCTGGACGTACTTTCTCAGTTTAATCAGCACGGCTGCTTTCTATGCCGCCTATATCTGGATTGTGCTGGAGGCGATCGCCGGACGTATTTCCCTGGGTGACCTGACAATGTATCTGGTGGTCTTTCGTCAGGGGCAAACCACCTTTGCATCCTTGCTCAGTTCCGTTGGCGGCATGTACGAAGACAGCCTGTATTTGTCTAACCTGTACGAATTTCTGGAGCAAGAGATTCCTACACCGGGCGGAAACGCTCGCTATGGCCCTGTTCCCGGAGATGGTATCCGGTTTGAGAATGTGTCGTTTGGCTATCCTGGGAACCCTAAACCCGCCCTTCGCAACGTCTCGTTTCATTTGCGACCGGGCGATAAACTTGCCATTGTGGGTGAAAACGGTTCTGGTAAAACCACGCTGATCAAACTATTAACCCGCCTCTATACGCCCACCGCTGGCCGTGTCTTGCTAGATGGACTGAACCTGCAAGAGTGGGACATTAACGTATTGCAAGAGCGAATTGGCGTAATTTTTCAAGACTTTGTGCGTTATCAATTTACCGTTGGCGAAAATGTCGGCGTTGGCGACGTTAACCATCTGCGAGACGAAACCCGCTGGCTCGCTGCGGTTGAAAAGGGAAATGCGCGATCGTTCATAGAAGATATGCCCGAACAGTTTCACACCCAGTTAGGGAAATGGTTTAGAGGCGGACGCGAACTCTCTGGTGGCCAGTGGCAGAAGATTGCCCTTTCTCGCGCCTTTATGCGAACCAAGGCCGATATTTTGGTGCTAGATGAACCCACCTCGGCTATGGATGCCGAAGCAGAAGTGCAGGTGTTCGATCATTTTCGCCGCGTTACCCAAAACCAGATGGCGATCTTGATCTCTCATCGATTTTCGACCGTCCGCATGGCTGACCAAATTATGGTTCTGGTGGAGGGTGAAGTCATTGAGAAAGGCACCCACGAAGAATTGGTAGCTGCCGGAAAGCGATATGCCCGGTTGTTTTCTCTTCAGGCGGCTGGGTACCAGTAATATTCCGGAGTAATACTAAGTGTCCCGTTACTGAAATCTTCTGAGTACGGAGAGCGGGGTACCGGGTTCCTTGATACTGAAGCGGCCTTCATGCCGCAAAAACAGGGTGACAGCGGATGGACTTTGTTTGATAGTTCATCTTGATAGTTCATCCGCTGTTCGTCAATCTGTTAGCACCCAATGCTGCAATTCGGATAAAAATAGAGTTGCCGTCAGGAGTTACGCAGTTGCCTGTAAACGTTTATTCCGCCGCAGGGTATTGTCATCGCAAAACCGTACCAACGGTATGAACTACGTAAGTTCTGGCTGTTACCCGCCGAAGCTGAAGTCACCGATCGTCAGGTGCCCGTCGAAGGCATAGAAGGTGACTCGATGGATTTCATCGGCACGTAAGCTTAGCTCCACGTTTGGAGCAATACGAGAATCTGAGCCGGCCAGGTTGGCACCGTCTGTTACGACCTGTCCCAATGGGCGATTGTTGGCATCAAACGCAGCCATGACGGTGCGTCGAGAACTGGTGACTAACCCACTGACAAACCGCACTGGCGACGAAAATGTTGCTTCTACCCAACCGCTTTTAGGCGATCCCATCAGCACGGTAGTGCCAGAGTAGGATGGATAAGCGGGATTAGAAGGGCGCAGAGCGATCGCGTTAGCAAACGTCACTCCAGCCTGTTGAAATTGGCGATCGACCACCTCGAAACACTTTAGTAACTCTAAATCTAGCCGAACACAAGCAGGTAAGCGGGGCAGTAAATCTGGCCCAGGTACCTCAAATTTTTGGAATACCGATCGATCAGGGGTAGTTGCATCCACGAAATCAACCAACCGTTCCGATTGATTGACAACCGACATCCCTCGGTCAGACCGAGACCCAAATGATTTTTTCATAGACTTCCCCGTAGCATGCTGCCGCTAGGCTGAATTGGTAAATTGAACACTGCTTAATGAGCAGCGGGATTCCAGTTTCTCAGCCTCACACCTAAATCTTCAGTCAGCTCGATTCTTCAAGACTCGACTGACACTCCTATCGTTGGAGACTCCGCTAGTAGCTCAAAATGCTTGTCTCTCAGGGAATCAAACTACAAAGGCGCTACAGATTCGTTGCACAAAGCTAACATTGGGTTGAACCTGTCTCGACTTGTATCCTAAATTCACCTAATCTGCACCCCGAAGATTTTGTCGCTACCAGAATTATTACTGATTTATGCTGAATAAACCGTTTCCAGAAACACGAATGTGATACACCCAAACTGATTCAAAAGCTTATAAGTAGTGAATTTCACACAACACTGTACCAGGGATCGAGGGATCTCCAATACTCAATCTTTAGCCTGCGCGTAATATACTTCATTATTTCTTTACGGTCTAGCCATGTTTCAACCTCCTGGTTTTCGCCAGCATTCTATCAGTACCTCTCTTGGTCAAATGGTGTTCTACGTTCCAGAAGCTGAACCCTGGGCTAAAGAGGTGACCACGAAGCCCAGGCTGGTCTTTTTGCATGGCTTTGGTGGAGGTTCATCCGCCTATGAATGGTCAAAGGTTTATCCAGCCTTTGTGGCTGACTACAGTGTCATTGCGCCCGATCTACTGGGTTGGGGACGCTCAGATCATCTCGATCGCCCCTACCGCATTGATGACTACCTGACGACCATGACGGAGTTTTTGGAGAAAACCTGTGAAGAACCCGTTGCGGTCGTGGCCTCATCGTTAACGGCAGCCTTTGTGATTCGCATGGCGATCGTACGTCCTGAGCTGTTCAAATCGCTGATTCTGGTTGCCCCAGCGGGGTTATCCGACTTTGGAGAAGACTACACCCGCAGCTTTTTCGCTCAGCTTGTGAGTACTCCCATCCTCGATCGCATCCTCTACAGCACGGCACTGGCCACTAGCGGCGGCATTCGCAACTTCCTGGAACAGCGTCAGTTTGCCCATCCCAACCGGGTGTATGCCGAAATCGTTGAAGCGTATCTTGCCTCTGCCCAGCAGCCCAATGCTGAGGCCAGTGCCTTATCGTTTGTGCGGGGCGACTTAAGTTTTGACCTGGCACTCTATCTGGGGCAACTCACGATCCCAACGGTGTTTCTTTGGGGGAAAGCGTCTCAATTCACCACGGCTGAACTGGGTACACGGCTGGCTGCTCTAAATCCGGATGCGATCAAGGGGCTAGAAATTTTAGAGGATGTTGGCCTTACGCCTCAGTTAGAGCTTCCTGCTGTCACCGTAGGGCTGATCCGAAAATGGCTGAAACGGCTAACTCCAGACATCCCATCTTGATCGAAGATTGATCGATACACGATCGCGTCACTCTACAGAAAACGGTTGCTTTACCTGTCACCCAGAGTTGAGTCACTCGATAGGTGTGACCTATTCTCCACTATGATTAGAAACTGTTTGCTGAACGGATGGGATAGCCTGGACACAGCGGATCATCTGTATAGTTAGGAGGACTGGTTAGCAGGATGAACGCTCTACGGTGTCACTCCGTCTGAGACTACGATCGAGGTTCTCACATGACTCTCAACCCTGGCGATGTCGCCCCCGACTTCAGTCTGCCCGATGGTAACGGCAACCTTGTCCGTCTTACCGATTTACGCGGCAAGCGGGTCGTGCTTTACTTTTACCCCAGAGACAATACCCCTGGCTGTACCAAAGAAGCCTGTAGCTTCCGTGATGCCTATGGCGACTACCAGTCTCAAGATGTGGTAGTGCTGGGAGTCAGTACCGATGATGCTAAAGCGCATACTAAGTTCACCACAAAGTTCAACCTGCCGTTTCCGCTGCTCACCGATGCAGATGGTCAAGTGGGAACAGCCTACGGTAGCTATGGGCTGAAAAAGTTCATGGGAAAAGAATACATGGGAGTGAGCCGTCACACGTTTATCATTGGCTCAGATGGTAGGATCGAAAAAATTTACCGTAAGGTAAAGCCAGACAACCATGCCGCAGAAATCTTAGCTGACCTGGAAGGGCTTTCCGCCTAACCCAGCCAAAGTTCGGCTTATGTTTGTTATGTTATTGCTCATTGTTCAGGCTAGCCCTTCCAGCTATGCGTCAGTTGTGGCGGTTTCTCCAAGCGGCGATCAAGATTATCTTCCGCCATCCTATTACTGGTACCAGCATCATCCCGGTGTTATCCGATGGGCAAATTGTTTTGATTCAGCGTCGGGATAATGGCTGTTGGAGTTTGCCCGGAGGCATTATTGACTGGGGTGAAGATATCTCGTCTTCCGCTCGACGAGAACTGCTAGAGGAAACCGGGCTAACCCTGATTAATATTCGTCGGTTAGTGGGGGTGTATTCATCGCCCGATCGCGATCCTCGCTTCCATTCCATTTGCATTGTGCTTGAGGCTGAAGTAGACGGCACTATGCAAGTTGTGGATCAGCTTGAAGTGATGGATGTACGGGCGTTTCCACCGGAATCGATTCCGTTAAACCAGCTTTCCCATGACCACGGCCAGCAGTTGCGCGACTACTTTGCCGGGTTAACCAAATTGGCATGATCGAATAGTGACGATGGAACGATGACTCTACCAATCCGCAATTCTCGCGTCAAATTATCGCAAGGGCAGCTATTCTGGCGTGAAGTCGGTTATGGCACCACGTTAGTATTCCTGCATGGCTCCTGGAACGATGGCAACCAGTGGTTACCCATTGTGGAGCAGCTTGGAGTAGACCACCACTGCGTTATTCCCGACCTGCTGGGGTTTGGAGAGTCTGAACGTCCTAGGGTGCATCATTCCATTGAGCTACAGGTAGAGTGCCTTGCCGAGCATCTGGAATTTCTGCGGTTGCGGCAAGTGTATTTGATTGGTCATTCCGTTGGCGGCTGGCTGGCGGCCAGCTATGCGCTTCAGCATCCCGACCAGGTAAAAGGACTGGTGTTACTGGCGGCTGAAGGCAGCAGCGTTGGGCAGGTGGGGCGACGATGGCGATGGGCACGGTGGTTATTAAGTCGTCCGCCGCTGATGCTGTGGTGCTTGCGGCTGCTGCGGCTGTTTGGGTGGCGGCAGGCGATCGCCCACTCGTTACAATTTCGCCAGCAGTTGTTGCAATCTCCTACGGCCTGTCAGTTGCTGTTTAAGCGCCGTCGAGCTGAGATTCAGTCGGACTATTTGGGCGATCGCATCTCCTGGCTCAAGTTACCCATTTTGCTACTGCAAGGAGAACAGGACAAATCCACTGAAGCTCAATCAAACCAGGCGTATACAGCAGCACCGCAGGCCACGTTGCAATTGACTCCGGGCATTAAGCACGACCTGTTAAGCGCTGCACCCGAAACAGTCGCTCACCAAATTCGGGACTTCATCCAGCAGCAGGAAGGCCAGCAGCCGTAGCAGTGTGGCTGATGCTGCAAGCCAGTGACCTGCAACCTAGGGTTGATTGGATGCGGCCTGTTGGGTCTGCTGCCAAATCGCTTGCATTCCATCAAAAATCAGGGACGGCTCCACAGTAATGCCAGTCGTCAAGTCTGGCCAACTCAGGGTAAGACATTCCAGCAGCACAGCACCATCTCCGCCAGTAAAGGCGATCGCCCCCTCTGGAAACGGCTGTCTCCACGCTTGAATAAAATCCTTGAGTCCAGCCAGGAGGGTGTAAAGAATGCCGCTGTAAATGGCATCTGGTGTACTGGTTGCCCACCGTTGAGGGAGTTCTACTTGCTGATCCGGCGTAACGAACGGTAGCGCTGCCGTGTGTTGAGCCAGCGATCGCAACTGTAACTGCAAACCGGGAAGAATTGCCCCTCCTACCAACTGTTGCGCTGCATTGGCACCCGTCAGGGTTAACGCGGTTCCGGCATCAACGACCAACACGGGTGCCCCCAGGCGTTGAATTGCGCCCCACAGTGCCAGAGCGCGATCGATGCCCAGGGTTGGATAACGCCCCTGGAGCGGCACCTGATCGAGCGTGACCACCCGGGTATGGCGATAGTCTTGCCATAGCCGCGTTTGTTCGGGCACCACAGAAGCCACCCAGAGCGGCAAAGCGGCATGGCTTGCCGGGGGAAGAAGCTCAGGGTTGAGCCAGCCGGGGCAACAGCGGAAGTCGAGCTGGTGTGTAATTAAACTGGCGATCGCCTCTGCCGACCGATGGGGCATATCGCAGGTCATGAGGCAAGTGTCCTGCTCAAACCACCCCCAGTGCAACCGGGAGTTGCCAATCATGAGCGCGATCCAGGTGGGGGTTGCGGTGTTGGGCACGGGCAGAGGGAATCGGGATGAGGAAAGAGACCATCAAAGTGCAGGGCGCGATCGCTCATCCCTGATCAAGATTTCTTTACACGAATGGTGATCGAACGTGGCTACCGTAATTGAAGGGTCTGGAGCTGATTTGAAGCTGTTCCAGAGAATTTTTTTAGCTATTTGGGAACATAAACCCATTTTGCACCGTACAAAAGGGCTAGACTATAGTACACTTGTACCATTCTCTCCAGGTCTAGTTGAGCCGTGCCCCAGGAGCTAATGCCATGAAAGATTCACAAGCTGAAATTAGAGCGATCCAGGCCAAACTACAGGCTATTCAAGCAGGACGGAGTTATCTTCGTCAAGCGACTGCGCCTGCTACGGTTGAAAGACCGTCTGAACCATCCCGCCTGCCCAGTGCCGCACCGCTGGTCAACGACTGGTCGCGTGGCGATCGCGCCGCGGCCGCTCCATCTGCCGATTTCGTCAAAGAAGATTTGATGGCGGCTGTCAATGCGCTTCAGCAGCGCTCAAACGATTACCTGCAACCATTTCGTCAACTGCATCCCCAGCCCGCTCAGCCAACCTCGCCACAACGACTCAGTGATGCCTTTAAGCAGCTAGAGGAGCGGGCAAACTATGTGAACAAACTGGCTGCCGCTCAAGAAACAGCAATTTTAGAACTGAAGGCGATCGCAGAACGGTTAGAGCGAGATTGGAAGGCGATCGAGCTGGAAACACCAGATGCCGATCTTGATGCTGAAGTGCCCACCATTTGCGACTACATCACCGCCTCTGTTCCCCACATCGAAAAAGACGATCACGGCACGTTTATTGTCACCAGCCGCTCTGTCGATCTCTTCAAGGCCGAGCGGGATGCGGCTCTAGTTGCTCACGGCTTGCGGCATCGCATCAGTTCAACTGACCCTGAACCAAACAGCCAACGCGATCGCACCATCTCCCCAGACAGCACCCGGTTTGACCAACCGCATCATGCAACCGCTGCAAACCCGCCAGATTTCTGGAAACCGCTTCTAAATCGGGGACTGTCATTGCTCGGCATCCTCAACGCTGCTCCCCCACGCCGCCGAACCCGCCGAACTGCGCGACGCGGTATGTCTGCACAAGCTGGCTTCAGCGCTCAAACGGCAATGCTCTGGTTCATCGGTGCCGTTGCTGCCCGTGTTGCGCTCAATTCGGTGCTGGCGGTCTTCCCGGCGGGTTGGCTCCCGGCTGTTGTACTGATTGTGGTACCGGTTGCGATCGCCATCTACCGCACTAGCGCCAGTCCACAAACCAGTACTGTCTGGGGCTATCGCTTGTTGCTAGTGATGCTAGGTCTGCTGCTAGGAGGTCGGCTGAGCTAACCATGCACCACCCGCCAGACTACCCCAACCTCATGCCCCTACTTGCCGGTGGGCTAATGTTTATCTTCGTTGCTCTGCTGATTGATATGCGTGGCACCCTATCATCAACCCGGGTCGATCGCCAGTCTGAGATTTGTCCAAACAACGTCACGTCCGGAAACTTGCTCTCTGAAGAACAGCTCGCCAGGCTGTTAACTGTGCCAGAGCGAGGCTCCAAAACCAACGTCCGCAGCATTCTGCAAGCACCCTACTGCGAACTCTCCAGTTTGCAGATTCGAGCAGGGGTTGCAGCGGAACGAGAAGCCTATCTGCTGGCGGTTGAGCCGGAAACCTGGCTAATCGTTTTGTATGAAGGCGATGAATATGCGGGGTTCCAGTTCCGTTTTCAGTAAGACGTTGCGGCTAGGCTGTGCTTTAGCGCTAGTGTTGCTCACAGGCACAGGTTGCAGCATTAGCAAGCCAGCCGAACCAACACGCACGGTGCAAATTCAACAAAGCTGGGAACTGCAACCCGGTAATACCGTTGGCGGACATCGGATTGTAGGCGGGCTGGGAGATATTTCAATTGAGCTGAAGGGTGATAACGTCTACGCCCCTTTTGCCGGACGAGTTCAGCCCAACGTTGAAGGGTGTGTGATCTTCTCCACACCTGATGTGCCAGCCTACTTATTTCGGTTGTGTGGATTAAGGCAACCCCGACTGGGTGCGGTGCAGCAGGGAGAGGCGATCGGATCAGGCGATGTGCTGCAATTTGCAGCACTCCGCAAACAGCCCGATGGAAAATGGGCAATGGTAGAACCCGCCCGCGATTTTCTAGAACAAACCCTCCAGCCATAGCAACAGTGCAACCATCATGTCCTGTGTTGCTCTGCCGTGGTCGGTGAGCGGGTTCAGCCGTCGCTTGATAACCTCCGTTGCCCTGGTGGAACGGAGGTTCAGCCATTGTTGAATTCAACTCCGCTTCAACTCAGATCTACCTGCGGCAACGGTTAGTACCGCCAATGCCGCCGACCCCGCCAAAATACACCCACCAGTATGCCAATGAGTAGAACCTGATTCAGGCTAATGAAGACGGAAGGCAGTTGTAGCAGCGACTTTATTGCCACCATCACAATCAGGCAAAACACCAACGCCCAAAGAATGCCGCTGTTAATTGACAGTTTTGGCTGGGTTACTTCTAGCAGCCACACGCTTAGCGTTCCAATGCCTGCGGCGATCGCCACAATCACCAGTAAACCTAGCGGTGGGGCAAACAAGATGTTGAAAACGCTCTGGATCAGATCCACTTGCGTATAGCCAACCCACACCAGCAGTTCAGCCAGAAATGCCAAAAGAATCGTCAGTGCCGCAACCTGCAACAAGGCAAACCAGGGCAAATACTTTAATCGCTGCAACGGGTTACCCATTCAGAACACTCCAGACACTCCAGCAATGTGAGTCAATCTTATCGTGACTTTCTGGGTTGGCGATCGTTGCGTTTCTGGTGGGGTTGCCAGAGATCAGGACTCATTACGGTGTCATATCTCCCGGCATGGCATACCCAATCTCTAAGGCGATTCCACCGGGCGGATATCAGGATCAATCACCGGGGACAGTGGCTCAAAGCTGGAGGTACCCGTTTCGGGCAACCCCCAATACCCGATCCGTTCCTGGAGCCAACCCTCTGCCCATAACTGGTTAAGCGTACTGTTCACTTGTTGCCGTAACTCGTTGTACTGCACTCCTTTGGGTAAGGCTATGCTCAGCGCTTCTGCCGAGATCAGCGTAGGTAATAGCCGATACGACGGATACTCTTGCACCCATCCTGTGAGGACGCTGGAATCGGCTGCAAACGCCACCGCGTCTCCTGCTTCTAGCTGCTCATAAGCGGCCTGGTATGAACCAGCCCCCACCAACCGCACGGAAGGAATGAGCGATCGCACCGTTGAAATGGTACTGGAGCCTTCCAACACGGCAACAGGCCGATTCGCCAGATCTCGAAAAGCCTGAATTCCTGGATCGGATGTGACAAAGGCCGTGCCATCAATGTAATAAGGGATGCTGAAATCCACCAAACGCGATCGCGCCGCTGTGGCGGTAAATCTGGCAATTACCACATCCACGTCATCGTTCAACAGTGCCGATAGTCGCGCTTGATTGCTGACGGGTTCAAACCGGACAGCATTGGGCTGATCGAGCAACGCTTCGGCCAACCGTCGCGCCAGGTCAATTTCAAACCCTTCCAGTTCCCCTGCTGCATTTCTAAAGCCCAACGGTCGCACATTGTCTTTGACAGCAACAATTAAGTAGCCGCGTTGCCGAATAGTTTGCAGGTCAGCCGCGACTGCCGGAAACGGTTGGATTAAAGGAATTCCCACCACCAGGGCTGTGCAGGCACCCCACCAGCGGTTAAACCGATAGATACGACAAATGGAGGCACAGATAGACTGCACCTCCAGTTGACGGAAGTCAAAACTAAGCATCAATCTCGCGCATTAGGACATGGCCTGACTCGATCGGAGTACTAGGCTTTGCTGGCTACTTCAACGACTTTACCAAACCCAGTTGGGTCGAGGATGGCCATCTGCGCCAACATCTTGCGGTTAATTTGAATGTCTGCTTTCTTCAACTGACCAATGAGCTGGCTATAGCTGATGCCGTGCTGTCTGGCAGCAGCGTTGATGCGAGTAATCCACAGGCGACGAAAATCGCGCTTCCGTTTGCGGCGATCGCGATAGGCGTTCCGCAACGCCTTCATTACCTGCTGGTTGGCAGTCCGAAACAGGCGGGAGTGAGATCCACGAAACCCTTTCGCTAACTTAAGAATCTTTTTGCGGCGTTTCCGAGCAACGTTACCGCGCTTTACGCGAGTCATCTAAGCGTTCCCCTAACTTTCATCTAAATCAATAACTACGTTCGGACGGAAGACTGATCTGGCTTTACCTGCATTACAAGTAAGGCAGCATCAGCTCTACATTTTCGGCATCTCGCTCGTTTACCACAGCAAACTGCGAGAGACGACGCTTACGGTCTGCACCTTTTTTCTGTAAGAGGTGATTCTTAAAAGCTTTGCGGCGAATAAGTTTTCCGCTGCCGCTGCGCTTAAATCGTTTAGCAGCGGCTTTACGAGTCTTTAGCTTGGGCATGAGCTTAGTGATTCCGTCTTCAATCGACACAGTCTACGATTATACAACCGATCGCTGCTGATCGGCAAAAGTAACTGGAACGGCTAATACGATTTGCTGGCTGAACTGTTGCTAAACAAACCTAGCAGCGGCCCTAGAATTGCCCCAAACACAAATCCGCCTGCGTGGGCCCAATAAGCAACTCCGCCTTCTTCCATGCCCACATGGGCTGAAACGCCAAGGCTAGCAACTCCATAGAAAGCTTGTTGAATAAACCAGAACCCCAAAAACAGAATGGCTGGAATGCGGATCACTGTAATAAAGAGGAAGATCGGCACGAGGGTCAAAATCCGAGCCTGGGGAAACCGCAGAATGTAGGCTCCCATTACCCCGGCGATCGCCCCACTGGCACCCAGGGATGGAATTTCGGATTGGGGGCCAAAGAACCATTGCGCCAGAGCTGCCAAGGCTCCACAGAGCAAATAGAAAATGAGAAATCGAACGTGGCCTAGCTGTTCCTCGACGTTGTTGCCAAAAATCCAGAGATACAGCATGTTTCCAGCAACGTGCAGAAACCCCGCATGGAGAAACTGAGAGGTGATGAGTGTCAGTAACTCTGGCCCACCCCCTTGGGCGAAACTGGCGCTTAATTCACTGGGAACCACCGCCCACATTCGAAAAAAAGCTTCTAGCTGCTGGGGTGGCAGAGTAATTTCATAGAGAAAGACTAGAATATTTGCCGCAAGTAATGCATAGGTTACGTACGGAGTGATGCGTGTGGGGTTGTCATCACGAAGAGGAACCACGGGTTTATTTCCTGAGATTACTAGGCGTTTACTACGGTGAAGTGTATCTGCTTCTAACCAGGATTGACTCTTACCTGGGTTAGGTTCTGCCAAAAGAAAAATAGCCTGACGACCCACCAACCAACCCTAGCACACCTTCTTCAGGGCAATTTGTTCACCAGTAAACCAACACTATTTCTGTTATTGAACACATTAAAGGAAGGGGTTGAAATTTGCAGGTTGAGTGCGCTCAACCCGTTCAACCATCCTGAGAGGGTAGTTTTAAGTTTGTAAGCCCAACCCGTGTCGGGGCGTAGCATACCCTGCGGGAAGCAAGCTATGTGGCAATACATCGGGGGCTATTGCAAAGATTACGTGCCGAATGCTGCACTCTTACAGGAGAGATATACGGCTGTTAAGCGAGACCCAGTTTTTTTAGCGCGTTTGCTGCTGCTGCCTTTTCGGCATCTTGTTTACGGCGACCGTTTCCTTTGCCGTATTTTTTGCCGCTAATCCACACTTCTGCTGTAAATTCTTTGGCGTGGTCTGGCCCGGTTTGGTGGACGATGATGTATTTTGGGTTTTCCTGCGTTTGTTTCAGTGCCCATTCTTGCAAGCGGCTCTTAACGTTAACGCTGGGGGCTGAAATAGCCAGGTCGGGCATCACCGATTCAAATAGCGGCGTAACAAACTCCCGTACGGCTTCAATGCTGGAGCCAGTATCCAAAAAATAAGCGCCAACGATCGCCTCAAATGTGCTGCTCAGCAAGTTGGCATTGGTTCGTCCACCCTCTAGATCGGCTCCTCTCCCCAGATGCATGACGTTGGGTTGATCCAGGTTAAGGGCGATCGCAAATTTGGCAAGCTGAGTTTCATCCACTAGCGCCGATCGCAACGGAGTCAGTTCTCCTTCCGGTTTGTGGGGATAGCGCTTGTAAAGAAACTCACCGCTGAGGAAGTTTAAAACCGCATCGCCTAAAAACTCCAGACGTTCGTTATGCTCCCGTGTCTGCACATGTTCATTGACGTATGACCGATGTGTTAGCGCTTGGTGAAGCAAAGATGAATTTCTGAAGGTTGGGAGATTAAACGTTGCCACGGTTGATGCGAGGTTTTCCGTAGAAATACAGAAACTTAGTAAAAAATTAGAGACAGTTCATACCTTCTTGATTTTACTTACGGGATAGCACGGTATGTTTAGTTACAAGGTGCATTGCTGACATTAGTATGCTTAAAACACAGTTCTATCACCCGTCTGGGTACTCCGAATGCAGGGTGCAGCAATACGTAGATTAACAGACCATATTTGTATTGATCATTGATCGATTCAGTATTGACCCCCGCTGAGGTATCTCAATGAGTATTGAAACTGCAACCCACCCATCTCAAACCACACTGATGCAGGTGATTAACCGCATTCTGATATCGGGTCAGATCACACGAGCTGAACAGAACTGGTTTTTGAGAGCGACGCTCAATGATATTTCCCTGAGCATTGATGAACTCAAGCAGATTCGGTTTGTGTTCGATCGCCTGCAAATGGGCTTGTTGAAAGTAGTGGATTAACGTCATTACTAGCCCCTTCACCAGCCCACAATGATTTTCCACAGCACTGAGCCAATCGCTACCGTTGCCAGGTGCTGTGGAATCAGGTTTAAGAAGGGCTGTCGCGCAATCTTTTGAGTCAAAATTACGCTTAACCACACCGAGACAATTAGCGCTACGGCTTGCAGAAATGCCGTCACCGCTGGATCGGCAATGGCAAACGGCATACCCACACCGCTATAGCCAAAAGTGGCCATGGTCACCGGCACGACTCGCCCCGCTTCGTTTAGCCCCAACCGCAGGTAATGTGCCAAACTGCCGCCCAACACCAGCGGTAAATAACCGTAGGCCAGTTCAATGAAGCGACGCGGTTTGATTGTGCGGTTCATCAGTCGAATGACCTGATGGGTCAGCAGGGCGATCGCTCCCGGCAACAGCAATGCCAAGACCGATACCCCGGCATGAATGCCAAAGTGGCTCAGGTGCAGATTCCAGCCAAACTGTTGCTCAATTTCGGGCAGGCGATGCAGGAAGATGGCACCCAATAACAAAAACAGCAGCGATACCTCATAGGCGGTTGGTTTATGCGTTGTCCAGAGTTCGATGCCGGGTGGACGCAGGTTTAACTCAACCGAGCGATGGGGGCAGGCTTTGAGGCAGGTCATACACAGCACACAGTCGCGGTTGTCCTGAAGCTGTGCCGGATGGGAATACACCGGGCAGCCACCCGTTTCCATGCCTTCGCCTTTTTGGGGGCCACCTTTGTAGCATTGATAGGTGGTGCAGGTGGCCGAGCAAATGCCCTGCTGGGCACGCAGTTCAATCATCGACAGCTTGGCAAATAGTCCGTTCATGCCACCAATGGGGCAGAGGTAACGGCACCAAAACCGCCGTTCGAATAACAGGGAAAAGGTGACGGCACCCGCTGTAATTAGCAGCAGCAAACAGCCCGACAGATAAGCGGTATTCTCCAAATTCCACAGTTCTTCCCACAGCAGAATCAGCGTAAACAGACCAAACAAAAACCAACCGCCCCATTTCTCGGCTTGCTGACGCGGCCAGGTTTGAAGCTGCCGGGGAAACAGTTTAAGCGAGACGAATTGCGCCAGTTCGCCGTAGATCATAAAAGGACAAACGGCGCACCAGATTCGGCCTAAGAACGGGAAGATCAGCAGAACGATCGGCCACCACCACGCCCAAAATAAATTAAGCGCCACATTTGAATCGCGCGATTGGGGGCCAAATAGCAAAAGGGCGACCACCACCGCAAAACCGCCCAGGGTGATGCCGTAATTGATGCGATCGGGCCACCACGAACTGCGAAGAAACTGGCGTAAGCGGGGATAGGTGTTGAGCAAGTTGAGCCGAAACCGCCGATTTTTGCTGCCTTCTGACCAGAACACTTCTTCCGTTAAGGTGGAAGCACCGTTCGACTGGATCAGGGCACGCTCAACCAGGCTCTCTAGCTCTGACAGGTTACCGGGGAAGTCGTAGCCCTGCAAGCGGCGAATGGCTTCGGGCGATAGGTCTGGTTTAGCCAGATTTTTGGTGCGGCAAAATAAGCTGATGTAGTAGTTGACCTGAGCCGCGATGTCGGCTTTGCGGACGCGCAGTGGCGGCGTTTTGATCGAATGCCCAACGATGCGATCGATCTTGGGTACGGCTCGCTCGGTGGTCATAATGATCCGGGCTTGCGCCTGCCGGGGGGCGGGTTCGGGTTCGCCTTCGCGGCTGATGGGCGTGTATTCGCCCGTTTCTAGTAGCCGAATTAGCTTTGCGTCTAGCTCTGGCGGAAAATCTTGCAGGTTATTGAGCAGCAGGGTTCCGGCACCGAGCAATTCTAGCAGTCCGGGTTTGCCGCCGACTCGGCCAAACAGTTCTGCACCGCTGACTTGAATCGTGTCGCAGTTGACTTTGATGATCGGCTGTTTGCGATCGCGCGAGCCAAAGTGAATCAGAGCGGCGGCGTTATCTTTGCCCAACCCTGGTTCACCAAACACCAGTGCCGGTTTGCGATCGCCCGACGCTTTACGGATCTCTTGCCGCAGCCGCACCGCGTAGCGGCTGGAGCCAATGATGCCTCGTCGCACTTTGGGAACTATGTAAGGACGCAACGCCGCCTGCCGCTCTTGCTCGTAGGCCAGTTGAGAGGCAACCTGGTTTAGCTCGTCGGCCAGTTGGCGCGAGAGAATGCGGTTAATGGCGGGATATTGCTCAACCAGTTCGGCAAAGGTATCCCGTGGAATGATCCACAGTTCGCAGTCCGACAGGGTAACGATGGTTTGCTCGGCTGGCTGGTCGAGCAACAGTTCCTTCAAATGCAAGACGGTTCCTGGCAGGAGGCTAATGACCTGTGCGGCGCTGTCGGGATTGGTGTGGTAGGCTTCGAGCCGTCCAGTTTTGAGGATGTAAAGGGCAGAGGGCGATGTCTCTTCTAAGACTAAGCGACGATTTTCCTGAACCGTTTCGGCCTGAATTAGAGGGGCGATCGCCTCCAAAATCTCTTGTGGCAGTGCGTTTAGCGATGTGTTGGCTTGCAACCACTCGACACGCTCATTGTGCTGCATTAGCGTAACCTCCGGTTGAGGCGGGTTGGGTGAGGCGAGAAACCTACCCTTCCAGGTTATGCTAATGCCGCCCAGGTATTAATGAGAATCATTAAGTTCGCCATCCCAGGGAAGGAAGCGATCGCCATTCATGGCGATCGCTTCCTTCCCTTCCGTTGCTATTCCAGAATCCGTACGCTAACCACAGAGGTATTGAAGCGATAGGTTAAGCCTTCAATTTCGATCGGGGTGCCAATTTTGATGCGGTTGTTGCCGAAGACGGGGCCACCGTTCACAATTTGGGCGTTGTCTTCGAGGGTAATTAGCATGTCGAGGGTGAAGTTGAGTTCCGGTCTGGGATCGGGTTCGGCCACCACAGAGCCATCCGGCTGCGGCACGGCAACGGTTCTGGGTAGGGTTTGAATGCCTTTGACGTTGACTTCACCGTGGGGCTGGTTACGAATAATCAGGCTGGTTTTTCCGGCTTCTTCGATCGCCTGTACTAATGTGGGCGGATTGGAGACGGTTAATCCGCGCACGATTAGATCCACTTCGACGGGTTTGGTGTTGACACCCACCTGAGCGACGGAACCACCGCCACCGGGAATCAGGAATACACCGATGACCGCCAGCAGAATCACCAGTGCAGCCCCAATGTCTAAAACGCTGAGCTTGCCGAATAAGCGACCTTTAGAATCCAGAATAGCCATGTGAGGTTCCAATCCGTAAACGCGAGTGATGGGATAGGCGTGGGTTAGTTGCCTAAGAGAATACAGAGGCTTGTGACCGTTGTCAGCCTATCATGACTGAAATTTTATGGAGCAGGTTGCGGATATCTATTGAGAGATCGGTTAAGAGATCGGTCTTAATATACGCGTCTCGGCCCCCTAAATCCCCCAAAATTGGGGGACTTTGAATGTCATATCTGTGCTTCTAGACCAGTTTTCAACCCTCTAAATTATCCAATTCTGGGGGGCTTTGAGGTTCACCGCTAGCTTCTAGAATCTGGTGCAGCACACGATCTAAGTCTGTCATCACCTCCTCATTGCGGAAGCGAAGCACACGGAAGCCGAATTGGTTGAGTTGCTCCGTACGGGCTGCATCGTAGTCAAGCTGTTGATGATGAATGCCTCCATCCAGTTCGATCGCCATTCGTCGCTCTGGGCAGTAAAAATCAACGATGAATGAGCTGATTGGATGTTGGCATCGAAACCGCAAACCACCGAGTTGCCGTTTCTTAAGAGCTTGCCATAGAGTCTGTTCTGCGGGAGTCAAATTCTGTCGCAATCGTCGAGCTGCCGCAACAATATCAGGCGTTGTCCCTCGAATTCGAGCCGATTTCATAGTGAACATGCGTCAGGGCTTTTTCCAAAATGCCCATTGCACTCGCAAAACTTCCCCTCTGAGAATCAGCCTGAGTGCGATCGCCCATTTCTACAAACGTCCTCACCGTCCAACCTGGAAACCTTTCAACCCAGTCAAAGTCCCCCAGAATGGGGGATTTAGGGGGCAAATGCAGCATGTCTGAAACGTATCAGACAACCTAACCATGCTTCCCCTGAACGCCCGATCGCCAGAGTATTAAAGTCGATCGCACCCCAGAGCCAAAACACCTGCAAGGGTGCCCCCACCGCTAACTGAAATATGCTATCTCTGTACAAAATTGGCTGACCCCACCCTCCCACTC
>NZ_JADEWO010000001.1 GCF_015207605.1 Oculatella sp. LEGE 06141
CCACCAGAACCCGTCCCGTCCCCCGTGCCGCAACCGGTTCCCGGCCCCGTTCCCGAACCCATACCCGGCCCTGTTCCTGAACCCGTTCCCTCGCCGGTGCCATCCCCCGTGCCATCCCCCGTGCCACAGCCCGTTCCCAGCCCCATTCCCCAACCTGTTCCCTAAACGCGGCTGATAGCCTTGGAGCCAGTTCGATGTTAGAGGTCACTGGATGAAGCCTGACGTTTGATTTTTAGAGTCGAAGCATGAGGGTTTAGACTGGATGAAGTCAACCCGCTTAATCTTTATGCCGCCAGGGTCAAAAGATTAACGTTTTGCTGTCTAACCTTTTAACGTTCATCTTGATATGCTGAGAGCCGGGATCGTCGGACTACCTAACGTCGGTAAATCTACTCTATTCAATGCTGTGGTCGCGAATGCTAAAGCGCAAGCGGCTAACTTTCCGTTTTGTACCATTGAACCCAATGTGGGCGTGGTAGCCGTTCCGGACGAGCGCTTGCAGGTACTCACTACCATCTCGGAATCCGTTGATACAGTGCCAGCCCGAGTTGAGTTTGTCGATATCGCTGGACTGGTCAAAGGAGCCAGTAAAGGGGAGGGGTTAGGGAACCAGTTTTTAGCTAATATCCGCGAAGTAGACGCGATCGTCCATGTCGTTCGCTGTTTCGAAAACGACGATATTATTCATGTGTCGGGGTCAATTGATCCCGTGCGCGATATTGACGTGATTAATCTGGAGCTGGCGCTAGCCGACCTGTCTCAAATCGAACGGCGGATCGATCGCACCCGCAAGCAGGCTCGCACCAGTAAAGACGCTCAGGCAGAACTGGCTGTACTCGAACAGCTCAACACCGTATTAAACGAAGGGAAGCCGGCTCGATTAGTATCACTCAACGAAGACGAAGAAGCGATCATTAAACCCCTGGGACTGCTGACCCGCAAGCCGATCATCTATGCAGCCAATGTCTCTGAAGATGATTTAGCAACAGGGAATGACTGGGTTGAGCAAGTCAGGGCGATCGCGGCTCAAGAAGAGGCTCAGGTGGTTATCGTCTCGGCTCAGGTTGAATCCGAGCTGGTCGAAATTCCAGAAGAGGAGCGAGCCGACTTTTTAGAATCCCTCGGTGTGCAAGAGGGAGGCTTGAAATCGTTGATTCGAGCCACCTACGAACTGCTCGGACTCCGCACGTATTTCACTACCGGCCCCAAAGAAACGCGCGCCTGGACGATTCAGGCAGGAATGCTTGCCCCACAAGCGGCTGGAGTCATTCACTCCGATTTTGAGCGTGGCTTTATCCGGGCTGAAACGGTTGCCTACAAAGACTTAGCCACACTCGGTTCGATGTCTGCCGCTAAAGAAAAGGGGTTGGTTCGCAGTGAAGGAAAAGAGTATGTAGTGCAAGAAGGCGACGTAATGCTCTTCCGCTTCAACGTTTAACCGTCTCCCTGTATCTCTCGTTCCCATAGCCGGGCGTTGCGTAGTTGAAGCATCAATAGCGGCTGGCTCTGGCAAAATCGCCGATCGCATAACACACCGTTTTGAGGCTGGCGAGCGTTTGCTGTTCTAGCTGGGTATCGTGAATGGCCTGAACAACCGCCAATCGTTGCTCATAGAAACCAATGGCTCGCTCGTATTGCCCCAACGAGTCGTAAATAATGCCTAAACTTTCCAGGGCTTGCTCTGTGTTGCGGTAATCTTGCAGCATTTGAGCAATAATCAGCCGTTGCTCATGATAAAAAATCGCTTTGGCAGGTTCACCCAGGGCATAGCAAACACTGGCTAGATTTTTGAGAATTTGTCCCTCAATTTTGGGATCGGCAAGCTGACGGGCAATCACTAGCAGTTGCTCGTAACATTGGACGGTCTGAGCGTATTCTTCTAAGGCATGGTGGGCATTTCCCAAATTTCGTAAGATTTGCCCTTCAATTTGCTGGTCGTGCAAATCTCTGGCAATTTCTAAGCTTTGTTCGTAATAGGCGATCGCGCCCCGGCAATCTCCCATCGCTTTGTATGCCATTCCCAGGTTGTTCAGCGCTGCCATCTCGCCACGCCGATCTTGAATGTCTCGCGCCACGATCAAACTTTGCTGCTTGTACTCAATGGCTCTGGTGTAGTCGTTCAGATGGCGGTAGGCATTTCCCAGGTTACTTAAGGCTTGCCGCTCAGTCCGGCGATCCATCGTTTGCCGCGACAGGGCAAGGCTCTGCTGAGAGGTTGCGATCGACTCCAGATAGTTCCCGAGGGCATAGTAAGCCAACCCTAACCCGCCCAGCGCTCGACCTTCTCCTTGTAAATCAGAAAGCGCTCGATAGGCCGTTAGCGCCTGTTGCAGCGTTTGCACCGCCGCTGCCGATTCTCGAATTTGATACTGTTCAATGCCTTTCTCTAGCCACCGATCGGCTTCGTCTTTGCGAGAATTGGCTTCTTGCCCCAAGGTCTGTTGGGTATCCCAAACGCGATCGCTCGCTGGCACAAGGGTACGATGCTGGTCATCAAATGGTGTAACCATAAGTTGAAATTTTCCCCATTTGAGGAGTCACAATGGCAAAGTCCAGCGTTTCTACAACAGTCGTTTAGGTCAAAGGAATCAAAGAGGGGCAATGGATATGCCAGCCCACTTTAATTCTTGGGTATACCGTTACTTGAATGCGTTGGTCTACTTCAGGTTTAGCCGAGCTAGCGCTAAAAACAAACGGTAGATGTTCTGAAGTTTCAAATAGCCCCAATGGCTTCTTCGTCATTTGCCTCCGCGAGATCGCTGACTGTACTGTAATCCTCACTCTGGCGATCGCCCCATTCCTAACAAAATCAACTAGATTGAAAGAGCCGTTTCGCTGTTTTGACTGTTGAGTTCTGTTTTCTCTGCCGAACGCCTCTTGTTTACCCCGGTGGCTCCATCTTCTGAGGCCACCCCCTTGATCTTTGCCTTTCCCAACGAATACAGCGTTGGCATCACCAGTTTGGGGTATCAGGTAGTCTGGGCCACGTTGACCTCACGCCCCGACCTGGCCGTGAGCCGCTTGTTTACCGATGTGCAGGAAGCACTGCCAGCACAGCCCGAACTGGTTGGCTTTTCGGTGTCGTGGGAGTTAGATTACGTCAACATTCTCAACATGCTGGAGTCTTTAGAGATTCCGATTCGAGCTGCCGATCGCATCCAGTCGCACCCGCTAGTATTCGGGGGTGGCCCTGTTCTGACGGCGAATCCAGAACCCTTTGCCGACTTCTTTGATGTCATTTTGCTGGGGGATGGAGAAACCTTGCTGGGCGATTTCATTGATGCCTATCAAGCTATTCGTACCGCCGATCGTCAAACCCAATTACATCATCTGGCTCAGGTGCCAGGGGTCTATGTTCCGGCTCTGTATCAGGTAACGTATGCCAGCCGGGATGGGGCGATCGCGGCAATTTACCCGATTGATTCCTCTATACCGGCACAGGTCGAAAAGCAGACCTATCGCGGCAATGTATTGTCGGCCTCCACCGTGGTCACTGAAAAAGCGGCCTGGGAAAACATTTACATGGTCGAGGTGGTACGCAGTTGTCCTGAAATGTGCCGCTTTTGCCTCGCCAGCTACCTGACATTGCCATTCCGCACTGCCAGTTTAGAAGCCTCATTGATTCCCGCCATTGAACGCGGGTTAACCGTGACAAAGCGTCTGGGATTATTAGGGGCATCCGTGACGCAACACCCGGAGTTTGAGGCGTTGCTGGATTTCATTGATCAACCGCACTATGACGATGTGCGCCTTAGCATTGCCTCCGTACGCACCAATACGGTGACAGAGAAGCTAGCGCGATCGCTGGTCAACCATGATACTCGCTCCATTACCATTGCCGTTGAAAGTGGAAGCGATCGCCTCCGCAAAATTATCAATAAAAAGCTGGACAATGAGGAAATTATTCAGGCGGCGATCAATGCCAAAGCAGGCGGCTTAAGCAACTTAAAACTCTATGGCATGGTAGGAGTTCCCGGTGAGGAACCGGATGATTTAGACGCTACGGTGTCCATGATGAATGCGATTAAACAGGCAGTTCCCGGTTTGCGGTTGACGCTGGGATGCAGCACATTTGTGCCAAAATCACACACGCCATTTCAATGGTTCGGCGTTAATCGAGCCGCAGAGAAACGGCTGAAGTCATTACAAAAACAGTTGCGATCGCAAGGTATAGATTTTCGGCCTGAAAGCTACAACTGGTCGGTGATCCAGGCACTCATTTCTAGAGGCGATCGGCGGCTCTCGCACCTGTTAGAACTGGCACGCCACTATGGCGACTCATTGGGCAGCTACCGTCGCGCCTTTAAAGAATTGCGGGGGCAATTACCCGAACTGGAGTATTACGTTCACGAAACCTGGTCAACCGATCAGGTGTTGCCGTGGAGCCATCTGAAAGGCCCATTACCGCAGGCAACTTTGATCAAGCATTTGGAGAGTGCCATGGGTCATTTTGAATCACCGCCTCCCTTGCCTGACCGTGAATCTGTTACGGTTTGAGAATATGGCTTCAGGCGATCGCCTCCCTCGCTAAACTAAGGTCATCTCTGATCATCCGTCTTGCAGGTCAACCGCTATGTCTACCACAAATGCTCCTGAATCGATAGCTGAGCAGATGGAACTGGAAAGCGGTGTCATCATTCCACCCTGTGATTTATGGAGCGACGAGCCACCGTTGGAAAGTGACTGGCATCGAGAACAGATCGAGCTATTACTCGCGTGCTTAAAGCAGCATTGGCGAGAGCGATCTGACTTTTATGCCAGCGGTAATCTCACGATTTACTTCAGCCCCGATCAAATTAAATCTCGCGACTTTAAAGGCCCTGATTTCTTTGTTGTGTTAGGAGCCACTCCTGAGCCGCGCAAGAGTTGGGTCGTTTGGGCAGAAAGCGGCAAATATCCTAACGTGATTGTGGAAATTCTCTCTGAAAGCACCGCAAATGTCGATCGAACCGCCAAAAAACAGCTTTATCAAGACACATTTCGTACCCCCAATTATGTTTGGTTCGATCCCTACAGTTTTGAGCTGATGGGATTTCAGCTCATCAGCGGTCACTATCAAGAGATTCCAGCGAATTCAGAGGGCTGGTTGTGGAGTGACCAACTGGAGCTGTACCTGGGCGTTTATGACACCAAACTAAGGTTGTTTACCGCTGAAGGGCAACTCGTTGCATCACCAGCAGAATTAGCAGAGCAAGAGCGGCAACGAGCAGAACGATTGGCGGAGAAATTGCGAGAGATGGGAATTGATCCATCGGCGATTTAGCGGCTACGATCGCCCATTTCAATTGTTCAATTACAGCCATTTTCATTTGCATTCACCACACTCCAAACCCTACACTGCACACCCATCTTGGCGAGACTGTGGCTGACTCGATTGAGAACTGCTGTAATGTCACCCTCACTGAACCACCATACGGCCTCATACATCTCGCCATAATTCAATCGGCTTAGATCATTGCTGCATCATTCAACACATACCGCAGGGTGGGTGATATCACCCATCCCTATTCAACGGCGCTTCAGTGAAGCAGATCGCTATGCTGATGTAGCGATCGCACTGGCAAATCTTGCACCTTACCCATTCTCAGAAGGTTGGATTGCGGTTGAACCAATCCTAAAGTTTGGCGCGAAATATCCCTAGGATAGAAGAGCGACAACAGGATATCGCCAATAATTCACCTTGCAGTCAACCAATTTATCAATGACACCTGAAGATATCACGGATGCTTTAACGCGTTTATTTGGCGCAACGGCGCAACCCACCGGAGCCGATGCGTGGCAGGTGGAAGAAGGCAACTTGCGGTTGCTAATTTTACTATCCGAAGATCAGTCCTGGCTACGAGCACTGGTCACGATCGCCCCTGCTCAGGAAGCCGCGCCCTATTTAGAACAGCTTTTAGAAGCCAACTTTGATGACACGCAAGAAACGCGCTATGCCATTTCGCAAGGGATTGTGTGGGGAGTGTTTCAACACGATCGCAACAGCTTGACGACGACCGATTTTGAGCGGGCGATCGCCCGTTTAACCACCATGCAGCAAACCGGGTTAGATCACAGCTTTAACAAACTGGCAGAAGAGCAAATTCGTCAAATTATTGCAGTCGCCAAACAACAAGGACAGTCTCTAGAAGCGACCATGCAGACGCTCGATCGATTCTACCAGGAAGGAGTAATGGGAGGAATGGATCAAGACCCACAACAGCGTGACGAATTTCTGGCAGCATGGCGGTATCAGCTTCAACGTCTCTGGAATGAAGCGGAGCGGTGAAGGAACTTTGTCACTATCCAATATCGCAGCCATAAAAAATCGGTAGGCGATCGCCTACCGACTGTTGGACTTTATTCAATCCAGGGACAGAAATTAGAACAGGTCGAATTTCTTGAACCGGGATGAATGGGTTGTTACGATGATACGTTCACCTTTAAGCCTGCTCTATCTTGAGAATAAGGTTCGAGCTGAACGGAAACGGGTTGAACATTCCAAATTTCCTTGCAATATTCCCAAATGGTGCGATCGGACGAAAACTTGCCCATCCGAGCCACATTCAGAATAGATTTGCGCGTCCACAAATCCTGGTCGCGGTAGACTTCACACACCTGGTTATGACAATCCGCATAGGACTGATAATCGGCCAGGTGCATGTACTCGTCCCCATGCAGCAAAGCGTCAACAATCGCCTTAAATAGCCCCGGCTCATTAGGAGAAAAGGCCCCCGTTGCGATCGCATCAATAACGCCTTTCAATTCAGGATTGCTGTAGTAGTAATCCATTGGGTTGTAGCCGTTCGCCTTGAAGTCCTGCACTTCCTGGGCGGTAAGACCAAAGAGGAAGAAGTTTTCGGCTCCGGCCTCTTCCCGAATTTCGACGTTGGCACCGTCCAGTGTACCAATGGTCAGCGCCCCATTGAGGGCAAACTTCATGTTGCCCGTACCCGAAGCTTCCTTCCCGGCAGTCGAAATCTGCTCCGAAAGTTCAGCGGCTGGATACGCCATCTGACCCATCGATACAGAGTAATTTGCCAGAAAGACAACCTTAAGTCGTCCAGCCACATCGGGGTCATTATTGACCACCTCGGCTACAGAGTTGATTAGCTTGACGACCAGCTTTGCCATGAAATAGCCAGGAGCAGCCTTACCTCCAAAGATAAAGGTGCGGGGCAACATATCCTGACCTGGGTTAGCCTTCAGACGATGATACAAACCGATGATGTGCATCGCATCCAGCAATTGCCGCTTATACTCGTGAATTCGTTTGATTTGAACATCAAACAGCGAGTTTATGTCAATTTCGATGCCGTTTGTTCGCAGAATATAATCTGCCAGGGTTCGCTTATTCTCGCGCTTGATGGCCTGCCACTGTTGCCGGAACTCTGGATCGTCAACAAACGCCTCCAGTTGCCGCAGCTCATCGAGATTGGCCGTCCAGCGATCGCCAATCTTCTCGGTAATCAGATTAGACAACGCTGGATTGCTCATCATCAGCCAGCGACGCGGCGTAATGCCATTTGTTTTGTTCTGGAACTTCTCCGGCCACAGCTCGTAAAAGTCATGCATCAGGTCTTGCTTGATCAACTGCGTGTGCAGTTCTGCTACACCGTTGACCGTATGGCTACCCACACACGCCAGATGAGCCATGCGAACCTGTTTGTCTGCCCCTTCCTGAATCAGCGACATGCGAGACAGCTTCGCTTCGTCTTTCGGATAGTTGGCGCGGACTTCGCTTAAAAATCGGTAGTTGATTTCGTAGATAATTTCCAGGTGTCGCGGCAACAACCGACTGAATAACCCAATTGACCAACGCTCCAGAGCTTCCGACAGCAACGTGTGGTTGGTATAGGCAAAGGTGCGGCGCGTAATATCCCACGCTTCATCCCAACCCAATTCATGCTCATCAATCAACAGTCGCATCAATTCAGCGATCGCGATCGACGGGTGCGTATCATTCAGTTGAACGGCAACCTTTTCTGGGAAGGCATCAAACGTCTTGTGCTTCCGCAAATACAGGCGAATGATGTCTTGCAGAGAGCAAGACACAAAGAAATACTGCTGCTGGAGCCGCAGTTCTTTGCCTTGAGGGGTCTGGTCGTTGGGGTAGAGAACTTTAGAAATGTTCTCCGAAAAGGTCTTGGTGGCAACCGCTTGCGTATAGTCGCCCGCGTTGAATACCTGGAAATTAAAATCTTCCCCGGCACGCGCAGCCCACAGACGGAGCGTATTAACGGTATTGTTTTTGTATCCCGGTACTGGAATATCGTAAGGAGTACCATGAACGGTGGTGCGTGGCATCCAGCGAACTTTGTAGTGTCCCTGGCGATCGGTAAAGGCTTCCGTGTGGCCGCCAAACTTCACTTCAACGGTGTATTCAGGACGAGCAATTTCCCACGGGTTGCCGTTTTGCAGCCAGTTGTCAGGATTTTCGCACTGCCAGCCGTTTGCAATTAACTGCTTAAAGATACCGAACTCGTAGCGAATACCGTAACCAATCGCCGGGATTTCTAGCGTAGCTAACGAATCGAGAAAACAAGCCGCTAACCGTCCCAAACCGCCGTTGCCTAACCCTGGCTCTTCTTCACATTCCAGCAGGTCGTCTAGATTTAATCCTGAGTCTTTCAACGCCTGGCGCATGGGTTCATACAAGCCAAGGTTGATCAAGTTATTCAACAGCAGGCGACCAATCAAAAATTCAGCCGACAGGTAATAGACCATTTTGACATCTTGCTCAAAATAGGTCTGCGCTGTCCGAATCCGCCGATGAACGAGGCGATCGCGCACTGTGTAGGCCAGTGCCATGTAGTAATCATAGAGCGTAGCAAAGTTCTCGTCTTTGCCCTGAATGTAATAGAGGTTATCGGCGATCGCGCGCTTGAGCGTTTCAACGCTCATTCCGGTGCGATCGTCCTCTATTCGATGCTCTATATGCTTAATTGGATTCTCGACCATAGTCCGGGGATTTATTACTCCAAAAAAACTACACCCGCTATTGCTCGAAAGAAAGTACCAATAGCTACACGCAAAACACTCTCAAGAGAGTTTTAAGATTTTCTGCCTCGAGTCGTACGCCGACAGGTGTAGATGCCCAATCTTAGAATGTTCAAGCAATAAACCGCTAGACGGTTGCATCATTCTAATCAATCGCCTTCAACACTCACCATACACTAGACTCAACTTCAAACAACCTTTACTCACCTGTAATCGACAAACTGTCAATCCAGATCCGGGGGCAGACCCCTGATCCAGTGAATTCAGCGTTGGGTTCCACAAAGATGATGGATTTCAGCACCTCCCGGAAATCGCCAGCAACCGTTGCAGACTCAATACTAATGCGCTTGCCCCGGTTCACTAACCAGCCATCAAACGGCAACGAGAACGACCCCTGAAGCGATTGCACCCCCGCATGAAGGGCTTGCAGATCGTCTACAAAAATGACGTTCTCAGCCGTATCCAGGCTGTAGGTTTGTTCGGTCGAGGTGCCCGGCATCACATGAAAGAAGTGAGGGCTAACGCTTACCTTAGAACCAATTCCCGCATGTCCGGTGGGTTGAGCGCCCATTCGCTTGGCCGTTCCCGCACTGTGCAAAAAGTTGGACAGCACGCCTTCGGTAATGAGCGGAATTCGCCGGGTCGGTGTTCCCTCTCCGTCAAAGGTTTCGCCACCCACGTTGTCTGGATGCAGCGCATCATCATAGACAGATAGCAGCGGAGATGCCAGTTGGCTCCCCAGCGAATCAGCGGTTGAAAGGCTCTGGTTATCCAGAATACTTTGAGCGTTAAACAGGTTAGAGAAAGCCCCCAACAAACTCAAAAACGCATCAGGCGAGAAGACCACCCGATATTTGCCTGTCTTCACCTTCTCATAGTTCAAATGGCTAATGGTCTTCTCTGCCGCCTCTTTGAGGCAGCCTTCGACATCCAGCCGGGTGACGCTGGGACTCACCCGAAACGCACCAGCGCTGCGGGGCTTTTTGCCATCTTCTTCTGTCTTGCTGTAAAGATAAATTGAGGCATAAGAATGAGCTTCTTGCCGTGCCGCTCCTTCGCTGTTGAGATAGAAGCGATCGATATCCCGCTGTGCCAACCCGTTGTAGGGCACCCCTTTAATCGCCGGGTGAGCTGCCGTCAGCTCTTTTTCAGCCTTGATCAGCGTTTCGATAAGCTGATCCACCGGAGCCTGCGGCGCTGTTTCTTCCAAGTGATGGGAAATGGGCGCGGTCGATTCAGGGCTAAAGTCAGGCGCATTGTCTTTCACGCCGAACTCGCTGGCTTCATGGGCAGTCTTGAGAGCCAGCTCAATGCCGCTGGGATCAAGGTCAGTCGTTGTGGCAACCCCTACCGTTTTGTCAGCATTCCACACTCGCACCATAATGGCCGAGCGGTTGGATGCCTTAACCTGTTTCGGTTCGCCCTCATCGACTTGAACACTGGTTTCATCGATTGAGGAACCCGAAATATCAAATTTGTTGATGCCAAGCTGGTGGGCGATCGAGCGAGTCTGTTCGACCAGTTTTGTAATATCCGTCATAGTTCATGTTCTCAGTTGAAAGTGCCTGGAAAGCTCGGTTTAGCGCCCACCCACCGTGATCGCGTCTACCTTAATATGGGGCTGACCAACCGTGACATAAATGCTGCCGCTTACCGAACCACAGAACCCAGCAGCCAACCCCAGATCGTTCGAGCACATCGAAATCCGATTCATGATTTCTTTGGCTTCTCCGATCAGCGTGGCTCCCTTCAGCGGCTTGGTAATTTTGCCGTTCTCGATCAAATAGGCTTCATCCACCGCAAAGTTGAATTGTCCGGTTGCACCAACGCTGCCGCCGCCCATCTTCTTGCAGTAAATGCCTTTGTCAATAGACGCAAACAGTTCGTCAATGGCATAGTCACCCGGCGCAATGTAGGTGTTACGCATCCGGGACGCTGCCGCAAACGCATAGCTTTGACGACGACCGCTGCCCGTCCGCGGGTGCCCCGTGCGAGCCGCCCCGGCGCGATCGGCCAGGAAGTTTTTAAGGATACCATTTTCAATCAACAGCGTCCGCTGAGCGGGCATCCCCTCATCATCCATATCAATCGTGCCAAAGGCATCGGTAGATAAGCCCTCATCCCAGGCTGTCAGGCTCTCGTGGGCAATTTTAGTTTCTTTTTTATCCGCAAACGGAGTCGTCTTGCGCTCAATTTGCGTCGTTTCCAGCAGGTGGCCGCAGGCTTCATGGAAGATCACTCCACCAAACTGATTAGCCATGATGATGGGATAGGAACCCGACTCAACATAGTCGGCATACAGCATGACTCCAGCAGACTCCGCCACTTCCTCTGCGCTCGCGTCGTAGTCCCAATTGCGGAGAAATTGGGGTTGCCCTGTACTGCCCAATCGCTTGCTAATGGAGGAGCGATGCGCGCCATCGGCACAAAGAAGGCTGTATCCCACGGATTGCGTCAGGCGAATATCTCTGGCAAAGGTGCCGTCGCTGGCGGCCACCAAAACTTCCTGCCAGTCGCGGAAGTAGGAGGCTCGGCGAGACTGCACATGCTTAGCCTTCGTGTTGAGCTTGGTGTTAGCCACCAGCAACACATCGCCCATTTCTCGCATAGAGCTACAGTCGGCCAGCCAATGCTCTTTGCCGCGCAGCGTTGCATAATCTCGTAAGGGTTCCAGGTTAATTTCAGGAACAAAGGCATTTGGCCCCGGTAGGTGAAGCCCCATAATGGCCAGAGCTTTTTCCAGAGCAGCCTTTAAGCCAGAAAAGGAAAGGTCATTAGTGCTAACGTAACAGTCGGCCTGTTTGCGGAAGACGCGGACACCAGCCCCAGTAGACAGTCGTGGTGAAATGCTGGTAATGGCATCGTCTTCGGCCAGACAGCTAATGTAGTTGTCCCGCTCCAGAAAGAATTCGATAAAGTCTGCACCTGCCGCACGTCCTAGCCCCAGCAAAGTGGATAAAGGAGCGCCCCATGTGTCATCGAAGCGATCGCGGGTTGAAGTGTAGCGAAGCGTTGGTAATTCTTTAGAAAGCAACAGAGTGCTTGAGGGCATCGAGAGCGTCATCGGCGATCGTCCTTCAGCGGGTAAACGGTTAGGCTAACTGAAACTTGGTAGAATCCAGCCTATCCCAGTCTAGCAAACGCCTCTATGCCTCGCCGGACTCACGCGTCCTGTGGAGGTTGAGCGCTGCTGAGTTGCCGGGGAAACCGTAACGCAAAGGTGGTGGAGTTGTTGCCGCTTTCCGCCTGAATCGATGCCCCCAAATATTCTGTCCGCTTTTTGACCAGAGCCAGCCCTAACCCTGTACCTGTGTATCGCCAGGGATCGTGATTGGGAACCCGGTAAAACTTATCGAAAATATGGGGCAACTCAACGGACGGAATTTCAACCCCAACATTGCTAACACTCAGAAAGATCGCTTCAGCCGTCGCCCACGCTGCAATTCCAATCGTGCCACCCACAGGCGTGTAGGTACAGGCGTTGTTCAGGAGTTCGCTCAGGATGTGGCTAAGAATGGATAAATCGGTGGTCAAGGCCGGTAAATCTGCTGGAATATCGATTTGCAATATCTGCTGCCGCTCATTGATCCGATCTTGAAATAGCTCAACCGCAAAGGGAATCCATGCTTGCAGGTTCACAGCACCCAGCACCAGGGGTTCGGTTCCGGCATCCAGGTGGGGAAACCCCAACAGATCGTCTACTAGTTTAATTTCGCGCTTGCATTCTTCTCGCAAAATTTGAAAGTATCGTGCCACTTGACTGGTCGCCATATCGAGCGTTCCTTGCTGGTGGGCAACTACTTCCAGCATCTGTACCGCCATGATGATATTAGCCAGTGGCGTTCGCAATTCGTGAGAAATAGTGCTTAAAAAATCCTCTTTCAGGCGGTTGAGCCGTTCCAGTTCGCGCACCTGAACCTGAGAAGCTGCATAGAGCTGAGCCTGACGCATGGCGATCGCACACTGGTTGGCAACCTGCTGAAGCAGCCGCAACTCCTGTTCGCTAAAGATGCGATCGCTGTGGTCAATCAACCAGAGATCACCAATTACGCCCTGATCGTCCAAGATTGGGCTGGCCAAAATACTAGCTCGCGACTCCGGCGAATGGGCGGTAAGGGGGCAACACTGCAACGGCTGCCCCCGCAAAATCTGCTCGTATTCTGGAGAATCGGCCTGCTGCTCGGTTCGTCCCGGCATTGGGGCGATCGGACTGACGTATTCAGACTGAATCGTAAAGGTTCCTTGTTCGGCACTATAGAACGCAGCGCTGCAACAGCCCACCCCCAGAGCGATCGCTAAATTTCGCACGGCGGTCTGCAAGATATGATTATCGTCCAGGCTATCTCGCACGCTATCGGCAATGCGCTTGAGCGTTGCTTCAAACTCAAAAGCACGTTCCAACGTTGTTGTGCGGTCTTGCACCTGCTGCGCCAGTTCCACGTTTAACCGTTGCACCTGTTGGTAGCGTTGAGCTTGCTGAATAGCGATCGCCACATGCCTTACAAGCTGCTGTAGCACGTCTATTTCCCACGGTTGCCAATTGCGCTGAGTCTGAACCTGATGCACAATCAACACGCCCCAGAGGCTACCAGATTGCTGAATTGGAACCGTAATTTGGGATTGAACATTGAGCTGGCGTAAATCATCTAGATACTCTGGATGCTGGTTCAGGTACTCATCCTGGTTGATATCCGAGCTAACCTGCACATGCCCCTGACTGAAGGCTTGATGCAGTGCTGGCGCAAAGGAGTGTCCTGCAAACCCAGATGGCTCCGATGTCGTGGTGCCCATTCGCGCAAATGCCGCCGCTTCGGCTGCAATCGTACCGGGGCGATCGCGTTCTAGTTGATATATCAGAACGCGATCAACAGACAGCAGACGGCACACTTCAGCCACCGTTGTCCTGAGAATGGTTTCTAAATCAAGCGACTCTCGAATCCGCTGTGCCGTATCGCTAACCAACCGTTCGCGTTCGGCCTGTTGGCGCAGGGCTTGTTCTAACTGAATGCGCTCCGACACATCTTGAAAAACAATAATCCCGCCAGTTACATCTCCTTGTTGGTTGCGAATGGGTGCAGCGGTATCGCCAATCGGGGTTTCCGCGCCGTCTTTTGTCCGCAGCAAGCAATCCTGGGGCAACCGCACGTTGATGCCCTGTTGCATGGCACGCAACACCGGGTTAGCAATGGCTTCTCGGGTTTTGGCATTGATTAAGTCTAAAACCCGACTCGACGATTCACCAATTGCCTCTGGCTGCCGCCAGCCCGTGAGGTCTTCGGCTACGGGATTGATGAAGGTAATACAGCCATCAGAATCAGTGGCGATCGCCCCATCTCCAATACTCGCCAGAGTCGTTGCTAGACGTTGCTCCGATTCTCTCAGCCGTTTTTCAAGCTGATGACGATGGAGCGCGATCGCAATGGCCGTTTGCAGTTCTTTTTCTTGAAATGGCTTAATGATGTAACCAAACGGTTCAGACATCATCGCCCGATGCAGGGTCGAGTCATCCGTATGGGCTGTGATGTAGATGACAGGAATATCAAAATATTCACGAATTTGCTGTGCCGCCGCCACACCATCAATGTTGCCTTCCAGCCGAATATCCATCAGCACCAGGTCAGGCCGGGTTTCACCAGTCACTTGAATGACATCGGAACCTGAAGCCACACTTCCTAAAACCGTATGCCCCAGGTGTTCTAGTGCTTCTCTGAGGTACCAGGCAGCAACGCTTTCATCTTCAGCAACAACAATTCTTGCCACGAGTACTGGTTCTGCGTCTTAAAAATACACTGCAATAATCGATGCTTAAACAAATAAATATTCCTCAAACGACTGCAATAGTAACGATTTCCAACAGCCAGGTGAGGTTAGTGAAGCAGTACAGATCCCTGACGGCAATGGCGACTGACTGGCGGACAGTACTTGATATATGGAGTTAAGAGATGCAGCACACGCTAGAACATGGATGATACCAGATATACGCGTGCCAACCAGGCAATTTCGAACTAAACCCAACTGAGATCCAGTGCGAATTTTACGGTGGGACGCGGTGTGTTGCAACACTCAATAGCCATAATGTCAGTTGAGCCTTGCTATTCAAGGGTATAGCCATACGATATCGCATTAGCCTAGCACTCGTTTGCCGTCATTTTATGTGTTGCGGTGGGCGTGTGTTGCACCAAACCATCATCTACCGCTGAAACGACGGCAAACCAGAATGAGCCATGCGGTTATCACTGTGTTGCAAGGAGTCGGCTGTCTATTTCCGTTAGGGGAGCATTTTGCGAAACGTCCCGACAAAAAGGCATCAAATTACCACCGCTAACCCCTGAAACGAGAGCAGTGGGACACACCGTTAGAGCCGACAGGATTGGAGGCGTTCAGGGCGACAGAAGCAAGGCGTTTGACTGATGGGTGCCTGCGATCGCCCCCTGTTGCTCGATCGTGTCATCTTGACCTATCAAATCGAGCGGCTTGCTGATGCAGATAATTGTTTTGCAAAACAATTTTCGCAAGTCTACCAGGATAACACTGCTATAACCGCAATCTCCCCGCTAAGGAAGCGTTACTTTCAGCGCCAAAAGCAACAGGAGTGACTGGATTAGCGTGTGTTAATTGAGGTTGAACCACGGCATGAGCTAACCGAAAGCAATCCTCCCCATTAGTCGTCTTCGGGCAATGCAAGCGCCTGATCTAACACAGTCAACGATTGCTGGGCTTCGGCTCGTGCCTCTTGATAACGCGAATGGGCTTGAGCAAAGGACTTTAGGGTCTTGAATCCTTCTTTCAGGGTATCAAACACCTCTGAGTCAGATTCGTCTTCACTCAACAGCGTATCTAGATGAGGACGCACCTTTCTGGCTTCAGCCCGTAGGGTTTGAGCCTTTTGCTTTAGGGTGGCAAAAGTACTTAGAACCTGAATGGCATGGTTGACCGCATCATCGGCTTCAGTTGTCACGGGAGATAATTCTTTCACTTCAATAAATTGCTGGGGGCCAAACCCATCTGAAAGATCAGTAGGAAGTTCGCCTGCTTCCATTAATTCAAGCAGCTGATCCATCGCCTTATCACGGGCTTTTGTTGAATCTTTGCCGGGAATGTCGATGACTACTTCTGGACTTTGGATGAGTGTATATTGAACCATAGTGCTGCAAAGTACATTTGTACTGATATATCCTGAGTTTATTGTAGTTCCTGTTGGGCTAGAGAGTCCGGTTCCAGGCTTGAGGAAGTGGATTGGATTAGACCTGAACCCTGAACCTGCTACTGGGTAACGTATCACTGACGGGGGTTACTAAAACTTCCTCTGCATCGCAATATGCCAGCACAGGACGATCGCTCGAATCACCTAAATTAGACAATATGGCAATTATTACAGTCAAAGACCTGAGCAAAGTGTATCCTGTTGCGGTCAAAGATCCAGGTCTCAAAGGCACATTACGGCATTTCTTTCATCGCACCTACCGTTCGGTGCCTGCGGTGCAATCGGTTTCGTTTCAGATTGACCCTGGGGAAGTGGTGGGTTTCCTGGGGCCAAACGGAGCCGGAAAAACCACTACCCTGAAGATGCTGACGGGGTTGATTCACCCCTCGAATGGGTCAATCGCAGTGGCAGGGCATGTTCCCTTTCAGCGTGAAGCCAATTTTCTGCAAAAAATCACCCTGGTGATGGGACAAAAACAGCAATTGATTTGGGACTTGCCCATGCTCGATTCCCTCAAAATCAATGCGGCCGTTTATGGCATCTCCGAGCGAGAATTTCGCCACCGCCTGGGAGAATTGACCGAAATGCTCACCCTGGAAGAAAAACTGACGCAGCCCGTCCGTAAACTTTCCCTGGGCGAACGGATGAAAGCCGAACTGCTAGCGGCGTTAATTCATCGGCCTAATGTGCTGTTTCTAGACGAGCCAACCCTGGGGCTGGATGTAAACGCGCAGGTTAGCGTGCGCGAATTCTTGCGGGAATACAATCGCCGCTATGGAGCAACCGTGCTGCTAACCAGTCACTACATGGCCGACATCACCGCATTGTGTCAACGCGTGCTGTTAATTTACGCTGGGCGTTTGATTTATGACGGCGATTTAGAAGGGTTGCTCGATCGCTTTGCGCCTTATCGCGAGGTCACCCTGGAACTGGGCAACGAGCGATCGCCCGCCGAACTTGAATCCTACGGTGAACTGAAGCAGGTAAACGGGCGTATTGTTCGCTTCATTGTCCGCCAGGAAGCGCTAACAAAAACCGTTGCGCGTCTCCTTGCCAACCTGGATGTGATTGACCTCACAGTGGCCGAACCCCCCATAGAAGAAGTGATTGGGCAGGTGTTTCAAACAGGAGCGATCGCATGAAGCGTGCAGTGCGTTCGGCTATTCGCAAAGCGAGAGCGCTGCTCTCGGTCTACTATGCCTACATGCTGGAATATCGGGCAGAGCTGTTGCTGTGGGTGTTGTCGGGCACTTTACCGCTAATCTTGATGGGCGTTTGGATTAAAGCCTCACAGCAAGGGCAGTTTGGCTTATCGCCGTTGGATTTTGTTCGCTATTTTTTAGCGGTTTTTTTGGTGCGGCAGTTCAGCGTGGTCTGGGTCATTTGGGAGTTTGAACGAGAAATTGTAGAAGGCAAGCTGTCGTTTCGCTTACTGCAACCTCTCGATCCGGGGTGGCACCACTTTGCCGCTCACTTTGCCGAACGGTTTGCCCGATTGCCCTTTGCCATTGCGCTGGTAACTCTGTTTTTTCTGCTGTATCCCGATGCGTTTTGGATACCCAGTCTGCCACGGCTGCTGTTAACGCTGCTAACGGTATTCATGGCATTTGTGCTGCGCTTCATCATGCAGTACACCTTTGCTATGTTTGCGTTCTGGACAGAACGAGCCAGCGCCATCGAACAATTTTGGTTTCTGTTTTATTTGTTTCTTTCGGGGATGATTGCACCGCTTGAGGTCTTCCCACCCGTGATGCAGCGTATTGTTCAGTGGACTCCGTTCCCTTACATGATTCATTTTCCGGCCAGTATTCTAATTGGCTTACCCGTGAATGTAGTGCAGGGGCTATTCATTACTCTGGGTTGGATGCTGTTGTTTTTTGCCATTAACCGCTGGCTGTGGAAAAAGGGACTAAAACAATACTCCGGCATGGGTGCCTAAGCTGTTAAGATCGGAAATTACGCTGACTCAATTTTGCGATCGCCCTACCATGAAACATACGCTTTCCGTCTTAGTTGAAGATGAAGCGGGAGTTCTGAGCCGCATTGCAGGCTTATTTGCCCGCCGTGGATTTAATATCGAAAGTTTGGCGGTCGGGCCAGCAGAGCAAGTAGGCATCTCGCGGATCACGATGGTAGTGCCAGGAGACGATCGGGCGATCGAGCAAGTCACCAAACAGCTTTATAAGCTGATTAGCGTCATTAAAGTGAACGACATCACAGAAGTGCCCTGTGTAGAGCGGGAGCTGATGCTGCTTAAGGTCAATGCCGCTGGTTCTACCCGTTCTGAAGTCATTGAACTGGCGCAAATCTTTCGGGCACGCGTGGTAGATGTGGGCGAAGATTCGCTGACGCTAGAAGTAGTGGGCGATCCTGGCAAGATGGTGGCGATCGTGCAAGTGCTGAATCGGTTCGGCATTCGCGAAATTGCCCGCACCGGGAAAATTGCCCTGGTTCGCGAGTCGGGGGTCAATACCGAATATCTCAAATCGCTTGAGGCCAAAATTTAAACCCGTCACAACTAGCCTAAAAAAGCGGTGGTGCTGTAATAGCACCACCGCTCGTTGATTAAACTGACTCAGCGTCCAAGAACGGAGTTGTTAGGAGGAAACCCCTACCAAAACGGGTTCTTGCTGCGATCGCACCTGCACCTGACCGTCATCATCGATATCTAAAACGGCGGTGTCTCCTGCTTTAACCGTGCCAGCTAGCATCGCTTCCGCTAAATTGTCTTCAATGAAACGGGCGATCGCACGGCGCAATGGTCGGGCACCATAGCTAGGATCAAAGCCTTCGGTGATCAGCCGCTCTTTACACGCGTCAGTCACGTCGAGCGAAATTTCCTGCTCTTCTAAGCGTGCCGATACCTCTTTTAGCATCAGGTCGGCAATTTGCACCACCTCAGGGCGCGTCAGTTGACGGAAGACGATAATCTCGTCAATGCGGTTGAGCAGTTCGGGGCGGAAGTGCTGCTTCAACTCCTCGTTGACCAGACTACGGATGCGGCCATATTTTGCCATTTCCATATCGTCTGTAGAGAAGTCGAAGCCTAAGCCGCCACCACCTTTCTCAATGACGCGAGAGCCAATGTTAGAGGTCATCACCAGCAATGTGTTCTTAAAGCTGACGACACGACCCTTGGCATCGGTCAGGCGACCGTCTTCCAGAATTTGCAGCAGCATATTGAAGACATCTGGATGCGCTTTTTCAATCTCATCCAGCAGAATCACCGTGTAGGGCTTCCGCCGCACCAATTCGGTGAGCTGTCCGCCTTCGTCGTAACCGACATATCCCGGAGGAGAGCCAATTAGCTTAGAAACGGTGTGGCTTTCCATGTATTCCGACATATCCACTCGAATCATGGCCTCTTCCGAGCCAAAAACGCTGGCGGCTAACGCTTTCGCCAATTCAGTTTTACCGACTCCGGTAGGGCCAGAGAAAACGAGGCTGGCGATCGGGCGATCGGGATTCTTCAACCCCACCCGGGCGCGGCGAATAGCGCGAGAGACCGCTGTAACCGCTTCATTCTGACCAATGACGCGTTCATGCAGCATGTCTTCCAGATGCATCAACATCACCGACTCTGATTCCGTGAGCTGATTCACCGGAATGCCTGTCCAGGAAGCCGTCACCTGAGCAATATCTTCAGCCGTCACTTCCGGCTGAGCCACAGCGGCAAACTCCGTCTGCGTTTGCTTCAGTTGCGCTTCAAGCTCCAGTTCGCGATCGCGCAGCTTACCGGCCTTGTCGAAGTCTTGCTCTCGAACGGCGGCTTGCTTCTCTTGTGTGGTTTGCCGTAGCTTACGCTCTAGCTCTTTAGCAGGAGACTTTTTGGCATGACGGAAGCGCACCAATGATCCGGCTTCATCAATCAGGTCAATGGCTTTGTCGGGCATAAACCGATCGGGGATGTAGCGATCGGATAGAGTTGCCGCGGCTTCCAGAGCAGCATCGGTAATAATCAGCCGATGGTGTTGCTCGTAGGAACTACGCAACCCGCGCAAAATGGCAAGCGTATCTTCAACCGACGGTTCGTTCACCGTCACTGGCTGGAAGCGTCGCTCTAACGCCGCATCTCGCTCGATGTGCTTGCGGTATTCATCCAGAGTGGTTGCGCCAATACACTGGAAGCTACCGCGAGCCAAAGCAGGCTTGAGCAGATTGGCGGCATCCATACCACCCTCAACGGAACCAGCCCCCACCAGGGTGTGAATTTCATCAATCATCAGAATGATGTCATCCGACTGGGTCACTTCTTCCATGATTTGCTTCATGCGCTCTTCGAAGTCACCCCGAAAACGGGTACCTGAAAGCACCGCGCCCATATCCAGGCTAATGACCTGCTTATCTAACAGAGTGCTGGGCACATCTTGATTCACGATGCGTTGGGCTAGCCCCTCGGCGATCGCTGTCTTACCCACGCCAGGTTCACCAATCAACACTGGGTTGTTTTTGGTGCGCCGACCCAGAATTTGGATGACTCGCTCTAGCTCTTTGGCGCGTCCTACCACCTGATCTAGTTCGCCTTTGGCGGCCAGTTCAGTCAGGTTTCTGCCAAATTCGGCCAGCGCTCCGTTGCGGTTTGGCTGACGACCGGACGATCGCATCGTGCCTCTTCCGGCGGAGCTTCCAGCCGCAATGGGTTCTTCGCCAATCGCGCGAATCACCGCACTGCGAATGATGCCGGGGTCGATGTCCAAATTGTTGAGAATTTTGACGGCAACCCCTTCACCGTCTTCAATCAGACTCAACAGTAAATGTTCGGGCGCAATGTGGCGGCTATCGAGCTGGTGTGCCTGCTGAAACGCTTCTTCAAACACTCGCTTTGTTTTGGGCGTAAAGGGCAGTTCAGCCGTTAACCCTCCCGTACCGCGACCGATGATCTTTTCAACTTCAATTCGAGCCGCGCTAAGCGTCAAGCCCGCTTCGGATAAAACGTGGGCAGCAATTGTACCGTCAACTCGCAGCAAGCCCAACAGAAGTTGCTCGGTTCCAACATAATTTTGCTTTAACCGACGAGCTTCTTCTTGAGCCGCCATCACGGTAGCAATTGCTTTTTCAGTGAAATACTCAAACATGGGTTTCCCTCTTAGGCAATGTGGCGATGAGCAAAACGCCCGACTCGCTGGTCGAGAAGTCGATCGTTGGAATCAACGGAGGCGCGATCGCAATTCTCGACGTGCCATCCGGTCGGGGCTTCTGCCAAGGAATAACGGGCAGGAGGCCAACTACCTTGATGAACTGACACCTCCTGCCGGCTCCATAAGTAAGCCTGGATCCCTAGTGGGACTGCAATCATCCAGCCCGCAACACACAGGGCGACTAAAACTGTCATTGCAGCACCTCACTCGTAAACTTTTGTATCTGCTGTTGTTACTAATGTAACGGGATCAGAACCCTACAGGCAGGGAGGAAAACCGTAGCAACCGAAGTAGGGAAAGCAGTAGTGTTTTTTTTTCAATCTTTAGCCGGATTGTGAATTTGCCTGAATCAGGATGTTAATCAAGCCAAATTTCATGCCTTCATCCATCCAGGTTGAGAACTAACCTCTGATGTGTTCATCAATGCCCATCCATTCAGGTGCAGGAATTGCCTGAAAATCGTCCGATCAACGTTTTGCACCAGTGGGATTCAGGGCAATGCTCTAAAGAGTGGGACGTTTGGCGATCGCGCGCCAGTGGGTTTGGTCGTTGGTGATCAGGGCAACAAAGTCTCACCGAATCTCAAAATTTATGCCTTCGGATAGAAAGGTGAAATTTTGGCGTAGAGGGGCGCGGGCGATCGCTTGAACTGTTAGAGCCATAGTCATAGGATGAACGTAAATCAGGCGTTTTTTAACCAAATAAAATGGATATTTTTAGGTTTTTATACTTAATTTCTGCTCTATTTGTCGGCACATGCCTCTTCTGCTGGCTACTAACAACCCATTGGATTTTTGGGCCAGTGGTAACCACATTCGCGTTTCTAGGCGGCCTGCTAGGGTTGGGGTTAATGGGAGCCATGCTGGTAAGACCGTCTCAAGATGAGTGGTAACAGCAGAATGGGCTAGGACTATAGACGGCAAGCTATGCCACAATTCCGTTTGGGTTGGCCGTCGCCACGATAATATCTTTGACTTGAGCCGGGGTCAGGTCTGGTCTGGCGCTCAGTAGCAGGGCAACCACACCTGCTACATGGGGAGCCGCCATAGACGTGCCGTCGGAAAAGCCATACTGATTTTGGGGCAGGGTGGAACCAACGCTGACGCCCGGAGCAACTACATAATTCAACGGTTTGTAGCCTGCGCGGTTAGAGAAGTCGGCCAATGTGCCATCCGGCGCGATCGCGCCCACCGCAATACCGACGCGATCGGCCAGTCGAGCCGGGTAGGCAGGCGAGCCAGCAGATTCATTTCCCGCAGCCATAACCACCACGCTACCGTTCGCCTCGGCATACTCAATGGCAGCTCTAACATCAGCACTGTATCCACCGCCCAGGCTGAGATTAATCACATCTGCACCATTGTCAACCGCATAACGAATTCCAGATGCGATCGACGCTGCCATACCGCTACCAAACTGATCCAGCACCTTAACAGGCATAATGTTGGCTCCAAAGGCCACACCCGTCACGCCAAACTCATTGGCCGCAGCCGCGATCGAACCCGCAACATGAGTACCGTGGCTATCATCATCGCTGAGGTCAGATGTGGCATCTACAAAGTTCCAGCCGTGGATATCGTCAATAAACCCATTTCCGTCGTCGTCAATGCCATTGCTGGCAACCTCACCGGGGTTTAACCACAGGTTGTGCTTCAAATCAGGATGCTGGACATCCATTCCAGTATCCACCACCGCAACAACGATCCCCTGCCCGGTGTATCCCTGCTGCCACACCTCTGGAGCATTAACAAAATCGACTCCCCACGTTGGGTAGGTTGCATCCGCTACGGCTGCAAACGGATTCGCGGCAATGGCGATTTCAACCGCCGCTGCTGCATCAACGCTGCCGTAACCAAATAACGGGCTGTACTGAGGCAGAAGGGCGATCGGCTCAGAGGCAATAGCCAAGTGATAAGTAGTGTCGTCTGTGTATTGCCCCACATGAATGTAATACCTGCCGGATGGCAGGCCGATATCGATCAATTCGGAGGCGTTGTCGCTAAGCAGCGCCGAGTCCAACACTTCACCCGCTTCGGCTTCAACAATGCCATTGCGGTTAGCATCCTGAATCAACTGCATATCGGCATCGGCAGTTAAGCCATCCAGCCTCAGTTGCAAATGGCTAATGGTGTCGAGTTCAAACTGATAGTAATCGCTCGGGTCAAGCCCACCCACAAAGTCATCAACGCTCGTTATGCCCTGTAGGTTTCCTAAATTGCGAGCCTGTTTCAGGGTGTTTCCGGCATGGTCGTCTGGCAACGGTAGTATAGCCGTCGAGAGGCGCAACTCGTAATGGGTACTACCCTGATCTGCCCCAATTTGTAAGTAATAGGTGCCCGCCGCTAAAGGCTGGCTGAAGGCAATCGGATGAGTGCGATCGCCCGCCCCCCGGTAAAGACGTTCGTCTTCACCAATGCGTCCATTCCCATCCACATCTTGAGATAGCTCCACCGCAATGTCCGTAGTCAGCGGATCGATCGACACCTTCAACTCACTAGAGCCAACTATCTCAAAGCGGTAGTAGTCACTTCTATCGGTATCGCCCACAAACTCAGTCAGGTGTTTGTCTACATCCAGACGCCCCAGATCGGCAGCTACCGTCAGGTCATTCCCTGCAACATCAGCCGTTGCAGTTAGCGTGTACTCTGCTGGAGCACCGCCCGCATGTTTGACCTGAATGGCATAGGTTCCTGCGGGTAAACAGGAACGAACAATTGTTTCGGGGTGCGTCCTGGCCTTAGAAGAATGGGCAATGGGAGCCGTTGAGCCATCGCTGTTTTCGCGGTACAGCTTCAAGTTAGCAACATTACTCAAACCGTCCAGCAATACACTCAACCCCGCAGATTGGGTTAGCTCAAATAGGTAGTAATCGCTGGGGTTCTCGGCGCTAACGGCATCAGACAGCACTCGTCTGCCGTTGAGACTGCCCCAATCTTGCACAGAGTCTGAGGCGTTGCGCGTTGCGATCGCACTGGCTCGTCGCCCACTTCGCCCACTTTGCCCACTTTGCCCTAAGTCATCTGCTTGCCCCTGCCTCAGTATGGGCAACAGGCAACACCTATCAGCCGGGGAGGAGGTTCCCCTGCCTACCAATCGCAGTGGCAACCGAGCTTGATTCCACATTGCCCAATCCCAAGTGCGCTCAATAATCAGCCCTGTTACACAACCCCAGAATTTGCGGTTGGTTCAAAGCTAGAAGACCGTGCATGTCGTGACGATCACCCTCACACTACAACCAAAGCCCAAACACCAGAGAAGGTATGTAAGGGTTTCGTTACAAATGGAGCGATACAGCAAAAACCACTCAACCAGACAGACGCAGCGGGCGATCGTTCCTATATGCCGATAATTGAGCCATTTTTGCCCCTAAACAACGAAAACATCCGGTTTAGCCAAGATGTTTATCTATACCTATCGCCGAAATAATGCCAAAAACCAATCGGCTTTACTTCACATGCCGAAACACTTCTTAAAAGATTTGGTCTAAATTAGGGGACGAAGTTTATTTAACTTAATAAACTGGGGTATTCTTAAGTAGGTAATTATTCTCACTGTGCATCTGCCACAGCTTCGATTTTGTTAACGATCGCCTGGTCTGTCAAGAAACGGTATTGGAGAGCAACGCAAGGGTATAGCCTCTTGGCCGCAGGATTGGGTTCAGCCATCATTCACGTTGTCTGTTCCTCCCTCCGCAAGTACCCTGGCACTGGCCGAACCAGGTGCGCTTCTTTTCAGACTGGGTGCAGGTTGCTCTCAACACCGCTAACGCGACCTGAAAACCATTCCTTCTTAGTGACGTTTGGGTAGGCACTCATGATGAGTACTCAATTTCCTTGGCTAACCGTTCTATTTCTGTTTCCGCTTCTGGCCGTGCTTCCAATCCCCTTCCTGCCCGATAAGGAAGGAAAAACCGTCCGCTCCTATGCCCTCGGTGCTGGATTGCTTGAATTTGCACTCATCATCTACGCCTTCTGGAAAGATTACGACTTACAAAGCTCTGGATTTCAGCTCGTTGAAAGCTACGCCTGGGTTCCCCAAATTGGGTTGAACTGGTCGCTGGCTGTCGATGGCCTGTCAATGCCGCTAGTGCTGTTGACGGGGCTAATTACCACTCTGGCAATTTTGGCATCCTGGAAAATTAGCCACAAGCCGCGTTTGTTCTATGCCCTGATGCTGGTGATGTACAGCGCTCAGATTGGGGTGTTTGTGGCTCAAGATATTTTAATGTTCTTCTTTATGTGGGAACTGGAACTCGTTCCGGTTTACCTGTTAATTGCAACCTGGGGCGGCGATCGCCGACTCTATGCTGCTACTAAGTTCATCTTATATACCGCTGTTGGCTCAGTCTTTATTCTGATTGCTGGCCTAGCAATGGCCTTCTACGGCGATACGTTGACGCTGAATTTACACGAGCTGGGTCTGAAAGACTACTCTCTCGGCTTTGAAGTGTTGATGTATGCGGCATTTCTGGTTGCTTTTGGGGTCAAACTGCCTATCTTCCCGCTACACACCTGGCTACCCGATGCCCACAGCGAAGCCCCTGCACCTGTATCGATGATCCTGGCAGGCGTAATGCTTAAGATGGCAGGGTATGCGCTAATTCGCTTCAACATTGAGCTTCTACCCAACGCGCATCTTTACTTTGCCCCGGTTCTAGCCATTTTGGGTGTTGTCAATATTATTTATGCCTCGTTAACAGCCTTTGCCCAAACGAACTTAAAGCGGCGGTTGGCTTATTCGTCGATCGCCCACATGGGGTTTGTCTTGATTGGGATTGCCTCCTTCACCGAGTTAGGGGTTGGCGGTGCGGTGCTGCAAATGGTGTCTCACGGTTTAATTGCCGCAACACTCTTCTTTTTAACGGGCGTTGCTTACGAACGAACCCATACTCTGGCAATGGATCGCATGGGCGGCATGGCCAAGCAGATGCCGACCGTTTTTGCACTGTTCACAGCGGGTTCACTCGCGTCGCTGGCGCTTCCCGGCATGAGCGGATTTGTGGGTGAGCTGACCATCTTCTTGGGCATCACCACCAGCGATGCCTACTCCACATCATTTAAGGCCGTTGTTGTGCTGCTCGCAGCGGTGGGTGTCATTTTGTCGCCCATTTACCTGCTCTCGATGCTGCGACAGGTGTTCTATGGTGAAGAGAATGTGGAACTGAAGTTCTCGCTGAGCGATGCCAAGCCACGCGAAGCGTTCATTGCGCTTTGTCTACTGGTTCCCATTATCGGCATTGGTATCTATCCCAAGCTGGTGACGCAAACCTATGACGTGAAAACCACTCAAGTAGCAGCGCAAGCACGGACGGCCTTGCCTCTAATCGCTGAGCGTCCCATCCACTTCACCCAACCTCACTTCGTTGCCCCATCGGTAATTGGTGCCGAGGCCAAGGAGTTAGTGAGTAGCGTTCTAGATTAAAGCGGTAGGTTTGCCTACCCGCTGAGAGCATCCAGGGCAACCGCTAACGGTTGCCCTTTTTGATGGGGGCAGGGTTAACGAATGGCGATCGCTCATGTATCAAACATGGCACTATAGAAGCTAAAGTTTTGTTACAGCTCTGAATCAGCATGAAATTTTCTAGCTTGCTTTTACTCGCGCCCTTAGCGTCCCTGCTGTGGTCAAGCAACGCCCTGGCTGCAATTCGTACGGAAGTCGTTGAGTATCGGGATGGTGATGTCGTTTTAGAAGGCTATTTAGCCTATGACGATGCCATTGAAGGTGAACGACCGGGTGTAATGGTGGTTCACGAATGGATGGGTCTGGATGACTATGCCAAGCAACGAACGGAGCAGCTTGCAGAACTGGGATATGTTGCGTTTGCAGCGGATATCTATGGTCAGGGCATTCGTCCTAGCAACAGGGAAGAAGCGGCAGCTCAGGCAGGGATGTATCGCGCCGATCGGCAACTGCTGCGCGATCGCGCTACGGCTGGTTTGCAAGTGCTGCAAAGCCATGCGCTTTCCGACGACAACCAGATTGCTGCGATCGGCTACTGTTTTGGCGGCGGTACCGTTCTGGAGTTAGCCCGCAGCGGAGCAGATATTGCTGGTGTCGTCAGCTTCCACGGCAACCTTGACACACCCGATCCAGGCGATGCTCAAAACATCCTCGGCCAGGTTCTGGTTCTGCATGGAGCGGTTGATCCACTCGTCCCAGCGGAGCAGGTCAGTGCCTTTCAAGCCGAGATGACTCAAGCCGAAGTCGATTGGCAACTGGTGTCCTATGGTGGTGCCGTTCATGGCTTTACGAACCCCGGCGCAGGCAATGATCCAACCAGCGGCGTGGCTTACCATCCAGATGCAGACCGCCGCTCATGGGAAGATATGAAGCAGTTTTTTGCTGAAATCTTTGCAGAATCAGGAGCAGAATAAAGACTAGAGGCTGAGATGTCAGAGAGGCGGTGCCAATGGCTCTGCCTCCACGGCTCATTGTCCAACCAGACCGCTCACCGTTGTGATAGGAGAACCGTTAATGACTCGAATCTTCATGGCGATCGCTGCAATTTTGGGCGGGTTAGCCGTTGCCGGGGGCGCGTTTGGCGCTCATGCCTTGCGGGACAAACTGGATGGGCGATCGCTTGAAATCTTTGAGACGGGCATTCGCTACCAGATGTATCACGCGCTAGCGCTGTTGGTAGTGGCGGTGCTGCTGAGTCGGGCAGAGATGAGTCAGGCATTGCTGACCATAACCGGGTATGCCTTTGTGGTCGGTGTTGCTATCTTTTCGGGCAGTTTGTATGCGCTCAGTTTGTCCCAAATTAAGTGGCTGGGTGCAATCACACCATTGGGAGGGGTGGCTTTTATCGTTGGCTGGATTTGTTTGGCGATCGCCGCTTTGGCCTACAAGTAACAATCTCCCTTCCACCCCTGGCTTCTGCCTCAATAACATGCCTCAATAACACGCCGTCTTTGGTTGGGGCGACGCATCGTTACGGTTCCCCCCACTGTCGTTTTGCGGTGCTGTCGCTAGGCTAGAAAGGTGAGCTATCAAGCGTAATGCTTGAAGCAATGATTCGTTTCGCTCAGCACGGAATGCTGAATGGATTATGCCTAAGACCCTGGACACAGCCAAAACTATTGAGCAAGCCATCCACGAAGCCGTTACTTATGCTCGTGAAGCCTGTGACTTGCAAGGCAGCACCTCTAGTGACTGTGCTGTAGCCTGGGATATTGTTGAAGAACTACAAGCGGAGCGATCTCATCAAAAGAGCAAAAAGACATCGCTGGAACACTATTGTGATGAGAACCCCGATGCCAGCGAATGCCGCATTTATGATGTCTAATCTGGCTACATAACGATTGAACTGAAGGCCATTTCTCTCAGATTGGTGCCCCAATTCAGTCGTGAGTTTCAAGGGAATCAATGAACTGCCGGTTGTCGTATGCAGCGCATTGGTTCCCTTTTTACTGAATCAATTAAAAAAGCCGTTCTGAAGGGAACGGCTGCAACAAGAGGAGTATAAGGAAAAGCAATTCCTCTGGAACCGTATCACGTCAGCGATCGCCCTTAACATCCCCTACAGGGGTATGAAATGTGCCCTGGCGACAACCCCAATGGAACGAGATGTGCCATCGTTTGTTGGGTGTAAGGGATCGTTCTTTAAGAGAAGACGGTCTTTACAGCCATTTTCGCTTGCATTCACCACACCCCAAATCCTACACACCACACCCATCCTGGTGAGACTGTGGCTGACTCGATTGAGAACTGCTGTAAGAGAAGACGTGGCGATGCCTATATCCTCACTGGCTCAGCGATCGTTGGGCTTGCGCTGTCTGAAGGGGTTCCTCCTTCGCCATTGAAGCAGCCATAAACAAAATATTTTGCCGTTCAGCCGCCAAAAAGCTGACGGTGTAAACCGTATCGTCTTGCTGCCACATCACTGATGAAAAGTCGGAAGGTGGCGTTTGGCTCGTTCCCTCCAGCAAAAAGCCCTGCACCCCCGGAGTCAGGGTAATTGGAGTAGCCATCAACTGATGTCGGGATAACTCTCGCTGCGCGTTCACCGAACCCGCATTCTCTGCTGTAAAACTGCCGACCAGGCAGGGAAATGGGCCGCTAGCGCAAGTAAATAAACTCACCGTCATCCGTGGCGGAGAAGAGGTTGGCAATACTCTGATTAGTAGCTCGTTCGGGTTCAACGAACCTGGCCCGCCTAACAACACGGTTGCAGGTAGCCGCATCACTGTGTTGGGTGGTGTCGTTTGCCGAATGCGATCGAGGTGAGGTAAAAACACATCAGCGGGCATCGCCACACCCGCCCCTGCATTTCCCAGCACCGCCAATCCCGTTAGCACCATCAATCCATAGCGATTTATCATTAGCCCTGCTCCTTTCAAAACGTGGATTTTATTCGCCGCCGCTAGCACGGGATAATGGCATCAGCACCATCCGTATGCCGCTGGCAGCTAACTAGAGTGCCATCAACAGAACGACTTACAGCCATTTTCATTTGCATTCACCACACACTAAACACTACACCCCACACCCATCCTGGCGAGACTGTGGCTGACTCAATTGAGAACTGCTGTAAAACGATGCAAGTGTACCCTTCGGCGCGATGAATGCTCTATTTTGTTTAGGCTTCTATACGTATCGATTGTCTAGTTCTTTCAGGTTGAGCGTCGTGACATGGCAAACATTGTTCGATTAAGCCGGATTAGCAAACGCCTTGAACTCCATTGGCGCAACCTGGCGATCGCCCCCCTTATCCTCTGCCTCATCGGGCTGTTAGGCTGTCAGCCTACTCCGTCCAGCAACGCGGGCGCTATTCATTTAACGCTATGGCATGGCATTAACCCACCCCCTAACCGCGATGTATTTCAGGAGTTGGTGGATCGCTTCAATCAGTCGCATCCCACCATTCAGGTGGAATCGCTCTATGTAGGACAGGGCGACCAGCAAATGCCCAAAATTTTGGCGGCAGTGGTGGGCAATGCGCCGCCCAACATGCTGTGGTTTGCTCCCATGATTACCGGGCAATTGGTAGAACTAGAAGCCATCCGCCCTATAGACGATTGGTTCGACGCTTCCCCCGCCAAAGAGCAGCTTGATCCGGCTCTGATCAGCTCAATGGAATTGGAAGGCCATCTCTGGTCGATTCCCTTCAGCACCAACAACGTTGGCATTTTTTACCGTCCCAGCCTATTTGAGGCCGCTGGTATTACAGAGCCGCCACAGACCTGGGAAGACCTGCGTCAAGTGGCTCACACCTTAACTCGTTCGGTCAACGGCAGCCAGCAGCATGGCATCCTCTTGCCCCTTGGCAAAGGCGAATGGACGGTCTTTACCTGGTTGCCATTCATGTGGAGTGGTGGGGGTGACCTGGCGGTAGATTCAGTAGACCAGGTAAATCTGGTGAATGAGGGCGCGATCGCAGCACTGCAACTGTGGCAAGACCTGCTTAACGATGGCTCGGCGATGTTGTCGCCGCCCGAACGCGGGTATGAAATTGATGACTTTTTAACGGGTCGCGTGGCGATGCAACTCACCGGGCCGTGGACGCTTGGGCAACTGCAAGCCACCGGGGTCGATTACGATGTAATGCCCATTCCAGTGGGCAGTGAACCAGCTACCAGTATTGGTGGTGAAAACCTATTTATCTTTAATGCCACACCCGAAGCAGAACGCGCCGCATTTACTTTTGCCGAATACGTGATGAGCGAAGCCTTTCAGACTCAATGGGCGTTGGGCACGGGCTACCTGCCGGTTAATGTACGATCGCGCCAAAGTGTAGCCTATAAAGATTTTGTCGCTCAAGAACCCACCTTAAACACCTTCATTGAGCAGGCCAAATATGGGCACTCGCGCCCCATCGTGCCGGGGTATAGCCGTATTTCTGAAAACCTGGGGCGGGCGATCGAAGCGACCCTATTAGGCAGCAACCCCACAGAGGCATTACAGGCGGCACAACAGCGCCTAAACCTGGTCTTCGGCTCCGACCCTGCCTAGCAAGGCATCTGAGCCATACCGTCTAGGCTCATCCAACAGCAGACAAGCTGAAACAGAACTTTCTACAATGGGTGGAATGTTGTCTCACGGTGATGGATAGCAAATGGCGCGAATCAAAAAGCGATGGATTGGGCTAGTTCTACTCTTTATTACAACCGTAGGGATGCTCATCGGCTGGAATTGGCAAGTCATCCAGCGGCAGCCCCGTGCCGTTGAAACTAGCTTTCGAGAACGGCTTGCCCCCAATCCACCATCCAAAGCGCCTGTCCCAGTCGTCGCTCCAACGATCGACGCGCAACGGGTAATGGCAGACCTGGAAGCCCTATCGTTTCGCCGCTATGCAGACGACGAGCGCCTCCGTGCCCGTCAATACATTGCAGACGCTTTACAGCAAGCCGGATGGGTGCCGCAAGAACAGGGGTACGACACCGGAGTAAACGTATATGCCGAACGTCCCGGCACCGATCCAGAGGCGGGCACCATTTTGCTAGCCGCGCACTACGATACCGTGGAGCGATCGCCCGGTTTAGACGACAACGCCAGCGGCATTGCCGCCATTTTGGAAACCGCCCGGCTGCTGGGTACTGTTTCAACACCGCGCACCCTGCAAGTTGCATTTTTTGATGAGGAAGAACTGGGGCTATTGGGCAGTCTGGCATTTGCTAACGGCAAAGCCGATCGCGACGTGTTGAAGGGGGCGATCGTTCTGGATATGGTGGGCTATGCCTGCCACACAGACGGATGCCAGAGCTATCCATCCGTTTTACCCGTTACACCAACAACCACGCGCGGAGACTTTTTGGCGGTGCTGGGCGATCGGGGTCATTTACCGTTGCTCAACAGCTTTCCAGAATCGCGCACTTCAGACCTGCCATCTGTGTTAACCATGCCCATTCCGTTACTGGGGCCTCTAACACCCGACTTGATGCGAAGCGACCACGCCCCTTTCTGGCAAAAAGGAATTGGTGCTGTCCTGGTGACAGACACAGCCAATTTCCGCAACCCCAACTATCACCGAGAAACTGACTTGCTAGAGTCGATCGATCAACCTTTCTTTATAGGGGCAACCCAAATCATTGTGAATGCGACGGCTACGCTGCTCAGCACGCCTGAGAGTCTGGCAACTGCCGCATCCCACCCGGCTCCAACGGCAGATTCACCAGCCTTAACGCCGCTGTAGCCAAGGGCACTGCGATCGCCTCTTTAGCATGATGGACTTGCTTAATCTGTCGTCTATTTGGAAAGATATTTCTTATAGCGACAATTATTTGGATTACATAAAATGATACGAACGTTTAACCCAATCCAACGTTGGGCAAAGTCTCTTCATCGGCTGGTCTTCCTTGCCATTGGGCTGGTTGTGATGGCACAGGTATGGGGTGTCAACACCAGTCCGGCGATCGCCACTGGTATTTACGATATGCCTTCGTTAACCGTTGGCACACCAACCTGGGTGGTTGACGATGCCGACATCCTGAGCCGTTTAACCGAAAGCAAAATTAGTGGCGAATTAGAGAAACTGGCACAAGACACAGGTAATGAAGTAAGATTCATCACCATTCACCGATTTGACTATGGAGAAACAGCCGATGGCTTTGCTGAAAAGCTGTTCCAGAAGTGGTTTCCCACTCCAGAGGCTCAAGCCAACCAGACCCTCTTATTGCTAGATAACGTCACCAACAACTCGGCCATTTATACGGGTGATGGCACAAGGGCACTGCTCACCGACGATATTGCTACTAGCGTGGCGCAGGAAACGCTCCTGGAACCGCTGCGAAATGGCAACAAGTACAATCAAGCGTTTATGGATGCGAGCGATCGCCTGGTCGCCGTGCTGTCTGGCAACCCCGATCCGGGGCCTCCAGTGATCGAGAAGGTGGTTCAAACCGAAGGCACATTTACCCCGGCTGAAGAAACGGACGATCAAAATGCCACCGTTGTGGTTGTCGTCTTGCTCCTGTTAGCCACGGTGATTCCGATGGCAACCTATTACCTGTATCAATCGTTTAGCGGTTGAACGTCAGCCTGGTTACGCTGCGAGACGTTGCTGATTTAACTCATCTTAAACAAGTACAGATCATCGCGGATGGCCTGTACCGCTTTAGCTCTCGGCAAGATTACTGCGTCACTGGCTGCATCAACTCGGTAGAACCAGTTTTACGGTGGGGAATCCAAAATTCGGCGTTGCTGAATCGCAATATGCCCTTCTCCAATTCCCGGAAACGTCCGAACCAAAGTCCCCAAAATCAGGGAATCGTTGAGCGATCAGAGCCATGACCGCTCAACGATTCGTACATCCCTTCAGCAATGCCCAACCTTAATCCTGGATATAGTCCTGGCCGTTGATTAGCGCCATCTCAGCCCGGACAAACTCCCGGCCTAGATAAGCAGCGTGGTCAAGATAACCAATTGGGCACGGTTTGGTTTCTTCAAAAATTTTGATGCACAGATCCTTTGCCGTTTTGCCACAAAAGGTTGCAGTTGGCGTGCGTTCAACCTTGCCTTTAGTTGGCAACGGCTTGCCTGTCTCTGGATCACAGGCTAAACCTTTGTCATTAATTACGTTGCTGTAGTGCTTGGCGCAAATTAATCCAGCGGTGCGATCGAGATAAACAATGAAGTAGCCTGCCGGATCGAGTTCAATGTAGCGTTTAGACAGCTTACTATCAAATGCTGTTAAGGCTTCAGCCATTGGAGTGGCAATGGGTTGAGGAGTTGGATTCACAGTTTGATTCATGGTCGGTTAGGGCGTGTTGAGCGCAGCACTTCGGATTGCCCAAACACGGGATACACATTTGAATTCAAATCTAGTGTAGGCTGCTACCAACCAAATCGGCTGATAGCCGCTCCCCTCAGTCCGCAGAATTCTACCCCATACCCGGCAAGCTATAGCCGCAACAACAGGCTATTTAGCCCTCCTCCACAGGATTTGACGTTTGTTTAAGCGGTAGATCTTGATTGATAGCATCCATTTCTTGCTGTTCCATTCGATTCACTTCATCAATATAAGAATGGAAGATTTTAGCCAGGCGGCTATCGTAAAAACGGTGTAAAGAATGGTTGGGGGTTGCCGGAAAGCCTCGCCGCTTTTTGTGACGACCGCCCGCTCCAGGGTCAAAGGTTTTGATGTTGTTGGCGATCGCCCACTCAATTGGTGTGTAGTAGCAGGCATCAAAGTGCAGCTTGTCAAACTCCTGCAAACAGCCCCAGTAGCGTCCATACAAACGATCGCCTTTGGTTAAGCAAAACGACATCCCCATCGGCTGCTGGGCGTTTTGTTCGTCAAAGGCTGCAAAAAATACGACCCGATGCCGATAGTGGGGATATAACTGCTCGAAAAATCGGCGGGTAAGATATTTACTGCCCCACCAGCCAAACTTGTCGCAGGTATCGGCATAGAACGTATACATTTGTGAAAACATGGCCTTGGGAATAGCTTCACCCGTAAAGACTTGTAACGAAAGACCCGCCGCAGACACCGCTTTACGTTCGCGCTTGATGTTGCGCCGCTGGTTGGCATTAAACGCTGCCAGATAGTCATCAAAGGTCTGATATCCCTGGTTTTGCCAAATGTAACTGTGATGCAGCCAGCGATCGAAACCATGCCGTGTCATCACGGCTTGCCAGTCTGGATCGGCGTAGAGAAAATTGCAGCCCGAGATGCGGTTTTGCAGACAGAAATGGTCGATCGCCCCCACCATGATTTCGGTCAGTTCGTCTTCATCTTCCCCAGGCGCAATTAAAAAACGATACCCCTCCGCCGGGGTAAAGGGCGACATGCCGAGAAGCTTTGGGTAATATTGAATCCCCAGACGCTGCGCCAGATCGGCCCACTGGTGATCAAAGACAAATTCGCCATAGCTGTGACCCTTAACGTATAAAGGAGCTGCTGCAACCAGGGAGCGATCGCGCCACACGGTCAGGTGGTTGGGCAACCATCCCGCCTTCGCCGTAGCGCTGCCAGAGGTTTCCATTACATGCAGCCACTCCCATTCCAGGAAAGGCATCGCCAGCGGCATTGCCAGCGCATCCCACTCCAGTTGGGGAATTTCGGCAATGCGGTTGATCCAGGCAACAGAGTATCGGGGCTTGAGTTGTTCCACCATGCTTATTAGGGTAATTCAATCCGTTTGTCGTTGCAGGCGGTTGATGGTTGCAGGCGATAGTGAAGAAACACCTCATCCTCCTGTACCCACGCTTCTAGCAGTTTCAAACGGGGCGCTAGATTGGGCAAGAAGCCCGTTCCATCAACCGGTGTGGGGGCATGGCTACCGCCCAAAAGTAACGGGCACACCGTTAGCCACAGTTCGTCGATTAGATCCAGGCCGAGCAACGTTGCCACCAGCGTTCCACCACCACACACCACGACCGTCTTCAGGTTCATCGCCCGCAGTTGCTGAAATGCGCTTTTCCAGTCGATCGTATCGTCTGGATCGGTAGCCTCCAGTACGCGATCGAATCCAGTGTGTCCCTGCCAACGGTCTGCTCCTGCCGCTGTCGTGATCAACCATCGGGGAATCGGTTGACGAAAAAACGGATAACCTGTGTTAAATTGCGCCAAGCGAGAACAGACAATTTGAACCGGCTGTGAAGGTTTTCCCTGTTGCGCCCGCTGTTGCAGTAAAGTTGGATGAGAAACCCGCAGCGTGGTGCCGTAAGCACGTAATGTTCCGGCTCCAAATAGTGCTGCATCTGCCAAAGCGATTTGACGCTCAAGATGGGCTTTGTCATGCGCCGAGCCAAACCGGGCAGGCGATCGCTGCTCGTCTGCGATTTTGCCATCGACACTCATGGCTAGCACTACCGTTGTATAGGGGCGAGAGAAACGATTAAAATTATCCACTCGTTTCAATTTTGTCAAGGGACTTTCTACTAGATTCTTTCTTTATGTGCATAAAGAGTGCTTGAAGAATTCCGCCTTCTGACCCTAATGCCCAAGTCATTTCGTCCGATTGGATATTAATCTTTAAGAGCAGGCTTCGCACCTCGAGTTAGATATCATTTACGGCTATGCCAGGTCAATCCTCTTTTCGCCGCATTTTGCTAACGCGAATTCTGATCCTCAGCATTCCAATTTTGCTGCTGGGAGTAGCGGTCACCTTTCGTAAGGCTCGTACCAGTTTGCTCTACACAGCACGGCAAAATTTAGAAGAAAGTGCGGTTCGCAAGGCCAATACAATTCAGTCATCGATTAACGCGCTACGGGCTAGTCTGACGATTGCCAGTCAAGCCTCTACGCTGCAATCGGGGTCGCCAGAAGCTGCTCAGGTCTTTTTGCGGCAACTTGCCGCTGATCTACCCGTGAACCAAGGCGCTTTGGGCGATCGCAGCAATGGGTCACAAATTGACTGCGTCCAGTTGATTGCGCCTCAAACCGAGCAACCCGTGGCTAGCACCTGCGGCAATCAGGCGATCGATTTAGACATCCCGGCTCGTTGGGAACAACCCTCGGCGGCAACCGATGCGAATCGGCTCCAAATGCACGTGCTGACGGTTCGCCCTGGCGAACAGGCCACCCCATCGAACGCGACCCAGCCCCGCAGCCAGCTCAACATCACCCTGGCGGCTCCGGTGTATGATGCCTCTGGTCAATTGCGTTACATTCTGGCAGCCGATGCGACGATGCGGCAGTGGGAGCGGGCAGAAGCGCGATCGCTGTTAGGATTTACCGCCATCATCGACCAAAACGGCACGTTCCTGGCTCATCCCTTCTCCAACCAGGTAGGGCGCAGTATCGATATCGCTGGAGACAAAGAGCGCTTTCAAGATATTCTCGACAACGCTTTGCGTGGCAACCCAGATGTGCGCCACCTGTTTAACTTCAGCGGCGACAAAACAGAGTGGCTGGCAGGATTCAGCCCGGTTGATATCCCCATCACCGATACAGACAACCAAACCTGGGTGGTGCTAGCCGTTACCCCTCTCGACAACGCCCTGCAAGGGCTAAAAGAAATTACGCAGATCTTGTTCATCCTCACGACGGGGTTACTTGCCGCCCATCTACTTGCCATGCTGTACATGGCGCGAGATTTGGCGCTTCCCATCGAACAACTGGGGAAATACGCTCGCCGCATCCACAAACGCGATCCATTAGAACAGGCTCCCAAAAACTTCAGGATTCGAGAAATCAACCAGCTTTCTGAAGTGCTAGACAACATGGTGAGGCGGTTGGAAGAACGGGCTAAAGAGCTGGAAACCGCATGGCAAGAGGCCGAAGCCGCCAACAAACTTAAGAGCGAGATCCTAGCCAACACGTCTCACGAACTCAGAACGCCGCTAAACGCGATCATTGGTTGCATTCGCCTGGTTAAAGATGACTGCTGCGATAACCGTGAAGAAGAACTGGAATTTTTGGAACAGGCCAATCGAGCGGCGGTTCACCTGCTGAAAATCATTAACGATCTGCTTGATATTCGTCGAATTGAGGAAGAAGGGCTGGCGCTTGCCGTAGAACAGGTTGATTTACGGCAAATCCTCCAGGAAGTGATTGAAATTCAGTCCGTACACATCCAACAAAAGGGCTTAACCTTAACCGCCCCCAACCTGTCAGAGCCAATTATGATTAAAGCCGACCCAGCTCGGCTCAAGCAGGTGTTGCTCAACGTGGTTTACAACGCAACGAAGTTTACCGATCGCGGCGGCATTACCATCAGTACCGGGTTAGAGCCTGTTTTAGACAGCCATGCAGAACCGAGCCAAACCAGTCATGATGCCAATACGCCAATACTTGCTAAATCTCGGGTAGTCATCACCGTTCAAGACACCGGCATTGGCATCGATCCAGCACAACAGCACAAGCTGTTCCGTCCGTTTGTCATGGTGGACGGTACCACAACCCGCAAGTTTGAAGGTACAGGGCTAGGGCTAGCCATTTCTCGCAACCTGGTGGAATTGATGGGTGGCAGCATTGGGCTATACAGCGATGGCCTGGAGAAAGGCACAACGGTAGAAATTAAGCTGCCAGTGGCCTCTGTAGCCGAAGATGCGATCGAATCACCGAAGCCAAATGGTGCGGTGGCTGAAGTCGCCATAACCCAGTCCACGGCTGAACGTTCTGCGATCGGCACCTAGTCTTTAGCGCCAATGGGGTCTGTCAGCGTTACGGCTTGCCCATCGTGGTGGAGCGATCGCGTCAGCCCATTCAAAATTTGCACCAGTTGGGCACCCACCCATCCAGACGAAATCGTGGAAGCGTTGTTACGCTGCACACACTCCAGAAAATGAGAGCAAACCTGCTGCAATGGTTCAGTGGTATCCAGTTCTAATACCTGGGATGATGAGTTAGCCGGAAGGAACTGCCCATTACTCCACGCCATTGTGCCCCGTTGCAGCGTCAGGGGTGCAGCCGCCAATTCGTCAAATGTCAGCGTTCCCGAGCCTCCCGTCAGGCAGAGACGACGCTGTTTGTCTGGATTCAGCCAACAGAGATGGATCATCGCTTGAACGCCGCTGGCATAGACCAGCTTGACCCATACCAGATCGGCCAACCCCCTGGGAAAGTGCCACCCCTGACTCGCCTCAGGCTGGAGCCAGACGGTTCCCTGAGCCTGCACTTGCAGCGGACGTTCACCCAGCCAGTGGTTAAAAATGGCGATGTCGTGAATTGCCAGGTCCCACAGGGCATCCACATCTTGCCGCACCGGGCCGAGATGGGTACGCGCCGCATAGCCATACCGAATAGCGCCCAACGCCCCTTGCTGCACCGCGACCCTGCCCCGTTGCACCGCAGGATGAAACAGATAGGTGTGATCCACCACCAACTGGCAATGCTGCTGTTCTGCTAAACGGCACAAGCGCAGCGATTCGGCCAACTCCAGCGTCAGCGGTTTTTCGACCAGAACGTGGTACCCCCGTTGCAGTGCCGCTTCTGTGAGTGAATAGTGGGTTGTGGCAGGAGTAGCGATCGCCACCGCCTCCAGACCAGGGCAGTCGAGCGCCGTTTGCCAATCGGTCAACAGGGCAGTTTGCTGATCCAGGCCAAACTGACGTGCCAGGGCATAGAGGCGATCGCGATGCGGATCAACGATAGCCACCACCTGAGCCTGGGGATGCTTCAGGAAATTTCGTACCAGATGAGTCCCCCAGCGCCCAGCGCCAAACACAGCAATCCGGGTGGTTTTATCCTGACGTTCGCTTCCGTACACTACCGACCGTCCCTATTTCCCAATGTCTCGCCCACCGCTTCAGTTTGCTGCAATAGCAACAGCGCCACCTGAGCTGCCGCCTGTTCAGCCGCTTTCTTAGATTGCCCCTTACCTTCTCCCCACGATCGCCCCTGAAACCATACTTCTGCCAAAAAGCGTTCGGCATCACCATGAAGTTGCCCAATTTCGGTCACTCGATATTCAGGCAGCATCTGGTATCGAGCTTGCGTCCACGATTGCAGCGCTCCTTTGTAGTTTTGCAGCGTCGGATCGCTACGGATAATGTCCGTTAGCCGTTGCAGGTGAGAATCGAGCCAGGGGTGGACGAGCCGTAAATCGTGGGTGCTGAGGTAAAGCGCCGCTAAAACAGCCTCAAACGCAGCAGCCAGACGGGTTTCTCGCCCCACCCTGTCGCTAAAAGCACTGTTCGACATTAATAAATACCGATCGAGTCCGTAGGAGTTGGCAATTTCAGCCAGGGTGCGATCGCTCACTAGGGCACCTCGTACTGCAGACAGTTCCCCCTCCGATGCCGTTGGATAGGTTTGAAACAAAAATTCTGCGGCAGCCAGCCGAATCACCGCATCACCCACAAACTCTAAACGTTCATAGTTGGCTTCCACCGAAGCGGTGGGATGCGTTAGCGCTAAATCTAACAGCCTCCACTGAATTGGAGCGTTCTCAGGCAGGCCAAGTTTCAACGAAAATTGACGAAGCTGGGAATGACGACGAGAATCCGAAACAGACATTAACCTTCAAGAATAAAAATTAGCAGATACAGCAAACAATAGAAAACCAGGGCAGGCAGAACCAGCGACAAAGACAGTAAAACGCCAAAACCTGGCCGTAGCGAAATTGGCAGGTTTGGTGGAGTTAGAAAGGGAGGAGTCGGACATAAGCCGGGTTCTGTTCTCCTATTGCAGGAGGGCAGTTATCTATCTGGGACGCTTGTTACCAAACGCCTCAAGCGGACTCGTAAAGGAAATATCCCTTACCGGAACAGGTAAAAGACCAACCTTAGCTCCTTCTGCCTTGCTCCCAACCGGGGTTTACCGAGCCAGCGCCTCTCAACGCTGCTGGTGCGCTCTTACCGCACCCTTGCACCCTTACCTGTATGCCAGACGTAACGGAGCACGCCTCAACACCATCGGCGGTATGTTTCTGTGGCACTATCCTCACGGTCACCCGCACTGGGCGTTACCCAGCAAGTTTGGTCTTTCGGGAGCCCGGACTTTCCTCAGACTGAACGTCTGCAACCGCCTGCGCCTACTCTTCCCTTATGTCTAGTCTAGTTTAGCGGCCTACTCACAACGCACGTTGATCACAAGAATTGCCAGTATTTCTTTTAGCCTTGGCGAATGCTGTTCACCTATTTCTTGGGGTTAAACGGCAGATGATCACTCCACGGCAGTTTTTTGATGGAAAAGTAGCAGGTGACAAATTCCAGATGCTCGGTAATATCTTCTCCCTTCCAGTCAAAAAACCGCAACGCCAGCCGCAACGAAAATTGCAGCGGCTTCTTCCCGTCCATAAACCTGGCAACGGTGTTCTTCAACTTTTGCGACGCTTTTTTAGACTCAGCATCTTTTTGCAGTTTTTCAATATCAACAATTGGAGCCGTTTCTTCTAAGGTTCCATCTTCTTTTTGCTTCAACAGATCTTCTGCGGTAATGGTTTCACGCAGCGAGCCACCCGGAGCCACAATGCTAAAAATTTGGCGTTGAGACAAGTCAACTTGGCGATTGGAGGGCAGCCGGATCACGCGACGCGACTGGTTCGCATAATCTGTTAATGTGCTTTGATCCCAGTCGATGCGGATAGAAATGTTTTTAGATTTATTGTCAAGGGTAAGAGCCAGGGTCTTAGGCTGCTCTGAAAATTGGTATCGATCGTTAAATTTGAACTTAATATCGACCACATCACTGAGGTTAGTGTCCTTCAACGGGATATCGGCCAGCGCCCGATCGAGAGTTGCCTTATCAAAGCTAATGGTGGTCTGCTCGGCTAAGGATTCAATCGAGTTGTACAACACCCATGTGATGCAAACCCCATACACCGCAAATATAATCAGGTCAATATTTTGATTTTGATCCATACATCACATCGAGAAGGAAATACGCAGCACGATGCGTTGATGATTTAGGTCGTTCCCTGAAAGCAGCTATTTAGTCAACGCCAACAGGCTTCAATTGGTATCTACACGCTGAGGCTTTCTAAATCCAGACTTCCCAAAATGCAACCCCGTTGCTAAACCAACGCGAGAGTCTGTCGTCCGCTCCTGAGCAAAGGCCAAACTACCAGCAGTAGACCGAACAAGATTGACCGCCAAACACCCTGACCTCGCTTTAGGTAGACAGATGGGTTCCATTGGTGTTGCTACCGTTGGCCTGGCGATTTCCCCTCATTTCCTCTCTCTTACCGCCGAGAGCCGAACCGGATGGTTTTGCCGCAAGTCAAACATTTGCAGATCTGACAGATGCAAACCCTGAGCGATCGCTTCAATACCTCTAAGACGGCGGTTCTTCCCGATTTCTTCCCACTTTTTTCCCCGATTCTTCACACCAGTGATGTAACCTAGCCGCCATAAGCGCTTCAGTGAAGCAAGCATCTGGCAACAGTTAAGCAAGTTAAGCAACGAGTCATGCAGGAATTACAGCATGAGGCCACTGAACTATAGAGAGGGGCAGGGAGTCGATCGCTTTCCAACGCAAACTCAGCATTGAATAGCGAGACGAATATACCCGGTCTATGGGGGCGATCGCGCCTCCCAAAAGTAAGACTTAGGCAACAACGTCTAAGAATCCGCAGCGTAATTCCTGGCAGTCTAGTTTGGTCATCCTGTTCTGAGGGAGCACAAAAGTGAGCAATCAACGGTTCTTAGGCTTGTCTCGGCGTCAGGTTATTCGCGGCCTTCTCGCCACTACCGCATTCGGAGTAACCGCCAAGCTGGGTACAGGGTGCAGTCGATCGGCATCAGAGGGTGCCAGCGGCGCTGATGGCAGCGACTCTATTACTCTGGGATTCATTTATGTCGGTCCCAAAGATGATTATGGATATAACCAGGCTCATGCAGAAGGGGCAGCAGGCATTGCCGCCAAATACAACTGGTTAACCATCGTTGAAGAAGCGAACGTTCCAGAAACAACCTCCGTGGAAGAGTCAATGCGAAGCATGATTGACCTAGATGGAGCAGTAGCTGTCTTTCCCACTTCATTCGGCTATTTCGATCCGCACATCCTGAAACTGGCAGAAGAATACCCAGAGGTGCAGTTTTTCCATTGCGGTGGCCTGTATCAGGATGGCGTTCATCCTAAAAACGTCGGCAGTTATTACGGTTACATCGACGAAGCACAATATGTTTCGGGCATCGTTGCTGCCATGACCTCCAAAACCGGCAAGCTTGGTTTTATTGCCGCTAAACCCATTCCCCAGGTGTTACGCAACATCAACAGCTTTACACTGGGTGCCCGCAGCGTCAAACCAGAAACCACCACACAGGTAATCTTCACTGGTAACTGGGCAGAACCCGTCAAAGAAGCTGAAGCGGCAAACAGCATGGCAGATCAAGGCATTGACGTTTTGACCTGTCATGTAGATAGCCCCAAAGTCGTCATGGAAACGGCAGAGAGGCGCGGTATTTTTTCGACTGGTTATCATGCCAATCAGGCTGAACTGGCGGCTAAAGGCTATCTCACCGGAGCAGAGTGGGATTGGACCACGGTTTATTCCAAATACGCCGAAGATATTCGGGCTGGAAAAACGCTGACCGATGGCAGCATTCCCCATGTGGTGCGAGGCGGCATCAAGGAAGGCTTCTGCAAACTGTCAGATTATGGGCCAGCGGTCAGCGCCGAGGCCAAGCAAGCGGCTGATGCGGCCTTGGCTCAGTTTCAAGACGGTAGCCTGGTGATCTACAAAGGCGAAGTCAAAGACAACACGGGCAAGGTTGTGGTTACCTCAGCCGAAGAGTTAAAGCAGCAAGATCCAAAGCTGGAGCAGATGAATTATCTCGTAGAGGGCGTAATTGGTAGCGTTAGCTAACCCTCAAAAGCCTCAAGCAGCAAAGACTTCACGGTTTGAGCTTCATTGAGGGGGTCAGGTTTTCCCCTCCCGTTTCATGCTGATTTTCTATTATTTTCACCTATGGTCACTCACGTTTGGCGCAGAAAGCTTGAATCTGCTTGTTTGCCGATCGCTGCTGTATTAGCGTCGCTGGTGCTATTTGGCATCTTTTGTGCAGTCGTGGGAGCGAATCCGTTTGAGGTGTATGGCTCCATCTGGAAAGCGGCATTTGGTCGCTGGACGAGTTTCCAAAACACGCTCATTCGCGCGGCTCCTTTAATGCTAAGTGCCCTGTGTACTGCATTACCAGCCCGATTGGGACTAGTAATTATCGGTAATGAAGGGGCATTGGTTGTGGGCGGGATTGGTGCTGTAGCGCTCGGCCTTGGCATTTCTACCGCCCCGCCTCTGGTGGTACAAATTGGCATGGCGATCGCCGCTATGGTTGCTGGCGGCCTGTGGATCGGCGCGGTGGGCGCGTTGCGTCACTATCGAGCCGTTAATGAAACGATTAGCAGTTTGTTGCTGAACTATATTGCGATCGCCCTGCTAAACCACCTGGTGGGCGGCCCCATGCGCGACCCCAGTTCACTCAACAAACCCGCAACGTACCCGATCGCCGCCGTCAACATGCTGCAAAGCATTCCCGGCACTCGCGTTCATTGGGGGTTGGTCTACGGCTTGGTCGCGTGCGTTATCGCCTATTTCTTGATTCAGCGCACCACGTTTGGCTTTGCGGCTCGCACCGCCGGGGGCAACATTCGCGCCGCGCGAATTGCAGGGCTTCCCGTTGGCAAACTCACTGTTGCTATCTGCTTTTTAGCAGGCTCCTGCGCGGGACTGGCTGGCATGGTCGAGGTGGCAGCCGTTCACGGCACAGCCAACGAATCGCTCAACGCAGGATATGGATACGGCGGTATTCTGGTGGCCTTTATTGCTCGCCATAATCCCCTGGCCGCTGCTCTGGTATCTGTCCTGGTGGGCGGTATTTTGGCAAGCGGTGGCATCTTACAGCGGACGCACGGTTTACCCGACGCAACAGTACTGGTTTTTCAAGGATTAGTGTTCCTGGTGGTGCTGTATAGCGAATCGCTGTATGGCAAGCTTCCCTTCTTTAGGGAGAAGCCAGCAGCCATGGTTGCCCCCCCGGCACCGCCCCCCAGCCCAGGGCAAGAACCTGTCGTGGTCAGTTAATCACATAATCACAGGCATGATGACCGCATGGGGATTGAGTGATGCAAGCAGATGCAACAAACTGAGTTCTCGTCCTCAGATCTCAAACCTTTAACGTTGGAGGATTAGGTTGTGGCAGCAGAAGCATTAGGTTGGTGGGGAGTTCCCTTGGCGATCGCCGCAGGCACCATGCGCGGTGGCACGCCCTTCCTGTTTGTCAGTTTGGGAGAATGCCTCACCGAAAAGAGCGGCAAAATTAACCTGGGGCTGGAAGGAACGCTATTGATGGGAGCCATGAGCGCCTACGCGATTTCCTATTTAACCGGATCGCCCTGGTTAGGGGTGCTGGTGGCTGGCATTGCCGGAGTGTTTTTGGGGCTAATTCACGGGTGGTTGTCTCAGCAACCGAGGGTCAACGATGTGGCGGTTGGCATTGCCATGATTGTCTTTGGTAGCGGGCTGGCTTTCTTCCTGGGCAAGCCATTCATTCAGCCCTCGGCTCCCCAGTTAGCCACTATTAATTTAGCAGCGGCGGGTGCCCCTCCGGCACTGCAATCTGCCTTACAAATTAGCCCTCTGTTTTTGTTGGGTGTGGCGATCGCCCCGTTCCTGCATTGGTTCTTCAAATCAACCCGCTGGGGTTTGTTTATTCGCGCCGTGGGTGACAGCCCCGATGCCGCAAGGGCGATGGGTTTATCAATTTTCAATGTCCGTATGCTCAGCGTTGTCGCTGGCAGTTTCTTAGCCGGAATTGGCGGCGCATCTCTGTCGCTTTACTACCCCGGCGTGTGGACAGAACGAATCTCTAGCGGTCAGGGGCTGATGGCAGTAGCCCTGGTGATCTTTGCCCGCTGGAACCCGATCCAGTGCCTCTGGGCATCCCTGCTATTTGGGGGCGCTCAAGCGCTTGGCCCTGCGTTGCAGTCGGTCGGGATTGAACAAGGCTATTACCTTTTTAACGCCGCTCCTTACATTTTGACGTTGATCATCATGATCATCACCTGTTCGCCCAAGCGAACGTTAACTGGAGTTCCTGGCGCACTAGGAACGGATAACTAAAGGATTTAAGGATGGGACGAAGGATAAGCGTCTCCGCCTCATCGTTTCGCCCCTTTTCTTACCGATTCTGACTGAGAAAGGTCTGTACTTCTCCCAATGAACATCATTTCGTTTCTCCCACGTCCCCGGAGACTACCGCATGGGAATTTTTGTTGAAGCGGAACCCTATCCCTATCCTTACAACGGCGATCTTCGTCCTGATAACACGGTCTTGCTGATCATTGATATGCAGATCGATTTCTGCGGCAAGGGTGGTTATGTAGATCAGATGGGCTATGACCTCGCGCTCACTCGCGCCCCGATCGCCCCCCTAAAAACCCTGCTAGCGGCTATGCGGGAACGACGATTCCACATTATGCACACCCGCGAGGGACACCGTCCCGACCTAGCCGACTTGCCAGACAACAAGCGGTGGCGATCGCGCCAAATTGGTGCCGGAATTGGCGATCCTGGCCCTTGCGGCAAAATTTTAGTGCGGGGCGAACCGGGATGGGACATCATTCCAGAGTTAGCACCGCTGCCGGGCGAACCCGTGATCGATAAACCGGGGAAAGGGTCTTTCTACGCCACCGATTTGGATTTGTTGCTCAAGCGGCAGGGCATCCAAAACATTCTCCTGGCCGGCATTACCACCGATGTCTGCGTTCACACCACCATGCGAGATGCCAACGATCGCGGCTACGAATGCCTTCTTCTCTCAGACTGCACCGGAGCCACCGACTACAGCAATCACTTAGCTGCCCTTAGCATGGTCAAAATGCAGGGCGGCGTGTTTGGAGCCGTTGCCGATTCCATTGCTGTCCTCAATGCAATCCAGCCGTTGTAACCGTACCGTTACGGATTGAATCGTGCGGTTATCTCCCCGATCGCTGACTTTACAGTTCCACTCCCTCTGGTAAACGCCATGACCACTGTGACCTCAAGACCCACCACTGTTGAACTAGAAAAGCCACCAGAGCTAGAAGTTCTCAACATGACCAAGCAGTTTGGTAGCCTGGTTGCCCTGGATAACGTTTCGCTGCACCTGAAGCCGGGAACCTTTCATGCATTGCTGGGAGAAAACGGCGCGGGTAAAAGCACACTGGTAAAGTGCATCATGGGCTTCTACATGCCAACCTCTGGCAAAGTGCTGATCGACAAGCAAACACAAACGATCGCCAGCCCCCGCGATGCCCACAAATATGGCATTGGTATGGTCTATCAGCACTTCACCTCTGTGCCAGCAATGACCGTGGCCGAAAACCTGGTTTTATCTCGGTATGACTCGGCCAATGTGATCAATTGGCAGCGCGAATACGAGCAGCTCCAGACCTTTATGGATACGGCTCCGTTCCAGGTGCCGCTCGATGTGCCGATCGCCCAGCTCGCCGCAGGTCAAAAGCAAAAGCTCGAAATTCTGAAGCAGCTTTACCTCAAAAGCAAAATTCTCATTCTGGATGAACCCACCTCGGTGTTAACGCCCGGTGAAGCCGATGAGGTGTTGGGCTTGATCCGCGAAGAAGTGACGGCTGGCAAGCTCAGCGTCTTGATGATTAGCCACAAATTCCGCGAGGTGACGGCATTTGTCGATGAAGTCACGGTGCTGCGAAAAGGCAAATTTGCCGGACACGGGTTCGTCAAAGATTTATCGGTTGCAGACATGGCCGAAATGATGATGGGAGAACGGCGAGAACCCAACCCGGTTGAAAAAACGATTCACCCTGATCCAAAAGCGGTTCTTGAAATTAAAGAGATTCATGCCAACAAAGACAATGGGATTGAAGCGGTTTGTGGCGTTAGTCTCACGGTTCACAGTGGCGAAATTGTGGGTATTGCCGGAATTTCTGGCAACGGCCAGCGCGAGTTAGTCGAAGTGTTGGCCGGACAGCGGGTCGCCACCTCCGGGCAGATTGTAGTTAGCGGTAGTCCTTACCGCGCCACTCGTGCCGAGATGTTTAAGCACAAGGTCTTTGCCCTACCAGAGGAACCCTTGCGAAATGCCTGTGTGCCCCATATGACGGTGGCCGAAAATATGGCGCTACGCACGTTCGATCGCACCCCCCAGTCCCACGGCGTGCTGCTCATCCTCAAAGCCATTCGGCAGATGGCACAGGGCTTAATTCAACAGTTTTCGGTTAAAACACCGTCTCCAGAAACGCCCATTAGCAACCTCTCTGGCGGCAACGTGCAGCGTGCGGTGTTAGCCAGAGAATTATCGGCTCAGCACATCAACTTGTTAATTGCCGCTAACCCTTGCTTTGGGCTGGATTTTGCAGCAGTCGAGTTTATCCACGACCAGATTGTAGCGGCTCGAAATCAAGGGGTAGCCGTTCTGTTAGTCAGCGAAGACCTGGACGAGCTGTTGAAGTTGTCCGATCGCATCATGGTGATTAGCGGTGGCGAGTTTGTTTATGAAAGCTCGATCGCTGAAGCCGATTTTGCCGCCATTGGACGCAGCATGGCAGGTCATTAAACCCGCCAGCGTGCCCCCAGGTATCTAAGGTATCTTGCTGTCACTATTGCCGTTGCTTCGATGTCCTTTTAGCGTTCTCTCTATGACTATCCCGGCATTGCCCTACGACTATGAACTTCCGGCTGATTTAAACCAACTGGCACTGGTTATCATCGACATGCAGCGGGATTTCCTTGAACCCGGCGGGTTTGGAGATGCCCTTGGTAATGATGTGCAGCGATTACAGGCGATCGTCCCAACTCTCAAGCACCTGTTGGACACCGTGCGATCGCTCAACCTAACCGTCATTCATACCATCGAATGCCACACCCCTGATTTGTCGAATTGCCCTCCTGCCAAACGCAGTCGAGGCAATGGAACCCTCAAAATTGGTGACGCGGGGCCAATGGGGCGCATTCTGATCCAAGGCGAACCGGGCAACGGTATCATTCCTGAACTATTACCCCTATCCAGCGAAACGGTGATTTACAAGCCCGGAAAAGGGGCGTTTTACAACACCGACCTGGAGCGCATTTTGCAGGAGAAGGGCATCACCCACCTGTTGATTACAGGCGTGACGACGGAAGTGTGCGTTCAAACCACGATGCGAGAAGCAAACGATCGCGGCTATGAATGCCTCATGGTAGAAGACTGCACCGAAAGCTACTTCCCGGCATTCAAACAGGCCACCCTGGAAATGGTACGGGCACAAGGCGGCATTGTAGGCTGGACGGCTCCAGCCCAAGCTGTGATCACACGCTTAACGACAACCGCTGCGATCGCCCATCCCTTCAGTACAGCCGTCTGAACGGAACGTTCAATAACATCATTGGTGTGAGATGGATCTATTACATCTGGCAGTAAATGGCACCCTCATGCGAGGACTGGAACTAAATGCCAATCTGCAAACGGTAAATGCCCAATTTGTTCGAGAAGCCTGGACTCTACCCATTTATCGGCTGTGGTCAATCAACGATCGGCATCCAGCCATGCTGCAAGTTAAAGCAGGAGGCGGGGCGATCGCCGTTGAAATTTGGACAATATCCGCAGAAGGCATTAGCAGCATTTTGCTCCAGGAACCGCCTGGATTATGCATCGGCAAAGTTTACCTGGCTGATGGCGAAGTGGTATTAGGCGTATTGGGTGAACCCTTCCTCTGCGAAAACCAGCGAGAAATCACACAATGGGGTGGTTGGCGAGCGTACATCACTGCGGTAGAAAAGAGATATAGCAGTAGCACATCAACCTGCAAGACAAAGAAAAATTAAACAAAAAATCTCCCTCAGCCACAGAGCCAGGGAGACTTCATAAAGGAATCTATACGATCTAAACAGTTTGGTCTCAAGACAGGTTGGAGCAATGGGTTAAGTAATGCTCCAATGGTTGCTTACGCCTGTTTCATCACTTTGCGACGAGACGTGGCGATTAAACCAGCCACCACTCCCAAACCAGCCAACGTTGCAGGTTCAGGCACGCTAGCAGAAGCAGAAGCAGAACCAACCACCTTCCAATCGGGGCCGTTGTAGGTCTTCTTGCTGGTAATTTGCAGTCCGGCGATTGAGTCAGACAGACCCAGATCAGCCAGGGTGATGCCTAGCGACCCTACCTTTTGGGCACCACTAATTTCTTTGGTATCAATGCTATAGCCAGCATAATTCCAGTTGCTGGAATAGAGGTTGAGCAGGTTTCCAACTAAGTTGCCGTTCTTGTCGATCGCCTGAACATCCATATGGCTGTTTTGTCCACGCTCCCAGAAGAACAACGTATCAACGGCTCGCTCAAAGAAAACGTTGATGATAGATTTCCCCGAGTCCTCTGTATCGATAATGCTGTTGAGGTTAAGATTACCCAAAGCGGTTGCAATATCGGAGTCGGTGGGGTTCTCTTTGGAAATCCCTACGGTAGCGTTGTCACCCATATCGGCACTGGCCGCACCGGAGTTACCGCCTGTCCACAGGTCGTTGCTAACAATTTTGGCAGCATTGACCAGGGAAAAGTTGTTAACCACGGTGCCATCGGTCAACGTCACAGACTTGAGGAAAATGTCTCCTTTGGGAGACGAACCCTCAAAGTTTGTGGTGAAAGAGAACGCTTGAGCAGGCGCACCAGATAGAGTCACCAAGCTGCAAGCTAGCAAACTAAAACAGGTAGGAATGCGCTGAAGTTTCATAAGAATTTCTTGCTTAGTAGCTACATCAAAATAGTTCAGGGCTTAGCGGGAACACATAAGTGAAATTGAGTTAAGCCGAGACACAAGCTTGGGGGCGTCTGCTTACAGTTACTACCTTACTCGTGTTTTTTGAAACTGAATCGATCTTGAACGGAACTTTAAACGATCTTCTTTAAAGCTAGGCAGAATCCACCCTTCATATCAACAAGCGCCCGTTTGGCGGTAAGGCCACTCCGTAAATGTACTGAAGCTTCAACCGACTTAACCGCCTTGAGAGAATTATTCTAGGGACAACTACAGAAGCGAACAGTAGAAACTGAGAGATTTGAAAAACTAATATTAGACAGCACTCAGTGGAATCCGCTGAACCGTGGGAGACAGGGGCGGCATCTCCAGGCTGCTCAGGGCGACAAAACTCCGTGATAGGCTGATGTCACCACATCATCTACCCTCATGATCGACCTCTACACCTTCACTACCCCGAATGGCCGCAAAGCCTCCATCATGCTGGAGGAAGTGGGTCTACCCTATAACGTGCATACGATCGACATCAGCAAGAATGAGCAGTTTACCCCAGAATTTATTGCCATCAATCCCAACAGCAAGATTCCGGCGATCGTTGACTCAGATGCCGACATCACAGTGTTTGAATCGGGCGCAATTTTGATTTACCTGGCCGAGAAAACAGGACAACTGCTGCCCACAGCACAGAAACACCGCTTTCAGGTGCTCGAATGGCTGATGTTTCAAATGGCCAGCGTCGGCCCCATGTTTGGACAACTCAACCATTTTCGCCGCTTTGCGCCCGAAACCATTCCCTATGCGATCGACCGCTACGAAAAAGAGACGCTGCGCCTCTACGGGGTATTAGACCGACAGCTTGCAGAGCAGGAATTTATTTGCGGAGAGTATTCGATCGCCGATATTGCTACCTATCCCTGGGTCGCCATTTACGAGTTTCAACAACTCACGCTTGAGAACCATCCCCACTTGAAGCGATGGGTTGAAACCATTGCTCAACGCCCCGCTGTGCAGCGGGGAATGGCCGTTCCCAGCTAAATCAATGGCTGAACTTCGAGGCACTTTTGAGGCGATCGCTTTTGGTGCGATTGCCTCAAAAGCGCTTCTAGACCTATCGCCCGCTTCGATCGCGCCATCACCCAAGTCGTTTGCTTAAGGCCGTGTGGCTACTTCTTTGCGTCTGACGGTGTTTTGAAGCTGGCCGCAAGTTCGGATGGGCTGGTCTGTTCGTAGACCTCAAACGGTTGGTGAATCCAGGGGTTATCGCCCAGGTAATCAACGTAGTAATCGGGCTTGATTACAGAGCAATCTTTGTACCACAGAACGGCAGTACGAACTTCATCAATATAGAACCCGTATTGGCGATCGAGCCAAACCAACGTGCGGTTCAGGGTCACGCCCGAATCAACCAGATCATCTACTAACAAAACATGGCTCCCCAGATTGGCCGTGGTCATGGTGAGGTCGCGGGAAAACGTGACTGAGCCTCGCACCTGGTTGTTCAGCCCTCCGTACGAAGAGGTTGCTAATATGGCAAGCGGCAAGTCGTAGATGCGAGCCAGAACGTCTCCAACCCGCAATCCCCCTTTGGCAAGGCAAACGATCTGGTTGAACGTCCAGTTCGACTCATAAATTTGGACGGCGAGTTGCTCAATTTTTTGATAGTAGTCTGACCAAGAAATATGAAGGTCTGGCATAGCTAGTTTGATTCACTTGCAGCGTTGAAAAGCATCATACAACCGACAGCCGGATGGCCTACAGTTAATCTTTCTACTCCGATTCGAGAGGAAGCGTACTGTAGAGATCCAGGAGGTCTAGAATTGGGCATACTTCCATCTACCCAGCCGAACGAGCCGAACTAAACCTGGTCGAACTAAACCTATAAGATTTAAGCTTCAGGCATTCATGCACGCTGGACATTAACCTGTTCTCTGTTTTCGATCTGTTTATTCAAGCCTACCTATGAGTCAATCGTCTGCCAGTTCTGAACCAAAGTCAGACAAGCTGAACTTCAGCACCAAGTTAGCCTATGGTGCCGGAGACTTGGGACCTGCGATCACAGCCAATGTTCTGGCGTTTTTTCTCCTGTTTTTTCTCACCAATGTGGCAGGATTAAGTGCAGGACTGGCTGGCAGCGTCCTCTTGATTGGCAAAGTGTGGGATGCCATCAATGACCCGATTGTGGGCGTTTTGAGCGATCGCACCCAGTCTCGCTGGGGCAGACGGCACCCGTGGATGCTGTTTGGCGCAATTCCCTTTGGCATTTTCTTCTTTTTGCAGTGGATTGTCCCTCAGTTTAGCGAGGAAGCATCCGCTCAACAGTGGGGCTTATTTTGGTATTACGTCGGAATTAGCATTTTGTTTAATGCCTTCTATACCGTCGTTAACCTGCCCTATACGGCTCTCACTCCAGAACTGACGCAAGATTACAACGAGCGTACCAGCCTGAACAGCTATCGCTTTGCGTTTTCAATTGGAGGCAGCATTCTGTCGCTGGTTTTGGCACAAATTATTTTTTCGGCGATTCCAGAGGATACAGGCAGACAATATTTTGTCTTGGGGGCAATCTGTGCAGTCATTTCCACATTGCCGCTCTACTGGTGCGTGTTTGGCACGCGCCAACGGGTTGCAGCGACAGAAGCTAGACGGCAACAAACTGAAGCGTCAGAGAACATTCCGTTGTTAGCTCAGTTTCGGATTGCGTTTAACAACCGTCCTTACCTTTTCGTCATCGGCATTTACCTGTGCTCCTGGCTGGCCGTCCAAGTCACAGCCGCCATCCTGCCTTATTTTGTGGTGAGCTGGATGGGATTGTCGGCTGCTGTTTTCACTCAGGTGGCGATCGCAGTTCAGGGTACCGCTCTGCTGATGCTGTTTGTCTGGAGTGCCGTTAGCGCCAGAATTGGCAAGCGAGCGGTTTACTTTATGGGAATGGGGCTGTGGATTGTGGCACAGGGAGGGCTATTTTTCTTGCAGCCTGAGCAGGCTTCTCTAATCTATCCGTTAGCCATAATGGCAGGAGTCGGTGTCTCGACTGCCTATCTGGTGCCTTGGTCAATGGTGCCCGACGTGATTGAACTGGACGAGTTAAACACAGGGCAACGGCGGGAAGGCGTTTTTTACGGATTTATGGTGCTGCTGCAAAAGATCGGGCTGGCGATCGGTTTATTTGTAGTAGGGCAATCGCTGGAAGCGGCTGGCTTTATTGAAACAACGGCTGGACAAGCCGCACCAACCCAACCCGATGCAGCATTACTTGCCATTCGAGTGGCGATCGGCCCTATACCAACCGTGGCGCTAGTGTTGGGATTGGTGCTGGCTTACTTCTATCCCATCACCCGTGAAGTTCATGCCGAAATATTATTGAAGCTGAAGGAACGGCAGCAATCTCAACAGCAATAGACAGTAATGGAAGGAGGGTACGAACGATCTGTCGCTCGGTATAAGTCTCCAATTTTAAGTTTTTGTATCCTCAGTTCAAGATAAAATCGGCAATAAATGTTTGATCCCCTTTGTTAGCAACCGTTAACTTAAGCTATTCAAACGAGTGTCTTGCCCTTTACCGCTGAGGTTTTATGAAGAGAATCTTGTCTCGATTGGTTGTTCTGGCTCTGGTGTTTGTGATTGGGTTAACCGGCTGTTCAAATACGCCCGCAGGTCTTTCGGGTAACTACCGCGATGATACGCTAGCGCTAGTGAACACCTTAAGAACAGCGATCGAGCTGCCAGATGATTCACCCACCAAAACCAGCGCGCAGGCCGATGCCCGCCAGATGATCAACAACTTTGCGTCTCGCTACCGCCGAGACAGTTCAGTGGCAAAGCTCAGCTCCTACACGACGATGAGAACGGCACTAAACTCGCTGGCCGGACACTACAGCTCTTATCCCAACCGTCCTGTTCCAGACAAGTTGAAGACTCGACTGGAAAGAGAGTTAAGCCAGGTGGAAGCAGCGTTGAGAAGAGAAGGCTAAACCGTAACAACTGGCTTTAAAACTAGCGTGGTGCTTCAAACTCAACAGAGGCAACCACGCTTTTTTATTGTGCAAATGTATTGTGTAAACCTGATGCGGTGTTTCAGGGCGTGTTGGATGCGATCAGGCGACGGGATTGCCGCTCTTGAATTTCTTCTAACGTGGCATCGGGAATAGCCCGAATGAGCTGGCGGGTGTATTCCGTTTGCGGCGAGTTATAGATTGAGCTGGCTAGACCAATCTCTTCGATCCGCCCCCGATTCATCACCATGATGCGATCGCTAACAAATTTTACGACCCCCAAATCGTGAGAAATGAAAATATAGGTTAAACCAAACTCTCCCTGCAAATCCCGCAGCAGGTTCAACACCTGCGCCTGTACCGAAACATCCAGGGCTGAAACCGACTCGTCGCAAACAATAAATCGCGGTTCACAGGCTAACGTGCGGGCAATACAAATCCGCTGTCGCTGACCGCCAGAGAACTCATGGGGCATCCGGTTCATGGCGCTTTCATCTAACCCAACCCGCTCCAGCAAGGAAACCGATCGCTGCCATCGTTCTGCCCGCGAACCGCCCACCTCATGAATGATCATCGGTTCCATTAACGACGCACCAATGCTTTGGCGTGGGTCCATTGAACCAAACGGATTCTGGAACACAATTTGCATTTGTCGTCGCAGCCGCCGCATTTGCTCATCGTTTTGCTGGAAGACCGACGCGCCATCAAAGAAGACATCACCTGCGGTTGGTTCAAGCAACCGCAACAGTACCCGGCTGAGGGTCGTTTTACCGCAGCCCGATTCTCCTACTAGCCCTAGCGTTTCGCCGGGATAAACCTCGAAGCTGACGTTATCGACCGCTTTGAGGGCTGTTTTGCGACCAAACAGCCCTGTTCTCACGGGAAAGCTTTTGGTCAAGTGCTGCACCGATAATAATGGAGACTGCTGCAACAACTGCTGTTCGTGCGATCGCTGCTCAGCTTCAGACACTTCTATCCAGAGGGTTTGGGTCTGAGCCGGATCGGGGATGCGCGAAACAATCTCAATTTCTCCGGATGCGTTGGTCGTCACTTGCATGAAGTCTGCTACGGTTGGCAACCGCTTAAGCTGCTGAGCCGGGCGCGGACGGCAACTAAGTAACCCCCTGGTATAGGGATGCTGAGGATTGGAAAACAGGTCATACACTGTTGCAGTTTCTACCGCCCGCCCGCGATACATCACCATGACGCGATCGGCAATTTCGGCAACCACCCCCATATCATGCGTGATGAACAGGATAGACATCTGACGGCGATCGCGAATTTCCCGCAACAGCTCCAAAATCGTCGCCTGAATCGTCACATCCAGCGCAGTGGTTGGCTCATCTGCAATCAGCACTGCCGGATTACCGCTCAACGCCATGGCAATCATCACCCGCTGCTGTTGCCCCCCCGAAAGCTGATGCGGATAACGCTGCATCATCGTCTCGGCATCGGGCAGCTTCACTTCCCGAAATAGCTCTAGCGCTCGTGTGTAGGCACTCTCCTGAGACAGACTCGAATGAAGCCTGATTGCCTCAATCACCTGCGCTCCACAGGTAAAAACCGGGTTGAGCGAGGTCATGGGTTCTTGAAACACCATTGAGACAACACCCCCCCGATAGCTTCGCCGTTCTGAATTGCTGAGCGTCAGTAAATTGACTGGCGTGGCTTGCGATCGCTGCGGGTGCTGAAACCAAAGCTCGCCGCTAATACGAGCCGAGTGGGGCAATAGCCCAATCACCGCCAGCGAGGTCACCGACTTGCCTGACCCGGATTCCCCCACAATCCCCAATGTTTCGCCAGCAAACAGCGTGAAAGAGATATTTTGCACAGCACGAACCAGACCAGATTCAGTGGGAAACTCAATCGCCAGGTTTCGAGCATCTAAAACCGGAACGTTCATATCACTATCAGTTCATATCACTCGGTAATAGTTCGTAATCAATAGTTTGGCATCCGCTGCAAGCGCCAAACTTGAAACCAGACAGCGATCGACGTTTGCTTTGGGTAATGCCTAGCCTAGCAAGTTGGCACGAATCTCACGATAAATATCAAACTATAGGCAATCGGGTCTGCTGCGATTATCACAACTGATACAGTTTGTGTCTGCTGTGTCCTTCTAGGATGAGCTGTTGTAAATTTAACTCCCATATCAAATTTTTAAGCACGTTTAGAGTGAGGACACCATGATTACAGAATGGCAGCGATGGCGACGATGGCGACCTGTGCTGCTGGGCATGGCTTTTGCGCTCACCGTAGTCCTCTCAAACTGCGGTCGATCGCCCAACGCAACCAATTCTCCTCAGGCCAACAGTCCAGCCTCCGGCGAGCAAACCGCTTTAGTGTTTGGGTTGGGGGGTGAACCGGCCAACCTTGAACCCGGAAACATCACCGATAACAACTCAATTTATGTCCATGAGCAAATTTACGATCGCCTGATTAACTTCCAACCGGGCACCACAGAACTAGAGCCAGGGTTAGCTACCGAGTGGTCGGCCTCTGACGATGGCTTAACCTGGACATTTACATTGCGAGAGGGAGTCACCTTTCACGACGGCACCCCGTTCAATGCTGAAGCGGTTAAAACCAACGTTGAACGCTGGTGGGACCCCGCTAGCCCAACCGGATATCGGGATGCTGGCCGGGGGTATGAAATTTGGCCGGGGCTGTTTGGTGGCTTCAAAGGAGACGAGGCTTCCACAGTGCAGGCCGTAAACGCAGTGGATGACACAACGATCGAATTTGTGCTAAACCAGCCGTTTGCCGCGTTTCCGGCAGCAATTGGTTCCGGTTATTTTGGCATTGCTAGCCCTGCGGCGATCGAAGAAGCCGGAACGGCGTATGGCACTGCCGGATCGACCGCTGTGGGCACCGGGCCTTACACGCTTCAAGAATGGCGATCAGGCGATCGCATCATCCTGGCCGCCAATCCAGACTATTGGGGTGAAGCGCCCCAGGAAGAGCAGTTGGTCGTTCGGTTTATCACCGACCCTTCTGCTCGATTAGCAGAGCTGAGGGCAGGGGCGATCGACTTTACGGTGGAGCTAGCGCCCGACCAAATGCCTGAAATCAGAAGTGACTCTAACCTGGAACCGGTTTTACGCGAGTCGCTGAATGTGGGCTATTTTGCCTTAAACACCAGCTATGAGCCGCTAGCAGATGCGCGGGTGCGGCGAGCGATCGCGCTAGCGATCAACCGGGAAGAGATTGTCGAGGCATTTTGGGGCGACCTGGGGCAAACCGACCCTCACTTCCTGCCACCGTCAATGGACAACTTTAACGACAAAAGCTTGAGCGCTTACGAATACAACCCAGACGAAGCCAAACAGCTTCTAGCCGAAGCTGGATACGCCAACGGGTTCCCGCTAGAGCTGTGGTACATGCCTGTTTCTCGCCCGTATTTCCCAACGCCAAAGCCGATCGCTGAAGCATTTGCGGCTGATTTGAGCGAAATCGGCATCACCATCACCTTCAACACGAAGGACTGGGCTACTTACATCGAAGACAGTAAGAAAGCGCCGGGATACCAATCCTTCATGCTGGGTTGGACAGGGGACTACGGCGATCCAGACAACTTCTATTACTACCACTTTGGCCCCGGTGGAACCTCTGACCTGGGCAATTGGAAGAACGATCGCGTCATTCAACTGCTCAACGAGGCGCGGGCAACAGATGACCAGGGCGAGCGAGAAACCATGTACGCTGAGGTCGATAAAATCCTCTACGACGAAGTCGTCCGGATTCCTATTGTCCATTCCCAGCCACTGCTGGCTCAGCGCACCAACATCAGCGGTTGGCAGCCTAGCCCCTTAGGGTCTGAGCCGTTCAACCTGATTAGCAAAGATTGAGGAGAACGAAGAGAAATAAAGAGGATGTTTCAAACGTCCTCTTGCGCTGGCAAAACGTTCTGATTCCATCAATTTCATGTCGCGCCACTAACTTAAAACGGGGAATCAACCCAATGGCAAGACCACAGCGAACGGCTACTTAAGCCAGTTCCGGGCGATCGCGGCACAACCTTGTCTGGGCGATTCGCGCTCCTGCGTCCCTTTTTCCATATCTCGTCCGTTCTTAGTGCCATGATTCGATATATATTCCAACGGTTGCTGGGTCTGCTACCCGTCCTTTTGGGCATTACGCTGCTGATTTTCGTTTTGCTCCGCTTGATTCCTGGCGATCCTGCCGTTGCTTTGATGGGAGAAAGAGCGACCCCCGCTCAACTAGACGCATTCCGCGAACAGATGGGGCTAAACGAACCGCTGCCGTTGCAATACCTTTCCTTTCTAGGAAATCTACTGCGGCTGGATTTTGGCTACAGCATCGTCACCGGCATTCCAATCGTGGCTGAAATTGGCCGACGCTGGGCTGCCAGCTTTGAGCTAGCAACCGCAGCGCTGCTGTTTGCCATCGTGGTTGGCATTCCTGCCGGAGTAATTGCTGCCGTCCGCAAAGATAAATGGGTCGATAATCTTGCCATGACCGGATCGTTAATCGGTGTCTCGATGCCCGTTTACTGGTTAGGGTTGCTGCTTATTTACCTGTTTGCCGTCAACCTGGGATGGCTGCCGCCCAGCGGACGGTTGGGCATCAGCGTTGGGTCAAATTTTCAGACATTCACAGGTCTGTATGTGCTGGATGCCATATTGCAGCTAAATTTCACAGCACTGATAGATGTGTTGGCGCATCTGGTCTTGCCAGCGATCGCTCTGGGTACCATTCCGTTGGCGATCGTGGCTCGTCTCACCCGTAGCGCCATGCTAGAGGTATTGTCGCAAGACTACATTCGCACGGCCAGAGCCAAAGGGCTGCTAGAGCGATGGGTTGTACTCAAACATGCGCTCAAAAATGCGCTGCTTCCGGTTATTACCATCATTGGTCTGCAATTTGGCGCGCTTTTAAGCAGCGCTATCTTAACCGAAATCATTTTTTCGTGGCCTGGAATTGGCTCCTGGGTTTACAAGGGCATCCTAGAGCGAGACTATCCGGTGGTTCAAGGCGGTGTATTTTTTGTGTCTGTCACCTTTGTGTTGATTAACTTGCTGGTCGATATTTCCTACGCCTTGTTTGACCCCAGAATTCAATACAAATAGGTTGCTCGTCAACATTGACCCTTGTCTCTATTCCTACAGTCACCCCAAGTCCTTAGATCAAGATGGATTCTCTTTCCCCTGAGAAAACAATTCAAGGCCAGGCACAAGCCACCACGTTGCGCCGCGTATATCAACAGTTTCTCAAATCGCTGTCTGGCAAAATTGGTCTCTTTTTAAGCGTTGCCTTAGGATTGCTTGCCCTTCTAGCGCCACTGATTCGCCCATACAATGCCGCAACTGCCAGGGATTTTAGCTCACGACTCGCCCCACCAGGGCTAGAACACTTGCTTGGTGCCGACGGTTTGGGGCGAGACATCTTGACGCTAATCATCTACGGACTCCGGATCTCGCTGGTAGTAAGCTTGGTGTCGGTTGGGTTAGGGCTAGTTGTGGGCACATCACTGGGACTGGTAGCTGGCTACTTTCGTGGCTGGCTCGATATTTTGATCGGTTGGTTGACCGACATTCTCCTGGCCTTTCCGCCCATTTTGTTGGCGATCGCGCTGGTCACTGTCGCAGGTTCCAGTTTACAAAGCGTTATTATTGCCGTTGGTGTAATTCAAATTCCCATCTTCATTCGCCTCACTCGCAGCATGGTGCTATCGTTGCGAGAGCAAGAGTTTATTCAAACCGTGAGAGCCTTTGGCGCAAAACCAGGACGCATTATTTTTTACCACATCCTGCCCGCCAGTCTGGCTCCCCTCATTGTGCAAGCAACCCTATCATTAGGAACAGCCACCCTGGAATCGGCTGGACTCGGTTTTTTGGGCTTAGGTGCCCAACCCCCAACCCCAGAATTAGGCACCATGCTGTCGGACTCATTCCGCAGCGGCTACTCGCTATCCTCACCCTGGACGATCGTCTTCCCCGGCTTAATGATTACCCTGGTTGTGCTGGCCTTTAATCTGCTGGGCGATGGTTTACGCGACAGTCTCGACCCACGCCTCAACCGTTAGGGTTTAGCCGTTAATGCTTGGCGATCGCGCCACCGTTCCACCACAGAACCTCGGTTCGGCCAATATTCAGCCGGAGCCATGCACGATCGCTCCATAGGTCGCTACAATTTGCTCTATTCGATCGCCCCAACCTGCAATGGCCTCAACCAAAATTTGGCTACTTCGCCTCCGCTCATCCCAGCGACTTAGCCTCTCCGTTCAAATGATGTGGGTAGGAATCGTGATCACCCTGCTGTTTGTGCTGGTTGCCCTTTTTGCCCCAACCCTGCAAGCGTGGGGATGGCTGCAAAACCCAATGACCACGCTAACAAACCCCATTCACGAACCACCCTCTGCCGCACATTGGTTTGGCACCAGTCGGCAGGGCTACGATGTTTTTTCCCGTACCCTGTTTGGCACCCGTGCTGCGCTGCAAGTCGTGGTTCTGGCAACCGCCTTAAGCCTGGTGGTGGGCGTGCCCCTGGGAATGCTCAGCGGCTACCTGGGCGGACGGCTCGATCGCCTCCTGCTCTTTTTGATGGACACGATCTACACGCTGCCAGGATTACTGCTGTCGGTGACGCTGGCGTTTGTGGTGGGGCGAGGAGTGCTGAATGCCGCGATCGCCCTTAGCATTGCCTATGTACCGCAATATTATCGAGTGGTTCGCAACCACACGGTCAGCGTTAAAACCGAGCTGTTCATTGAAGCTGCACAGGCAATGGGAGCATCAACCTGGACGGTACTATCCCGCTACCTGTTTCTCAACGTCATCCAGAGTGTTCCGGTGTTATTTACCCTAAACGCAGCAGATGCGGTGCTGGTGCTGGGGGGCTTGGGCTTTTTGGGGTTGGGTCTACCCGAACAAACGCCCGAATGGGGCATGGATTTGCGGCAAGCGCTGGATGCGCTGCCCACAGGCATTTGGTGGACAGCACTGTTTCCGGGTCTAGCTTTAACCTCGCTAGTAGTGGGGCTTTCTTTGGTGGGTGAAGGGTTAAACGAATTCGTCAACCCGCTGCTTCGGCGGGAGTAGATGCGGCATCGTAGCTGAATTGGAATGGACATTCCCCCATGCGGACTCTGGCCGAGATCAACGACAAAATTCAAGCGCGCAAGGCGGTAGTCTGGACGGTTGAGGAAGTAAAAGCTCGCGTTCAAGAGTCGAGTGTAGCTCGTGTAGCCAAAGAGGTTGATGTCATCACCACGGGCACCTTCGAGCCGATGGAGTCTTCTGGAGCCATTATTAACCTGGGACAAACCGACCCACCCATTAAAATCCGTCAGTGTTGGCTGGATGGAGTTTCAGCCTATTCTGGCTTCGGTGCGGTCGATTTGTATCTGGGCGCAACCCAGGTGGCGGAATACATCGGAGCCGGAGATGTGCCCGATGCAGAAGAGTTTCGCGATCGCGGTGGAGGCCATGTCATTGCCGATTTAATTGCTGGAAAACAGGTTCACCTGCGGGCGCTGGGGCACATTACAGACTGTTACTCGCGTGCGTCCTTTGAAACCACAATCACCTGCGACACCATCAACCAGTTTTATTTGTTCAATCCGCGCAATCTTTACCAAAACTTTATTGTCGGCGTGAATGGGGGCGATCGCCCTCTCTTTACCTACCTGGGGCCGCTTCAGCCCCGCCTGGGCAATGCGGTCTACTCCAACCCAGGGGCGCTTTCTCCGTTAATGAACGATCCTGATCTGGAGACGATAGGCATTGGCACGCGGATTTTTCTGGGGGGTGGCGTTGGCTACATCGCCTGGGAAGGAACCCAACACTTTCCCTTGCAAAAACGCTTACCCAACCGAACGCCGATTGGGCCAGCCGCTACTTTAGCCCTGGTGGGAGACGCAAAGCAAATGGATGCACGTTGGGTTAGGGGCTGCTATTTCAAAAGCTACGGCCCATCGCTAATGCTGGGCGTTGGCATTCCGTTACCGGTTTTGAATGAAGCAATCGTCGCCCGATGTGCCGTCACCGATCAGGACTTGGTGGCTCCGGTGGTTGATTTTTCCATTCCCCGACGAGTGCGGCCTACCTTTGGGTTAGTCAGCTACGCCCAACTCAAAACTGGACGGGTTCGCATTGATGGCAAAGCGGTGCGGGTCGCCCCTCTTGCCAGTCTATTTCTGTCGAAACAAGTAGCGATCGAGCTAAAACAATGGATCGAGGCCGGACAGTTTACCCTAACTGAACCCGTCGCCTCGATCCCAATGGACAGAGCATTCCTGGCACAAGACCGCTGGGGCAGTCAAATCACCATAGACTAAGTTGATTCCTTATCCTTGCGTTTAATTGGCTTGCTCAGGGGTTCGCGGCGCGGTTGAGATGCCTGTGGAGAAGGACTTGGCCGATCTCCCTGCCGACGGTTAGGAGGCCCAGGTCTTCTACCGCCACCACCGCCACCACCTGGCCTTCTGCGGTTACCAAATTTAGACTGCCGCTTCTTCGGCGGAACCGCCGCAATCATGGTGCCATCCTGTACAACCAGGGTGTTGTCTTGTCGTTGCACGTTGAGATCCCAGAAATAGCCCACCGCTTTTCCCTGCACCGTACCTTTTAGCGCCAGCTTAAACGCTTTAGGACTCTCGGTTGGCCGCCGGGGCGCTTGCTGAATTTTAATTAGCAACTGTTCCTGCTCGATCGACTGGAAAATGATTTCTCCCCGAACCGAAAAATAATTTTCGTCTGGTTCGGTTTCGTCCGCCGCAATCGATGGCTTCGTTTCCGCAGAAACAACCGCTGGCTCAGCCTCAGGGCTATCTGGTTCACCAGAGGATTCTTCAGCAGATTCAGCAGATTCAGCAGATTCAGCCAAAGCCACAAACGGTTCGTCGTCATCTATGTCTGCTTCTGTGTCTGTTTCTATGTCTGCTTCTGTGTCTGCTTCCGTTTCGGCCAACTCAGAAGCCAGTTCTTCCTCTGTCAAGTCTTCATCAGATTGAGCCGAAGTCCGGTTTAAATTCTCAGGCTCCCAAACCCCGACGATTTGCAAATGCAGATCATCAACATTGGCACGGGTACGCGGATACACGACCCACAAGTGCGGTTCAGCCAGGTCAAGATGTTTTTTCACTAAGCTCATAACACGACCCAGCAACACAGCGTTAATGACAACGCCCTCCTGGGTCAGAATCGTCCCCCGCGTGAACTGTTCATCCGATGGCGTATAAACACCACGGGTTAACCCAATGGCGCGATACTGCATCGGCTCACTCGCTGGAGGAATCGGTTGCTGGCGTGGAATGGCAGTCTGCTCGTCAGCAGCGATGTCTACGGTAGTAGCAGCATCTGGAGACGCAGACTCAGCGGGGGCAGAATTGGGCTGAGTAGGTGTAGATGACATTATCGGGTCAGAAGGAGGCGGAGAAGCGGGGGAGGTCATTGAGAGGGTGGAATCTGAATGCTGATCCATATCGGTTTCTGCTGAGGGCACAAGCTCAGAGTTTAGCTTTTCCTGAGCGTCAGGTTGAGCTTTGGTGGGCGAAGCCGACTCGGGCGGCTGAGGGGGTTGATTCTGAGCAGAACTCATAAATCCTCCTTGCAGCGGAAACCAATCCGCTCATTATTGACCACTGCAATGGCATGTCATTGCAGAATTAAACACTAGGTTAGCATTCACGCTAAATCAACTCAGCCATAGGCTCGGAGGAAGTTACGAGGACTACTCAGGTTGGATATTCTTTTTGTTTATACAACTGCGATCGCTCTCGTCAGGGATTTTACGGCAAGTTAACGTAATCCAAACAAATTGGAGATCAATCATTAGCCATTGGTTGAGCGTTCGTCACACCTCGACGATGGAATCAAGTTTAGGCACACAAGCCTGCTCCTGAATTGTGAACCATAATGCCAGGGTCGCCATCACGAAGTAAGGATTCTTAGACATTCTGGCGATCGTGTAACGATCTTGACCATCTTTAACGATTGATTTACAAAGCCTTCAAGACTGTACAGGCAACGCGTTGAAGCTACTTCATCCCCACTTTAAAATCCCCGATCATAGCTGAAAGATCCTGAAGGAGTGGAAGCTTCCAACTTGTAGAGTTGATAATGACATTAGAGTTTGGGACAGTTGTGTGTTTGATAAACGCAATCGTTGGATTGTCAATACGATTTTGATCATTGCGACGCTCGCCTTCGTCGGCTTGCTCATTCTTCCGTTTTTAGGAGCATTCCAAGAAAATTCACGGTTGGCGGGTTCTACACCGGCTTCTCCCAGTGCATCTCCGGCATCACGGCAGGCAGAGTTAGAAGCACAGGCACGCGGTTATGAAGCCGTATTGCAACGAGAGCCAGAGAACCAAACCGCACTGCGCGGGTTGCTAGATGCCCGTCTAGAACTGGGCGATTTGCAGGGGGTGACAGCACCGCTAGAAAAGCTGGCAGGTCTTAATCCTGACCAGCCAGACTATGCCATTTTGCTGGCTCAAGTCAGGCAGCGCACGGGCGATCGCGAAGGTGCCGTACAGGCCTATCGCACTATCTTATCGACTCAGCCCGGTAATCCAAGGGCATTGCAAGGGTTAGTCACCTTGATGCTCCAGCAAGACCGTCCCCAGGCAGCGATCGGGCTGCTGCAAGACACGCTTGAAACGGCAGATGAAGCGAATCAAGTCACCCCCAACAGTGTTGATGTCAATACGGTTAGAGTGCTGCTGGGAGGAGTGTATGCAGAAGAAGAGCGGTATGACGAGGCGATCGCGGTTTACGACCAGGTAATTGCCAGCGCTCAGCAAGATTTTCGCCCCGTTCTTGGCAAGGCGATGGTGCTACAAAAGCAAGGAAAAGACGCAGAGGCCGATCCGCTGTTTGCCTCAGCCGCATCCCTGGCACCCGCTGATTTTAGAGATCAGATCAATCAAATTGCAGCAGGTGAACCGCCAACCGCCGCACCTACGGTAATCGAGGGAACCAACGAACCCGCTACGTCGAGTGATGCAGCGGATGCCCCCACCGCCGAGCCATCCCCTGAATAAAGGGTGCCGTCACTATGATGGAAAATGGCAGCGGCCTCAGGCTGAAGCCTGTCTTCCCTGAGTTGATCCCATCTCTCAAAGGGTGTTTTAAAGCTAGCAAATGTGCTGCATTCACCCCTCAACTCCCCGATTCTGGCTTCGACGTGAGCGCTCAGCCGAACGGGGGCTTGGAAGCAGAATCGGCTCGGAAGTTCTGCAATGTTGGGGGCTTGGCGGCGGCAAGTCAGCAACGAGGGCGGTTCGAGAGCATTAGCCCTTTTCAAACACTTTAGATTCTGCCGTTAGGAGCCTGGATTTGAGGGATTGTTTCCAGGCTAGACCACCTGATGCTGTTTACATCCTCCCGACTGACTCATGAATTTTTCTAGTGACAATGTAACCGGGGTATCACCAGAAATTATGGCTGCGATCGTGGCGGCAAACGAGGGTGATGCCGTTTCCTATGGTGCAGATCAGTACACTCAGCGTCTTCAAGGTCAACTGGCAGAGATATTTGAAAAAGATGTGGCTGTTTTTCCGGTGGCTACGGGTTCGGCAGCAAATGCACTGGCGCTTTCCGTGGTCACACCACCGTTTGGAGCCATTTATTGCCACAGCGATTCTCATATCAATGTAGATGAATGCGGCGCGCCTGAGTTTTATGCCGGGGGCGCAAAGTTAGTTACGATCGCAGGCGATGGGGGCAAAATTCAAGCCGCAGAGTTAGGAGCAGTACTGACGGGGGCAGGGCAAGGGATTGTCCATCATGTACAGCCAGCGGCGGTTAGCATTACTCAGGCGACCGAAGCAGGTACCGTGTATCGCGTTGAAGAAGTGGAAGCGATCGCACAAGTCGCCCACCACTATGGGTTAAGTCTCCATATGGATGGCGCTCGCTTTGCCAATGCTCTGGTTCATTTGGGGTGTTCTCCTGCCAAAATCACCTGGCAAGCCGGAGTCGATGTGCTGTCGTTTGGAGCGACCAAAAACGGAGCAATGGCCGCCGAAGCGGTGATCTTCTTTAATCAAGAGTTGGTTCAGAGTTTTGAATATCGACGGAAGCGGGGCGGGCACCTGTTTTCCAAGATGCGATTTTTGTCAGCTCAGCTCAATGCATACCTCACTAATGAGGTGTGGTTGAGTAACGCGGCACACGCGAATCGCATGGCATCAAAGCTAGCCGCTGGCTTAAATACGATTCCAGCCGCCACGATTTGTTATCCCGTAGAAGCCAACGAGCTGTTTGTGCAAATGCCAGAAACCATGATTTCAGGTCTGCTGGCAGACGGCTTCCAGTTTTATCGCTGGGGAAACGAATCCGCCACGACCATTCGGCTAGTGACGGCCTTCAATACGAAAGAGGCAGACGTAGATACATTTCTTCAAGCGGCACAGCGTCACGCGGGGAAAACCCCGGCCTTTGTCGAAGCGGCTTGCTAGTCATCGGATCAAACCACTCCAATCCTCGGTTCTGGAGGCGGCGGTTGCGGTAGCCTTTCGTTTTTGTGAATCAGAGGCCACTTTCTTCCAGTGCAATTCCCCATCGAAGTGGTGGGCTAAGCTGAAAACCGTGCTTCAATAATCAAGATATAGCCACATCAGGAGTTATCGCCAGGGTAGATTGATGCTGGGGTTACATCCCTCGCTAACCCTGAAAAGACTAGCTCCTCGCCCTGCTAATCAAAGGTTTGAGATGGAGTACTGGGAATTTCTAATCCAGAAAGAGGGCGATCGCTCATGGTTGCCCATTGAACCCCCTGATGTTGAAATTCTGGAGGGGCGGTATCGAGTTGTCGCTCGCTCTAGCCGCATCAACACCGCTGTAGAAATCCGCATCAGCCACCAGGCGATCGCAGAAATTCCGCCCAAACGCCGAACGCAACGACGCTTTGGCAAAACCAATCGAGACGGTTTGCTCGTAGTCACCCCCTTTACACGGCTCCAACCTGGCCTATGGGAACTTCGCTGTGCGGGTGATTTGATGTCAGACATGATGGGCGAGGGATGGCAACGTACCATCAAGCTCCAGGTTCTTTCCCAGGAAGCCGGAGAAGAGGAATGGGAGACAACCTGGCAAGACGGTAGTGCAGAGCCAGAGTTGGACGATGCATCAGCCCTGTCCGAGTCGTCTTTGATTCCCTCTAGAGACGGCGTAGCTCTACCTGTGTCCATTTCAGAGCTATCCAATCCTACGGAATCGCCTCCAGAGCCAGATCAAACCGTTCCATTGGCTGCACCCTCAGTTTCCCCAGCAGCGGCAAATAGACCTGCGGATTCAGATCGAGAGAGCAACGCACCCGTTTCGCCAATGGCGGAGCGGCCTGAGCCAATAGCCGAGCCAGACATGCAGCCGTTAGAAACAGACGCAGATGTTCCTACTGCGCCAGAAGATGAGCCGATACCAGAACCGCTAATACGGTCAGCCACCCTGGCCAATGTGTCTTCTCTGTTTCACATGGCCGAAGAAACATCGGAACAGATGGTTGATTCGATCTTTGGCGAGTTAGACCCGCTCGAATTGCCGCTGGATGATCCAGATGCCTTGCCTGAACCGCCGAGCTTAGAACCAGAGGACGCTGCGGCTAACGATCGATTTCGGCTCATCCTTGACCAAGAAACCTATATGGCTCACCGAGGGCAGCCGTTCACCATCTTGGGGCAGGTGGAAGCCCTAGATGAACAAACCACTACAATCGACACCACCCTTGAGTTACGAGTACGGTTACTCGATCCTCAAACCGCACAAACTCTCAACGAAGTCAGGCAGGCACTGCCGAGCCAGAGCCTGCCAACGCCGTTTTCATGTACGATCGCCCTGCCAGACCACCGCGAAACGCACCTGGCTCTGGGTGAACTCATCCTGTACGACCTGGCCTCAAACACCGCCGAATTGCCCGTGCTGGCGACTCAGTCGTTTACGGTTACTACCGATTTAGAGGAACTGTTAGAGGCGATCGCAGATGAGTTTGCCGAAGAAGCAGACCTTGTTGCCACTGAACCGGAGCCAGTTGCCCCAGAGGAAGACAGGGTGCCGTCAGTTAGCCTGGGCTTAGAATTTCTCAATTTGCTGTCTGCCCCGCAACCCCAGCTTCAGTTTCGTTCGGCATCAACGCAACCGCTACCGCCTCAGATTCGTCGCCCTACTGCCGAAAAAATAGCCAATAGACCACCAGAGCTACCCGTTTTTGGCAGCAGTCGCACTGCTAGCAGCCCCGATTCTGCATCCCCAGTCGATGCAGCCGAGACCACAGCAGACTTGTCTTCTCTAACACCTGAGGGCGTAGAAGAGCAAGAACAACCCGCCGAGCCATTCCTGGAATCGGGCGATGCTGCGGTGTCTGGCGACGCTGCTAACCAGGAACTTCCCCCAATCACAGCCTTCGACCACAACGCTCCAGCCAGCCAATCTGCGGTTCGCGCATCGCTGCCGTCTCCAGAAGATGCAGCATTTAATGCACTGAAACTTCAGGATAAGTTCTGGGGAAGGCTGAACGCTTTAGCAACCGATCCTGAATTGTCCAACTGGCTCCGTCCGCTAGAGAGTGAAGCACCTGCCGCTGCTGAAGATGAGGCAGATAACCCACCATTCCTTGAGGCTCCAGACGCTGATATCGCTCCCCCTACTACCAAAGCCGAAGAGCCTCTGGAATACGTCGATAATTTCACTTCAGGGGGAACCAGCCCAGACGTTTCCAGCTCAACCGAAGCCGACCTTGTGGCACAAGAGTTTGTGGTTGATGATGAGATTGACCCGCAAACAAACCCGGTTGGCGATCGCACGGACTCGGTTCCCACGTCTGCCCAGCGGCTAGAGGACGAGGCTCCCGTGCCGACTCCGCATCTAGAAATTGATTTTGCAGAACTAACGGCAGGCAACCCGATTTATGTAACGGTTACCCTACCTGAAACGGCATCGCAAACCTATGTCAAGCTGTGGATGCACGATCGCCAAACGCGATCGCTGCTAGATGGCCCCCATTGGCTGGTAGACTTTCTGCCCGACGGCGATGGCAACCTTTTCAGCCAGATTCCAGTGACGGTTCCCTATGGCTGCCTGGAAGTACAGTTTGAGGCGATCGCGGTTGATGTCTCCACACAGCGCGAAAGCCACAAGGTCAATCTCGATCGTCCGGTGATTCCACCCAACCTGCCCAAGCTGGAGCCAGATGGGTTAAACGACATTGATGAACTAGACGTTTAAACTCAGTACGTTTCTCTACCTTTGTTAAAAATTCTTAGCAGTCAATTATTTGAACCCAATTCGCAGTAAATTTGGCACTAACGCTTGTAATCTCGCATAGGAAACCTGATTATGGCAGCCTCTTATTTGCCTTCCATTTTTGTTCCGCTAATTGGCTGGGTCTTTCCTGCCGTCACAATGGCTTTGTTGTTCATCTACATTGAGCGTGAAGATCCCAGCGGTCTTTAAGTTGAGCCATTGAAAAATAACCGTTTTGAGAGATAAACCAATATGACAAATGTACCCCCGGCACGCGCCAATCTAGAAGTAGTTCATCCGGCTGGAGATCCGCAGATTGGCAATTTGGCCACCCCAATCAATTCCTCTGACTTCACCAAGGCACTGATCAACAACCTGCCAGCTTACCGGGCTGGCCTATCTCCCCAGCGGCGGGGATTAGAAATTGGTATGGCTCATGGCTATTTGCTGTTTGGCCCATTTGCCTACACCAGCCAGTTTCGCAATTCCGCCATTTCTGACACCGTTGGTCTCATCGAAGCCGTCATCCTGATTGTCATTTTGACACTCTGTCTGTCGTTGTACAGCAGTGTCGGCGTTCCAAAACCGATTGCGACGGTGACGACTCCTAACCCACCAGAGGCACTGTCCCACTCGGAAGGGTGGAGCGAGTTTGCTGGGAGTTTCTTAGTGGGTGGGATTGGTGGAGCGGCCTTCGCCTACATCATCCTACAAATCTTCAGATCAGGCGTTTTGGAGAATGTTGGCAGTTTCCTGAACTAAGTTCAGTCAGCTCTCACGTTCTAGTTGGCTATCCTTAAGTTTTTCATTATGAAGGTCATCCAGTAACTGGATGGCCTTTATTTCTTTTGGGAGAGATCTGCCGTTCAGCTTGCCGTTTGCCTTCCGAAGTTCGAGACACATTCCCAACGCAAAAAGGGCACAACCGACGGTTGTACCCTTAATAGCCATTCCAAAAGAATGTTGATATGACTCTTTGTCTTATCCTGCCAGGTTGATCTGAGCTTAGAGCCTTATACCGACGAACCTAAGCCTGCATAGGCACCGTAAAAGAAAAGACCCAATACAGCAATTACGCCCAGGCCAGCGATCGTTGCTACTACCCACAAAGGAATTCTGCCAGTTCCAGACATTGCTTTAGCCTCCTAACACAATCAAACGAACGAATTTTATTAGCTAACCAGAAAAAGCCAACGTGAACTGCAACCAGCTTAAACCGCAGTAATGGTAGGTTGGAAACCCCCAATCAAGGAGTGGATGCCATCATTACAACGTCCAGTTTCAGTTAGTTGAAGAAGTAGCTAGAAAACAGGATACCCAGAACAAAAACTAACAACAGACCCAGGTAGAGTGATGTCCGATTTAACTCGACAGGCTGCTTGTTAGGGTTAGAACTTCTAGTAGGCACAATCTTTGCTCCTAACGCTGAATAAACTGCATTGAGGCGATCGCTCCCAAGAAGAAAACCGTGGGAACAGCCAGGGTGTGAACAGCCAGCCATCTGACCGTAAAAATTGGATAAGAAACAGGTTGATTTGGTGTATTGCTCGTCATAACTTAGCGGCTAATATGCTACCGATGAAACTACTTTGTAGAAAATTCTTGAATCTGGTCTTTTGATTCAAATCGATCGCTCACGATGGGCAACTCTACACGGGTTTGCGTGTAGTACTCGTTAGGTCTTGGCGTTCCAAACGCATCGTAAGCCAAGCCTGTGCTGACAAACAGCCAACCCGCAATAAATAACGCCGGGATGGTGATGCTATGAATTACCCAATAGCGCACGCTTGTAATAATGTCTGAAAACGGGCGCTCTCCTGTAGTACCAGCCATTAGAATCCTCTCAATAAAACAACTAAGCCCTTGTTTCCTATCATACGAGAGTGGGCAAATAGTCACAAGCAAAACCACATGGATCAACAGACTTAATGGATGCCTATTAGACCGAATGGTGAGCTTATTTCTAGTTGCGCCCCACTCAGATCATCCATTACGCTGCCTCAACATTTTTCTGATATTTCAGCAGTGTTCCTCGTTGACCCAAAATGAAGCCTTGCTCAGGCGTTACAAACACAATTCGGTACAAATTAGAAGGAACGTTCTCCACAGCCCGATCTTTCTCCCACGTCTGTCCGCCATCAAAGCTACAGAGCAAATTGCCGCTGCCTCCTGCCACCCAAATCTCATCGGGCGTGCGGTAGGCTACATCCAATAGGCCCCAACTCGTTGCAAACTCGGGGTTGATTGGGTCTTCCCAATTCTCCAAGTCGTCTACATTACTGGTAAATTGCAACAGGCCACCCCGTGCCAGTAGCCACAGTTTACCGTTCTTGCCAAAGCCCATGTTTTGCAAACGGCGGGAACTGGTGCGATTGTGCTGTTCCCACGCCACCTGTCCAGGTTCCCATGTGGAATAGAAGTTCCCTCGGGATGATACCGCCACATATTTGCCCTCTGGCGATCGCGAGATGTTACGCAACACCCCCAGCGACTCCTGCACCATTGCCTTCCAGGTACTGCCACCATCCGCCGTTTGATAAATTGCGCCGATATCCGTCGTCATTTCAGCCGACTGAGGCCCCAGCGCTGTAATCATGCGCGGAGAACCGGGCAGTTTGTCGCTCAGAGGAATCCGCAGCCACGATTGGCCACCGTCTGTCGTGTGCAGCAGAACGTTAGGTTCACCCGCCACCCAGCCCTCATCGCCCGAGAAGCTAACCGATGTAAACGTGTATCCCTGCTCAGTCCCCAGGTCAAGCGTGCGAGACTGCCATGATTCACCGCCATCCGTTGTCTCTAGCAGCGCAGATTTTGTACCCACCAGCCAGCCATGCTGTGGGTCATCTGTAAAGGCAATATCCGAAAGCGTTACGTCCGTTGGCAGCGTCACCGGCTGCCAGGGATTGTACCCAATCGAGGGCAAGTAAGCCTTGGTACAGCCGCTACAAAGTAAAACAGCCGCCAGAAGTATAACAATTTGTTTCAGAGGATTCAGAATAGAATGCATTGGATTTCAATCTGCGACTTCAGGCATTTCAAATAACGAGCGTCAAACTCACTCTGCCTCACCAGGCTCAGTCCTCACCATCAGTTAAGTTCTGGTTGCAGATCAAGCAGTTGGCAGTTAATCTGCCCTATTGCAAACCATACAGACTGAGGAAGAATAAGAAACCCAGCGCCAGAGCACCAAAAATGAGAAGGTTCTTTTGGGTTGGCGTTAACGTGTTGACCCCAAAGCCATACCCCAAGTTCTCCTTAAATCCAGACGGGTTGCCTACAGGCCCTAGATTGCTAAATTGGCGTTTACGAGCGCCACACACCGGACAGCGCCAATCATCAGACAACGACTCAAACGCAGTACCCGCAGGGACGCTGGCTCTATCATCACCTTTTAGCGGCTCATACACATAGCCACAGGCATTGCATTCAAAACGGTCAAGCTGATCGTGGGCATCAGCTTCAGAAGGTGCTTGCGTGTTCTTAGGATCGGTAGCTTCAGGACTCATTCTGAAGAATGACTTGATGTCATCAAAGATTAAAATATCTGTTAAAGATTATGACATAAGTGGGAAGTTAGATACGCCTCTTCTCACAAGATCATCAGCAATGAGACGTGTAAAGTCATTGAAACGGGTTGATTATCTTGAATTTGCCTTCGCTTGCGGCGGTTTATGAAACGCAGCAATGAGCAAGCAAACAATACCAACATTAATAAATACATCCGCCAGGTTGAAGACCGGAAACCGGATGAGCCGGAAATCGAGGAAATCGACCACCTCACCTGCAAAGAAGCGATCGATTCCATTTCCCAACGCCCCAGCCAGGATAAAGCCATATCCAGCCTGTTCCCAGCGGTTCATGGCAGGGCCAACCCAGGCCAGCAACACTAAGCCAACGCTAACGAGCAGTGATAGCCAGCGCAGCCACGTACCGCTCTCGCTGAATAAGCTAAAGGCCGCACCAGTATTGGTGACATAGGTAAAATGAAACACACCGTCCCAGATAGGGCGACTCTCGGTTAGCTCAAAGGTACGAACAATCCACTGCTTGGTGATTTGGTCGAGAACGACCCCTACAAAAGCAGCCACCCAAAATAATCGGTTCTTAATATCCATCGCTGACAAGTGAGGCTAGCTGTAACGGTTGAATATACCCACTACCCCAAGCCCGGAATTGGATCGTAGTCATAGTTCGAGGTTAGTAAAACATGAGGTGCCGTAGGACATACGACAAGACAGCCACAGCACAAACTACGGCGAGTTGTCCGGGCAGACGATCAACAGAATAACTAACAATCAGTTGCCCTAGAGGAGAGGCTGTTACATCCACCCAGTTGAATGAATACATCATTAGCAAATAGCTCAACCCGGTCAAGTGAATCGTTAGCAGCCCCATGACACAGCTAAAGGCCAGCGATTCTAACCGGGTGGGAACCCGAAATGCTAATAGCCCACAGACCCAGGCACCCGGAATAAATCCTAAAAGGTAGCCAAAGCTGGGGCGATAGATATAGTCTATGCCGTGCCCTTCAGTAAAAACGTTGAACCCAACCAGCCCTAACAGTATGTAGGCAATTTGAGAGATCGCTGCGGCATTTTTGCCCCCCAAGCAGCCCACCAACAAAACAGCTCCAATTTGGTAACTGACGCCCAGTGAAAGGACATGCATCCCACCACCGCCCCAACTCCAGGGAGGGCTGGTAATGAATGCCTCTAGCAGGGTGCCACCAATGGTCAGGATAAGGCCGATCAGTGCCCACAACAATTCCGTGGGAGCAAACACAGTCACGTGAGGTTAAAGGGTAAAAGAATGAGCTGGCACGTTGAAATCAAACTATTGAACCGTTTAGCTGTGCCAACCGGAAGCAATAAAGAGTTCAGCTTATCACCATAACTCAACAATTGAGAGTTTCATCCTTCATCTTTTACGTAAAAAGGGGACTAAGGCTCGGTACGATAGTGCCCCGGAATTGGAGCTTCGCCGCCGATCAACCCAAGCTGGTGCAGCATCGCTTGATCGTGTTCTGGTGGCTGCCCCAGGGTAGTGAGATAGTGACCAACCAGCATGGCGTTGATGCCTGCCTTCAAACCCAGGGCTTGCCATTCACCCATGACGGCTTCTCGTCCGCCAGCGTAACGAATGATTTGTTCAGGCAAGATGATGCGAAAGATGGCGATCGCTTTCAAGGCTTCGTAGGGATTAAGCTTAGGGCGATCGCCCAATGGCGTACCTTCCCTGGGGTTCAGCAAATTCAGCGGTACTGATTCAACGGCCAGGTCTCGCAGCGCCAATGCTAGATCAACCCGGTCTTCCCAGCTTTCGCCCATGCCAATAATGCCGCCTGTACACGCCTGAATCCCCGATGCTTTCAGGTTTTTGACCGTCTCAACGCGATCGCGCCAGCTATGGGTTGTGACGATACTGGGATAAAACTGCTCAGACGCTTCTAGGTTGTGGTTGTAGCGGGTTACGCCAGCCTCACGCAACGCCGCTGCCTGTTCAAGCGTGATTTCGCCTAACGCGCAACAAGGCTTGATATTCGTTTCCGCAATCACTTGACGGACAGTTGCTAAAATCTGTTCAAACTCACCCGATTTCGGGCTGCTGTATTTAGGGCCTCGTCCCTGGCTCACCAGACAAAACCGCTTTGCGCCAGCGGCTTCAGCCGCCCGTGCCTGCGCTAAAATTTCGTCTGCGGCTTTCAGCCCATAGGTCGGAGACGCATCTCCCGGATGATGCGCCGATTGAGAACAGAAACCACAGTTTTCGGAGCAGTTGCCCGATTTGACGTTAATAATGCTGCATAGATCAACCGTGTTGCCGCAACAAGCCTGACGAATGCGATCGGCAGCTTCGCACAGTTGCAAGATATGGGCTTCGCCTTCAACCTGGGTAAGCGCGATCGCCTCATCTCGACTGATGCGGTATCCAGCAATAATTCGATCGGCTAACGTTTGCAGTTGAACAGCGAACGATACGGGCGCATCATCGTTGATTTGTGTTTGCTCGCCAACGGGGGATAAGGGGGTTTGAACCACAGTCAACCTTCCAATTTGCCACACAAGGGATTTTCTAGAGATTGTCCCACACCGAGAGGAGCACTTTGAACATCAACGCTCAGACCGTTCAATTTGCTCAAGGCGTAATCCTTGCTGCCCTAGATGTGGCGATCGCGTTCCAGGTCAAACATTACTTTCTCCCAGTACCAATGCTCAGTCTGTCCAGGATGGTGCTGTCGAGCATGAGCAAGCAGCCGCTCAGCCGTTTTGCGATCGCCATTCAACAATTGAAACAGGCGATTCTGCACTTGAGGATGTACAGACCTTTGTAACGCTAATGGCAGCGCGGTGAGTTGTCGATTACCACGTTGAGAGACGTTAGAAACCCGTTTGTTTGACTGCACACAGGCTTGGCTTCTTAGAACGATGCAAACAATACCAAACGTTAGAACACTAAAAAATAGAAGGGTAACGACAATCGCTTGAGCCATAGTCTGGATCGACACATTTCACTATAAAGTGCCCAACCAGTAACGGAGATTAACGAGTTACATCCCGCAGAGAGGAAGCCAATTCCGCTGTAGCGATCGCCCACAGGTCAACGAATGGAGGTTAACGCTTCCGTCGTCCGTCGAGGGATTTCGTAGGTCAAAAAGTCGTGTGCCATGATAGTGTTCGGAAAAATGGCCTTTGCTTCGGTTAACAAATCCTCTAGCACGATCGCATTTCCGGGCGCATAACGAGGGCTAAAGTGAGTCAGTATCAGCCGCTTTGCTTGCGCCCCTAACGCCACCTGTGCCGCCATAGTTGACGTAGAATGCAACCGTTGATAGGCCAACTCTGCATCCTGATGCGAGAAGGTAGACTCATGCACCAAGGCATCGGCATCTTGCGCTAGTTCAACAGCATTGTCACAGTAAATCGTGTCCGTACAGTAGACAAACTTACGCCCAACCTGCGTTGGCCCACATAGCTCGGCACCGTTAACCACTCGCCCGTTGGGTAAGGTAACACGTTCACCCCGTTTCAACTGGCCGTACAGTGGCCCAGACGGAATCCCCAGCGCGATCGCCCGCTCAACATCAAATCGCCCTGGCTTGTCTTTTTCAACAACGCGATAGCCAAATGCAGGCACACGATGCGTTAAAGGGCTGCAACTCACTGTAAACTCATCGTCTTCAAACACCAGACCTGGCTGCACCGTATGAACTTTGACCGGATAGGAAAAATGCGTCTGAGAATAGCGACCGCAGGCTTTGAGGTACTCTTCAAGCTTCGGTGGCCCATACACATCAATGCGACTGGGATTACCCGCCAGACCGCAACTGGCTAACAACCCCATCAAGCCATAAACGTGATCGCCGTGCATGTGCGTCACAAAGATGCGGGTAATTTGGCTGACTTTTAAGTCGCTTCGCAAAATCTGGTGTTGAGTCCCTTCCCCACAGTCGAACAACCAAACCTCTGCTCGTTGCGGCAACCGCAACGCCAGGCTAGACACGTTGCGCGATCGCGTTGGTACGCCCGAACTGGTTCCTAAAAACGTGACTTGCAAAATTTAGCCAACCTGACCTTAAGCTCTCATCGTTCCACTTAATCTTTACACAAACCGACTTCGGCGTGAGCAGTTGACTCACTTGACACCGTTCTCAAGGTTCGACCAGTATGGAACGGCAAGAAACCTTCATCCAGATTCTACAGTCCATAAATACCTGAAGGGGAAACCACCTCTGCCTGAGTGTAGATCGATAGGCAGACTGCTGCATTGTGAATACTAATGTAAACACCAAGTTAATACTTCCAAAATTAAATTGGCTTATAGTGGGCAGAGTTAAGTTTTTCGTTCAAAATTGTCTTCTGTCCAGGAGATCCCTTTCCTTCTGTCCACCTTTCTAGACCCTGTGAGGAGAAAGCAAACATGACCTCTGGACTACGCCCCGCGTCCCAACTGTTACCGTGGATGAAACTCGCCAGGTTTGGGAAGAAATCGTGGTGGGCTGCGATGTTGCTGTGGTTTGTAGCGATCGCCGAGCTTACCGTTGGCACCGCTCCGGCTCGTGCCCAAGAAGAACTTGAAATGCGAGTTGCCGTTGAGCGAGGGGTTGAGCAAGTCACGGTTGGCAGCTCAACTGGCGCTATCTTGCGCAACGAATCGGGGCAGGTCTTAGCAGAGCTACCCGCCCAAAAGGCATTTGTTCTAGATGCTGATGTGGGTAGAGTCATTGTCAACACAGCGCAAAGTCAGCAACCCGCTGGATTGGTTTGGCTCGAACCCTCAGACGGCGGCTATGTTTACATTGGCGACAAATGGTATCGCGGACGAGCCTTAGTCGTCCCAACCGGGCAGGAAGAACTCACTGCCGTTAACTATGTCGATCTAGAAGAGTATCTTTATAGCGTCGTTGGGGCTGAAGTGCCCACTAGCTGGCCGATTGAAGCCTTAAAAGCGCAGGCCGTCGCTGCCCGCACCTATGCACTCCATCAGCGCCAAACCAGCGCGAATGAAGTGTTTGATGTCGGCGACACCACATCCTGGCAAGTCTATGGAGGGTTGTCGGAAGAAGCGGTTAGTACGCAAATGGCAGTCAACGCAACCAAGGGGCAGGTGTTAACCTACAGCGGTCGCATTATTGATGCGGTGTTCCATGCGTGCGCTGGCGGCCATACCGAAAACGTAGAAGATGTATGGAGAAACCCTCTCCCCTATTTGCGTGGGGTTCCTGCCTATGATGCAGACGTTCCTGCTTGCCAGTGGAGCAGGAACTTCACAGCAGCGGAGTTATCAAACAATTTACCGGGGTTAGGAAACATCATTGCGATCGTTCCCCAAAGCCAAACCGCCAGTGGACGAATTGTGAGGATGGAAGTGCGTGGAGACGCTGGCACACGGGTGATGACGGGTGAAGAAATTCGTCGAGCCTTGGGACTCAGAAGCAGTAAATTTAGAATTTCTGCTCCTCGTATGGCTCAAATTGCCAGTACAGGGGGAGGGCCTACCGTTCCCACCGATTTTTTATTTGAAGGAAGCGGTTATGGACATGGCCTGGGAATGAGTCAGTGGGGCGCTTATACGTTGGCGCTGCAAGGTAGCACTTATCAGCAAATTCTCAATCACTATTACACTGGAACCGCTTTAGCCAGAATTCAAATCCAGTAGCCTCAGGTTGAATATCACTTGATAGATACGGTGAGTGTGGAGTTGGCGATCGACGCTCATCCGCTTCAAATTGAACACAAAACAGGGGATGTAATCTACATCCCCTGCTTTTATTTTTATTGAGTGATGGGGCGATCGGTTAACGAACCGATTCTATGCCCCATCAGCCACGTCTCTATTTGGTTTCAGAGAACTCAGCATCGATCACTTCATCATCGCCACCGCTACCGCTACCGCCATCGGAAGGAGCACTTGCGCCACCAGCCCCATCGCTTGGAGGAGTCGGCCCGCCATCTCCACCACCCTGCTGATAGAGATTGCTGCTAATGCTATAAAGCGCTTGCTGCAATTCGCTGGTAAGAGCTTTGATCTTGTCAAAGTCTTCCGTGGTGATGGACTCGCGTAAGTCCTTAATTAAGCCGTCAACTCGGCTCTTGTCGGCAGCAGGAACCTTATCGCCAAGTTCGCTCATCTGCTTCTCGGCTTGATAAGACAACGAATCGGCCTGGTTTTTGAGGTCAATCCGTTCACGACGCTCACGGTCGTTCGCGGCGTTAGATTCCGCTTCATTCACCATCCGCTCAACCTCATCTTGAGGCAGAGTGGACGCGCCAGTGATGCTAATCGACTGCTCTTTACCCGTGCCTTTGTCCTTAGCACGAACATTGAGAATACCGTTGGCATCAATATCGAAGGTGACTTCAATCTGTGGAACGCCACGCGGAGCAGGTGGAATACCGTCCAAACGGAAGGTTCCCAGGCTCTTGTTATCGCCCGACATTTCACGCTCACCCTGGAGGACATGAATTTCAACGTTGGTCTGTCCATCCGCAGCCGTTGAGAACACTTCTGACTTCTTGGTCGGGATGGTGGTGTTGCGAGGAATAATCTTGGTCATGACACCACCCAGTGTCTCAACCCCCAACGATAGCGGCGTTACGTCTAGCAGCAGGATATCTTTAACTTCACCTGCCAATACACCCGCCTGAATCGCGGCACCGACTGCAACCACTTCGTCAGGGTTAACCGTCTGGTTGGGTTCCTTAGCTAAAACCCGCTTCACCAATTCTTTTACAGCAGGAATCCGGGTTGAACCACCCACCAATACCACTTCATCGATCGCGCTTTTATCAATCTTGGCATCGCGCAGAGCATTCTCGACAGGGATACGAGAGCGATCGATCAAATCAGAGCAAAGCTCCTCAAATTTAGCGCGGGTCAGCGTTGTGTCCAGGTGCTTGGGGCCGTCCTGGGTAGCCGTGATGAACGGCAGGTTTACTTCTGCCTGAGTGACGCTAGATAGCTCAATCTTGGCTTTCTCAGCGGCTTCAGTCAAACGCTGCAACGCCTGCTTATCCTTACGCAGATCGATGCCCTCTGCCTTTCTAAACTCCTCTGCCAGGTAGTCCACGATCTTCTTGTCGAAGTCGTCACCACCCAGGTGAGTGTCACCGGAGGTTGCCAATACTTCAAACACCCCGTCACCCACTTCCAGGATGGATACGTCAAACGTACCACCACCCAGGTCAAATACCAGGACGGTTTCGTTGGTTTTCTTATCAAGGCCGTAGGCCAGAGAAGCAGCCGTCGGCTCGTTGATAATCCGCAGTACTTCAATTCCGGCGATCTTACCGGCATCTTTGGTCGCTTGCCGCTGCGAGTCGTTGAAGTATGCAGGAACCGTAATAACAGCCTGGGTAACAGTTTCACCCAGATACTTACTGGCATCCTCGACTAGCTTGCGGAGCACCTGCGCCGAAATTTCCTCCGGTGCAAACTGCTTGCCTACGGAAGGACAGTCAATCTTGACGTTGCCGTTGACGTTGAGGACTTTATAAGAAACTTCGGTTGTTTCGTGCGTTACTTCGTCTTGACGGCGACCGATGAATCGTTTCACCGAGTAAAACGTATTCTCAGGGTTCATCACCGCCTGACGCTTTGCGATCTGCCCAACCAGGCGATCGCCGTTTTTTGCATAGGCAACAACCGAGGGAGTCGTGCGGAACCCCTCTGCATTAGCAATAACAGTAGGCTTTCCTCCCTCCATTACTGCGACGCATGAGTTGGTTGTTCCTAAGTCAATTCCAACAACTTTTGCCATACTACCTACTTGCTCCGGTTCTACTACAAAATCTGGCTCTCATCAGCCAGGCTGCTCGAGGTTTGCACGCCCCTCAGTTGGCAGGAAAACTTCCAAATCGCTCTAACGTTCCACATCGGCAGCCAGCACAGAACTGATACATACCGCGTTAGAACATCACTCAATCTCAATCTATATACTGCGTATCTTTCTCCCCTCCTATGAAGGGGTATTTACCGAACCAGATGTTGGACGGTCATAGATGAAAGAAGGCTCAGAATTAATGCGCTAGCATTGCGAATGAGATTGGGGGTTAGAAACTCATTGTTGCGTGTTGTTTCACTCAAAACGGTTTCAAATGACTCTCGTTGACTCCAGTGTAGAAACTTCACCGTCTAATAGAATTGGTGTGAACCGTAAACAAACAGGTGTATTTGCCGCCGTTCGAGCAACCTGGCTAACTATTTTGAGAGTGCAACTAGTCGCAAAAAGCAGTGAATACCGCTTTGGAGGGAGAAACAGAGGCTACGCTTCAGCGCTCACCCCAGCAACCTTCGTTGCTATCCTTCTTCTGGCGCGGTCATCAGACCTTGTAGCCTAGTCGTCAGATGTTTGGTCGATTTCCAGGGCATCCAACTGATGCTCGATCGATCGCAGCAAGTGGCTCAGAGCCGGTAGAGCATCAAGTTTAGACCCCAATAGGGTTGAGCCAGAACGAGCGCGATCGCGAATTTCGTTGATCTTCAACTGAAGCTGTTTTGCAATTCCCAGCGCATCTCGCTCTAAAGTTGAGAGCCGTTGCTGCTGATAAAATTTCAGCGCTGCTCCGCGCAGCACTTGCAGCGTGGCTTCTTCACCATGCTGCGTCGGCATGAACCGAAAGCGCAACAACAACCGAGTTTGATGGTAGAGTTGCTCGATCTCTGTATTCTTGGGCTGGCTGACCGGAAACAACGGCAGGTGCGTCATCCGTTTTAGTTCATTAATCACGCCTTGAAATACCGCTGGATCGAGCTTGTCAATGACCGATTGCAATACGCCATTCTGGCTCCACAACACTCGCCCATACTGCGCCTGTCGTTCAAAGTAAAGTCGTCCAATTCCACCCACCAGTACCCGTCCTAGCAATTCCTCCAATAATTCATTGGGCGGCAGCGTCGCTAATATCTCAATCGGGCTAGAGAGATGCTTGGCTTCAATATCCAGAGTCGGCAAAGAATTCATTAACGGAGAAGGCGCATGAGGAGGGTGCTTCTGCCGATGCATCAATGGCGCTTCATCGTCGTCTGGTGTCAAATCCTCCAGAATCTTGGTCGATGGCAAATCGGGTGTCGGTGCCGCAGGCGTGAATGAAAACGGAGGGGGTGGAGCCGGAGATGGCGGTTCAGGTTCGCTATTGGATTCAGCCTCTTCCAAATCATCAGGACTATCAACAATTAGAGTCTGTTGAATGTTGCGATCGATGGGTTGTTCTACCCGAGTTCTGACTGTATGACGTTGAACTCGGGTTGTAGAGGTTAGCTGCTGTCGCTGGGCGATCGCGGCTTGCTGGGTACCAATATGGTTGAGATAAGCCGTCAAAATGGCCTGGTGAACCTCCGACGAAATCGCCCGGGGAATCAAGGAGTAGTTGAGGTACGAAATAATGCGACGGACATACTCCAGAGCGCCCATGTCTTGTGGGCTAACCATACCCAAGCTCAAGCGGCTTCCTTCCAGAAATAAAGGAATCACCTGATAATACAAGCAAGCTTCAAACGGTAAGACACCGTCAATCAGCATGAACATCTGCTCAACGTTCAGCCGCTCGGCCCATTCATCTTGAAACTGGGCTAAAATTCGCTGGTGGCTTGGGTTAGATGGGTTAGGTTCAGGCTGGCTGCTCAAGGGAGATGTCATAGGAAGTGACTAAGCTGAAATTCTGAAAATTTGCGGCTATGAGCTGCGCCCTTAACGTAGAGCAGCCCAGCTAGCAGTCACAGTTTTGGTAACGATCGCACCAGGGCGATCGCTCAGAGGAACGTTAAAAACTAATCCTACACGCTGAATTGTTGGGTATCCACCTCGGTTGAACTCTGTTGGAGAGAACAGAGGGAATTAGACAGCCTGTAGCCCTTCTCAACCATCCTCTAGATGACGGTACACCTTACCCTAGAACCAACACTAGGACACACTTCGCAGTGACTGAGCCGCTAGATAAAGTCTAATCCATTCTCCGGTAACCTGATGAACCTTTAGGTTGAGGTCTTTGGCAACAGCCTCAACACTTTGCCCCGACTTCAGGTATTCTATCAACTGCCGCTGCTCGGGAGTCAGCGTCTCTAAATACTGCTGCCATTGCTCCAGAGTCAGCCCAAGCCTATGTTCTTGTAAGGATGTGCCTAACCAGGTTGTTACTAACTCAGGCTGAACCTTGAGCGTAAATACACGGGTAGCGTGATAACTAATTTTCTCTCGCAGCCGATACACCTGCTTGATGGGCATATTAAGCGATTGGGCAATCATCTCTTGAGACTGTCCCTGCAAATGCAGTTCCAGCCATCGCGCCGCCAGGGGATCAACCTCTTGTTCGAGGTACGTCATAAACTCTTGCTTAACAGAAGTGCGTAACGACTGCTGCTCTTCCCATACCTGATCATCTTGATATTGAGCGATCGCCTGGGAGTCGAGCAAGCTTACCGCACTATCGCTCTCATCTTGAGTAATCTCTTCCGAAACCAGCCGCACCAGGTCGCCTGTTGGCACCTGGGTCATTCCCCCTCGCTGCGATCGGCGCAGATAGTTGACAAATCGATAAACCAGCAGCGGCTGATTTCGAATAGGCCGAAGACAATACTCTTCAATGCTGGTGAGCAGCAATGCATTGCGAAGCCGTGGATTATCAGTACATTGCCCAATCCAGGCGACCTGCTGCCGAATGTAGCTGTCACCCTGAATTAGCTCTTGAATGACTTCTTGCAGAACGTCCATCACCGTTCGCCGACGATCGCGCGAAAGAGCAACCCAGGTTCGAATCTTGCTTCGGATCAAAAACAAACTGCTCAGTCGTTGAATCAGTTGGCGGTAGGCTTGCTCCGGGCCGGCCTTTAGATACCGTTGCTGCAAAATACGGTAACGGTAATCCATGGCTTGCTTGGCGATCGCAAGCTGATCGGGCAGAAGCTGATCGAAATGCTCTGGATCATTTCCCAAAAGCCAGCGGACGACACTTTCTCGCACCGATGACGGTTGGTCTGGGTAGTCCGCCTGAAGCCTTGACTGCCAGTCTTGCCGAAGTTCTTCAGCCAGCACCATTGGAGAATAACCCTTGATTGCCAATGTCTTCAGCCATATATCTACACGCCTACTACTGTTTGTCTCACATTATTGGTTTTCCTAACTCACCCAGATGGGTCAACTGGAACAAATCGAACGTCGTGTTTACAACCACCTCAAGGATGGGGTTCATCAGTCTCTTCGATCGCCGCGACTAAACGCTGCAATGCTTCTGTCAACCGTCCAATTCGTTCAAGAGCGCTATCTTGATTTTCTGCCAGGGTTTGTACAGCATCACTAAGGGCAAAAATCTGATAGCCCTGCTGCTGCACCTGGGCAGCCAATGCATCAACCTGGGCAGAAAGCCGATCAACCGTGTCGGTTGTAGCCAGAACAGCTTCACCAATTTGCTGTACAACAGCCTCTAAACGACTTGATTGTACTTCCACTCTTAAGAGCCTTACTTACACTAATTTGCGTTCAACCTGATGCGTTGCATTGTCATGAAGTCAAACTTCACTCCGCTTGGCAACATGGCTAAGACGTATCCCTAACGGCTTTACCACAAGGGCAAAACGCACCTTAGAGAAAACTAACGATATCATAATCTGACCGTTTTTTTCGGCCATTTAGCAAATCGTACCGCACGCACGGCAGAATCGAGCTTACTGCTTGAGGTTCGGTTGTGCTGGAAAGCGATCGCCGTTTGTCGCACCTAGATAAGTTTGCAAGTAGGGCGAAAACACCTCGTAAATCAGGGTAATGGGCTGTCCATGATGCCAAAACAAATAGTGCCGTCCCCAAAATGGCCCTGCTTGCTCAAACGCCAGTTCAAGCGCCTCAGAATGTCCGTAGTGAATTCCTTGCACATCTCGATATAGCTCGGTTCGCAAGCGAGTCAGGTTAGCCCAAATTGGCAGCGATCGATTTTGCAGGTATTCATCGACATGACTCGCCTCCCACCAGGATGTGGCGTAGGCCAGTCGCTGCCCGGAAGGGGTTCTTAGCCATACCTGCCGCCTCAGGCGAGGGCCTGGAACCACCTGAATCACCTCAGGTGCCCCATCCAGATCGTTGCCGACCAACGACATATCGATGACATCTACCTCTGTTTGCTCTCCAGTCAACAACTGGAGATGGCGAGTAGGTGAACCATCTCCCAACAGCAACATCTGCCATGCAGGAGAGAGCTGGCTGTGCGGCAGCCCGCGTTGAACATCCGCTTCTGCACCCTGCCAAAGCGGATACAGCGCATACCAGGCCGTTGGAAGCGATAGACTGTGAGTTGATTGAAACGCTGGAGTCAATGGATTTACAAAACTTTATCCTTCTACATGCATCATAGTACGATGCCGAGCCGTCTGCCCATCTTAATTGACAGACTCGAAGAACAGTTTTGCTAAATGAGTGGTGCTGAATAAGTTAATGCGGATGGCGAGACTCGAACTCGCAAGGCGTGAGCCACACGCCCCTCAAGCGTGCGTGTCTACCGATTCCACCACATCCGCGAACTAAAAAGAGCAGGCTTAAACGGAGCCTTGCACTTCAGATTCTAAGCATAAACCATAACGGAGCGCCTTGTACACTGAAGCTAATGCTGGGTCAGCAAATTCTAAACGAATGAGCACAGGATCTCAACGCATTCAAAACCTGTTCATTACAAAATAAGGCGACCTGAGGAATGAACAAGGGGCAACGATGGCTGCGTTATTTCTATTTGCGGTTTATCCGGCTGCGTGCCACTCCGAGTGAAATCTCTCTGGGCTTTGCATTGGGCATTTTCTGGGGCATGTTCCCACTACCGGGACTGCAAATGGCGATCGCTGTGCTCTCAGCCGCTCTCATTCGCGGCAACAAGTTTGCGGCAGCGGCAGGCACGTGGTTCAGCAATCCACTCACAACGCTGCCGCTGACCGCATTTAACTTTCACGTTGGGCAAGTGGTGTTGGGTAGTCAAATTAGCGACTTCCCGATTAAAGATGTTCGATCGCTCAGCAATGTTATGCAGTTGGGCAAAAAGTTTTTAGTCAGCTATCTTCTGGGCTGTTTGATTGTGGGATGCGGTAGCGGCGTTCTCAGCTATTTCCTCAGTCTTCCCATCATTCTTGCCATTCAGAAACGAACTCTAGCACGACGCATTAAGAAAAAACATCGTTAATCGTTGTCCTGCGTCAAGGTATCAACGTCGTATCGCAGGTCTTGCAACGCTTGACGCTGAGCGCGGCGAGAAGGACGGCGATATTTCTTGGGAGCCAACTTCGGTTCATACTGAATCTGTCCTTCATCGCCAGTTTTTGCTTTTGTTGCCGATTCAGCATCAGTAGATTGATCAATTGACTCCTGACGAGCCACAACATCTGCCAAAAAGCTGGAATAATGCTCGTACCGTTCCCACTCCGCAGAAACAGCACAATTGGGTTCGTCTTGATGCAAACAGTCACTGAATTGACAGGCTGCTTCTGCCAACTGTTGCCGAATTTCGGGAAAATAGCCCGCCAGCTCATGGGGAGCATAATTCAAGTCAGGCTGGTTGAACCCTGGAGTATCAGCCAATAAGCCACCCGTCGGCAATTCAAATAGCTCCACATGACGGGTCGTGTGCCGTCCTCTGCCCAACTTGCCTGAAACAGCACCAATACGCAGGTCAATCGTGGGAATCAGGTTGTTAATTAAACTAGATTTACCCACTCCAGACGGCCCAGAAACAACTGTGATTTTTTGATCAAGCTGGTCTTGCAGACTCATGAGGCCGCTTCGGGTTTGCACACTAACGACAAGCGGCGAGTAGCCCCACTTGCTAATGCGATCGCACCAGTACTGCTGCTCGTTAAGCGACACCAAATCGCTTTTGTTGAAACAGAGACAAATCTCTAACCCCGTTGATTCAGCTTTGACTAAAAAGCGGCTTAACTGAAAGGGATCTAAGGATGGCTCCGCTAACGAAAAGATGAGCAGAATTTGATCAACATTGGCAATGGGTGGGCGATCGAGCTGGCTTCTGCGAGGAAAAACCTGGGCGATAGCACCTCGGCCATCGGTCCAATCAGGTTCTTCAACCCGGACGCGATCGCCTACAATCACCTGCTGCCCAATTTTCTTGAGACGAGCACGACGTGTACACAGCAGGGTCGTTTTCTCAACCGACAGAGGAATGCCCGTGTCCAGCTTGACCCAATAATAGTTAGCCTGAACAGCCAACACCGTTCCTAAAAGCGTACCCACTTCCAGGGAATGAACCTTGAGCCGATTAGCTGACTCAGCATTCATAAGTCAACATGCAGAATGTTCTAATTGGGGCCGCCGGATGCTGATCGCAAAAAAATCAGAGCGATCTTCGATCTGTTCAACGGTATACCCCTCCATCGTCAGGCTATCAGGCACCTGTTCAATCGGTTCTCCAGGGTCTAGCCACACCTCCAGCAACGACCCTGGAGCCATTCGCTCTAGTTGAAGTTTCGTCCGTACGAAGTTGATTGGGCAGGGGGTACCACGCAGGTCGAGATGGGCATCCGGCAGGAGGTTAGAAACGGTAGCACCACTCATCCTCGAAATAGCCCTCCTAAAAACCCTTCAATTCCGCCTCCCTTACTGAGGCGATCGCCACGAATCTTAGCCAACTTTTCCAACAGTTCTCGTTCTTCAGCATTGATCTTGGTTGGAATCTCAATCAGCACTGTAATTAAATGGTCGCCTCGACTAACAGGATTCCCTAGACGGGGTACGCCTCTGTTTTCCAGTGTGATCACCGTGTTGGGTTGAGTCCCAGGGGCGATCGTTACCTCAACAGGGCCATCAACAGTATTAACCTCAATGCGATCCCCTAAAACGGCCTGAAGGTAGCTGATTTTCACCTCAGACAGAATGTTGATGCCATCTCGCTGGAATTCGGAATCGTCGTTGACAAACAGGTAGACGTACAAGTCGCCGGGTGGGCCAGCACGCAGACCCGCATCTCCTTCAGAGGAAACCCGCAACCGAGTACCATTATCAACCCCCGCTGGGATTGTAATTTTCAACTTTTTGGCTTCTTGCTTTTGCCCACTACCGCCACAAACCTCGCACTTTTCCTCAATCACCTGCCCATTGCCATTACACGTTGGGCAAACCGAGACCTGAGTAAAACTGCCAAAGGGAGTACGCGTAGCTCGACGCACCTGTCCCGAGCCAGAACAGGTAGGACATGTACGGGGACGAGTACCTGGCTTAGCTCCGGAGCCTGTACAGGTTATGCAGGTTTCCAGGTGGCTAATTCGAATTTCCTTTTCACCACCAAAAACGGCTTCCCGGAAATCTAGCGTTAAATCAAGCCGCAGATCGTCGCCACGTACCGGGCCACCCCGACGGCGAGTTTGCTGTCCCATGCCCCCCGAGAAACCGCTGAAGAAACTCTCGAAAATATCCGCAAAGCCGCCAAAGTCACCAAAATCTTGGAACCCAGCACCCGCACCAGACCCCACTCCGGCTTCGCCGAAGCGATCGTAGCGTGCTCGCATCTCTGGTTCGGACAGCACTTCATAGGCGCGATTAATCTCCTTGAAGCGCTCCTCTGCCCCTGATTCTTTATTTACATCAGGATGATACTTTCGAGCAAGCCGTCGATAAGCTCGCTTGATTTCCTCTTTGTCCGCGTCACGAGAGACACCGAGAATTTCATAGTAATCACCAGCCATAGGGCGCTGCTTAAGAAGTAGGAGAAACGATAATACAATAAGCGTCGAGCATTAGGCCACGATCACACCATCATAACCAAGAACCTAACACCCTACACCTATTACCCTACACTCTAAACTAATCAACTGCCTCGTAATCGGCTGTAACCGTGTCATCATTTTCAAAACCATACTCTTCAACTTCATCTGAAACAGGCTCAGCGTTCCCATTCGTCCACGGTGCTGCATGGTTATCAGCGGGGCTAAAGCCGTTCAGGTCATCTTGACCTGCCTGCTGGTAAACCGAGGCACCAATCGTCAGCAACATCTGTTGGAGAGCGTCGATTTTCTGCTGCATCACCTCCACTGAGATAGAGCGATCGGCGATCGCTGCCCGCAATTCTGCCATTTTCGTGTTAGCTTGCTCCTTCAGGTCATCGCTGATGAAGCTAGCGTTGTCTCTAATGGTCGATTCGTAACTGTACAGCAAACTGTCGGCCTGATTGCGGAGTTCAATCAGCTTCTTGCGCCGCAGATCATCCTCAGCAAAGAGTTCGGCTTCCTGGCGCATACGCTGCACTTCTGTGTCATTCAAGCCACCCGTGTTGGTAATCCGCACACTTTGCTCACGTCCTGTTCCTTTGTCCCGTGCAGACACCTGTAGAATACCGTTTGCATCAATCTCAAACGAAACCTCAATCTGAGGAACGCCTCTCGGAGCAGGAGGAATACCCGTCAGTTGAAACTTACCCAGGCTCTTGTTGTCCTTTGCCATTGCCCGTTCACCTTGAAGGGCATGAATCTCAACCGACGTTTGTCCATCAGTAGCAGTTGAGAAGGTTTGAGTCTTGCTGGTTGGAATAGTAGTGTTCCGCTCAATAATTTTAGTAAACACCTCACCCAGGGTTTCAATGCCGAGCGACAGGGGAGTTACATCTAGCAACAGTAAATCTTTAACTTCTCCACCCAGCACCCCTGCTTGAATGGCAGCTCCTAACGCCACCGCTTCATCGGGGTTAACCGAGCGGTCGGGCACTTTACCGCTAAAGTGAGTTTGAATCGCTTCTTGAACCGCTGGAATTCGGGTTGACCCTCCAACCAGAATAATTCGATCGATATCTTGAGCTGTTAAATCACAATCTTTCAAAGATTGAGTAACCGGTTCAATAGTATCTTGGATCAACTGATGAACCAGTTCTTCAAAAGTAGCGCGGGTAAATTCAGTTTCAAGATGCTTAGGCCCTGATTCGTCTGCTGTAATAAACGGCAGATTGATCGTAGTCGTCAGCATACTAGAAAGCTCGATTTTTGCCTTCTCAGCCGCTTCTCGGAGTCGCTGAAGCGCCATTTTGTCAACGGAGAGATCAATCCCTTCTTGTTCACGAAAATTATCGATGAGCCAACGAACCAGAACGTTATCAAAATCATCGCCACCCAGGTGGTTATTTCCAGACGTGGCTTTAACTTCGAAAACACCGTCTCCTAACTGCAATACTGACACGTCAAACGTGCCGCCACCGAGGTCAAACACTAAAACGGTTTGGTCTTGATCTTGCTTATCCAAGCCATAGGAGAGGGCTGCCGCTGTGGGTTCATTGATAATACGCAGCACTTCTAAGCCAGCGATCGTTCCAGCGTCTTTTGTAGCTTGCCGCTGAGCATCCGTAAAATAAGCAGGCACAGTAATAACAGCCTGCGTCACTGGTTCTCCTAAGTAATTTTCGGCATCCTGCTTCAGCTTTTGCAGAATCATTGCCGAAACTTCTTGTGGAGTATAGGTACGACCGCGAATTTGAACGTCAACGGTATCGTCTTTGCCTTTAACGCAATTATAGGGAACGCGACCCCGCTCATCGGAGGTATCGTCCCAACGGCGACCAATAAATCGCTTGATGCTGAAGACCGTATTTTCCGCATTAGTCACCGCTTGTCGCTTTGCTAGCTGGCCAACAAGGCGTTCACCGGTTTTTCCAAATCCAACAATACTCGGAGTCGTCCGCCCACCCTCAGAGTTTGAGATGACAACAGGATGACCGCCCTCTAGTACAGCAACACAGCTATTTGTTGTGCCTAGGTCGATGCCAATGACTTTTCCCATAATTTGCGGCTACTAACGTGTTCAATTGAATGAGTACGCGAAGCAATCAAGTTGGACTCATTTCCAGCAAGTATTCCGCAATCTTTCGGGAATCTAATCAGTACAGGCCAAAAATATTTGCAAAGCGACGTAAAGTTTAGGAAATAGCGGTGAAATGAGGATGGGCAACCGTGCAATTAGCTCTCTGAACTACTCGGATTTTCGTCATCTGGAGCAGATGCGGGTTCTGGAGCCGCAGCCACTTTAACCATTGCGTGGCGTAGCACCCGTTCTCCTAGTAAATACCCTCGTACTAGCTCTTCAATGACGGTTCCCTCAGGATATTCGTCCGTAGCTTCACGCATGATAGCCTCATGCAAGTTAGGGTCAAACTCCTTGCCTTCCGATCGCATCGGCCCAACACCTATACGCTTAAGACAATCGACTAACTGCTTGTAGATGCCCTGGTAGCTCTTGTGAATATTCATCTCCGCATCAGTTTGCGGTTTGATTTGCGATCGCGCTCGTTCAAAGTTGTCAACAACCGGGAGTAACTCTACAATCGTTGAGCACTTAACCTGCTGCTCTAGATCTTCTTTTTCTTTCTGGGTTCGCTTGCGGAAGTTATCGAAATCTGCGGCAATACGTACGTACTGACCCGTTCGATCTTCAAGCTGAGCTTTCAGCGACTCAACCATCTGAGACATCTCACTCAACGCCGCCTGGTTAGTAACCGTTTCTGACCCGCTATCTGCACCATCGGGGGCAGCAACCGTATCATCAGCCTCTGCATCTAAAGCTTTCCACGCGTCAGAAAAGTCTGCACCTGCTGATTCCCCAGAAATACCAACGTCGCTAGATGGTGTGGTTTCACTCATCGTCTCCTCCACAGTCTCCGAAGTAGCTTCAACCACTGGTTCTTGAGTATTCTCTAACTGCTTCTCTTCTTCAGTCATCGTGCGTCAATCCAGATCAGAAATTGTTCAATCTAACCGCTTATTGCGTTTCTACAACATTAAAGCTCCCCAATCGATGGACAGCTTCATTCTAGGTATAGCGTATCCGTATACGGATACTGCAATTATTGCTTCTCCTCCGGGGCATCTTAGCATTTAGTGGCGATCGCAATTAACGCCAGGTCTCCACTCAAAGCCCCCTTCTGCAATGGCACAGCCTGAAACGTCGATTCAAATCAGTACTTTTGTCCAGGCAAATTATCGACATTATTCGCCTTTAAAGCAAATGCTCCATGCAGCAAAGCCACGTGATTTGCAACTGTAATTCACGATTCTGTTAAACCACCCGCATCGGGTTACCATTTGAGCGCTACTACCTCGTTCAAACTCCAATCGACTTCTACAGGAGAGTTACGGTCGGCCAATCCATTCAACAGTTGCCATTGGCCTTACGACTTGCCCACAACTTGCATGGATTTGCATGGGTTTCGGTGACTTCTAGCCGAAAAATCTGGGAACACTTTATAAGGAAATCTTTCTGCATCAGCTATGGCTAACTCCTCGTCTCAGCGGCGTGCCCTGGTCGTACAACATAACTTCTCACCCTTTAGCAACAAGCTAGTTCAAGCTGGCTACGTTGACACTGAACAGATGCAGCAGGCTCTAGTCGAGAGCCGTAAGTCCGGGAAACCCCTGACTGAGGTTCTAGAAACGCTGACAGGTCGCCAGCTTCCTGCGGATCTGCTCCGTCAATACAAGAAACAGCAACTATTTGAGCTAAAGATTCTCTATGGTGTCGAGTCGCTTGACCCAGAGCTTAACCAGATCAGCAACAACCAGCTGAGCCAGTTAATCGATACGCTGATTCCAGTAGATATCTGTCGTCGTTACCGACTCATTCCTTTATCTCGCAGCAATACTGAACCTCCGTTTGTTCTAGTAGCGATGGTCAATCCTGATGACCTCGCGGCTCAAGACGATCTCAATCGTATTCTCCGGCCACAGGGGTTGGGATTGCAGCGGATGGTCATCACTGCTGAAGATTACCAACGATTAATTTCCCAGTATTTAGATGAACAGGTTGAGCGCCAGAAGATTCTGGAACTGCAATCTAAGGTAGATGTCAAGGCAGATTTAGAAGGGCTGGAATACCTCGACTTAGAGGAGCCTGAAGACGATTCAGAAGCCAACCTGGATGCTGCACTTCAAGATCCAGAAGCGGCTCCTGTCATTGCTTTAGTAAATAAAATCCTGGTCAAAGCATTGCAGGAAGGTGTCTCAGACATTCACATTGAGCCGCAAGAAGAGTCGCTACGAATTCGCTTCCGCAAAGATGGCGTACTTCGAGAGGCGTTTGATCCGCTCCCCAAGAAGATTGTGCCTTCTGTTACAGCCCGCTTTAAAATTATCGCCAGTTTAGACATTGCTGAACGGCGGCAACCTCAGGATGGCCGCATCCGTCGAATTTTTGACGGTCGTAAAGTTGACTTTCGGGTTAGTACTCTACCCAGTCGATACGGCGAAAAGGTCGTTCTCCGAATCTTAGACAACTCAGCGACCCAGCTAGGACTGGATAAACTGATCGCAGATCCTGAAACGTTGTCTATCGTTCAGGACATGGTTAAACGGCCTTTTGGGCTGATTTTGGTAACAGGGCCAACGGGATCAGGTAAAACAACAACCCTTTATTCAGCTCTATCAGAACGTAACGATCCGGGGGTTAACATCAGCACGGCAGAAGATCCGATTGAGTATTCTCTGCCGGGCATCACCCAAGTTCAGGTGATTCGTGAAAAGGGGATGGACTTTGCTTCTATCCTCCGTGCCTTTCTCCGACAAGACCCCGATGTGATTCTGGTGGGTGAAACGCGAGACAGAGAAACTGCCAAAACAGCGATCGAAGCAGCTTTAACTGGACACCTTGTCTTAACAACGCTCCACACCAACGATGCGGCCAGTGCGATCGCTCGTCTGGAAGAAATGGGTGTTGAGTCCTTCATGGTATCCAGTTCGTTGATTGGCGTATTGGCTCAACGTCTGATGCGGCGGGTTTGTCAAACATGCCGCATTCCCTATACTCCAACCGCAGAGGAACTCGCTAGATTTGGGCTTTCCACCTCTAGAGATAGCGATATCAGTATCTACAAAGCGAATACTTTGCATCAAGATGAGTTTCAAGCGCAAAAAGAGGCAGGCACCCTCTGCCCCGCATGCAAAGGGGTTGGTTATAAAGGACGTTGCGGCGTTTACGAAGTGATGCGGGTGACTGAACGGCTACAAACCCTGATTACTGAAGGGGCACCCACTGAGCGCATCAAAGAAGTAGCAGTAGAGGAAGGGATGAAGACACTGCTGGCATACAGCTTAAACCTGGTACATGAAGGGATGACCACCTTAGAAGAAGTAGAACGGGTCACGTTCACTGACACCGGGTTAGAAGCAGAGCTAAAAGCCAAACGCAAGAGTTCGCTCACATGTCGAGTTTGTGCGGCAGAACATAAACCAGAGTGGCTCGATTGCCCCTACTGCATGACTCCTCGCTTCCAAGATTAATTATTTTGGAGGAGCCATCGTTCAGACGCTATTCAAGGTTACTAGTGATTGGTATCACCCTAAATTTCCATACTGCCAAGTCGTCCAACCGCTATAAGGAGTGCTCAACATGGAGTTAATGATTGAAGACCTGATGGAACAGCTCATCGAGATGGGCGGTTCCGATCTACATTTATCCGCAGGAGTACCGCCCTATTTCCGGATTAGCGGCCATTTAACCCCCATCGGGGATGAACCGATGACAGCGGATCAGTGTCAACGGCTGATCTTCAGCATGCTCAACAACACTCAGCGCAAAAACCTGGAGCAAAACTGGGAGCTTGACTGTTCGTACGGCGTAAAAGGGTTAGCCCGATTCCGGGTCAACGTCTACAAAGACCGAGGCACATATGCTGCATGTTTGCGGGCATTAAGCTCTAAAATTCCTAACTTCGACAAGCTAGGGTTACCAGATGTGGTTCGAGAGATGGCTGAAAAGCCAAGAGGGTTGATTTTGGTGACTGGGCCGACCGGTTCCGGCAAAACGACCACCCTGGCCGCCATGATTGACCTGATTAACCGTACCCGCGCAGAACACATTCTGACCATTGAAGACCCGATTGAATTTGTCTATGAGCCAATCAAAAGCTTGATTCACCAGCGACAGTTAGGCGAAGATACCAAGAGTTTTGCTAACGCACTAAAAGCAGCTCTGCGGGAAGATCCGGATATTGTGCTGGTTGGTGAAATGCGTGATCTAGAAACTATCTCCCTAGCAATTTCTGCCGCAGAGACAGGGCACCTGGTTTTTGGAACCCTGCACACCAGTTCAGCCGCACAAACCGTTGACCGGATGATCGACGTTTTCCCATCTGAACGACAAACTCAAGTACGTGTGCAACTCTCTAACTCCCTCGTTGCGGTGTTTAGCCAAACTCTCGTGTCCAAGAAAAATCCGAAGCCAGGTGAATTTGGCCGGGTGATGGCGCAGGAGATCATGGTAATTACACCTGCCATTTCTAACCTGATCCGTGAAGGTAAGACCTCACAAATCTATTCCGCTATCCAAACTGGCGGTAAGTTAGGTATGCAGACATTGGAGAAGGTCTTAGCCGACCTTTATAAGTCAGGAGGGATCTCGTTTGAGGCAGCGATGTCCAAAACCTCTCGACCAGACGAGTTGCAGCGTTTGATTGGTGCAGTACCAGGGGCTGCTAAACCTGGAACCGCTGCAGCGGCAAAACATTAGACCCCTAAGAAGTCACGCAGACGATGCTGGTCACTAATTTTGCTGTGCCTAACGGTAGCGATCGGAACCTGCAACAGAAACTCATTGCATCTTTGATTCTTTTACAGTATCTATTCAGAGAGGTTAGGCCAAGCACGGCAACCTAATCTTCTCTTCGATCAAGTTTCTAACTATCCCTTCATGAAAGTGTGAGCTATGCCTACCTATGTTGTTCGCGCCCGCGATACAAAGGGAAACCCTAGACGGCAAAAAATAACAGCAGACTCTCCTGCTGAAGCCCGCTCCACCCTGAGAGAGCAGGGGCTATTTGTCCAAGAATTGACAGAAGACCGAGGATTATTCGATAAGCTCAGCAGCTTTGATTTGAAAGATATCCAGGGTGCAATGACCAGCGTTACGGTCAAAGACAAGGCTATCTTCTCGCGACAGTTTGCCGTACTGATTAACGCAGGTGTAGCACTGGTCAGAGGTCTTGGCGTGCTGTCCGACCAGTGCGCCAACCCGAAGCTGAAGAAAGCGCTTCAGGAGATCAGTTCTGATGTACAGCAAGGCACCAACTTGTCTGACTCCATGCGGAAGCATCCTAAGTGCTTCGACGGACTTTATACGAGCATGGTTCAGGCTGGAGAAGTTGGAGGTGTGCTAGACGAAGTCATGAACCGTTTAGCCAAATTGTTGGAAGATACAGCACGATTGCAAAACCAGATTAAATCAGCCATGACGTACCCCATGGCGGTTGGCTTCATTGCGGTCAGCGTCTTTGTGGGTATGACGGTCTTTCTACTGCCTATTTTTGCCAACATCTTTGAAGAGCTAGATGCGGAACTGCCTCCTTTCACGGCTTTCATGATGCTGATTAGTCAAGTTCTGAGGACTCCAATTTACTCAGTTACCATCATCGTTCTCATCATCGTTCTGGCGTTTGCTTACAAGCAGTACTACAAAACGGCAGTAGGAAGGGAAACGATGGATCGGTTCTTTTTGAAGATGCCGCTGTTTGGTGATTTGATCCAGAAGACGGCTACCGCTCGATTCTGTCGTACATTTGGGGCACTGTCCCGCTCTGGAGTACCAATTCTAACGGCTCTAGAAATTGTTAGAGATACGGCTGGCAATCAAGTTATTGCCAATGCTGTGGACGAAGCACGACGAGAAGTCCAAACCGGAGGCATGATCAGCCTTGCACTTCAGCGTGAGCAGGTGTTTCCAGTGATGGCGATTCAGATGATCAGTATTGGTGAGGAAACCGGAGAAATCGATACCATGCTGATGAAAGTTGCCGACTTTTATGAAGATGAAGTTGAACAGGCGGTAAAAGGACTGACAAGCATTATGGAACCCATCATGATTGTCGTCATCGGCGGTATGGTAGGCTCCATTCTTGTGGCAATGTACTTACCTATGTTTAAGGTAATGGACGCTATCAAGTAAGGACGATTCAGTCATCCCTTTGGTAGCTCGACATCGATAGGGCATGGCATTTGGGCGATACGTCTGTTTTTTTTCAAGGAATATCTGCCGAATGTTATGTCCTTGCAGGAGACATTTAACGCTTTTCAAATTAGACAAGCTCTAAACACTACTTAAGAGCGATCGCTTGTTGCTGCGGTTAGCGTCTAGCTTGTTTTCTATGCTGACGCTGACCGCTTACTTATGACGTGACGAAACAGCACAGGCTTTGCCTTGCTAACATTTTAAAGTCAAGTACAGCTTTCAGCAGGTTCGCAAACTATGACTGTTGAGCAGTCTCAGTACGAAGAGCTACTGGCACAGTACAGTGACCATTTTGGTGCGATCGCACTCCTGCAACAGTTTCGACCCTATTTGGAACTGATTCCAAGTATGCGTCGGCCTCAGGAGAGCATTATTACGATTCCGCTACCGCTGATTCGAATTCGTCACTATGCCGCATCGGCAGGAGCAAATCATCTTGCATCTGACGCTAAAGCGTTAGTTCAATTGCCGTGCGATGTTGCTATTTTGATGTGTGACCCAGAGTGGAAGGTCAAGACTGGTGTTGAAATCTTCGTTTTTATCCATCGTCCCCAGGAAGACTTCTCTGAGTTGCTTAATCGCTGGAGACAAACGCAAACTTGCCTGGATAAAGGATACGAGTGGCTCATGCCAGCCCGTTATCGCCATGTGATCAGCGAAAGCGCAGACGAAACCTATCCACTGTTTGTGATTTTTCCAGAAACACCGGAACGAATTGCACGGGGCTTACGAGGAGCCGGGCTGCCGTTTGTCACTCAAGCCGTTTTCGACCCTGAAGCGGATACAAAATCTGAGATTGAAGCGATCGAACCAAAAATTTCAGCTATGGATGACTTGACTGACTCATAAAGCCGTTAGGAGCTGACGTAGGCTGCTGCTAGAAACAGGCAGCAGGACAAAGATCGCTACAGATCACTGGCCTGCCGCCTATCTGGGAGTTGGTGAACTACTGAGTTAACGCTACATCTAGCGAGTAGGGGCCAGAACCGGCAACTCGGATGAGATAATTGCCATCGGCTGAAATGGTGCCGCTCCAGTTCAAAGTTTGACGAGCAACTACATCAACTTGCTGGTGACTGGGTTGCAAAAGCGTCATTGCGACATCTGCACCCCGCACCAGAACGGTTAACGTCTGCCCTTTAACAACTTGAACAACATAGGTTTCTACCACGGCGTCTTGCAGTTGCCCTTGCATCGTGGCGTTGGATGCGTTTGCAGCAAACTCTACCGTTTGCAGATGCGGACTGCCTTGGAATAAAGCAAGGGTTCGCGACGGTAGGTTCGCTACAGAAGCCGATGGCTGGAGATTGCTTTCAACTTCTGACGATTCTTTACCCGGCGGCTCGTGGTCAGCCCCCGCAAGAATTTTAGACGCTTCTAACTGTGAAACTTGAATACCAGAAACCCATACCTGACTGCTTGAATCGGCGGGAGACAGATGAGAAGCTAATATCCCAATGACCCCCAACACAACTGTGACGGTACCAAGGCTAAAGTGAGCCAAACTGCGATCGCTCTTACGACTGGATCCAACCCGGTCAACACCGCAAGGCACACTGACTAGATGAGAATCAGGACGGTCTCCAGACGATTCAAGGGATTCCCCTGGCTGCAACTGGAATGCTGCTCGAATTCTGTGAAGAGAGGACATCATGACTAATGCAATGGACTAAACAACGATTGCACGGCAGCAAGGTAGAGATTGGTTACAACTTGCTCATGTAATAATCATCACAAAACCACAGCGACGTTGCCACGGACTATAACCCCTCACAGTAATAACACGGTGAGGGATTGTAGCCTGTTGGTTAAGCTGGCTCTCCTAACTAGAGAAAAGTCCGGATTGAAACGTTCCTGATTAGAAAAACAGGGCAGATAGGGTAGCCGTCAGGGGTTTGACTCCTACGGAGTCGTCTCAGTGATATCACGGCGATCGCAAAATAATCAGCCAAAATATACCGACATACACGTAGGTTCTTAGTCGCGCTAATTTCGTCTTAGACCCTTTCCCTCAATGGAATGAGAGCTTTACTTGACAAACTGAGGCATTACTTCTGCTGCCGTAAATAAACCGTGTACGCCACGTTGTTGCAGTTTCGCACCCGCTTTGAGATAGCCAAAGGCAGGCCCACAGACATTAGCTGCCATGCTTGTTTCGTCCCCCAAGGTAAAGGTATGGGTAGAGATTTTGCCTTCGAAGGTGCGTCCTGTGACCTGGACATTAGTGCTGAGAGGTTTTTTAGAATGCCGTGTATCCACAACTCCGCCGACCGTGACGCGATCGCGGGAGCAGATTCCAGCTAGCTCCAGCATCAAATCGTCAGCATGTTCCATATTTTCTAGCGTCAACAACCCGTTCGTTTGATTGAGTAACGCTTCAACCTCAGCATCGGTCATTTTTCTAGCCCGTTCGACATCGTATCCCGGCAGGTGGGCAATGTCTTCTCGAATAGTGGCTCGGTAGGCTTCCCAATTCGCAATGCCAACGCCAAAGGTGATGTTGACGCTATGAATTTCGGTATAGCTCTGCGCTGCGATTGCAGCGGCAGCGGTTAACAAGCCAGGGGTTGCACCACACCCCGTCAGGTAAGTAATGCCAGATGCCTTTAGCTCATCTTCCATTTGAAATAAATGTTCCATTGCGGTAGTGCGTTTGATGGCATCTACCACAACGCCCTGCCATCCCAGGTCAATTAACTGGCGCACAACAGTTGCCATGAACGTGTTGGGGAGATTGGGTAACGCCAGAAATAACCCTTGCACCTGAACCGTTTGAGCAAGCAAATCGTGAATGCTGTTGTTGCTGAGAACTCCAAAAGGTTCCAGATAGCCCAGCGAACCTTGCGTCTGATAGGTTTTGACACAGTCTTCCACGCTCAGGCCGGATGGGGCAAATACATATCCTTTGTGATCGGCAGCGGCTACCCATTGCATTTCTTGCTTCAGCGCAAGTACCCGCGCCGCCGCCTGCCCCAACCCACCAAACCCTAAAACACCGACTCGAATGGGAGAGTGTTGCAGTGAATTAGCGTTACGGCCATCTTCGATCGCGTCTCTGTTCATATGTGGTATGCCAAATGGAACAACCTCTCATTATCGAGGGTTGTCTTGCCGACAACACACCGAACCAAAAAACTCTATTTGCTGGATCTCTGTTCGTTTGACTCACAAACAACGGCATGTTTTCTGTTTGTCTGTGACTTGACGGCATCCGGAAGTTAAGCGACACTGACTTAACAAAAGCAACGACTCACAGAATTAATAACTTTTTTTACGTTTTAAGCCTGCTTAGTTAACTTCGAGTGGGAGAGTTTAATAAAATCACTCTGTAGGTCGAGTATCACGCCATCCACTCTCAATTAAGTTGTTAACAACATTAAGTGTTTTTTAATATTTAGCCGATAGCGGTTGGTTAGCTAGTTCACAGGATCATCGAACGCATGGAAACGCTAGAGTTCGTCATTCATCCAGACGGTCGAGTAGAAGAAAAGGTTACAGGAATCGTAGGCGCAACCTGTGCCGAAGTAACGGCTGCGATCGAAGCTCAGCTAGGTCGAGTTGTTGCTCAGGAAACCACTTCTGACTTTTACGCTCAGGCAGTCGTGCAGGCTGAGTCCACCGTCGTTCAGTCTGCTCATAGCCGCTGGTAATTTTAACGGCTGTTTTCAGCCAGTTGCCCTTTTTGTTCCACATCCACTTTAAGCCAAAGCCCATGTCACACTTTAGCCAGATTAAAACTCAAATTCGCGATCTTACTTCGTTGCAATCCGCTTTAACCGATCTAGGCGTTGATTGGAAGCCCGGACCTCAAGCCGTTAGAGGATACCGTGGTCAAACCCAGACTGCTGAAGTAGCCATCGAACAGGACAATGGTTACGACATCGGCTTTAAGTGGAATGGTCAAGAATATGAACTGGTTGCCGACCTGCAATATTGGAAGCAGACTCTCACCGTGGATGGATTCATCAGCCAAGTGACCCAGCGCTATGCTTACTGTACTGTTCTAAACGAAACAGCCAAGCAAGGATTCCAGGTTTCTGAGCAGCAGCAGAATCAGGATGGCTCTATTCGTGTGGTCTTGCAGCGTTGGAATGGATAATGGCTGATTTTTTCACGTCTTCCCCGCATTGGTCAGTGGAGTATTCCGCAACTACACCCGTAACCGGCCTAGAGCCAGAGCTAGGGGGCTATCTAAGAGATGCTCCAGAGCGGAGTGGGCTAGAGCCAGAGTTGGGCGGCTTTAACCGCCAAAAAGGGGTTTACGTTGATGAAGTGACTTGCATTGGCTGTAAGCATTGCGCTCATGTTGCGCGCAATACGTTTTACATTGAGCCTGACTATGGGCGATCGCGGGTGGTTCGCCAGGATGGTGACACGGAAGAGGTGATTCAAGAAGCGATCGATACCTGCCCGGTAGATTGCATCCACTGGGTTGAATACACTGAGCTAAAGACCTTAGAGGAAAACCGCAAGTATCAAGTTATTCCGGTAGCTGGATTCCCGGTTGACCGGGCGATTGCCGCTGCTGCCGAGCGCCGACAAAAGCGAAAGGTTCGGTCTAAGCCGCATTTGACAGAGTGAGGCAGCGCGGTTGGGTTGCATTAAAGCCCAACCAAGGGCATAACCCCATCCCCCGGCAGCGATCGCTGCCGGGGGATAAATTTTATCTAAAGTTACATCAGAGTCAGCGGATCAATGTCGATCGTCAGGCTGACCGAGCTGGGGCAAACGGTGCGGAGGGATTCAAGCGCAGGCAGCTTACCTGGTGATTGCAGCGATCGCTTCAGCAAGATTTGCCAACGGTAGCGCCGCGAGACTCGAATGACTGCCGCAGGGGCAGGTCCCAACAATTCATAGCCTGCATCGTCAATAGTCGGACGCAACCGCTCGGCTATCTGTTCTGCCGCTTGCTGCACGGCATCGGCGTTAATGCTGCTGAGCCGAATTAACACCAACTGACCATAGGGCGGATAACTAAGTGCTGCTCGCTTGTCTAATTCAGCTTCGACAAACGATTGATAATCATGCTGCTGTACGGCCTGAATGACCGTGTGTTGAGGCGAGTAGGTTTGCAAAATGACCTGCCCTGGCTCCTCTCCCCGACCTGAGCGTCCAGCAACTTGCAGCAGCGTTTGGAACGCCCGCTCGCTGGCGCGATAATCGGCAAGATGAAGCAAACCATCTGCCGCCACAACGCCAACCAACGTCACCTGGGGTAAGTCAATCCCTTTGGTGAGCATCTGCGTTCCAACCAGCAGATCGGCTTCTCCTTGGGCAAACTGAGTCAGCAAGGTTCGATGTGCCCCTTTAGTACGGGTTGTATCGCTATCAAACCGGATACTTTTCAACTCTGGAAACTGCTCAGCCAGCTCTTGCATCACTCGCTGAGTACCGCTACCAAAATGTTTTAGATAAGGAGAACCGCAGTCTGGGCATTGGCGAGGGTGCGATCGGCTGTAGCCGCAATAGTGGCATCGTAACGAATCAAAGCCGCCAGAGTGGATTTGGTGATAGGACAGCGAAACATCACAGTTTGGGCATTCGACGACATAGCCACAACTGCGGCAGGAAACAAAGGTGCTGTGCCCCCGCCGATGGATAAAAAGTAAGCCCTGCTGCCCTCGTTCCTTAAGCTGCTTTAGCGCCAGTTGAAGCGATCGACTAAAAATAGAGCGATTTCCCTGCTGCAATTCTTGCCGCATATCAACCACCTGGATCGGCGGCATTGGGCGAGCCTGAACACGCTCGGGCAGGGAAAGATAAAGGGCCGCAGGCGCAGTTGATTCAGAAACACACTGCTCATTACCTGTTTGCACCAGATCAGGCGGGTTAACCTTGATCCAACTCTCCAGGGACGGAGTGGCAGACCCTAAAACCAATGGACACTGAGCCAATGTCGCTCGCCATTCAGCCACCATTCGGGCGTGATAGCAGGGAGCGGGTTGGTCTTGCTTAAAACTGCTGTCGTGTTCCTCATCTAAAATGATCAACCCTAAATGATGCAACGGCGCAAAGATAGCCGAGCGAGTGCCAATTACCACTTGAGGGGTACCGCTGAGCATCTGCCGCCAGGTGTCATAGCGCTCGCCATCGGATAAAGCGCTATGATACACCCGCACATTAGAACCAAAGCGTGCCCGAAATCGATCGGTGAGCTGAGGGGTCAAGCCGATTTCGGGAACCAGCACCAGAGCAGATTTTCCCTGTTGCAATATTGGCGTAATTGCCTGGAGGTACACTTCCGTTTTTCCAGAGCCAGTTACGCCATGCAGCAAAACGGAGCTGTATCCTGTCAGCGCGGTAATGGTGGCTAATGCGGTGGACTGAGCGGAGGTCAGGCGTTTGGGGCGATCGCTACCCATCTCTAGCCCTGCTTCAAAGCGCAACACCTCTCGCGGTTGAATCACCACATATCCTTTCTGAGCCAGGGCTTTTACAACGGACGAACTCACATGACAGACTTGCAATAGCTCTTGCAACCAGAGGTCACCCCCTCGTCGCTTTAACACATCTAAAATTTCTTGTTGCCGGGGACTCAGCGAGGCAAGAGGTGGCTCGGCAACCAACGTTACAGCCTGCTGCTGCTTGGGGCGAATGGTGGCAGGAGGCTCTAAATAGCTCTCGACCCAGCCACGTGCCAGCAAATCTCGCAATCCTCGGTTAGCATTGCGGACTTGACGCTGTAAGTAGTGCCAGGTGTAATCTCCCTGTTTTTGTTCCCTGAGGCAAGATAACAGGTGTTGAGCCGCCGCAGGTAAAAATACATCGGCTCCGGGGGGAATGGTTTCGGGCTTGAGCCGGATACGCCGCTGCGATCGCCCCAGCAAACCAGGCGGCAGGGCAACGCGCACCACCTGCATGAACGACGTGCAGTAATAGTCAGCAACCTGGTGCAGTAATGCCCAATAAGAGGGCGGGAAAAAGCCCGAACTAACAATGTCCTCAACCCAGCGAATCGAGCTACGGTCGAGATCGGCAGGAAGCTGATGCACAACCCGAATGGCGATCGCTCCCACCTGCTGAGTACCAAATGGAACAGTGAGAATATCACCCGGATGAACCGATAGGTTTAAGGGCACCTGATACGTGTAAAGTCCCTGGACACCAGAGCAATCTACCAGGACTTCCACCCACCGAGATGTTGGCACTGTAGCCTCATAGATGCCGTTCGACTCAGCTACATCGGCTAACACAGAGCGAGTTCCAGATACAAGCTGACGATCAGGATCAAACTGCATTGAGAGACTTAGACCATAACCATAGACATAAAACAGACGAAATAAAACAGAACCGCTCTTAAACACCCAGGCACTCAGGATAGAGCCAGAACTAGATTTAGGGGGTTCGAGTGACACTCTACCCTTCTAAAACCATCCTTCAAAAACGGTGTGCCCTGTCTCAACAGTTTAATCCAGGAATTGAACGAGTAGCGGAGGAGGCTATTTCAGTTCACCTGTAATTCAGTTCACCTGTAAACTTTTATTCGACAGAAACGGAATCCTTTAAAGAATGTTCAAAAAGATGACTCAACTCAGACCAACAACAAACCAACAACAAGGGGCACTGGCATATTCATAAAGCTCTTTTTTTCAGCAAAGTTAATTATTTCTAAAGACTATTTTAGTCTCATTTTTTCTACAAACGCAAATTGCACTCTGCACGCACTGCAATTTTAACAACAACGAACTCCGTAAAATTGACTAATGCCCTGAACAAATAATTAATACCAAACAAATCGTCAGGCCGCCTGAAATGGCCTGGAATCAGGGAAAACGGCATCAATGTTGATTATGAGCCGATAGAGGCTGTAGTGTAACACTTAGCAATGTTAACCTCAAAAAACTAGCGTGACTAAATTTTATTTTGCAATCAATGTAAATCTAAATCTGTAATTATCTGCTTTAAATTTCACCAAAATGAGTGATTGCCAATCCCTGCCGTTAAACCGAATCTCTAGGGTGAGTGCAAAAACCAACTAACAGCTAACAGCTCAGACAGACTAAAACGATTGACCTTTTCATTCCATTGGTAGATAGAAACTCTCTTACGGTCATGCAAAGCTATTCTTGGGTCAGGTTGGTGTAGTAAATTCAACTTGAATATGCTAACTGTCTCAACGAACGAATCGTTCCTCTGCTGATGTTCAGCAGCGTTTAAACAACCGAGAAGTGCCTCAATAACCTCTATCAACTAACTTACAGTTGATGTTTTTTGTTTTCAATTTCTGCCAGCGACGCACTGCCACTCCGCTTTTTAGAACTGGGAGGAGTTGGATTGCAGCGTCGTGTACGCCGAAAGTTTGAATTTTGTAGTTAGAAGAACAATCGTAAGTTCAATATCAGGTAGTTTTAGCAAAAGACGTTTCATCTGCCTCTGTTCTGTCTCTTAGTAGCTTGTCGTTCGCAACTTCGCGTGTTAGCAACTTGAATAGTTTGCTTCCCTGAGAAGAGCCATCTACTTTGCTGTTGACTGTGAGAAGAGCTGAGAAGCAAGCCTGGATTTTATTCAACGACACCAAAGCAAGACTCATTGTGATAGTCCATTTGGCGCTATCGCTGCTTTAGATATACAAACAACGGAACCACCAACGTTAGAACAGCGACTTTAAACATGACAACGGTATTCAATCACAATTCCAAACAAGCAACGGACGATCGCAGAGATAACTCCGCTGACTTACTTCAACTGGATTTACCCTCTGAAGACGATTTTCTAAACACAGGTATTAGCGAACCTGAACTGGATGTTTCTCCGGATCAAATCGATCCACCTGATGCAGGAGTAACGGTTGAGTTTGATTCAGATTCTGACGATATTAATGCCTTATTTGGCGATGCTTCTCCTGGCTACCGCAAATCTGTTTCGGATGATGCGGTAGGTGCCTTTTTTAAAGAGATGGCACGGTATCCATTACTGAAAGCAAACGAAGAGATAGAGTTGGCGCGGAGCGTTAAGCTGCTGGCCGAAATGGAAGAGTTGCGCGATCGCCTCACTGAAGAACTGGGACACAAACCCAGCAAAGCAGAAATCGCTGCAACCTTGGAGCTAACCGAGCGGCAGTTGGAGCACCGGCTTTACCAGAGCCGGGTTGCCAAGCGCAAGATGATTCGGTCTAATCTGCGCTTAGTGGTTTCAATTGCAAAACGCTATCTTAATCGCGGTGTGCCGTTTCTAGATCTGATTCAGGAGGGCGCTTTAGGACTTAACCGGGCAACCGAAAAGTTTGACCCAGATAAAGGCTACAAGTTCTCAACGTATGCCTACTGGTGGATTCGGCAGGGCATTACCCGCACGATCGCCAACGATGCCCGCACTATCCGGTTGCCCATTCACATTGTTGAGAAGCTTAACAAGCTGAAAAAAGCCCACCGCGACCTGCGAAAAGAGTTAAACCGCAACCCAACAGAAGAGGAACTGGCTGAAGTGTTAGAAGTAACACCCGACCAGCTTCGCAACTTACAGCAGGTGCGGCGGCGATCGCTCTCGCTGAACCACCGGGTAGGCAAGGGTGAAGACACCGAGCTAATGGAACTGTTGGAAGACAACAGCACCCAGTCGCCCGAAGCGCAAATGAGCGAATCGATGATGCGGCAGGAGATTTACAACGTTTTAGGAGAAGTCTTAACCGAGCGCGAGAAGGATATCATTGCCCTGCGTTATGGCCTAACCACTGGCGAACCTCACACGCTTGAAGAAGTAGGTGGCCTATTCAATCTCTCGCGTGAACGGGTACGGCAAATTCAAACCAAAGCCATGCGAAAACTTCGGCGTCCTCAGGTTGCAGCTCGATTAAAGGGCTGGCTGAGATAAGGCTGCCTCTAATTCCTGTGGTACGCTCAGGTCAGTTGACCTGAGATTGCCATGTCTGATGCTGTGACCCAGATCCATCAGCAAATCAGCATACGAGTTGCTGAGCCTGCGGATGCTGCTACCCTGTTCCAGTTGGTTTGCTCATTAGCCGAGTATGAAAACCTGCTACATGAAGTGACTGGTAGCGCAGAGGCATTAAAGGAGCATCTGTTTGGGGCACATCCTTACGCTGAAGCGCTGTTAGCTGAAGTGGATGGAACGACCGCTGGCTTTGCCCTGTTTTTCCCAACCTACTCACCGATCCTGGGGAAACCCAGTTTTTATCTCGAAGATTTGTTTGTGCAGTCAAGGTATCGAGGCCAGGGAGTCGGCAAAGCGCTACTTCAGCATCTGGCAACGCTGGCTCGCGATCGCCACTGTGGGCAATTAGAGTGGAGCGTTTTGGACTGGAACGAACCTGCGATCGCCTTCTATCGCCGCATAGGCGCTAAACTGTTGGACACCGTGCGTGTCTGCCGAGTCGCCGGAGCTAGTTTATCTAACCTGGCAAGCGGCACAGCCCAATCAGTTCGGTTCGCTACGGTAGCAGACGTACCAGAGTTATTCGCTTTAGTTAGAGCCAACGCAGACTATCACCACATGTCGGCTAATTTCACTGCTACACCCGAACGGTTAACCCAGGCTCTATTTGGCTCCCATCCGTTTGCAGAAGCCGTTGTAGCAGAACGCAACGGTGAAATGGCCGGAGGTGCGTTGTTTTTCCATAACTACTCTACGTTTTTGATTAAACCAGGCATCTGTATGGAAGACCTGTTTGTTCAGCCAAACTATAGGCGGCAGGGAGTTGGACGGGAACTGCTGACATATCTGGCTCAACAGGCGCTCAGCCGCCAATGTGGCCGGTTGGAATGGCTGGTTCAACAGTGGAACAGTGACGCGGTGGCATTTTATCAGCATCTGGGAGCCGTTATCTTAGTAGACTGGCGGATTTGTTGTCTCGATCAAGAAGCGATCGCAGCGCTAGCCGCATCCCGTTAATCAACCGTTGCTCACGGCAATGTCTGGCTGAACCGCTGGTCGTCACCGAGCCAATCCATCTAGCAAACCGCCCCTTCACGACCACCAGGAGTTTAGTGTGATTATTTGGGTCAACGAACAGATCGATCCGTCTGGAATCATATATTCCTGCATTGCCTGCTGTGACGAAACCCAGGCGCAGGAATGCCACGATTCATTTAAAGCCAACCTCACTTCCGAGCAAAAAGCCGCCGGTTGGGTTGCTCGTCTCCGCACCGTTGAATCCTGGGATGACGTGCCTGTGAGCGCTCTCAAACTGAACTAACGAAACGAACGGAACGAACAGTTCTCTGGCTCAGCTCAAGCAAACTAGCGCCAAACCGCTGTTTCGGCATGGGCATGAGCCGCTTTCCGTCCAAACCACGTCTTGAGGATAGTCAAATTGCTCGATCGGCGGTTAAAAAGTCCGCTGTGGGTGTTTATGACGCAACCACCCCAATCACCACATTTGTGGCCAGTTCAGTTAAATCGGCACGGTAGAGCGGCTTGCGCCTGGAACCTGTAGTGGAGTAGAGATGGTGGAGTAGAGGAAGTAGAGACAAGCTGACAAATTTCTATCTATAGAGCGGTGTCAGACAAAGCAAGTGACTGACTGGATAGTCCGATCGGTCAGTTTTGGGCAAAAGGTTTTACTTTTATAAATCTTAACCACTACATTAATGAGTAAGAGCCTCCCCGTTCATCTCTACCTGGCAGAACAGCACCATGCAATCTACTTTTTCTACTCCCCCAGCTAATCGGCGTTTATCTACCGCCGCCCGTCAGTTGCTGTTGGTTGGATTGCTTATCACTACGACCGGATGTGGCTGGTTGCCCAAGCAGGAAGCCCAGGCACAATCCTCTGGTGAACGAGGGGAAAGAGACCAATCTGCCGCTGTTGAAACCGCGATCGCCCAGGCGGGAAGCATCGAAGAAACGCTCGAATATACCGGCACCACCGAACCTGTGAGCCAGGTCGTTGTGCGCCCCCAGGTAGAAGGGCAGCTTTTGGCACTGAATGTAGACGTGGGCGATCGCATTCAACGGGGACAAACGATTGCGCGTCTGGATGATGGCTTGCTGGTGGCCGCTGTGCGCGAAGCCGAAGCCGAACTTGCCGCCAGAAGGTCGGAAGTAGCGCAAGCCCAGGCTCAGGTTAGCGATGCTCAAACGCTGGTTGAACAAGCCCGGTTGCAATATCAGCAAGCCACTGCCGATGCCCGCCGTTTACAGTCGCTAGCTGGGGAGGGTGCCATTTCGATACAAGAAGCTGAAACGGCTCAAACCGCCATGCAAACCGCAGAGCAAGCTGTTCGATCAGCGCAGGAACAAGTTCGAACACGCCAGCAAGCGATCGTGGCTGCTCAGGGTCGGGTTAATGCCCAGGAAGCAATTGTGGACGAGGCATCACGGCGGCGCTCTTATACACAGTTGTCCTCGCCTATTACTGGATTGGTACTAGAACGAGCGGCAGAACCGGGCAATCTAATCCAACCGGGAGACAGCCTGTTGCAGCTTGGCGATTTCAGCTCGGTTAAGGTGATTGTGCAGGTGTCCGATCGCGCCGTGTCCAGTGTGCAGGTAGGGCAATCTGCCACCGTTCGGCTGGATGCGTTTGCCAATCAAGCATTTGACGGCAGAATTACTCGCATTTCTCCAGCAGCCAACCCAGTAGCGCGTCTTATACCGATTGAAGTCACCATTCCCAACCCGGACGGGCGCATTGGCAGTGGGATGTTAGCTCGCGTCAGCTTTGAATCCAGTAATGCCGATCGCGTTGTTGTACCCGAAGCCGCACTCAATGCCAGCGAAGGTGAAACCCCTTCGACCCTATTTGTGGTGGAAGGCGAAGGCGAAAACGCCAGAGCGATCGCCCGTCGCGTCCAGGTTGGCGAGAGAGCCAATGGTCAGGTTGAAATTTTGTCGGGGTTAGAACCGGGTGAAGCCTTCATTGCCCGTAGCAGTGATTCACTGACCGATGGGCAATCGGTACGGCTGAGCATTCTTTCTGAAACGCAGACAAACGAGGCCGCCAATGCGGTCAACTAAGCGCTTCAGTGACAGAGCCAGCGATCGCTCTCTTCCAGAGTTGCGCTGGTTTTGAGATAGTCGGACAGGCGATCGCATCCCCGTTCAACTAACTGATCTAAATCTAAATCCCAAAGTAATGCTCCAGACGCTTCGCTAGTGCTGAGTAACGTTTTGCCATCCGGACTAAAGCTAAGGCTAAGCACCGTATCTGATTCTCCGAGCAAGGTTTTTAGCAGCTTGCCATTGGCCGCGTTCCACAGCTTCACTGTCCGGTCAGCACTACCAGACGCTAACACCCTACCGTTGGGGCTAAAGTCGATGCTGGTGACCCCATCTAAATGTCCGGTCAACGTTTGCAGCAGGGCACCATCCCGGACTCGCCATAGTTTGATGGTGTTGTCCCAACTGGCAGATGCCAGCAACTTACCGTCTGGACTAAAGCTCAGGGCGGCAATGCTTAAACGGTGACCTGTGAGCGATCGCTGTAATGTTCCATCGAGGTGCCACAGTTTAATGGTGGTGTCGTGGCTACCCGATGCCAGCACACCACCAGCAGGGCTGAATGCCACACTGGTGACGCCATCTTGATGACCGCTCAATGTCGCCAACAGGCGATCGTCCGCTACATTCCACAGGCGAACGGTGCGATCGTCACTTCCCGACGCTAAGAGGGTTGCGTCTGGACTGAGGCTCAGGCTGGTAATGCTGTCTTGATGAGCATCCCAGCGATGCCGTTGCGTTCCTGTTGCAGTATCCCAGAGGGCAATCGACGAGTCAGCACCTGCCGCTGCCAGCCAGTCGCCCCTGGCGTTGAACCGTACAGAGGCGATCGGTGCGTCGCTGGCCTGGATCGTCTGCACAAGCTGGTTTTGTCCGGCTCCGTTCCGGTACCATAGCCGAATTTGTCCATCCCATCCCGCTACTGCAAAGCGGTTCCCATCTGGACTAAAGCTGGCAGCGATCGCCGGGGTGGATTCATCTATCGATGGTGAAACCGCTGACGAAACGTCCCAAACGTGAATTAACTTATCCGCTCCAGCCGAGATTAGTTGCTGTCCATCTGGGCTAAAGGTCGTATTGTTCATGGCCGAGCCTGAACTGCTCAGCGTTTCGATGGGTGACCATTGAGCCGTTGACCAGAGCTGAATCGTTCCATCGGCACTGGTTGAGGCTAACATCTGCCCATCTGGACTAAAGTGAACGCTAGTAACGCGATCGCCATGACTGTGCTGATCTGCAAACTCCTGCTGTAGCACCTCTGAAGTGCCCCTCGCCAGATTCCATACCCGCACCGTGCGATCGTCACTGGCCGAGGCTAGAGTGTCACCGCTGGGGCTAAACGCAATACTGTTGACGCGATCGCTATGTCCTGCCAGGGTACGAATCAACGTACCGCTGCTCAGGTTCCACAGGGCAATCGTACCGTCTTCGCCCACTGCGGCCAGCCATTGTCCATCGGCGCGGATGCTGATGCCGTTCACCCAGCTATTCTGAACAAGCGTGCGGAGCAACTTGCCGTTCGTCGCATTCCAGAGTTTCACGGTGCGATCGCGACTGGCCGTTGCCACGATGCGGCTATCAGGACTAAAGGCGATCGCCGTTGCCCAATCGCTGTGTTGTAAGGTCAACGGCAAGCGATCGTCCGTTGAACGACCCACATAAACGGCACCATCCGCACTGGCGGCAGCAAGCAATAAGCCATCCGGACTAAATACCACCGAGGTGACGCGATCGGGCAAGTCTAGCTGCTTTACAACAGTGCCATCCGGTAGCCACAATCGCACCGTTGCGTCATCACTTCCCGATGCCAACCGTTGTCCGTCTGGACTCAGGCTCACACTATTTACCGCCTGGCTGTGCCCTGCCAAACGATTGCGTTCATATGCGTTCTCAACCGCTTGCTGCAAGGTACCTGCTGTTTGGGTTTGAATTGCCGTTAAACGGGTTGACCCAACTCCAAAGCCGCTCATCTGCTGCAACTGCTGGCTGGCTTTTACACTGGTCACTAATGCGTCAAGCGATTGGTGCGACAGCAGTTGCGCTTCAGACAAGGCATTGAGGGCTGCAATTTCGTTCAGTTGCGCTTGCTGACGTTGCAGATAGGCCAGTCCTGCAAAACTCGCAGCAGTTAGTCCCAGTGTGCTAATTAAGGCGATCGCCCGTTGCGCTTGCTTCAGGCGACGTTTTGCCTGTTGTTGGTCGCGATCGCGCTGATGTAACCCCGCTTCAATAAACTGCTGCACCTCCGGCGACAGTTCGTCAGTGTACTTAACGTAAAGTTCTTCTGCCGCATCAAGCCGCACCCCACGCAGCAAAAAGTCGGAGTGATGTCCGCTTTGCTTCCATTGAGCCGTAGCCTGTTCGATCTGCCGTTGGGCGCGTAACCGGGCGCGGTTTTCCTCTAACCACCAGCGCAGAGTTGACCAGTGACGAATCAAAATTTCGTGAGCCACTTCCACCGTGACATCGTGCTGGAGCAGATGCAGCAATGGATCGGGTGCAGACCGAGCGGGTGCAACCTCGTTTCCCTTACTGCGGCGATCGCCCTCTGGTAATGGCTGCGGCTCGTCATCCACGCTCACAATCACCAACTTAGCCGCCGTGAGAGCTTGCAGCGTGTGTTCCACCAACGCCAGGGGATATCTGGCAACCACCAGGTCTGATTTAGAGACACGACGACGCGTATCTTCTGTGCCTTCCCCCAGTTGCGTTAACGCCAGAAAAATCCAACGGGCACAGGCTTGAGTATCCGGATCTAGACCTTCGTAAACCGCCTGCGCTTTCCGTTCCAGTGCCCCTTTTAATCCCCTAATTTGCTGCTGGTAGACGGCAAGCGACAGTTTTCCAGGCTGGCGATGTTCCCAAAGCTGCTCCAACACAAACTCTAATAGCGGCAAGTCGCCCGCCAGGTGGCTGAGTTCCTGTAACAGTACCTCAACCAGTTCAGGATCAACCGTTAATCCTACCTTCTCAGCAGGTTTCGTGATGACTTGACGATAATCCGTTTCGTTCAGCCGAGGTGGCACCAAAACGCTGGATTGCTGCAATTCTCGAGCCAGTGCCGGATAGTTTAAACAGGGGGCAATAAAGTCTGTTCGCAGCGTTAAAACTAGCTTGAAGCGATCGCCCGCATGTTCCACCCCCCCCAGAACGAGATCCAGGAATCGTTGGCGTTCCTCTGCGGCGGCCAGCGTAAACAGTTCTTCAAACTGGTCGATCACAAGAACGAGCATGGGTTCAGGACGCGATCGCAACCAGTGAACCCAACCCTCAACCCCTTGATAAAGCAACCCTTCTAGCTGAAGCTGCTGATACTTCCGCTCCGATTCTGTGCCGCCATCGACCCATTGTTGCACGAGTGCTTCTAGCGGTCGCTCACCAGGACGAAAGCTGCGAATCCACCAGTGTTCGCTTCCCGGAAGCTGTTTGCCCTGTCGCAGTTGAGCCATTAACCCAGCCTGCACCACCGACGATTTGCCGCTGCCCGATGCACCCACCATGGCTAAAAGCGATCGCTGTCTCAGTTGATTAACCAATTGCTGCGTTAACCCGTCCCGCCCAAAGAAAAACGGCGCATCATCTTCAGTAAAGGCACGCAGTCCGCGATAGGGGCACAACCCTAAATCAAAGTCATTCGCTTCCTCGCCCCGTGAACCAACCCGTCCGGGCAACACTTCGATCACCCCTTGAGTTCCCGAAAGCCAGAGATGAGGAGTCATGCCGGCGGTGGCACAGCTTGCCTGAATTTGAGCTATCCATCCGGCGATCGGCAATCCCACTTGAGGGTCAGCCGCCGCTAGCGTTTCCAGTAAAATCTCAGCAAACCCGTCTGGCCGATCCGGTGGTGATGATGAGGCGATGAGACACTGGCCTCGCCCTGTATTCAACTGCAAGTCTTCCACCCACTCGGCGAGGTCGGTAGCGCCGGGGCAATCGAGAATAACCACCTGATGAGCGATCGGCGATCGCCGCAACTCCTGCCGCAGCCACGATCGGCTGATGGCAACGCCGTCTTTTAAGGCAATCTGCGCTTCTCCGGTATCGGTTTGCAGCGATCGCCCCCGCAAATACAGTAGCGCCGTTGCCGTATCCGGAATGAGAGGAGCCGACGATCCTACAGAGCGAAGGCAAGTTTGAATCGTTTCTCGCACGCAGTCCCATTCTTTACCCGGTTGAGGAACATAGCTCAGTTGAAATCCACCCGCTCCGCGCAGCAGTTTACAGAGAGATAACGTTGTTGGATTGCTGACTAATCCTTCAACCACCAATGCCTGACGAGGATGGCGCGGTAGACTCGCAGCAGGCATGATGCCAAGAATCAGTTCTCCAATGCCTTCGACAATTCGTTTCGGCGTTTGCAGCGGATATTCTGGCTGAAGTTGAGTGTCACCGCGTCCTCGCTGCTGTTGGTTAATCAGCCGTAACTGTTGATTGGTTTTGTCGATATAGCGAAGCGTTTGATAATAGACGTATTTGTAAAGCGCATCGGCTTCAATTAAGCCCTGAGCATCCGCCGCTTCACCCATCAGCCCCCGCATTAAGTAGTAGGTAAAGACACCATGTCCCAGTTCTGGAAACTCCCAGGATTGCTGGGTTTGGTCGCAGGAAAGCAGTGCATAAAAGCCATTACTTTGGGCGGCTCGTTGCCGCAGCAGGTTAACCAGTTGCAGCGTGGGATTGGGTAAAGCCGTTGCAGCCTCATCTTTACTGCCGCGAAAGGTCATGCCGCCGCTATGGCACGCATCCAGCCAGACAATCTGCTGGCGAGCCGCCGACTGGCTCAGAAGTTGGAGCAGGTCTTGAACGCCTAGCCCGGTATGCAGCAAATCAGCCTTGCAGGTATCGGCCAGGCACAGCACCGCCTGTTGACGGTCGGGAGCTAAAACTCCATGCCCTGAGAAATAAAATAGCACCGTATCCTGAGCCGCCGCTTCTGCAACAATGTGCTTTAGACTATGCCACACCTGCGCCCGTTGCGGCGGCTGTACCGGAAAGCACTGCCGTCTGGCGTGGTCGAGTGATCGGCTGGTTGCCGCCACTTGAGCCGCCACTTGAGCCGATAGCGATCGCCCCTCTTCGGCATTCGTACACGGGGTTACTGTTGCCGTATCCTGTCCAGCAACATCGTGATGCATCACCACAGAGCGCTGGGGAAAAACCTGGGTTGCTGCTGCGATCGCCTCGCCTAAGCCCTGGCAGTCCACTGCCGAAAAGGCCAAATTGGGCAATTGCTCGTCGTGATATTGGTTCACGCCAACCAGCAACACCCACAGCTTAGCGTCGCCTGTTTCAAGGGCACGACTGGCACGACTGGTACCCACACTGGCTGGACACATAGGTCTGACTCACAGGGATGAACTGAATTCTATAACCAGAGGAATGAATGTAGCGAATAGCCTCAGCCTCAAATCACCACCCGATCTCTCTAACTTCAGCAAACTGACCGATCATTTCGTTCGCTGCCGTCTGCTTGCTTACCGTTGCTTATCACCGAGCCGCCAGCACAACAGGGGCTTGCAGCGAGAGAACATAAACACTGCCCTGAGGAATTTGGACAATACGAGTGTTTTCCGGATTGCGTAATCCCGCCAAAGCTCCCACAGCACTACCCAGCATCGCGCCTCGATCGAACTGATCGGGATTCCCCTGATTCATGAATCCAAACCCGCTTCCCAAAATTCTGCCCCAAACAGCACCATTTTCAACGGCGCGATCGTTGGCCCGCATGTGCGTTACGGTTGTTCCCGGAATCATAGGACTAGCCGCATCAATGGGCACAATTTGACCTGCCACCACCAACGACTGCGCCGCAATTTCTACCCCGCCGTCTACTGGCTTCAGCAGTACGCTCACAGGTGTGTTCTCTGGCACAACCAGATTACCCTGATCATCAAAAATAGCTTGAGCCAGGGGCAGAGTCAGCGGATAATCCTGGTCTTGCCCAACATCTACCACTACACTGGCCGGAAATGAAACAATCACTGCCGTTGACTGCGGAATGGTGCGGGGCTGCTGCACTACTTCATTCAATTGCTGCTGGGGTAGCAGGGCTTCTGGCTGGCCTGGTAGTTGCTGTGCGGATGCAGATGCCATTACGCTACCCACCACCGAAATAGAAACAGCAAAACTCAACCACATCGACTTATTCATATTTTGTCTCCTGATGAAGCAACGAGGGGTACGGTGAATGTCTTCCCTCTCTTCATAGGAGCAACATGAAGCATTTATGCATGTCTCAGTATCTCAGTAGTACTGAGGCAGCCAGTATCAATCATCCACTGGGGCGGATCGGTCAGGTGAAGTGCGATCGCGCCGCGTTAAAGAAAAATTAAAGATACAGCCATTTTCATTTTCATTCACCACGCCTTAAACCCTATACCCCACACCCATCTTGGCGAGACTGTGGCTTACTCGACTAAGAACTGCTGTAAATTTGAATAGAACAAGTGTACGCTTTAGGCTACAAATTGCTATAAGGGAAGAAGATCCATCATCAATCCTCCACCCAGTTTTTATCCCTCCAGTGGCTCATCCGCTACGTTCATCCTCTAACTCGCCTCGCAGTACCGATCGGCTACTGTCAGTTGCGCGATCGCCACAGCACGTACCGCAGCCTGTCTCCGAACCCAAAAACGTTCAGCCAGATCCACCAGCCGATGCATCCTCCTCGCCCGATTCCGAATGGCTAGACGAGTCGAGCCTTAATACAGTGTTGGATATGCTGGCTGCCATGAAAACCGCAGAAGAGCTAGATATTTTAGAGTCATTAACAGAGGCTCAGAAGCGGCAAATCTGGGCAGCAACGCCACGAGACATCAAGGCAAAGCTATGGAACCTTCGGCAGGCCGCGATCGCGGAGGCCTCCCCACCAACCATTGAGCTGGCTTCTAAACCGTTAGAGTCTTCACCTTCCGTATCATATTTGCCCGATCCAATCAACACGGTTGGCAGCCAAACTCCTATTGGTGTGGGCGATCGCGTTGTGCTTAAAGCGAAACCAGACCTCACGGTTGCAGAGCTAAAAGCCATTTTTGAGGTTGTCGCTATTGAAGCGGAGCAGGTTCGGGTCAAAACAGTGGGTGTTGAACCCAAAGCTTATCCGCTCGACTGGCTTGTACTCTATGCAAAGCACTCGAACTAACTCGTTCGAGCGCAAATAAGGGACGGAAACAGTGTTTCCGTCCCTTATTTTTTAGGTCTGTTTTCTTAGAGCTGTTTTTTGCAGGCCAGGTCTCTTCTCTACCACCAACGCAGTTCTAAATAGCCCTGTTCGGGACGATTCAGTTCATCTTCCGTCAGCCAGTCTACCGACTTGTAGGTGCCAAATACATGATCCCACCAATCGACCCCCAACCCGAAATTGTGATGCCACATGCCGTACTTATGATGTACATAATGAACGGGCATCTTCATCCAAAAGCACTTTCTAGGGTTGTCGTGCTGAAGCTGATGGGCATAGGCAGAAAAGGCTGCATACGTAAACGCCCCTACTACCCAGCCTAAACCTGCTTCAAGCGAAATTAAGAACATTGGAAATAGCGCGATCGCACCCCCAAGGATGTAATCTCGAAACTCCCAAAGCACTCCTTGCCCTACATTCCGGCGATGGTGATCTCGGTGGCGTGCGCCAATCGTCGGCGAAACATGCATTAACCGATGCAACCAGTACTCCACAAAGCTGCCGAAAATAGCTGCACCAACGCAGCAGGCAACGAAAATCATGGCAAACTCTCTCCCGACACACCAAAAGCAATACGTCTTCTATTGTGACATTACCCAGTCGTCTCGTAGTGTGGCACGTATGACAGTTAAGCCATCCTGCTAGCGACAGATTAACGGGCACTAAACAGTACAATTTGACAACGTTCTAGAGTATGATTTTCAGTATTGTGTAGACACGTTCCAAAGCATTAAGAATATTAAGTAATTTATAGTTTTACGCAGGACGACTCTTCGTCATCCTTTACAGCTAAAGTCTCTACATTCACTTTTCTCTCTATGCAGCCATCAATCCCGACCCGTGGGCAACTGGAGCGCACTCTTTCACAACAAGTTGAGGCGTTATATGCCAGCGAACTAGGTCACCGTCCTGGAAAGGTGACTTGTCATATCTTTGGCGAACAAATCACTGTGATCGTCGAAGAAGCCATTACTCAGCCTGAACAACTCTTGACCAACTCTGGACAAGAGGACTTAGCTGAAAAAGTTCGTATGGATTTAGACAAAGCGCTGCAACCCAAAATGGCTGAGTTAATTGCAGAGGTAACCGGTATTCGGGTCAGCGATTTGTTGAGCGATGCCAAGCTTGAGACCGGTCGCAACGGTATCATTGCTATTTTAGAAACGGCACCAAAACTACGTGAACCCGCTAGCCGTGCTTCGAGTCGAAAACAGATGGCAGCAGGCTCAAGCAATTTAGATGGTAGCAGTGAATCAGTTTAGTTACGAAACGCCGACCGGGCTGTAATAAGAGCGCTACCCACGTTACAATGCCGTGCTGTTTACGGCACAATCAACACGCCACCTCAGATGCAGACAGCACTGGGTGAAGGTAGTGTTCTAGCAGTACTTGTAAAGCATTGATGTCGTAGGGCTTAGACAAACAATCGTTACAACCAATATCTAACATCTGCCTTCGATCTTCGACGCTGGCTAGCGCTGTCACCGCCACGATCGGAATTTGTTCCGTTCGTAAATTCCGCCTCAACTGCTGCACGATATCGATTCCGTTGGAATCAACCATCACAATATCCAGCAAGATCAGATCGGGCTGATGGGTTTCTGCTAAGGCTAAGACGGCTTGTCCTTCTAGCGTGCTAATACTAGCGAACCCAAACAGTTCCAGGGCATGAACCAACATCAACAGATTATCTTCGTTGTCGTCTACCGCCAACACAAGGGGGCGACGAACAACCGATTTTGAGCCAATCAAACGTGACACCGACATGTCCATACTCTTTCAGGGAAAGCTGCTACAAGTGGGACGCCCTTCGAGAAGAATAGACGAGGCATTCACGTGGCGGCGATCTGGCACCATACGTGCAAATGGCTCGAACCGTTTAACCCATGCAACGGCTACATACTGGCGTTGCTGCTTGTGTCCTCAAAGCTGAGTTGACAAGCTTTATATTATCTTAAGGTTTTACTTAAGGCTTTGCAATCTAGCGTAACAGTTTAACTCGCAACTGTAAGTCTGCATCATACCCCAAAGTTTTGGGCTTTTTTTCATATTCTGTTGGGTTTACGACTCAAACAAGAGCCTGTGACGGTGTTTACATCATAGCCACGATAGCAAAAGCCGATCGCCTCTGACAGCGATCGGCTTTTGCCCCAATCAAATCCCTAATCAAATTAGATGTTGATGCTATTCGGGATCTGAGACGGTAATAGATACGGGTAGTCAATCCCATCGCGATCGAGTCGTTGGCGATTGCGCTGTTGAATCGTTTGCTCAACGGATTGTAATTCGGCCTGAAACTGTTGTAGCACCTGGCGATCGCCTGCTTCCGTAAATCCAATCAAGTCATCGTTGCCAAGTTGTCCCCACTTGATGCCGCTCAAGGCAAACGTTAACTCCATCTGTTTTATGTCTTGCTCACGGGGTGGCAGCATATCCGTTGCTGTAGCAGCAATGTCAGGTTTGATGTAGGTGGACAGGGGCATGTTGGGCGTGTAGCCAGCGTAATCAAATTGGGCAAAGTTGACGGCAGCATGTTGCGCGGTGCAGGTAAAGATAATTTGGGTCGCCACATCAACCAACTGCTGCACGCTACTGAGAGTACCCGCTGCATGGTTAGCGCTCAGCACCGGGAACTCAGGCACACGCGGATAATCGGGTAACTCTTTCACATCAATGTTCGTCTGCGCTACCAGATCTGCCGGGAGCCAGTGGGGCAGTTGCGGAAACTCATGGGTCGATCGCAAATTCAGCGGTTGCCCTAATTCTGCTGCCCAGGCTTGCAGGTAGGGGTCGTGCTGCACAGCTTGATCGCTGGAGTAATACCGACGCAGATAGGCAGCCGTATAGTTGGCGATCGCCGTCCACACGAGCTGGGCATCGTCTCGATAGGGAAATTCTGGCAAAAACTCCGCTTCTAATCCTCGACTAGCAATATTATGAGGCAATGCATAGTCAGCAAACGGACGGCGGCGGTATGCCTGGTTAATCAACCCCACCGAGACTTCCCGCGTGGGAGCCAGTAACACTTCGATTGCTGCATCGTCTGCCAGCAAAATCTGATTACCACGGGTATTAATCGCCAACAAAAACCGAAAATGCGGGTAGAGCAGGCGGTAAAACGGATGAGCTGTGGGCAACTGGCGCGGTGTGGCGATCGCAAATGCCTCCATCGCCAGGTGCGTGTTGCCGAGATGGTCGATTAACTCATGGTGAGTAATATCAGCCGTTTGGGTGTAAAGTTTAGCCCGCATCCAGTCGTCTGGGGCGCTGTCGGGAGTGAATACTTTGCCACCGGGTTCTAGCTGTACCAGCACCGGCAGCAATCCACGAGCCGCCCGATAAAACAACGCCTGTGGACTGCCCACATACCGACCCACTTGCAAATCAGCGGTGGTTAGATCCCGCAGTTGCGGGTAGTCTACGATGAACAGGCGATTTTGAGCAGCGGCTTCTGGCAGGTTAATTGTTTCACCCTCCACAGCGTACGGCTGATACGCCCACGATTCGATCTGGTCGCGTTCTGTCTCGCGCGCCCGACGCACCATCATCGGATTGGTGCCAGCAATTCGTTGCCGACCAAACTCACGATCGCTTAACATCCCATCGCGTTCAATAATCTGGCTCACCTTGGGACGTGAGCGACCCCGCGCTTCTAGCACCGCGTAGAAGTTTGCACGTGCATCCTTGGCAGTCATCCCAGTCAGAGCCGCTTCCCGTGCCGCTAACAAAATTTGACCCATGTTGCGGCGATCGCCCACGTAAACGCTGTTGAACTGTTCCCCTGGAGGCAACGTGAGATTAAACCAACCCGACTGAAACACCTGCCAATCGGCTAGCAACGTTCCAACTTGATTCCACAGGTTGTCTAACGTATCAGAGGCCATCATCAGTTGATGCAGGATGAGATCCAGCGGTTCAGACACGCGCCCATGCTCTTTTACCATCCGAAACCATTGCAGCAAACCGTAGCGCAACCACCCATCTTCACCGCTAAACGGGAATAGACGAGCTGGGCCTTGCTGCTCTAAGCCAGCAGACTCATAGCGGTACGCTCCTTGAGCCTGGGTGGGAGGAAAATAAAAAGCCATAGTTTCAAGCCTTGCTTTAGCGTGAGGTAAGGTTGACTCGATTGATGCTCAACAGATCGTTCCTAGTCCAGGGCAAATTTAGACGCTAACTCTAACAGGGTAAATCCCATTTGATCGACCGACTGATCGCCTGCAAACACATCACCATAGTTCGACAGCACAACAACGCCAGTTTGATTCATTTTATTGAAGCCAACAAAGCTGACATACCCGCCTGTGCCGCCGTTGTGCCAGTACACTAAACCGCCTGGGGTATCAAAAATTTGCCACGCCAGGCCAATTCCAGCCGTATCTTGCTGAAACTGAGGCTGCTGAGACAACTCGATCGCCTCTGCTAACTCCCCATCCCCATCGCTCAGGTTGGCTTCCAGTAACGTCAACAAATCAGCCGCCGTAGAGCGAAATGCCGCAGCGGGGGCTAGCACGTCAAACTCCCAAGGGGTCGCCAGTTCTCCCTCCGGAGTGTGTCCTGCACTCAAACGATGCATCTGGTGATCAGAGAGGGTAATAGTGGTATCTGGCATCGCCAACGGTTCTGCGATCGTAGCCTTAACCAACCGTTCGTAGGGGGTTCCTGTCTTGAGTTCCAATAGGTGCCCCAATAGCCCCATGCCAAAGTTTGAGTACTCCATCTGTTCACCAGGATTGTGGCTCAGTTGCACGTCCGCAAGCGCCTGATACAAATCGTCTGCTTTGTACTTCGCATAGGGATTAGCCGGATCAGCCACGCTTAACAAATTGTCAGGCAAGCGGGGCAACCCAGAGGTATGGGTTGCCAAATGACGCAAGGTAATAGCTTGTACTGGCTCAGACAGACGCAGTTCTTCCGGCAAATAGCGGCAAATTGGATCATCCAACCGAACGGTTCCATCTACCACCCGTTGGGCGAGCGTCAGGCCAGTCAGCACCTTGGTCACCGAACCAATTTCAAATAGGGTGTTGCCATCAGGCACTTCGCCCGATGCAGAATGAACCTGACCAAATCCCTTCACGTCATAGTGCCCCTGGTGCAGAACACCAATCGCTAACCCCGCATTGTCGCGCTTCGCCACATAGGCGGCAGCCAGTTCCTCAATCTGAGGCATAAGAGGAGTCTCTACTATTGGAGCATCCTGATAGGCATGGGAACGCTGGTGCAGAGGAACGACACCCAGAGCGATCGCCATTCCTAAAATAACCAAAGCGCCATAGCACAGAGTTTTGAGCGTTTGGAAAAGCATAAGCATGACTTCGATCTACACATCACAGCCACACGGCTTCGGAAATTTACACTATCGTCCAGAAAGCTGTTGACCTGGCATGACTAACGGATATTACCAAACGGGTAGCAGAGCCAGCCTTACTATCCTGGCGGTAGGCGGTACTTTAGGGGTGAACTGTGTTGTATCTGTTCTAACAAAACTGCACCCAGCCACATCGCCCACAACTAACAACAACACCGTCCTGCACGGTTCGCCGTTCCAACGCAGTTGAACCAGGGCTGGATCGGGTTTCAAAGGATGATTTCATACAAAAACGGTGAGTGCAAAACACTCACCGAGTCAGTACCAACTTTGTTAGAAACGCTATTCTTGAGGATTCGTGGGAGGAGTCGCGATCGCATCTTTCGCTTTAGCGCGTTCCTCTTTCTTTTTGCGATCGGCTTTCAGGATATCTTCCATCACTATTTGCGCCTGAGCCATTTTTTCCAGATTGCTGCGGTATAGTTCCAAATCTTTTTGCACCTTATCCTGGGGCAAATTCAACGCCTCAGCCACCTGCTGAAGCGCACTATTACGCTGCTTCTCATCCTTAACGACATCCGCATTCATCCGCTCTAGTAACGTATATAGCCCAATAGCAAACAGGCGGCTGTACTTAAACTGCGCGTTCTCAGCAACCGGACGGAAATGGGCGGCAATTCCCTGCCCATCTGAGGCTTGCAACTGCTTCAGTTGAGAAACAAATTCATCAACCGAAAGACCATTTGCATCAACACACAATTGCTCGGCGTTTTGTCGGTAAGTGTGCGGGTCTTTCTCAATCGCTCGACAGAGTGCATCAAAAACAGAGTCTTTGTCGCCCTCCGGACGATAGCCCTGCATAAAGCGGTCGAACGCAGTTACAACACCCAACGCATAGATCGCGTCGTAGCGGAAGTCTGCGTTAACAGACAGCAAATGCATCTCTACCATCAACTCTTCCACAACGCGACGGTAGATAGAGTTAATGGGGCGAGTGTGCAAGTTGTAGAAGGCTCGCTTCGTGTCGGAGACAGTGCGGACGTTGTTCACAAGAGACTCTAAAAATACTGTGATCTTTATTGTCTCGCTTAGGTGCTAGTTTGCCAACCCGATCTGGTTTGATCTAGCTTGCAATACCACGAGGAACTCCTTCCAATGCCTCTGATTCAGTATTGAAGATTTCAAATACAGAATCCATCATGGTCACCTCAAACACCAGTTTGGCTTCGGGATGAACATTGCAAATTCGAAAGCTGCCTTTCACTTTGTCGGCATCTCGCATTCCAGCGACTAAGGATGTCAAACCAGAACTGTCAATAAAGTTTACCTGACCCAAATTAACCACAACGTGCGGACTCAACCGAGAAATACACTCTTGCAGCTTAAGGCGAAACTGCCAGGCTGTCGTGATGTCTAATCTCCCGGTTGGGGTTAGAACAATGACCGTTTTGCCATCCTGGGTCGTGTGCGCTATTTGCTCCATGTGGATTCCCCTTCCTGGGATTGACGGTGCTTAAACAACAATTAGCAAGAGTAAGCGTGCAGCCAATGATTTAACACGGCGTAACTTACCCGTTTTTAGGTTGCCCAATGTCAGCATCGTTCTCACATCTACAGCAGGAGTTCTATCCATTGAGGCTGAAGGTCATTCGCCGTTAATTTCTCTCAGCAGAGACACAATTACTCGCGTTCTTGCAGGCTCTCGTAGCAGAAAGTGGATCGTGAACGAGCCGTCAGAGACCAAACCCTGTCCGCAAGAGTGAAGCAGCCTTATACGGTTTAACCGTGGCAATTGCAACATGCCACGGTCGATATTAAAGGAGCTGTCGCAGCCGTTAAGCCCTCAATATTGGGACGACTTTGAAACAGAACTGGCTCAGTCTCCCAAAAGTAGGGAATTGCGCCGCGGCGTTGCCCCTGCAATCAGAATGAACACAGACGTAACCCCGCCTCCTAGTTATACCTAGGAGGCATCTGGCCGCCAATTGACCCAATCTTGCGGTTTGAGAAACACCTCGTACAGCTCTGCCTCGGGAGTTCCGGGTTCTGGCGCGTAGCTGTATTCCCAACGCACCAGTGGCGGTAACGACATCAGAATAGATTCTGTCCGTCCGTTCGTTTGCAGACCAAAGATGGTACCCCGGTCGTAGATTAAGTTGAACTCGACATAGCGCCCACGACGGTAGAGTTGGAAGTCTCGCTGGCGATCGCCATACTCCATGTCCTTCCGGCGCTCGACAATGGGCAAATAGGCTGGCAAAAAAGCTTGTCCACACGACTGCACCAGCCCAAACAGGTCATCCCAGGTACGCGGTTCGACATCCCCGACAGCATTGCTGTAAGCCGCTGCTGCCCCGTTTTCATCAGAACCGTGATAGAGCTTACCCCGGCCATCTTGATAGTCAAAGAACAGCCCGCCCACACCACGAGTTTCCTGACGGTGCTTGAGATAAAAGTACTCGTCACACCAGCGTTTGAATGTAGGGTAATACTCGGAATGATGGCGATCGCACGCCTGCTTCAGCGTCTGATGAAAATGGGCTGCATCTTCTGCAAACGGATAATAGGGAGTCAGGTCGGCTCCTCCACCAAACCACCACACCGGGCCAGCCTCGAAATAGCGGTAGTTTAAGTGAACAGTGGGCACATAAGGATTTCGAGGGTGCAACACCATTGAAGTTCCCGTCGCAAAAAATCGATGCCCAGCCGCCTCTGGCCGCTGCACCAAGATTGAAGGAGGCAGATCATTCCCCCATACCTCTGAGAAATTGACACCGCCTTGCTCAAACACGCCTCCCGACTTAAGCACCCGTGACCGACCACCCCCGCCTTCATCACGCACCCAACTGTCTTCCTGAAACGTTGCTTGACCATCCAGTTGTTCTAACGTCTGACAGATCTGGTCTTGCAGACTCTTCATGAACTGACGAACCCGCTCCCGTGAATCAGCAGGGGGAAGGGCACTTGAAGACGCGATGGTAGGGGTTGAAAAATTTGTCATGGTCGTTTCTAAAAAGTCAATACTGAACCGTCTGGGATACTGGGTTGAGGTTTGATCTAGCCTGTCCTGAGATGAACTTAGCAAGGAATGGGCAACACAAGTGTGAAGAACCCTAAAGAATGCTTTCAAATTGAAAGTTCATCGTTATCGATGCAACATCTATGCAACAGTTGTTTACCCTGATTCTGTCCTCAAAGTGACTTAGACTACAATGAGAAGCTTAGAGGTTATTTGGAACGTAGCAAAGGAGCGGCATTTGCTCACCAGATCTCCCAACCTGGAGAACTTTCAGCTCAGTTCTGTTTCAAAATCCCCGCTTGGTTGAGCGCTCAGGTCGAAGCCCAGAATTGGCAGCTTAGCGACTGCGGCAGACCAGAAAAGGGCGGTTCGAGTCACAATCAACACATTTTAGAGAAAGTTACTTTATTAGAGAAAAGTAGAAGTAGATATGCAGAGAATGTCAGCCGTTTCAGTCTTCTTCTAACTTAAGGTTTAGCAATAACGATAGCATCTGCTATCTAAGTACGACGGCAAGAGTACGACGGCAAAAGAGGAGTGATTTGATGCTGGGCTTTTGGTCTAGATTTGTCCACCGAGACTTGGGCTGGTTTCGTCCACTGGTAGAGACGTATCAAGTTATCAGTTCAGCATCTGTTGATGATTTGTGGCGAAAAGTAGTCAACATCGCTGATGTATCCTGGCATCCACTCCTGGCTAGCACTAACGTCCCTAAGGGGTTGCTGCCAAAGCCAGGGCTAATTTATCGAGCAGTTACTCGGCTGTTTCCGTTTCCAATTCGAATTTTTGTGGAGCGAGTCACCCCTCGAGAATTGCTCAGCGTCAGAATTTTGGCTCTCCCTGGGATTGAAGAGCGAGTGACTTATCGAGTCGAATCGACGGTTTGGGGAACGCGTGTATCCTATTCTGTGACGCTTAGAGGCTGGTTATCTCCGTTAATTTGGTCGATCATTCGCCCTTATGCCGCCAGAGTGGCAAGCGAACTAGCCAGCGCCGCAGAGCAAGAACGGTCTGAAATGGGTTCAACGAAACCGAAGACGACGAAACGAAACTCGCACGGATTGTTGGGGGTTGTGCTGATAGCCTTTAGCATCGGCAATAGCATTAGTGGTTTGATAGTCGTGCCCAGATAATCCTTCCCTGGAGAGTTTTCAAATCGTTACGGCTGTTGACGAACGGTTAAGATCAAAATAGCGGTTAATACCTAGCATTTCCCCAAGTTGTGATGGCTGGGATTGGAGAACACATGGCTAAAAATCTGGAAACCAGCACTGTCCTAGAGGTGTTGCGACCTGTGCAAGATCCCGAACTTCAAAAGAGTTTGGTGGAACTGAACATGATTCGCGATGTCAAGATTGATGACGGCGATGTCAGGTTTACGTTGGTGCTAACCACACCAGCCTGTCCCTTACGCGAGTTCATTGTTGAAGAATGCCAACAGGTGGTTAAAACCATCCCTGGCGTGAAGACAGTATCGGTCGAGGTAACCGCCGAAACGCCTCAGCAAAAAGCGTTGCCCGATCGCACAGGCATTGCTGGTGTGAAAAATATTTTGGCTGTTTCCAGTGGGAAGGGGGGCGTGGGTAAAAGCACGATCGCCGTTAATGTTGCCGTAGCCCTGGCACAATCGGGAGCCAAAGTGGGACTCATTGATGCCGATATTTATGGCCCCAACACACCCACAATGTTGGGTTTGGCAGATGCTAAAGTAACCGTGCAGAAAGGAGCCAACGGCGATGTGTTGGAACCCGCATTCAACTATGGAGTTAAGCTCGTGTCGATGGGTTTTCTGATTGACCCCGACCAGCCCGTGATTTGGCGAGGGCCAATGCTAAACGGCATCATTCGCCAGTTTCTGTATCAAGCAAACTGGGGCGAGTTAGATTACCTGATTGTAGATATGCCCCCCGGCACCGGAGATGCCCAACTAACGCTGGCGCAGGCCGTTCCAATGGCGGGAGCCGTGATTGTGACTACACCGCAAACAGTGGCGCTGCAAGATGCTCGACGGGGACTGCGAATGTTCCAGCAGATGCAAGTGCCCGTGCTGGGGATTGTCGAGAATATGAGCTATTTCATTCCGCCGGATAGACCCGATCAGCAGTACGACATTTTTGGGTCCGGTGGTGGTGAAAGAACCTCCAAGGAGTTGGGGTTACCGCTGCTGGGCTGTGTACCGCTCGAAATTTCATTACGACAAGGGGGCGATCGCGGCATCCCGATGGTGATTGATGACCCTGATTCCGCTTCGGCAAAAGCGCTAACGGCGATCGCCAAACAAATTGCCGCTAGAGTATCTGTAGCAGCTCTGGCATAAACCTTTGACTGACTCTACCTTAATTGGTCGTTCCATTGTCTCTCCTACTGGCTCCTGTGTATGTTGCAACGCTCCTTTGGTCGCATTAGCTGGAAGTCCCTCTTTCAACCCTGGCAAGAAGTAGATTGGCTGCTGCTGCTGTTAGCCATTGGCTTAACGGCTGTGGGAGGAGTTGCTATTCGCAGTGCTGAACTGCATTTGGGGTTAACCGACTGGCGACTGCACTGGATTACGGGTGGGGCAGGGCTGGTGTTAGCAATGGCGATCGCCCGCTGGCGCTACGAAATCCTAATTCAGTGGCAGTGGATTATCTACGGCCTGACCAACGTGGTACTGCTCTCAGTTATTTTCTTAGGAACAACGGCCAACGGTGCCCAGAGCTGGATTACCCTGGGGGATTTCAACGTTCAGCCCTCTGAATTTGCCAAAGTAGGGGTCATTATTACACTGGCAGCATCGTTACAGGAGCGTGCCGCTGCTACCATTCCAAGCGTGATTCGAACGATCGCCATTACCGCCGTTCCCTGGACGTTAATCATGCTCCAACCCGATTTGGGTACCTCCCTCGTCTTTGGAGCCATTACCCTGGGGATGCTGTACTGGAGCAACACCAATCCGGGTTGGCTGGTTCTCTTACTGTCGCCGTTGGTATCTGCCATTCTGTTTGGTGTCTTTCTACCGGGTTGGTTTGCCTGGGCAGCATTGATGATTGTCATTGCCTGGCGCACGCTGCCGTGGAGTTGGTATGGGGCACTGGGAGTCGCTACGGTTAACCTGATCTCAGGCGGCTTAGGACGGGTCATGTGGGGATTGCTGCAAGACTACCAGAAGGATCGGTTGACCTTATTTCTCAACCCCGATCAAGACCCCTTGGGTGGGGGTTATCACCTGATCCAGTCTCGAATTGCGATTGGGGCAGGTCAGCTTTTAGGGCGAGGATTGAATCAAGGAACCCAAACCCAACTCAATTTCATTCCAGAGCAGCACACTGACTTTATTTTTTCGGCAGTAGGTGAAGAATTTGGCTTCGTTGGCTGTTTAGTGGTGCTGGTGCTGTTTTGGCTAGTCTGTCTGCGATTGGTGATTATTGCCCAAAACGCCAAAGATAATTTTGGTTCCTTGCTGGCGATCGGCGTTTTGTCGATGATTGTCTTTCAGGTTCTCGTCAATATTGGCATGACAATTGGTCTGGCTCCCATTACGGGCATTCCGTTACCCTGGCTGAGCTATGGGCGATCGGCGCTTCTCACTAACTTCATTGCCCTTGGGTTAGCCGAATCGGTTAATAATCATCGCCATCGCCTCCGCTTTTAACCCAATCTCCAGGCCGCGAATTTAAGCCGCTATTTGTTGATCGCGATTTAATGGGGATGCTCTAAGCTAAATTGAAAGACGACTGTTGTTACTTTTCTCTAACACTATGATTCTGCCAGGTTCAGCCGTTCGCGTCAAAAATGAGAACGATACTTACTACGCCTTCCAGGGGTTAGTGCAACGGGTTAGTGATGGTAAAGCTGCCGTGCTGTTTGAAGGCGGCAACTGGGACAAGCTGGTGACGTTTAATTTGTCAGAGCTAGAGCTAGTGGATGCGAAGGCCGGACGGGTCAAAAAGTAGCGTATTGCCTGACTTAGTTCACTCTTTAAAGACAACATGCGCTTACCTTTGCCGCAATTTGGCACGCAAAATCGCCCTCCCAACTACATTGCCGAGGTGATTGAAACGTCTACGACCGAGTTTTTGGCGCAGTGTCTAGAACCCGACGACCTCAATTTTGCCGTGATGCCCCCATTTGGCAGTTGGGTTAAAGCGGCAGATGAGGAATCGGGAAACCAGATCTATGCCGTGGTATATCACGCCACGACTAGCCCCATTGACTCGGTTCATCGGGCACGGGCGCTGGGGCTATCGCTCCACGATCTGCGGGAACAGCAGCCACAAATTTTTGCGATGCTGAAGACCGAATTTCGAGCGGCGATCGTCGGTTTCCAGCCGCGTCAGTCCACGACAAACGGTTCTAGCCGCCTCACTACCGTTTATCAGCATCTTCCTCCACGTCCGCCTCAAATTCATCAGGCCGTTTACTACTGCGCTCCAGCCGAAGTCATTCACTTCAGCGAACAGCTCGATTTTTTGCGAACGCTGTTACAGGTGAACGGTGCCCCCATCGATAGCCTGGTCGCCGCTGCCATTCGAGAGATTTACCAACTTCGGAAAGCCGATCGCGCCTGGTTAGTAGCAGCAGGGCGATCGCTTAGCGTGCTATTGAAAGATGACTACGATCGCCTCCGCATGGTCTTAAGTCAGATCCATCTTTAGATATCTTTTTAAGCTGGCGGCTTGCAAACCCCGTAGATTTGATCTAAAGCTTTGTAAGCAACACTCATGCTTTTGAAATTCTCTACGTTCAAAGCCTGAGATCCTTTCGCTCAATGTTGGTGGCATCTGCCGTTTTTAGCCCTTCACAAACTATATGCACATCGAACCGATTGTCTCCTTTGCGATTCTGCTGGCAGTCATTCTAATCGTCCCGCTTTGCTTTGAACGACTAAGATTACCTGGATTGTTGGGTCTATTACTAGCAGGGGTTGCGTTAGGGCCAAACGGTCTAAACGTGTTTGAGACCGAGAGCGAAACCATTCGGCTCCTATCCGATATTGGCCTGGTCTATCTGCTGTTTATGTCTGGTCTAGAAATTGACATTGAACAGTTTCAGGCCACCAAACACCGTTCCGCAAGTTTCGGTTTCTTCACCTTTATTGTTCCGTTGATAACTGGAACTATAGTTGGGCGGCTTTTTGGATTTGACTGGAATGCTTCAATCCTGATCGGTTCCCTATTCGCCTCCCATACGCTCCTGGCTTATCCGATTGTCAGCCGCTTGGGAGTGGTCAACAACGAGGCGGTTTTAATTACAATCGGCGCAACAATTTTCACAGACATTGGAGCACTGTTGGTGCTTGCCATCTGTATTGGAGTAAATCAGGGAGAATTCACCGTGTTCAGCCTGGTCAGGCTGTTACTGTCGCTTATAATTTACTCCGCCATTGTTCTGTTTGGCTTCAACTGGCTCGGTAAAGAATTCTTCCGCCGTTCTGGAGATGAAGAGGGCAACCAATTTCTGTTCGTCTTGCTGGCTGTGTTTGTTGCTGCCCTGGGAGCTGAGGTTATCGGCATTGAAAAGATTGTGGGTGCCTTCCTGGCCGGGCTGGCTGTCAATAGCGTCGTGGGAGATGGGCCTGTCAAAGAAAAAGTGCTGTTTGTCGGCAGCGTTCTCTTCGTCCCTGTTTTCTTTATTGATTTAGGATTGCTAATTGACGTTCCAGCGTTTATCAGCAGTCTTGGCGCTATTTGGCTAACACTGGCTATCCTGGTGGGCTTAATTAGCAGTAAGTTTGTAGCGGCTTTATTGGCAAAGTTAGCCTTTCGCTATAGCTGGCGCGAAATGGTGACCATGTGGTCATTGTCGATTCCGCAAGTAGCGGCAACGCTGGCGGCAACGCTCGTTGGGTATCGAGCCGGAATTTTGTCGGAGGGAGTGCTAAACGGCGTGATTGTTCTCATGCTGGTCACTGCCACCCTTGGCCCGGTGATTACGGCTCGTAGTGCAATAGGGTTGACGGTTCCCGAAACCAATATTGTTGAGCCGGAAGAACCGATTCTAGACACTGAAAGCACGGTAGAGAAGCGATCGCTTTCCATTGTGGTTCCAGTTTATAACCCTCAGACAGAGCGTTATTTGATTGAAATGGCAGCCATGCTGGTGCGCTATGAAACAGGTAAAATTGTCCCCCTCTCGGTTACTACCGCCCATGCCCACATGGATGCACCGCAATTGCAAGTAGCGCTGGCTAGAAGCACAACACTACTGCAACGAGCTACCGAAATGAGCCAGAGCTTAGGGGTCAAAGCTGAGCCGCTTTACCGCATTGATGACAGTACCGCTCAGGGGATTAGTCGCGCTAGCCGCGAACAAAATGCTGACCTGATTATCATGGGGTGGGGAAAGACAACCGGGTTACGCGCTCGCCTGTTTGGAAATGTAATTGATAGCGTACTGTGGGCATCGCACTGTCCGGTTGCGGTTACCCGGTTGCTCGATCCGCCCGCGAATATCCGCCGAATTTTGGTACCGATCGAAAACTTATCGCAACGGGCGGGTGGCGTCATTCGGTTTGCCGATATTTTAGCCGCGGCGAGCAACGCCCAGGTCACGCTGCTACACATCTGCGATACGCGCACCACGTCCAACCGAATTGAGTGGATTGAGTCTCAGCTCAAGCTACTGGTTTCGCGGTACTCCCCAGACAGCAATTCGGAGATTCAGATTGTTAAAGACGACCACATTGCAGGCGCAATCTTGAACGAGGCCAAGTCCTATGACCTGGTGGTGCTGCGATCGGTGCGGCGACGGATGAGCTTCGGCGAACTCGCCATTAGCGATGTCACGACCGAGGTAGTCAAGCAGCTCAATTGCTCTATTGTCATGCTGGGAGAACCGCAGCGGTTTGGCACGTTGCTGCCCAGAACGCGTGATGGTGCGATGCACAATTTTCCAGAGCAAGCCTCTGAACAAGGGGCGATCGTAGAATAGGCACCCGTAACGCTCAGGCTCTCACCTGGCTCTGCTGAATCTGCTCCTGTAGCTGAACGAAGCTGCGGGCAGGTTCTTTGCAGCTTAACCCCTGGCAAACCAAACCAACCGTGTCGGGCGGCAGGTTGGGTTCAATGGTGCAAACAACCGATGGCAAGTATTGCTGGCTGAGTCCGTTAAACGTCTCAGCCGTCGTTCGCAGCAGCGTATGGTTGCGGTACCAATCCAACGCGCCAAACAGGGTAGGGCATGATTGCGGCGATCGCTCCATCACCCCGCTAAACGACTGCAAGGCTCGTTCAGCCCGATCGAGATGCTGGAGGTCTTCAGTTCGGAGAGCCAAACGCACCAGATTAGCGATCGCTACCCCATTGGCAGACGGGGTGGCGTTGTCCTCGTAACTGCGCTCGCGAATCACCAAATCCTGGCTAACATCCCCAGGCGTATTGAAATAACCGCCCAAATCGACGCTCCATAGCCAGTCATCAAATTCATCTTGCAGGGCGATCGCTCGTTCTAGCCACTGAGAAGGAGCGGTTGGTGTTGTCAAACTCATCGTGGCCTGATCCAGATCAAGCAACGCTTTAATGAACAGGGCATAATCTTCCGACTGAGCCAATACCGAAGCCTGCCCGTCATAATTGAGCCGATGGAATCGTTTATCTATCCACTTGTGTTCCACAATGAACCTTGCAGCTTGAGCCGCTAGCTCCAAATAATCTGCCTTTTGGAGTGCGATCGCAGCCCTGGCTAAACCCGAGATCATCAGGCTGTTCCAGGCAACAATCATTTTGGTATCCGTCACGGGTGGAATCCGCCCAGGCCAAGGGTGTGTCTTAGCGTCCTGGTTGCTGCGGGCGGGCGGAAAGGTTGACCCTTGAGATGGAAGTGTCCCATAGCGAAGCTTAAACAGTTTTGCCAGTGCCGTTTCCAGGGCATCAGTGAGTTGTCCTGCATGGCGACGCTGCAACACAATCTGTCCCTCAAAGTTGCCTCGCTCTGCCACCATAAACTGGTCTGCCAGTTCTGCCAGCTCTGCGTCAGCCAAAACCCCAGCCAGTTGGCTGTATTTCCACACATAAAACGCGCCCTCTTCAGGCTCAAGCTCATCTGGAGTGACAAAACTATCGGCATCTTGCGCGGCGTAAAAGTAGCCCTCAGGCGCAGTCATTTCCCGTTGCAACCAGGCTACGGTTCCGGCGATCGCCCGTTCAAAGGCAGGGTCTTGCATTCCGGCACAGCACAGATCGGCTAAGAACTCGACAATCTGTCCGTTGTCGTAAAGCATCTTCTCAAAATGCGGCACCGTCCAGGTAGGGTCAACGGTGTAACGATGGAAGCCACCCCCCACATGATCATAAATGCCGCCTAAAGCCAGGTTTAAACCTCGTTGCTGGCAGACCTGTGCCGGATTGTACATGGCCTCATCTGGCTTAAACCGCATGCCTCGCAGTGCCGTCATCGCGTAGGGAATCATCGGAAAACTCTGCCCCATGCCTCTAGCAGAAATGACTCCAGCACTGTACTGCAACCCCTGTCCTAACAGCGCATCGTCCAGCGTTTCAACAGCCTGCAACACTGTGGATTGTTGCAGACGGCTCAAGATTTTGCCCTTCACCGCTTCAACCTGATTCATTTCGGTATCATAGAGCCGCCGAATACCTTGCAGAATTTGCAAAAATCCCGGTCGCCCATATTTAGGCTCAACCGGAAAATAGGTACCGCCATAGAACGGCACCAAATCCCCTGGCGTTAGAAACACGTTGAGCGGCCACCCACCCTGCCCGGTCATCAATTGCAGCGCCTGCATATAGATGCTGTCTAAATCTGGGCGTTCTTCCCGGTCTACCTTGATTGGTAAAAAGTGGGCGTTCATGTAATCGGCGATCGCCTCATTTGAGAAAGCCTCACCTTCCATGACGGTGCACCAATGGCAGCTAGAGTAACCAATGGAAAGAAAAATAGGTTTGTTGGCGTGTGCGGCAGCCTTTAACGCTTCCTCCGACCACGGCCACCAGTCAATCGGATTCTCGGCATGTTTACGCAAATAGAGGCTTTGGGTGTGGGCAAGGCGGTTGGTCATGGGGCAATGGTAAAACTCGGTAGACAAATGTCTATACTCTGAGTCTATCGAAGTCAGCGGTTACTGTGCCGCTCCTCGTACCAGGGCGCGATCGCCAGAAAACTCAATCTCACTGATGTCAACGCCACCAACGCCCAGACCCACAGTGATGCCGTGCCGTAATTCCTGTTCAGAAATCCCCAATCGATTCGCAACCTCTGCCAGTGGGAACTTCAGTTCCCCAATCTGAATCGTCGTGCTGTCGTCTAGCATGAGCACATCGTTGGCAACGGTAGGCTGCCCCTCAAGTCCGACATAAATTTCCCGATCGACCAGATCGGGAAAGGTGTCTGTCAAGCGTTGCAAAAACTCGCGCTCACGGGGTTGCAGTTGGTTGGGTGAAATATCAGCCAGATTCACCACTGCTCCTGTCCGGAGTTGATCGCCTTCAATGGTAGTATTGAATCCTTTTGCCCCAGCCAACAAAGGACTGTAGGAAGAGTTATCTGCGATCGCCGTCATCATCAGTTCATTAAACTCGGCGCTATCTAATGCTTCATCCACTTCCGCCCGGTCAGAGGCGATCGTCAATCGTTGAGTAACCCTGTCTCTGGCCGCTTCAATTGTCTCTTCCGTTGGCACCACAACGTCCTGCGTGCTGTACCAGGCGGGCAAGCGAGTCGCTTGGCTCCAGTAATAATAAACGGCAGTAGCCGCGCCAACAATGCCTCCTGAAATGATTAGCGCAATGACTAGTCCTATGTTTTTCACGGCAGTTTCAAATCGACTCTCCTTGGACTAGTATGGCCGATCAACAGAAAAAGCTGGAAGCTTAACGCTTCCAGCTTTTTACAAAAAGGGAGAGATCATGTATCTGCTAACTTTAGGCTAGACCTAACCAATGGAAGAAGCCCTGACCGGTCGTTAACTCAACAATCAACGCAGCCAGGAAGCCAATCATCGCTAGACGACCGTTCCAGATTTCAGCGCTTGGATTAGAGCCAAACTGGAACTTTGTAGCAAACTCGCCGTACTTACGCTCAGACTGCTGCTCGTAATAGTCCTGATTGTTCGGTGTGTTTTGCATGGTTAAAGTCTCTGGTAGCTGTGCTTGGTTTGTGATGCCATAAAATGTAACGAAATGTTACTGTGCCTTGTCTCTCTCTAAAGATAGAGATAAGAACGGTGGTGCAGATTCAGAAGGTCAAATTGGCTCAATCGTCAAGCAGGCTCAACAAACTAAGGTGCTGCAACACAAAAACAAGATTGCAGCACCGCAGCATGCTGTCCAGGTGGCTTTAGCCATTGATGTCGCTTGGTACTAGAGGCTCCGGCAGAAATCCACCCGCCATGGGTCAATTCGACCCAAAACGGAATGACCCATGACCCATGATGAATGATGGAGCAAGAACAGTATGCTCACTGCCGCCTTAGCGGACTAGGGCTTTAGTTGATTAGAGTAACGGCGATGTTCCAGCCAATAGGAAAATCCTACCCAGGCCACCACGATCGCCAGCGCCACAAAAGCAAACTGGGCGACCCAGGTAATCAACTGCTCTAGTGCAACCAATCGTCCGGCAAAATAAGCAAGGCTCACCATCACCGAAGCCCAAATACTAGCGCCGGCCAGATTGCAAAGAATGAACTTGGAATAGGGCATTCCGGCAATGCCAGCCAGTGGCCCCGCAAAGATGCGTAGCAATGCCACAAAACGCCCAAAAAATACCGCTTTTGCGGCATTTTGACTGAACTGTTCTCGCAGTTCTAACAGCCGCTCATCATCAATACGGAAGATCTGCCCAATCCGAATTAGCAACGACCAACCGCCATAAAAACCGAGCCAGTAGCCAAAGTTGTCTCCGATTACGGCTCCAGCGATCGCGCAACCCAACACAACCCAATAGTCCAGTTCACCGCTACCGGCCAAAAATCCACCCACAAGCGTGATTGTCTCACCTGGAATGGGAACCCCTGCATTCTCCAGCATGATTCCCACGAAGACTGCCCAGTAGCCATACTGTCGCGCAATTTCCTGGATCGTTTCAAGGGATACTAGCTCTATCGACATGTATGTGTCTTTACAAAGTTTAATGAAGCTCTCTCATGATCTTGGCGCACTTTCAGGAAAAGTGTCAATCTGTATACCTACACAGATCGTAAAAATTCGGTTCAATGCCGCCCAATACCGCCCAACAACAGCCGCTATGGATTACCAGAGGTCAACGCCGAGGACACAGGTTGATAAACCTGATAGTTAGATGAGGTAATCACCAAATCCAGGATGGGCTGATGAGCCAAACACCGCCAATAGCAGGTAAACAAATCTGGGGTTTGAATTCCCAGACTGGCGATCGCAGGCTCTGCCGGAAACGGTAACAGCCGATCAAAACAAACGGCTTCCCCCTCAAATCCAAATTGAACAAGATACACTGAAGGCAACAGTTTGAGCGATCGCGACAGCCATTGTCCTAAACGATACAGGGGTTGCCGCCAACGGTCGGGTAAATGCACAGGTTGATAGTAACCAGACGGGTATAGTTCAGTTTTATCCGGGTCGTGTTGAACCGCGATCACCTCACCATAGAGCGGTCCCTTCCGTGTCAGCACCAGTGGCAACCATAAACACCCAGTTCCAGTAGCATAGCCTAAAGAATCAGCCACCCGCCGTCTCAGACTGGTTATATCCCGACATGCCTGGTAAATGGCTCGGTAGGGAAACGGAAGATGTTCCGGCAACTCTAATGTGAGTGGACACAGCACGCCTTCAGGTTCCCAACGAGAAGCCGGAAGGGCAGCCAACGCTTGTGCAGAGATAACGTTAACCGCATCAACCTGACCTGAATTGTCCTGCTGGGTTGAACTGATGCTAAATCCTGGCGATGCCAAAATAGATTGATTGAGTGCAGCCACGCCTGGTGAAAACGATGCAGGTGTCAAGCAGTCTTGTCCATGCCGTTCGCCATCCACCACAATAAAAGCAGTAGTCACTATACGCTGCCGAAAGTAGGAACCGGAGCTGGAGCCGCCGCCATACGCGGAAAGGTGGGCAAATCAATCTGGGTCGTTCGTCGGGTTCTCACGGCTAGCCGATAACTCACGCTTTGCAACTCGGCATGAAGCTGACGATTCTCGCGCTGAATCCTGGCGATCTTCTCCTTGACCGGAACCATGCGCTCTGCAAATTTTTCGCGATAGATCCGGGGCAGTTCTTGAACGACCTGCTCTAACATGCGAGAGCGATCGGTTAACTCTTGAACAGATTGCCGCAACTGATAAATTTCAGTATCTCGCGCAGAAATTTGCTGTTGATAGAACTGCACTTGCTGCTCTACACCTTGGAGCTGTTCGCGCAATGCCCGCACTTCTGCCAGGTGCCGCTCAGACGCTTCCGGGCTAGGCATGAAGTTGGCATTGCCTTTCACCAGTCGAAACAACTCTTGAGATAGCTGTTGAACTAGCTGATCTCGTATTTGCAACTCTTCGCGTAAACGAGCAACTTCTGCTTGAAGCTCAGGGATTCTAAGGACGTCAGCGTTGGTCACGGCATTACAGCTCCAATAAGGTTACTTTCCCAACGACGGGGAGGGGAAGCACGACGGATATCTTTCCATATTGCGGTTGCAGCTAATGTACCATCTGCAACCGCAATTGACACTTGATTTATTCCCTCTTTTAAATCTCCTACGGCAAAAAGTCGAGGATGAGAGGTGCGACACATGGAATCTGTCGCTAGGTTGCCCCCTTTCCACTCCAAATCCAACCCCTGAAGATACTCATTGTAATAATGCGACCCCATGGCTATTAAACCCGTTTCCAGCGGAATGGTTGAACCGTCGGCCAGTTCAACTCCTGTCATTTCGTGGTTTTCTCCCACAAATCGCTGAATCGGCGTTTCGATCAGAGGATAGCCATAATCCTCCAGTTTCTGCCGCATCTCTTTGCCCACCTCTGCCAGCCCGTGAGTAAAGACCGTAATGTACGGCGTAAACCAATTCAAGACAAACGCTGTATTGATGGCTTTTTCTGAATTGACAAACAAACCACACCGTTTGTTGGCGATCTCATAGCCATCGCAAATCATGCAGACATGCAGGTTATATCCTGCGTAGTCAAACACGTTTTGCATATCCGGTAAGCTGGGCAGATGGTCGATCACGCCACTGGCGGCAATCACATATTTGGAACGGAAGACGGGCTGGATACTGTCTTGCTTGCCAACTTTGACCTTAACAGCGAACGTCTCTCCTTCATCTTCGACGTTCTCAACATAGCCTCGCAGGTAGTCACCTCCGAGCGAGAGAACATGCTCTTGACCTTGCTGTAGTAGATCTCGACCCGGTGTATCTGGTGGCAATCCCAGATAATTTCGCAGGTCTTGCATCCAAAAAGAACGTCCCCGTCCTTTCTCAATGACCAAGCACGACAAAAGATAGCGCTGCAAATATAGTGCGGCTGACAGCCCACCTGCTCCCCCCCCCACGATGATGACATCATAGACGTGATCCAGACGTTGCTCCAGGTTTTTCTTCGTGAGCTTCATGGACTCTATTGGGTAAGTGACTACAAAACGACCGCAACAGGGCAGCAGGTGTCAGCATCAGCCATTGGCAGATTAGGCTTCGACTACCGCTTCCTCTGCTTGCATTTTAGGCACGTCTTGCTTAACTGTGAGATAGCGAATCACATCTTCGCTCAAACGCATCGCCCGCTCTAAAACAGCAACAGCAGCAGCACCATTGGTGTAGTTCATTTGAACATAAATTCCTTCGCGATGCTTCTTAATTTCGTAAGCCAGCCTGCGTCTACCGCGATGCTGCGTGTCGATATCTTGTGCGCCATGCTCTTGCAAGATATTTTGGTATTTCTCGATCGCCTGATCGGTTAGTTCGTCACCCAAATCAGCACGAAGGATATACATGGTCTCGTAAATAAAATTCACAGTAGTTCTCTCCTTATGGACGTCAGTCCTCTATTGTCAACCGCTTCAATCCGAAGAAAATGAGAACAGTCTGACGACTGAGGCATCTTCTGGCAGAAATCTAGACTTAGAGGCAAGGAATTACAATCATATACCAGGTTAAACTGAATCTACTATGGCGCAACGCTACGTCCGAGTTGAAACTACGACAGGGCAGCTTCACTATGGCTTGCTGCACCTGGATCGACGAGTGCAGGTTTTAGATGCTCCCCCCTGGTTGAAAGGGCAGCTAACCAATTTAGAGCTACCGTCTGACAGCTATCGATTGCTGGCTCCATGCGCTCCTTCAAAGATTGTGGCGGTTGGTAAAAACTATGCGAAGCATGCGGCTGAAATGGGAGGCGATGTCCCCAAGGAACCGTTGCTGTTTATCAAGCCTTCCACTAGTGTGATTGCAGCAGAAACAGAAATCCACTACCCGCCGCAATCTCAGCGCATCGACTATGAGGGCGAATTGGCTCTGGTCATCGGTGACCATTGTGTTGACTGCACTCCTGAACAAGCCCAAACAAAAATTTGGGGATACACGATCGCCAACGATGTCACAGCACGCGATTTACAGAAACGGGATGGACAATGGACACGGGCCAAGGGATTCGACACGTTTTGCCCGTTAGGCCCGTGGATTGTGCGGGAGCTGAGTCCGGGAGCACGACTGCAAACATTCATCAACCACGAGGCGCATCCAACTCAATCGGCAACGATTGACGAGATGATATTTTCGCCAGACCTGCTGGTGTCGTTTATTAGTCAGGCGATGACACTGTTACCAGGGGACGTGGTACTGACAGGAACACCAGACGGAATAGGGCCGCTTCAGGTGGGCGATCGCGTTCGCATTGAAATCGAGGGCATTGGCTCGCTCGAAAACTCAGTGGTACTCAGGCAACCCCTGGAAGAAGCGATTCCCGAACATCTGTAGCCCTATCTAGCTGGGATCAGGATTTTGATTGCGGGTTCACGGTTACAGATCCCCCTTTCCAAGCCCGTCTTCCGTTCCGGTCTAGCGAACCTGCATATGTACTGCGTCTGACAGCGTTGGAATTTCAGCATAGCGACCCAGAATTGACTGCACCACCGAATAAACGACTGCGGCGATCGCACCCAGGAAGATCACGTTGTATAGCGTTTCTACAATTAACCCTCCACCCAACGCAGACCCAAGCAAACCCAGAATCAGGTTGCACAAAATTAGCAGAATATCGAGCAAGATTGCCTGCATCGCGTTGAAACGAATGAAACGGTTGATACTCTCGTTTCTAACCACCAGCAAGAATAGAGCAAAGAAGACGATCAGCCCAACAAAAGGAATGCTGTTGTAGAGTGCAACAATCGGCAGTATAGGGAGAAAAACAACGCCGAATTGAGGAAACTGATTAAAGAGAAACACGCCAAACGCTAGGGCATCGATTAGAGGCAGCAAATACGGGAGACAAGCAAATGTTCGATCTAAAGGAGTAATGGAGCCTCGCCAAGTCATTAGTATTTCTCCGAATCAAAATGTTATGTCGTTGAATGTCCTGCTAAGCCCAGAATAACGTACTCATCCAGAAGGACATTGCATCCAACGTTTAAAGAAGACTTTTTATGAAGTTATGAAGCCAGGGGTTTAACGAGCTGAATGCCTGAGGCTGTGGTCATTCATTCGATATTGGCGATTCTAAACCCCATTTGACACTCAAACTGCTCTGGCAAGTTTTCGGCTGAGCTGTGGAGCACCCGACCGCAGCGAAGTTGCCCGCCGCGCCAGCGAGGCTGGCCGCTTTGGTCGGCCATCAAGCAGCTTTGACAGACATGCTGCGGTGAAAGAAGCTGGTTGTCCATCAGGATGACTAACATAAAAACACCTCGTGGCGAGCCCGCGATCCTGCTAGACCTATTCTATGTCAACCGTTTTGAGCGATCGCTTAACCAACACATAGTGTAACGGGTCAATCTATGCTTGAAAGTATCCATTGCATCAGTCCGATTCGCGACAGCGCGAACCAGAGTTATGATCAGTAATCCATGCCTATAGTAAAAAATTGGTGCTGTAGGTTAACCGCCATAGACAAACCATAGAGAAATCGATTTTCTATAGGTGAATGGGTCAATGGGTAGGGTGAGTGATTCACCAGCGTCTGCGCTTAATTGTTGATAGTTATTGGGGGTTGTTGTGACTAAACAAAATCTAGATTTTCTGGCGAACACCGATCCTGTCGTAGCAGACCTCCTCCAGCAGGAATTAAAGCGGCAGCAGGATCACTTAGAACTTATCGCCAGCGAGAACTTTACCTCATCGTCTGTGTTAGCCGCTCAAGGCTCGGTTCTCACGAACAAGTATGCTGAGGGGTTGCCTGGGAAGCGATATTACGGGGGCTGCGAGGTCATCGACCGAGTTGAGCAGTTGGCGATCGATCGAGCCAAACAGCTATTTGGTGCCGCCCATGCTAACGTACAGCCCCATTCTGGCGCTCAAGCCAATTTTGCCGTTTTTCTATCCCTGTTAGAGCCAGGTGACACCATCATGGGTATGGATTTGTCCCACGGCGGACACCTGACCCACGGTTCTCCGGTGAATGTATCTGGCAAATGGTTCAAGGTTTCCCATTACGGAGTCAACCCTGAAACCGAACAAATTGACTTTGCTCAGGTGCGAGAGTTGGCGCGGCAGCATCGACCAAAGCTCATGATTTGTGGCTATTCTGCCTACCCTAGAGTGATTGATTTTGAGCAGTTTCGGGCGATCGCCGACGAAGTTGGGGCGTATCTGTTGGCAGACATTGCACATATTGCTGGCCTGGTTGCCACTGGGCATCATCCCAACCCCATCCCCTACTGTGATGTGGTGACGACCACCACCCATAAAACGTTGCGGGGGCCCCGCGGTGGTCTTATTCTTACCCGCGATGCTGAGTTAGGTAAGAAGCTAGACAAGGGAGTATTTCCGGGCACCCAGGGCGGCCCGCTAGAGCATGTCATTGCAGCAAAAGCCGTGGCCTTTGGTGAAGCGCTACAACCCGATTTCAAAACGTATTCGGGTCAAGTTATAGAGAACGCTCAGGCTATGGCAGCTCAACTACAAAAGCGGGGTCTTAAGCTGGTTTCCAACGGCACAGATAACCATCTGATGCTCGTAGACTTACGCTCCATTAGCATGACTGGCAAGCGCGCCGACCAGCTCGTGAGCGGGGTCAACATTACGGCAAATAAGAACACGGTTCCCTTTGACCCAGAATCGCCGTTTGTAACCAGCGGATTGCGGCTCGGCTCGCCTGCAATGACCACACGCGGCATGGGAATACCGGAGTTCACCGAAATAGCCAACATTATTGCCGATCGCCTGCTGCATCCAGAAGATGACACCGTGGCGCAAGAGTGCCGCAAGAGAGTGGCGGCGTTGTGCGATCGCTTCCCCCTATACCCTCATTTAACCACTCCAGTTCCAGTGCTGGCTTAGGCGACCTCGCTTAGTCAACCGTCAGTCTAATTTACTGCTCATCGCTACTTGCAGAGTCTATCTCCAAGCGGTGAGTTTTTTTTGGCGATCGCTCAGAAATTGAACGGACGGCTATCAGGGTCAGCCATAAACCTTTCTTTAAGAAAAACTACGTAATATAAAGGAGTGTAAACCAAAAGGAATCAAGCAATTCATGGTCGGATTCATTCGGGGTTTTCTTAGATCCAAATCTCAGAAGCAAGACGAAACAACGCCAGATGCTAAGGAGCCTGCTGCTAAACTTCAGAAGAAAGCGGCAGCCTTCTTTTTGGAGCCAGATGATGCCAAAACCTTTGGCGACATTGAATACATGCGGACAACAAAATCCATCAGGCGCACCTTTCCAAAGCTTGGCAACAGTAGCGAAGCCTTTGAAACCATCAGCCAGGTTTCGGCTTTGCAGGATGGTAACGGCAATCTATCAGAACAGTTGCCAGTAATTATTGAATCGGTTGAGCCCGACTTAAAAGCCGATTTGTCGCCGTCTGGTTCGGCTCAACAGCAAGAGCAGCAAAAACGCCCTGAGACGCGACGGGCAGACAGCAGTATGGACATGTTCCGCAGCATGGCAAAAGAGATCAGGAAGCGTTAACTCTTCCCATCTCTATAATCTGGTCATGTCAGGGGTAGAGCATTGGTCTGGAAGGTGCCCTATCTCACAACCAATGCTTCACTCCCTGAGTCAATCGGTGCGATCGCACCCAGCTTCCCCCGGTAGGCTCCGGCAAACATCCACACACCATTGGTTAAGTTGAACAAAAGTACGACCAGTGACGGGGCAGGAATAGCAGGCTCACTCGCGCCTCAGCAGACTAGAGTAGCTGATTTAGGATCATGAATTGATCAGGATACGAGTGTTTGGATAAAAATATGGCAGTGCCATATCCCACCGGTGTCTTACAGTTGACAGGTATCTAATTCACAATTCTTGGAATGTGACGGTCAGCAATCAAGAATGGATAGCTGTAGGAATCGGCAACACCTGGTTTAACTTGCCGCTACGATATCCCTCTAAATCCAAAGAAACGTACAGAAAACCATAGGATTGCAGGGCTGTAACCAGGGTTGGTAAATCGGTCGTCTGCACAAACTCTTTGATTTGTTCAGAGGGTAGCTCAATCCGTGCAGTATCACCCTCGGAACGAACACGAAGGTTCTTTAGTCCCAGGCTGCGAAGATACCGTTCGGCTCGGCCTACTCGTTGAAGTTTGCCGACGGTAATTTCTTCCCCATACGGGAATCGGGAACTTAAGCAGGGCTGGGCTGGTTTGTCCCACCAGGGCAACCCTAAATGTCTGGATAACTCACGCACTTCTGCTTTTGTCACCCCGACTTCAGCTAGAGGAGAACGGGCACCACGCTCTTTTGCAGCTTGAATACCGGGTCGATAATCATGCAAATCGTCTGCATTCACTCCATCTACAACATAGGGGTAACCTCGCTGCAGGGCGAGGGGTTTTAGCGTGTCGTGCAGTTCACTTTTGCAGAAGTAGCAACGGTTAACCGGATTCGACGTGTAATTGGGATTGTCCATTTCATGGGTTTGCACGACCTCATGGGCTATTTCAATCTCCGCAGCCTGGATGCGAGCATCCTCCAAATCTTCGGGCAGGAGGGACGGAGAGTCTGCCGTGACAGCCAGTGCCCGATCGCCCAACACATCGTACGCTACTTTCGCCACCAGGGTGCTATCGATACCGCCAGAATAGGCAATCAATGCCCGATCCATCTCAGTAAAGAGGTGTTTTAACTGCTCCAACTTCTCTATCACCATATCCATAGCCACCATCCAGCATGTGTCTGCTTCAACCATAACAAAAAGCCCGAAATCTAATGATTTCAGGCTCAAGCTTTTCCAACGCAAGCAGTTTTTGACGGTGCACTATGGCTCTCTAAGGTAGTTAACCAGTGCGTTTAACCCAAGCCGATAGCTGTCAATGCCAAAACCACTAATCTGCCCAATGGCGACTGGTGCAATGAAGGAGTGATGTCTAAACGCTTCGCGCTTATAGATATTGCTGAGATGAACTTCGACGGTTGGCAGGTTAACGGCTGCGATCGCATCATGCAAAGCAATACTGGTGTGCGTATAGGCTCCAGCGTTAATTAAAACGCCTTCGTGCTGCCCTAACGCTGCATGGATTGCATCAACTAGAACGCCTTCGTGGTTAGACTGCAAACAAGAAACCTTGACTCTTAAGCTCTTTGCCTCTTGCTCTAGAGTGTGATCAATGTCTGCTAAAGACGCACGACCATAAATCCCAGGCTCTCTTTGACCCAGAAGATTAAGGTTCGGCCCGTGCAGGATCAGAACACTAATTAACGGCGATGATTCTGTCAACCTGCAACTACCGACGACGACGCTCAGGATCGTTAACGGGTACTGGAATTGGCTCTGGTTCAGCCTGCGGCTCTGGCCCTAATAGTGCATCTATTAACTTGCGAGTCCACTCTTTCAGCTTTTCCACTACCTTTTCGATGTAATCCATTAATCGGATAGCTCCTTCAATGCAACCAAAAAACGAGAGCCGATCGAGGCAAGCCCGACTCAGCCAAAGTAGCTATGTGATCTTATATGTATTGATCATAACCAATTGATAGAAATGATCAAGTGTCTTTGGGGGCTAATTAAAGATTCAGTGAATTCAATTCAGCGTCACCCGGTAGATTCCGCCATTTTATAGAGAATATTAAATTTAATCTGCTGGCAGTTGCACCATCGAGTTGGCCAATTCGATATTCCGTCGCACCGCATCTGCGGATTGATGTAACGCCCCCAGTTCTTCATCCGTCAAATCTAGCGACAGAACGCTTTCAACCCCCCCACAGCCCAACCGGGATGGCACGCCGATGAAGATATCATTCAGTTGATATTCGCCCTGAAGGTACGCCGCGATCGGCAACCAGCGGGTCTGATTCAACAAGATAGTCTTAACCATGAGATAGGTGGATGAGGCAGGCGCATAAAAAGCCCCGCCCGTTTGCATCAACTCAACAATTTCGGCTCCACCATTACGCGTCCGATCAACCAGTCGGGCGATCGTTTCAGCATCCATCAATTCTGTAATCGGAATACCGCTAACCGTAGAATAGCGGGGCAGAGGCACCATCAAGTCTCCGTGGCTACCCAGCACCATTGCTTTAACGTCTGCCGTTGATACGCCCAACTCCATTGCAATGAAGGTTTGGAAGCGAGACGAGTCTAAAATACCGGCCATCCCCATGACGCGTTGGGCAGGGAAGCCACTAACCTTCCAGGTCAAATAGGTCATAACATCTAACGGGTTCGTCACCACGATTAGAATGGCTTCTGGCGAATGGGCGGCAGCTTGCTTGGCTGCATCTGCCACAATTTTGGCATTCATCTTCAGCAGGTCATCACGGGTCATACCCGGTTTACGGGGCAACCCCGCCGTGATCACCACGATGTCAGAATCAGCGGTATCTGCATAGTTGTTGGTGCCAATAATGTGGCGATCGTGCCCTTCGATCCCTCTGGCTTCCATCAAGTCAAGCGCCAACCCCTGAGGGCGACCAGTCACCACATCCAGCAGCACCACGTCCGCTAAATTGTGCTCAACGATTCGCTGTGCTAGTGTTCCACCCACATTACCAGCACCGATGATAGTCACTCGGGTTGAACGACAAGCCGCCGATGAATCAGAAACCATGATTAAAACTATTTACCCACTTTGTCTAACTGATCTGCTCGCAGCCAAATATTAGGGGTCGGAACATGGCCAAATTTAACGAGCATGTAGTCGCCCTTGGAATCAACAATCTCGCCTGCCGTTTCAAAAATGTAAGGCGGAAAGCGCGTATCGCTGGCTTTGGCCTCTACGCTATTTTCCAATTTTTCCCGCACTACCTGTACCAAATCGCCTTTTTTGACTGCCATAACTGAATTGTACTGATGTAAATCGCACTTCTCTATTCAGCATTGTAAGGTTGTTGAGCTTTTACAACACTTCTTTTCGTGACCAGTTTTGCAGGCGTTCGAAATGTAGCCGTTCAACAGGCATAGCCACACCAGCAGGGTGTGGCTTCATTCAACTCAAACATTTGCCGTAGACACTCAGCCTGGTTGACATTGGGGGCAAAAGTGAGCCGATCGCCCTGCCAGTTTCAGTCGTTCGATTGGAGTCTTGCAGATTCGGCAGGGTTGTCCCTTACGGTTGTACACCCAGGCCACATCACCATAATTACCGTTAATGCCTTGAACATCGCGAAAGTCGCTAAACGTTGTGCCTCTGGCATCAATACTGCTTTGTAACACCTGAATAATGGCTGCGTGTAATCGTTCGATTTGCTCTGGGGTTAACGTTGCACAAAGCGCTTGAGGTTGAATATGGCTCAGAAATAACGCCTCATCTGCATAGATATTGCCAACCCCTGCCACCACGGTTTGATCCAACAGCGCATTCTTGATGGGGCGTTGCCGATGACAGAGTTTTTGCTTTAAATAATCTACCGAGAAGCTGGACGACAGCGGTTCTGCTCCAAGGCGACCCAGCCCCAACATAATAGATTCTGGTGAACAGGTAGGCGGCACCCACCACATTTGCCCGAACGTGCGCTGATCCACAAACCGCAACTCTCGCTGCTCAGGAAAGAACAGCCGCACCCGACAATGTTTTTGCAGCGGCTCATTGTGCTGCAACCAGAGCAACTGCCCTGTCATTCGCAGATGAACCCCCAACCAGCCAGCCGATTGCAGCGGATCGGCTCTGTCAGGCTTCGTGAGCTGTGCCAATAAATACTTGCCCCGACGATGCCACTGGAGAATGGTTGAACCCTTCAAGCCTGCTAGAAAGGCGATCGCAGAAACAGGGTGGGCGATCGTGCGTGTTAACAACACATCCCCACCCTGAATGGTTTGATTCAGGGTCACTTGATTGAGACCCCGTCGGACTGTTTCAACCTCAGGCAGTTCGGGCACAACTTAAGATTTGAAAGAAATTGAACCTTAGCGAGCCTCAGTTCCCTGGTTAGGATCGCCCTCAACACTAGGATTGTCAGTGCCTGGGGCTTCTGCTGCCGCTCCTTTTCTGGTTTCTGTGCCGCCACCCTGGCCGGTTCTACGAGTAGCCGGCTCAATCGTGGTCTGCTTGCCACCAGATGCTGCTGCCGTTCCTTTCTTCTTGGAAGGAGCTTCAACTTCGGCCACTTCCTCCAGGCTAAAGTTGTTGGTATTAACACCGGCGTAATTAACCTTGTCAAAACGCACAATCACTGGATACTTGATGCCGCTCTGGTCGATGGAAGCGACCTGCCCTACATCTTTGTACCAGTAGGACTCTTTACGGAGAATCCGAACTTTGGAACCGCGTTGAACCATGTGTGTTTTCCTTTTATGGTATCAATGAGAACAAGTTGTTCTGACAAAATAAAGAGTCTCAAGCAAGTAAATTAAAGAACCCTTGCTAGAGGAGTATCCATAACGGTTGTGATTTTCAGCGTACTACTCGACGGGGGCATCCGTCTGCCGTCTGCCTTTAAGTTTTATTGCTACGCAGGCCGCTATCCTGTCCACCGCACGCGAACGAAGTGAACGGGTCGTCCCCCATGATCGCCCGACGAGCGGATATCGGCGATCGCTAAATTAAACGGAATTGCAGTCGTTACATAGCGCTGCGCGATGCTGCCAAGATCAGGCGATACATGAACCGCAGCCGTGGCGGCTAACCCCAATCCTAAAAGCTGCTCGATCGGGCCTTTTGGTAACAGTAATGTGACCCCAACAGCCAGCCCTGCTGTCATCAACAGGCCAACCGATAAATTCGTGCCGCATCGGGGGTGAACTGCCAAATCCCACTCTCCATTGACCATTCGATGTAGTGCGAGATGCACCGCCTGGTGCAGATCGGCATCGCTAACCCTACCGTAGAGGTAAAAACCCTCCTCAGTAGACATCCCACTAATAGAGTCATACTCTTGAGACGAGGATTGCCGCGATGAAGCCATTTCACTCAACATCCAGACCGTTGCGTGTTCCAGCGCGTGTACCTGCCGCAACATAAGAATTTCTTTGAGTCCTGGAACAAACTGAAGCTGAGTAAGCAAATCAGCATCTTGAGTGGGTTGGGGCGCAAAATCAAATGGAAATGAACTAGCCTGAGCCGAACCAGTAGCAACCATCGCGGCACTCCTCTTGCAACAATATTGAGTGGTGGAGATGAGTTCACTCTAGCGAAGCTGTATCCAACATCGGCATCTTCACAATGATTCAAAACACTTTGTAGCCACCCCTAACGCGCCGAAGGTGTTGTAACCCCTTGCAGTTGCGCCCACTCAAACAACAGCACCGGACTAAATTAGCAGGTCGCTGCTCTAGTCCGGCGCTTTAAATTGGGTTTGTTGAACGGTTGACCTACTCTAGAGAGGCTGGAAAGCAACCGACTGAGGAACAGGAACGACAGCGGTAGGGCTATCGGTTGCAGGCTGTCCACCCTCACCCACAGCGGTTGAAACTTCAATTCCATTCTGTTCCAAAATGACGATGGGCACCGCTCCGCCATTCATCTCAATCCGTTTCACCAGAACCTGACCGTTAGAGAGGCGTTGCCCCACTCTGACATAGCGACTGCTTGGCTCATTGGGGGCATTGACAATGGCATGGAGCGTACTGCCAACTTGCACAACACCTGAAACTTGAACGGCTTTAGCCAGCGTGGGTTGCGGTGGCGCGGGAGGAAGTGCTGCAACGGCAGAGGGTGAGGTTTGTCCTGGAGCGGCTCCGCCGGGGGTCGTTGCTCCCGGAGAAGCGCCAGGAACACCGCCCACTCGAGGCAAGTTGGGTAAAACTGGAATCGTCTGAGCAGTCTGCGGTGGTGATTGCTGTGGCGAGGCCGTCTCTTCAACGGGGATTTGCACAGTTGGGGTGGTTTGAATTAACGCAAACGGATCAGGACGATTACTTTGGATCGCTCGGACTCGCTGGTTTGCATCGGTAGAACCAATTAAATCTGGAGGTAATACACCAGCCGGACTGGCCTGTGCTGTAACGGTTGGTTCAGAGAAGGGAGCTTGTGCCACGGGGGAAGGAGCTTCAACCGGCACTTCTTCAACGGTCGTTTCACTACCACCCCCAAAGGGAGAAGCGCCACATCCGCCTAAACCGAGAGCAAGTAGTCCAGCATAAACGATTAATGAAGATTGACGCATTCCCAGTCCCCCACCTATTTACCGCTATAGATTTGTCATTCTAAACCTAAGAATAGTGCAACTATGCCGAATTGATACCAGCAGACTTACTGAGTTTTAGCAATGTAGACGTACCCGACGATCGCAATCTATGTTTTTTGAGCCGCTGCAATGGTGGCTGTAAACTGTCGCCCTGATTTGGTTTCGAAGTAACGATAAGTAACGGTTTTTAGACTCACCGCAATCGCTTGCTTGAATGAAGGTGGATTTTTGGCAATTGGCAAGCTATTGTCTATTCAGTCATTTAGTTTACTGATGATACAGGCGTTGAGGAGTGCAGATTCTATGGAGAGAATTCAAGACTGGAAGCAGCGGGTCTGCCGTTGGGGGGCGATCGCGCTGGGTGGGATCGGGCTGAGCGCTGGCACGCTTCTGGCAACCGCCCCCATCGCTTCAGCGCAGGCCGCCTATGGTAGCTATGTTGGGATTGGAGCGGCTGTTGGGTTGAGCAGCGGGGCAGAGGGAGAGTCCAGCAGTACAGGTGGAGTTGTCGCGGTGCGATATAAACTGCTTGAAGTGCCTATTTCACTGCGAGCGCAACTGTTAATTGATGACACGATTGCGATCGTGCCAACCGTGTCTTACGACATTCCGCTAAATTGGCAAGCCGATGCTTATATTGGTGCCGGAGTCGCGTTTCAGGATGGGAACCAAAGCACCTCCCCAATTGGTAACCAAACCAGTTTTGTGATTCAACCAGGAATTGACTATACCGTTCCATACAGCAATTTGGTTCTGTTTGGGAATGCCATCATCGCATTTGATGCTTACCGCGAAGGGGGTGGCACAGCAACGTCACTTCAGGGTGGGGTGGGCTTGAGGTTTTGAAGAGATCGAGTTGCGGCAACAGCCGCGATAGTTTAGACCTGACCCAGGTTTAGCTAAAACCTGAACGCCAATTTCCATCTCTCCTCAAAGCAAAGCAGGCGGGCTTGTGGGGTTCATGATTCCACCCAGGCTCGCCTTTATGCTGCTAATTTGTGCTAGCGATCGCAAGTTAGTCTCGACGATGGACGAGGGTAGCGCTCGATTGATCGGTCGGAAATACCAAAACCTCACTAACGTTGACATGAGGAGGACGAGTTGCACAGAAAAAGACAACCTCCGCGATGTCATCCGGGGTGAGTGGCGTTAACCCTTGATAAACCGTTTGAGCACGCTCGGCATCACCGCGAAACCGCACCTCACTGAATTCTGTTTCGACCAATCCTGGATCAACTGAACTGACGCGCACAGGTGTTCCCAATAAATCCAGCTTCAACCCTTCTGACAGAGCGCGTACAGCCGCCTTTGTGGCGCAGTAAACGTTGCCGTTTGGATAAGTTTGGTGTCCGGCAACGGAACCAATGGTGATCACATGACCCCGACCCCGACGCACCATTCCTGGCACTACTAACCGGGACATATACAACACACCCTTGATGTTAGTGTCGATCATCTCTTCCCAGTCTTGAAAGCTGCCCTCGTACAGCTTGTCTAAACCGCGACTCAAGCCAGCGTTGTTCACCAGAATATCAACATCAGCCCAGGGGGAGGGGAGTCTGTTGAGAGTGGCTTCAACCTGAGAGCGATCGCGCACATCCAATTCAACCGTATGAACTTGACTGCCTGCCGTTTTCTGCAACTCAGCCGCCATCTGCTCTAACCGATCTAAGCGTCGGGCAGCCAGCAGCAGTTTTGCGCCACTCTGAGCAAAGAGCCTGGCGCACGCGGCACCAATGCCACTGCTTGCCCCCGTAATTAAAACAACCTGATCTTGGATTGAGACCATACCTTACACGTTCAACGCCCTTATTAGCTTAAAACATGCATTGTTCTCTTCAATCCAGTAGAACTGCGTCAGTGACGATTCCCCCCCGACCAAAAGCATGGTTTAGAAGTGCAGGCGCTAAGCTCTTCCAGGCAAGGGACTTTAAGCAGAAGTGGCGAGTACTCATCTCTAGAGATGATCTTTAAAGACTGAGGGGCAAACAGGCTGCATTTGCCACCCTTCAAACATCTAAGATAGAGAGGCGATCGAAGAACTGGGCAGCCAGTGTTTAAGACGGTTGCATTCGTCTCCAAATAGTGATGGAATAGACAAGTGCTAAGTTTAGCTCGCTGAGTGACGGGGGCGTGGCGGAATGGTAGACGCTGCGGACTTAGAAAACTGAGCCTTGACAGAGAAATCCGTCAAGTGGACGCTCTCAAATTCAGGGAAACCTAAATCTGGGGAGACATTTAGAACTAAGGTCAATCTTTGCTCTGAATGGCTCATTTAACTCCAACCCAGACATGGCAATCCTGAGCCAAGCCAAGAAACAGATTACGAGTCCTGAGTTAAATCCTCAAGTCAATTGTAAACTCGTAATTTCTTGGAAGGTGCAGAGACCCGACGGGAGCTACCCTAACGTTAAGCCGAGGGTAAAGGGAGGGTCCAATTCTCAAAACCTCAAGGTACTTGAGGCAACAGCGAAAGCTGTGGGAGGATGAAAATCCGTTGACCGTTAAAGGTCGTGAGGGTTCAAGTCCCTCTGCCCCCATATACCTATATGCATTACCTCTCAAGAAACCCTGCGTTCCTGAGAGGTGGTACTTGGTTAAATATTTAGTAGATATAAGCGATCGCTCAATCGTTTGTCGAGTTGAGGCACACACCCTCATCTGCGGCAACTCGATGAAAAAACGATGAAGTATATTTAATTACTTGAATAAGTCGCATTTGCACTTAGCAAATTCCTGTTAGATTTTAGGATAAGGCAAAAAGCAATCCGCAACACCTCAGGTTTTTAGGGGCATGGTTGATAGCAAGCCCAAACTGAGTCTGCTTAAGTCGTATCCAAATCGTCTATCCCCACATGAGCCAGTATCAATAAACACAGCTACGTTACGGTGTGAATTCTACCAGTCCTCTTTGGCTGAAGCAATCGGGCTTCAGAACCGGGAGCTAAACGGATGAACAAACGTTCCGGTTAAACATCAGCAAGATTTGCACGTCACCTCAGAGCCACTTCAACTTGAATTTGGCTCTAGAACTGCATTGTATTTTTAGTTCTTGAATGTCAGTTGAAGCATCACCCGTTTTGAGTACTGCTATGATCACAGACAAATCAGTGGGCGATCGCCAAAGTCACACCTCAGGCCAGTCGCGACCGTTTCAGCGCGATGTTGGCAGAGCACAAACCATCATTTATGAGTTTTTACTAGAAATTGTCAATACCTGGCCCCCTGAAGCTGTATTGAAAGAATTTAAACAACTGTTTATTCATCACACCGACACCATTAGTTCTTCAACTTTGCCATCTCTCTACGAAATTGTATTTTCAAACCATGAAGAAGAGTTTTTAAACACATTAAAACGGTCTTGCTACATCTTAATCAACAACTGGGATTTGATTCGAAACCGCAAACCCATTCGAGATCTGATCCAGCTCTTTCACGACCCTATTATTCATCGACCCACCGTATCTCCTACTTTAAAGCGGCTCAGAACCTGGCTTTGTAAGTTTGTTAATAGTCAGGATTTTCAGGAGTTGCAGCTATTTGCAACTCGGTATGATATTGAAACAAAAACGCACTGGACAGAACGCTATACGTCCTATTTGCTAGTATCACAGTACGTTAATTTAGATAATCCAATTGAGCAACGCCGAGCGGCCAGAGCACTTTCTATCCAACTTAGAGAAAAGTTTAAGTTTGACCTGGCCATGTATAGCGCCCGGTCGCAGTCGGCTAAAGCCAACCCATCAATATTTCATAATCCAACGGGGTTAGGAGATGAAGCTTTACGGTTGATTAAGGCGATCGTTGCCCGACGAGGAACCTTTAGCTACGTCAACTTAGCCAATATCTTTATCAATCAAACCCAAAACTTAAGCTATCAAGACTTTAAACAAAGCCTGGTTGACTACCTGGCTTTTTCGGTGATGAACAACGAATTTACAAGCACTCTTAAAAAACAGCTTAGCGATAAACTTAGCGCTCTCTATCCTGAGCATCATCAAAAACCGCTCAGCAGTGCGTTATTGCTGCGGACCTGTAACCGGGTTATTGAATATTTAACGACTGAAGATCATTACAGTCCGGCACCGCTTTTTATTACTCTACTAACAAAAAGTGGCCCCATTACACCCGTTATTATTCTGTTAAAAACCATCTTAATTTGTCCCTACACTCGAACCCAGTTGGAAGCTCGAATTGCCGAGCTGATTCGGTATTACCAGGAATATCCTGAAGAAGACTGTCAATGGATCGTCAACTTCTTCGAAGTTTTCAGTGTTACAACAGCCATTTATACCGAGAACGTTGAATATAGCCTGGTTCATATGGATCGCCAGTATACCGATCATCCACAGGAAATGAATTGGAAGGCTTATCTAGATACGTGCCGAATTTTTTCGCAAATGAAGCATAACGGTAGCCCGGTTCAAGACTTGGAACTCCTGGAGACGAAAGCACTAGACGTTTTACCGGAGGAGCTAGAGCAGGCTTAGCAACACCGATGCTGCAATCGCCCCGTGCTGATTCTGGCCGATCGAGCTTGGCAGTTCAGCTTTGGGGTAATGTGTTTGATGTCGCCACGGGTTGGCCGAGGGGTGGACGCAGCGCAAGATACGCTAACGCCCCAAACAGCGGAATTAGCGTTATTGCTCCAAGAACACGGTTGTCCTCTATCCCACGTCGTGCCATATCGTCACCAATCAAAGCCGGAAACAGTACACAAAGCAGGCCAAAGTCCAGACTCATGACGTGAATAAAGCGGCTGGTTTGCCACTGGTACACAAAGTTGCTCCAGTCGCCAGCGGTCACACCGTAGAGGATAAGACCGATTGCGCTCAGGGCGATCGCCGCTCCTGTCCAGCGCGAGTCTAGCCCTTTGAGCAATCCATTCTTCTCTCCTGTGAAGGTAGGGTTGGGTTGCCGCAATGCCAGGTAGGGCAGCACCATGAATGCTCCTACGCCAAACGATGCCAGGACAAAGGGCCAGGCCGGAAGCCGTTGCCCTCGACCATCCACCAGCAGCAAACTACTGTAGGCGAGGGGCAAAACGCCCATGATATTGAATAACGCAATAACTAACGGATTAATTCCATTCCACTGCCCCGTTGCTAGATGCACAAGCAAGCTCGCGGTGTCTGGAGCGTTGGGTGGGGCAAGCAGAAAAGCATAGGCAGCAAAGCCTACCCACAGCACCCCAAAGGCTACTCGTCTGATCATTGGTTTGAGATAAATGTACGCCTTTTTCATTCTCTCAACAATTACCTAGAGTAGAAGAGATACTACGCAGGATTAGCAACATGCAGCAGTCTCATCAATATGGTGTGGTGTTAATTACAGCAGCGTCCCGGGAGGAAGCAGAAGCGATCGCCAACACATTAATTGCAGAACAACTGGCGGCTTGCGTCAGCATGATGCCCATTCACTCGATTTACCAGTGGCAAGGAGAAACCCATCACGCCGAGGAATGGCAACTGATTGTAAAAACTGATTTAGCTAAATTTTTGATTTTAGAAGCAAAAGTACGAGAACTTCATTCCTACGATGTACCAGAAATTCTTGCTCTACCTGTCTTGGCAGGCTCTCAACCTTACCTGCATTGGCTTTCTAACCAGATGGGTGAGTGAACCTGGTGCCTGTGCGATCGAAGGCGTAGGTTGAGCGTAGCCAAAGCGTGGGAAAGTCAGCAGTTCAGACGGTTTGTCGGTTGCTTGGGTGAGTAAACAGGGAACAACCAGATGAAATGGTGGAGAGACTGGGTAACGTTATTGAGATCCGTTGTTGTAGGAGTTCTCGGCAACTAAAGGCTGTTGCAAATCATCAACGTATGTCCATTCACTCCCAAATATATGACCCATCACATTCATCGATTCAGTCATGGTTAATCGATTGGGCGAAAACCGGATCATTCGTCTCTCTGCCCAACCGAGGGGGGTTTCTAGCTTGAGAAAGACTAATCCTTCTGCTTCATTCACCAGGGTGATCTCATAATCCATGACCTGCGCGTACTGCTGGGCAGGTTGTTCACGACCTGGCAACGTATTGACGACCGTTACTTGCCCCTGATTGAAAAAATAATGGGTAGTGCCACCATTTGTCGTCCACTGGCCTAACAATGCCTCTCGAATAGAGGTGGGTCTTGCAGCCGTATTACGGTTAGCAGCCATGCGAAAATGGTTGGTTGAGTTTGCTCCAGACGGGAGGCCGGGATCTGCAAGCACCGGACTGTAACCACCCAAAACAGTTAGAACAGTCAGACCTAACGCTGACCAGTAGCCAATATCCCTCATTACATTTTCCCTTGAGTGCGGGTTTTCAGATCGTGCAGACAAGACTTTTATGAACGATCGCCCTAACGGCTCGGAAATCACTGAGCTTGTCGTGCTTCATATACCAATAAAGATTAGTGACCGCCACTCCTGGCACACCTAAACGGTAAGCTCTCACACCTTAGCTAGACTTCAAGCTCATGTCTCTACTTTCCCGATAGTGTCTCATTTTTGAGAACTAAACGAACTCGCCCAACTGGACAATCCGGCTGAGAGAAATAAGATTGCGTCAACAGTTGATACCAGAAATATGCTCTGGAAGCTGTCAAGAAGACTACACTGTGGCGCTTTCGATGTGTTGCTATCCGTTGAGCCAGGATGAGGCGAAGCAAAAAGCAGGCGATCGCTGCTAGCGCTAACAACTACCGTCTTGCCTCTTTATATAAATACAGGAATCACTGCTGGTACGGTGCCTTGGTTCGCAGCCTTTTAAGCTAACCACAGATAGGTCACCAGGGGGCAGCATTTTGCTGTCGCTCCATAGGTCAGGCTAGCTCAGGCTGAACATCTAACCAAGGATAGCTGAACCAGAACGAATCCCACTCCAGAATCAGAGTAGTCAGTCTTTATGGTCAATGAACCTGCTCTCCCGATACGCTTACTCGTTGCCCTTCCCTATATCAGGTGAGCAACCGAGCAATATCTGTGTCGGCAGAATCAGGGTTGATCAAGTGGCTATTAAACAACGTTTTGCAAAACCTTGCAAGAAGCCGTTGGGTTGTTGCATGAGCTGAATAAATCCTGCGGCAATTCAACCCTTAATTAAACCTATTTTTTACGGAGGAGAACCAACATGGTTACAACACTAGATGACACAAAACGGCAGGCGATCGCTGAGAAACTGGCCGATACCAAAGCATTGCAGAACTTAATCATCTCTAACGAGCAGAAACTAATGAGCGATTGTCCCGATCAAGACGTTCGGGAGCGCCTTCAAAACATGCTCAACGATGATCAAAAAAATCTGGGTATTTTAGAAACGGCCATTGTGCAGTATGGCATTCAGTTTGAACCCAGTGATGCTACCAAGACCTACCTTAAACAATTTGAGCAGATGATGTCTGGCGGGTCGCTGAGTTTTTATCAAAAACTGGCTCAGCACGAATTGCTTAAGCATGGGCAAGCGATGAGTGGAATTGTAATCCACAAAGCGGCTCAAAAAGTAGGAGCGGACATTGAACTGGCGATCGGCCCTCTGAACACCGTTAATTTCGAGAACCGCGCTCACCAGGAGCAGCTTAAGGGGATGCTGGAACTGGTTGGAGTGCGCGAACTGACAGGACAGGATGCCGACCAGGGACTTTGGGCACGGGTACAGGATGCGATCGCGGCCTTCTCAGGTGTTGCGGGTAGCGTCATGACTCAGAATTCAGACAAAGATGACATGAACATCCAGACCATCATCCGGCTGGATCACAACAAAGTGAACACCATCTTTACCGAAATTGGGGCAACGAACGATCCGCAAAAGCTGCAAGAGTATTTTGGACAACTCTACAAAGATTTGTTGGCTCATGCTCAGGCAGAAGAAGAAATCGTCTACCCAAGAGTTCGTTCGTTCTACGGCAACGACAATACTCAAGAGCTGTATGACGAGCAAGCCGAAATGAAGCGAATGCTCGACGAAATTAAGGCGATCGACCCTGCTACATCGACGGACGCATTCAAGTCGAAAGTGAAACAGTTAATGGATGCAGTGGGTGACCACATTCGCCAGGAAGAAAGCACCATGTTCGCGGCCATTGATAACAATTGCAGTAGCGATCAAAAAGAGCAAATGGCTAGTGAATTCAAGGCGGCTAAGAGCAAGATTCAGCAAGATATGGCCGCCTCTGTATAAGACTTGATTGAGAAGAGTTGATTGAGCAGGTGCCAAAGTAGAGGACGCTAAAAACGAGTTTTGTTAACCACCTAGCCCGCTAGCAGCGCTTCAGTATCACGGCACTGATCTCAAGTAACCCTCCAGTCGAAACCCCGGATTCTTGCAGAATCCGGGGTTCTCCAATGTTTTGAGTCAGCGCCTTCTTCAGGATTCATTTTCGTTGCAGCAGTTGAAGGCAACCTTCGCGACTACGCTTCAGCTTTTAGGGAAACTTGTCCACTAGTGGCTAACGCTCGCGCACTCACGCCAAAAACGCGCAGTAGCCCTTCAGAATCAGAATGATTATAGTCACCGACTCCTTCCATTGAGGCATTCTCTTCCGAATACAGGGAATGGGGCGTATCGGTTGCTGAAAGAAACGAAATATTTCCTTTATATAGAGACACGGCGATCGTGCCTGTGGTTAGCTCAGCCGTTTGTTGAATTGCCTGAAGCGCCATTTTGGTTGCCAAGTCGAACCAATAGCCTTGATAAATTTGTTTCGCCACCAACAGAGACAGTTGATCATAAAATTCACGGGCACGGCGATCGAGAATCAGTTGCAGCAGCAGTGCATAACAGGTACCCAGTAATTCAACGCCGGGGCTTTCGTAAACTCCGCGCGATTTGATCCCCACAAAGCGGTTTTCTACCAGGTGAGTACCAATCCCAATGCCATGCCGTCCGCCGATCGCATTCGTTTGCAGAATCGCATCCACTAAATTGACCGACTTGCCATTCACAGCAACGGGTCGCCCCTTCTCGAACTGGATCGTCACCTCTTCTGGTTCATTGGCCGCATCAGCGGGATAACATCCCATCACCGGAGTGACAAAATGAGCCGGAGTCGTCAACGACTCCAGCAATCCCGACTCATGGGTTAACCCCAATAAATTGGCATCGGTAGAATAGGGTTTGTCTTTGGTGGCTGAGATGGATAATCCCTTCTCCTGACAAAAATCAATCATTTCGCTGCGGCCAGGAAACCGAGCCAGAAACTCTTCATCTCGCCAGGGTGCATAAACGTCAAAGTCTGGAGCCAGCATATTGGTAATGAGCTGAAACCGCACCTGGTCGTTACCGCGCCCGGTTGCGCCATGACTAAAAATAGTTAACCCCCGCTTTCGCATCTCCCGCACCATCGCTTCGGTGAGAACACATCGGGCAATACCAGTGGTATTCCAGTAGCGCCCTTCGTAACACGCCTGAGATTGAATGACGCTCAAGCCTGCTTCAGCGATCGCCTCTCTAGCCGGTAGCAAGACAAAATCGGTGGCACCTGCCATCAACATTCGCTGGCGGATAGCTTCCGTATCGTCTTCATCGGGCTGGCCTAAATCCGCCGTGAAGCAAACCACCTGGATGCCTTTGTCAGTCAACCAGCGAGTGATAGTACAACTATCTAGACCGCCGGACCCGGCAAACGCGACGGTTTTCCCCTTCAAATCCTGAGCTTTCATTCCAATTCTCCCCCAAGTGGCATAGCTGCATTAAATCAATGCCGTCCATCCAGCGCAGTCATCAATGCACTGACCACGCTCGACAAAGTTTTCATTATGCCTCTAAATCCTGGTGAATTCCTGTCTGAACCTGTACAGAATCTTGGGGCACATTAAAGATCCAAACGGCACAAAGGTATCCAGGTCACCGACTATGAAGTAGGGTGAAGCCTGGTTGCAGCGATCGCCAACACCATGCGTTGTGGAAGTCGATCGCCAGAGTTCAATCATGACTTGATACGCTAGAAGAGCATCATTTCTAGCGGCAGACCATAACGGGCTGCCCTCAAAACGAACCCATTGCACTGTCAACTCAGAGGCATTCGTGTTTTTTAGCGTTGTTATTCCAACTTACAACCGCAAACCTATTCTAGAAAAGTGCCTGAAGGCGCTGGAACAGCAATTGCTAGCTGAACCCAACGAGGTGACGGGTTACGAAGTGGTGCTGGTCGATGATGGCTCTACAGATAGCACCGTTGACTGGCTCCAGACCCATAGCGCTGAGTTTCCTCATGTCCGCTTGTTTCAGCAAAACCATCAAGGACCTGCCGCTGCTCGCAACCTGGGAGTAGAGCAGGCGATCGGAGACACCATCATCTTTATTGATAGTGACCTGGTTGTGACAGAGCATTTTTTGCAAGCCCATGCCACTGCGCTTACTGAAGGACGAAAAACCCTGGGTAGCGATCGCCTCTTTACCTACGGAGCGGTCATTAATACGGCAAACTTTGACCACCCAACCAGCGAACCTTACAAACTCACCGATTTCTCGGCAGCTTACTTTGCCACGGGCAATGTGGCGATCGCCCGCCAATGGCTCGACCAGGCTGGACTGTTTGACACCCGCTTCCAGCTCTACGGCTGGGAAGATTTAGAACTGGGTGTCCGTTTGAAACAGTTAGGACTCAAACTCATCAAATGTCCCGAAGCCGTAGGTTATCACTGGCATCCCCCCTTCGCTCTCGAGCAAATCCCTAAACTAATCGATCGGGAAATTCAGCGGGGGCGGATGGGCGTTTTGTTTTATCAAAAGCATCCCACCTGGGAAGTCAGGATGATGATTCAAATGACCTGGCTGCATCGCCTTCTATGGGGACTCCTATCCCTGGGTGGGCGGTTAAACGAACGGACAATGGCTCCGTTTCTGCAATGGTTAATCGATCAGGGCAAACCGCAACTCGCGCTTGAAATCGCTCGCATCTTTTTGAACTGGTACAACGTTCGGGGCGTTTATGCCGCTTACAGAGAAATTCGGCAAACCACCTAACGCATCCCGGCTCCAATTGCGTTATTCTAGTAGGGTTGTCTAAATTCACACATCCAGGGTTTCGGGTGTTTTTGAACCAGTATGTCTGTTCAAAAGTGCGCCTGGATGGAGGATAAACCCGAACGGAGATAAATTCATGCCTGTTGTTTCTTTGGCTCAGCTATTAGAGTCTGGTGTTCACTTTGGGCACCAAACTCGTCGTTGGAATCCCAAGATGTCACCGTACATCTACACGTCTCGTAACGGGGTTCACATTATTGATCTCGTTCAAACCGCCCAACTGATGGAAGAAGCGTATACCTACATGCGGAACGCTTCGGAACAGGGTAAGCGGGTTTTGTTTGTGGGTACGAAGCGGCAAGCAGCCGGAATTGTAGCTCAAGAAGCTAGCCGCTGCGGTTCTTACTACGTTAACCAGCGCTGGCTCGGCGGTATGTTAACCAACTGGGCCACGATTAAAACTCGGGTCGATCGCCTCAAAGATCTGGAGCGTCGTCAAGAGACTGGAGCGCTCGATTTGCTTCCCAAAAAAGAAGCATCCGTATTGCGGCGCGAATTGGAAAAGCTGCAAAAGTATCTCGGCGGCATCAAGTCAATGCGTAAGCTGCCCGACATGGTCGTTATCATTGACCAGCGGCGAGAATACAACGCAGTTCAGGAATGTCAAAAACTGGGAATTCCAATTGTGTCACTGCTCGACACCAACTGCGATCCCGATACTGTAGATATTCCAATTCCGGCAAATGATGACGCAATCCGGTCGATTAAGCTAATAGTAGGTCGGTTAGCAGATGCGATTTATGAAGGTCGCCACGGTCAGCTAGAAGCCGATGAGGACTACGAAGACTACGAAGGCGGCGAAGAAGACTTTGACTACGAAGAGAGCGAGTTTTCTGAACCGGAAGAAGAAACAGAAGAGCAGTAAGCGGGAAGAGTTTTGGGTGATGAGTGATGAGTTGCCTTAACCCACACCGCAAAGCCCAAAACTCGGCGTTGCTAAAATTTGATGGATGACATTCGTAGGGACGGTAGCAATGCCATCTCCCTACAGCAGGAATGAACACACCGCTTTCATACCGTCATTTAGCAACGCCCAAAACTCAGCACTGCAATCACTCAATACTGATTTAGAGGAACTGAATCACAATGGCGGAGATATCAGCAAAAGTTGTAAAAGAACTGCGCGAAAAAACGGGCGCAGGCATGATGGACTGCAAAAAAGCTCTCCAGGAAACGGAGGGCGATATGGATAAAGCAGTCGAGTGGCTCCGGCAAAAGGGGATTACCTCCGCTGAGAAAAAAGCCGGAAAGGTTGCGGCAGAAGGGCTGGTTGACAGCTACATTCACACAGGCGGACGCGTTGGCGTTTTGGTTGAGGTGAATTGCCAAACCGACTTTGTAGCACGGAATCAGGCATTCAAAGAACTCGTTCGCAACATTGCCATGCAAATCGCGGCAACGCCGAACGTGGAATATGTGCGAGTCAGCGATATTCCTACCCATCTGATTGAAAAAGAGAAAGAGATTGAAATGGGTCGGGAAGACCTGGCTAGCAAGCCCGTTAACGTCCGCGAAAAGATTGTTCAAGGGCGAATTGACAAGCGTGTCAAAGAGCTATCACTGATGGATCAGCCCTACATTAAGGATCAAAGCATCACAGTAGAGGAGCTGGTCAAGCAGCAAGTTGCACAGTTAGGTGAGAACATTCAAGTGCGTCGGTTTGCTCGGTTTGTGCTGGGTGAAGGCATTGAAAAGGAAGAAACCGACTTTGCGAGTGAAGTTGCAGCCCAAACGGGTAAAGCTTAAGGGTATACCTGTAGCGTCTCCCTGGCTTCTGCCCTTGAGGGAGCCACACAAGGCACTGGTCAACCAGAATGCTTTTTGAATGTGGTAGCTGTAAGCGATCGCGCCAAAACGAGGTGCGCTACAAGTCAATTTGCAGGAGCAAACAGGCTTGAAGACGAATGACCTTTCTAGCTGTAGACCGCTTAGCCCCTTCCAACTGGAAAACGGGTTGAATTAAATTTAGGTTTGGAAGAGGCAGGTCACTCCTTACGGTGTTAAGTTTGACCTGCCTTCTTTCTTTTTGAACCGATCGTTGTCAACCGCTCCTTTGGACACGGTTAGAAAATTAAGCGTTGCTGAATCACGGTATGAATTCGCCCCTATCCCCTAACTGTTGGGAAGCAAGAGGGGTTTAGAGACCGCACATCTCAAAGAGTCCATACACCCATTCAGCCACATCGACCATTGCAGGCTGTTGTTTCACTACATGTTTGACCTATGGCGAAAGGAGTTGAGCAGATCGAACAAGATATTGCCGTGCTAGAGCAGGCTGTCGTGGCGATCGCCCAAGAATTTTACGACACGTATCACCAGTACTTAAGCGAACTGGGGCAGGCCGTTCGTCAACAGTTAATTCAAGCGGGGTATCATCTTTGTACCCGTGGCTGCCCAGAACGGTTCTTGCAGCTTAGCCTCAACCAGCGACAACAGTTGCAGCAATCGCTGCAACAGCTCGCCAAACAAGCCAAACCTCAGCTGCTAGGCTCACTTCAGTTTCCCAGTGCTGTGGTGGATGAACCCGACTCTCCAGAGGTGTTGATAGCCTCTGATTCTACTGACGCGTTGGCAGCATTCAACTTACTGCTGGACGATAGGGAAGAACAGCCCGTAGAACCAGAACCAGAACCAGAACCAGAACCAGAAAAGAGTACAGAAGAGAGTCCCGATCGCCCCATGAATCCTGTAGACCTGGCTAAATGGCAAGATCGCCTGGAAAAACTGGTTGGTGAAGAACTACAAACGATTTCTCATGCCGCCAACTGTCTGTTGCAGCAGTCTAATATTTTGCCACGGCAGCTACCCGAACCTGTTTTAGAAGTGGCTGCTAAATCCGACCTGGCAGGGGAAGCGGCAGGCCCACCCAATCTACTCAATCTGCTGATTGAAGCGGAAGGGGGTCATCAACAAGAATCGTCCGTCACCCACATCGTTGCCATTCGGCTGCGGCTTTCAGAAATTGAGTTTGCCAATCCAACGCTGTCAAGCTGGCGATCGAACATTCGCAGCCTCTCAAATCGCCTGGGGCAACTGGGGCAAGAGTATCAGAAAAAACAGCGCGAAAAGGCGATCGCAGAAGCCGAAGCGGCCTGGCGGTCGAGCTGGTACGAAGACCCATCTTAATGAGTGAGTGGGGTGGGGAAAGCAACATGACGGGCGATCGTCAATCTTGAATCACTGTCCCTTAAACCGCTGCTCAATTGTTACACTACTCTCTAAGTCCTTAGCTCCTCTTCAAATGGATTGGTCGCGATTGCAGAAGGCATTGTCGGTTGAGGCAGAGCGGGGCTTCAATGATTTAATGGGAAATCACTATCGCTTCAGCGAATTTCTCAGCCTCAGCCTCAACCAGCCGTCCAGTGAATTACCCATAGAAGACCAACAGCGGTTACAGACGATCGCCACCCAGTTTGCTAACTATTCAGATATGACGTTTGCCCAACGTCAGCATTTAGTAGCCGATACGCGTCGGTTTCTATATCAAACGAAACGGGTGGCTGAGGATCACCAACCAGAACCCAGTGAATCGACCGTCGCAACCGTCGGTAACGGAAGGGCAAAAGCAACAGGTACCCAAACCAGGACAAAACAGCCACGCACCACGCCTCTGGTCACGGGCGATCGCAGTGCGGCCATTACGCTGGATCAACTGGTAACATACTTGCCGGGAATTGGGCCACGAAATAGCGAACGGTTAGCCAAGCTGGGACTGTATACGGTTCGAGATTTGCTCTACTATTACCCGCGCGACCATGTAGATTATGCTCGTCAGGTCAACATTCGAGATTTAACCGCAGGGGAAACCGTCACAATCATCGGCACGGTAAAGCGCTGCACCTGCTTTAACAGCCCACGCAACGCCAAACTCACCATTTTTGAACTGGTAATGAAAGACCATAGCGGTCAGATTAAGCTCAGCCGTTTTTTGGCGGGCAATCGTTACCGCAATCGAGGCTGGCAAGAACAGCAGCGACGGCTTTACCCCCCCGGAGCCATCATTGCCGCATCGGGACTGGTCAAAGAAAGTAAATATGGCATGACGCTAGACGATCCGCAAATTGAAGTAATTGAGCATTCCGGCGACACGATCGAATCCATGAAAGTGGGGCGGGTGGTTCCCATCTATCCCTTAACCGAAGGCATCACGGCAGATTTTGTCCGGCGAGCCGTTGTAGCTGCATTGCCTGCTGTAACTCAGCTTCAAGACCCGCTACCAGAGGCACTACGGACAAAATATGGTTTGATTGGAGCGCAGGAGGCGATCGCCCATATTCACTTCCCACCCAACAGCGAAGCGCTGGATGCGGCGCGACATCGGTTGGTGTTTGACGAATTCTTTTATCTTCAGCTAGGGCTATTAAGGCGACGGTTAAACCAGCGTCAGGAGCAAACCAGCGCTGTGCTTGCGCCCACGGGACAATTAATCGAACAGTTTTATCAAGGCTTGCCGTTTAAGCTCACCAATGCCCAACAGCGAGTAATTAACGACATTTTGAACGATTTGCAAAAGCCAATTCCGATGAATCGGTTAGTTCAAGGAGATGTGGGTTCTGGAAAGACCGTAGTGGCAGTAGTGGCGGTATTGGCGGCGATTCAATCTGGCTATCAAGCTGCGCTGATGGCACCCACCGAAGTGCTGGCAGAACAGCACTATCGCAAACTGGTGGAATGGTTTAACCTGCTGCATTTGTCGGTTGAATTGCTGACAGGCTCGACCAAAACGGCGAAACGCAAACAAATTCATTCCCACCTGGAAACCGGCGAACTGCCGCTACTGGTTGGCACCCATGCGTTAATTGAAGATCCGGTTCAGTTTCAGCAGCTTGGTTTGGTGGTGATTGATGAACAGCATCGATTTGGGGTACAGCAACGGGCACGGCTACAGCAAAAGGGCGATCATCCCCACGTGTTGACCATGACGGCAACCCCCATTCCGCGAACGCTGGCATTGACCCTGCACGGTGATTTGGATGTGAGTCAAATTGACGAATTGCCACCGGGACGAAAAGCGATTCACACGACGGTACTGACCGGGCGCGATCGCTCCCACGCCTATGATTTAATCCACCGAGAGATTGCCCAAGGTCGGCAAGCCTATGTGGTGTTGCCGTTAGTCGAAGAGTCGGAAAAGCTAGATTTGCGATCGGCCATTGACGAATATCAGCGCTTGCAGGAAACGATCTTTCCCAACTTCAAGGTTGGGTTGTTGCATGGACGCATGACCTCTGCCGAGAAGGAAGAGGCGATCGCTCACTTCCGAAATGCCGCAACGCAGATTCTAGTCTCTACCACCGTGGTTGAAGTTGGGGTAGATGTCCCCAATGCCAGTGTCATGTTAATTGAACATGCCGAACGGTTTGGACTCTCGCAATTACACCAGTTGCGTGGGCGGGTGGGTCGCGGAGCCGATCAATCCTTTTGTCTACTAATGAGCAGTTCTAAAACCGAAACCGCCAAGCAGCGGCTCAAAGTATTAGAACAGTCGCAGGACGGATTTTTTATCTCCGAAATGGATATGCGATTCCGGGGGCCAGGAGCCGTACTGGGCACACGCCAATCGGGTCTACCCGACTTTGCCCTGGCCAGCCTGGTTGAAGACCAGGACGTATTGGAAGTGGCCAGAGACGCAGCCGAAAAAGTGATTGAAAAAGATCCGACTCTAGAGCGCTGGTCGCTAATGCAAGCAGAACTGGAGTATCGCTACAAGCGGCTGATGGGTGGTGCAATTTTAACGTAGGCGTGAGGGCAGAGAGGGCGATCGCTTCCGCCTGAAAAGCGGCACAAAGCGTTCGCACCCCATCTAAACCAAACTAGCGGTGCATCTCTCTTCTAAACGCTCTTCAGCATTTAACCGTCTTAGCGCCCCGTCTAAATCGGCAGTCAGACGTTTAGCGTCTTGCTTGGCAGCACCCTTAGCGTATTTGGAAACGTTTAACGGAGCGCCAATCTGGATCGAAACATCGCAACCCCAACGGGGACAGGGTTCACTGTATTGCAACGTCATGGGAACGATTTTGATTCCCAATCCGGGCTGGCTGGCTTCGGCCTGAATTGCCAGGCGAGCCAAACCGGGTTTCAGCGTATGAACCTGATCGTCACGAAAGATGCCGCCTTCTGGAAAAATCACCAGCATCTCACCATTTTGGAGAATTTCCACCCCTTGTCGCAAACTGGCGATCGACGGTTTTCTGGGGTTAACCGCAAACCCACCCAAACGGCGAATAAACCAACCCTGAATACCTTTCACTTCGTCTGCGGTTACCATAAAGCGCAGATCTCGTCCTGTAACACAACGACCCGTCGCATAGGGTACCAGCAGGGCATCCCAGCGAGAACGGTGGGTTGGCGCTAAGATAACCGGCCCTTCTGTTGGTAGATGCTCTTGTCCAGATATCTCGATGCGCCCAAAGTAAAACGGCAAGACCACACGAGAACCCAGGGGATAAATCGCAGAAAGCATCCAGGGAGAAAAGTGAGGCCCAATTGGAGCTGATTTGCTGTTGTCAGTTTGTTCAGGAGCAGCAGAGATAGATTTGGAATTGAACAAAATCATAAGGGTTGACTTGGGGCTGACAAAGAACGTTAAGAACTCTGAGGAACGCTGTAAGTACAACATACGTCTTTTTCAATACGTTGCCTTCCAACGGGGGACAGTTCTGCCGCTGTCATGGGATAGATTGTTTGCCGCTTATTTCAACCCAGCGTCCTGCTCAGGAGGTAGAACCCGATCGCCTTTAGTGTGGGGTTGCGATCGCCGCAGGGCAAACCAAGACTGCAACTGCTGACGGCAGGTTGATTCTAAGATTCCGCCCATTACCGATAGTTTGTGGTTAGAACAAGCGCTGTCGGGCAGGTTCGCCACCGTGCGAATGGCACCCGTTTTGGTGTCATCCACGCCATACACTAGAGTACTAATCCGACTCTGGATAATGGCTCCTGCACACATTGCACAGGGTTCTAACGTAACGTACAGGGTACACTGCTCTAAATGCCAGGTTTGCAACACCTGTCCAGCTCTTCGCAATGCCAGGACTTCGGCATGGGCGGTGGGGTCACAGTCTCGCTCGCGGCGGTTTTCGCCCTCTGCAATCAGCTTACCGTTCGCGTCAACCAGAACCGCACCCACTGGAACATCGCCCGCATTTCCAGCCGCCGCCGCCAGAGCGATCGCCCGACTCATCCAATGGTAATGCACCAAATAATCTGGATGGTTCAGTAGGGGAGGAGGAAGGTTAAAGGACACAGATATAATGTGGGCAATTTACAATGGCAGTCCTTCCATTGACCAGCGTGACTCCTAACCTGCAACTGGTTGAGCCAGAAGGGGATCTAGCTGACCCGTGCGATCGAGTTCGTAGAGATCATCACAGCCACCAATGTGCTGATCGTTGATAAAAATTTGTGGCACCGAGCGCCGTCCGTTTGCTCGGTCGGCCATTTTAACTCTGGCGGCACCGTTGCCATCAATCTTGTATTCCGTGAACTGAACCCCTTTCCACCGCAGCAACAGCTTGGCTCGGATGCAGTAGGGACAGGTTTGCCAGGTGTAAATTTCAACGTTAGCTTTAACGTTTTCGGGGTGGCGTTCAAAAATAGATTTAAGAAAACCCAGCATAGTCAACTCACCAGCTCACTTCAACCGTTAAAGAATAATCAGGAAGGCGATCGCTCACATGGTTAGCGCAGCAGAACAGCCCATTGCTAGCGTTCAGTGAGCAGAGCCAACCCACTATTTGATCATACGCCGAAGCAAATTGATCCGGTCGTGATACGGAGCGTAGCGCAGCTTTAAATCCATCCAAAACGGCTTAAACAAGACGCTTTTCCGATGCGAGAAGGTATCAAAACTGGCCTTACCATGATAACTACCCATACCGCTATCACCCACACCACCAAACGGCAGCGTTGAAACGCCCACTTGCAAGATGGTGTCGTTAATACAGGCGTTGCCTGACGACGTTTCGTTTAACACTCGCGCCTGGAATGACTTATTTCTAGAAAAGACATACAGCGCCAGCGGCTTTGGTTTAGAGGTAATTAGATCGATCGCCTCCTGGACGGTGTCATACTCCAGGACTGGCAAAATTGGACCAAAAATCTCCTCTTGCATCACGGGGGCTTCCAACGAAACTGGCGTTATCACCGTGGGGGCGATGTAGCGATCGTCGGCGTTGGTTTGCCCGCCAATCAAGATATTGGCTCCCTCCAGCAAGGCAGATAAGCGGTTAAACTGCTTGGGGCTAACAATTCGGGCAAAGTCTGGACTGTCCGCCGGATTATCACCATAAAACTCGCGTATGGTGGCCTGAATTCGATCGAGGAGGGTTGATTTAATCCGGCGATCGACCAGTAAATAATCTGGAGCAATACAGGTCTGCCCTGCATTCAGAAACTTTCCCCACACAATGCGGCGAGCGGTGGTTTCCAGATCGATATCCGCATCAACAATACAAGGACTCTTGCCGCCTAATTCCAGGGTGACGGGCGTAAGATGCTTTGCTGCCGCTTGCATGACTCGTTTGCCAACCGCCGTTCCGCCTGTGAAAAAGATATGGTCAAACCGTTCTTCCAGAATGGCCTGACTGATTTCGACTCCACCCTCAACGATCGCAACATAGGCCGGATCAAACGTCTTCTGGATGATGTCAGCCAGCAACCGAGACGTGTGCGGTGCCGTCTCCGAGGGCTTGAGTACCGCGCAATTTCCGGCTGCGATCGCCCCCACCAGCGGCGAAATCATCAACTGGAAGGGGTAATTCCAGGGACTAATAATTAACACCACTCCTAACGGTTCCGCATAAATTTTGGCCTTACCCGGAAACTGCTGGAGCGACACTTTAACAGAGGTTGGTTTGACCCAAGTATGAAGATGCTTGATAGCGTGATCAATCTCCTGAACCACTCCAACCTCAGTTAAGTACGCCTCAAATTCTGGCTTGTGCAGATCGGCTTTCAATGCCGCCAAAATCGCGGCCTGATTGCTGATCACCGCTTGTCTTAACCGAGTGAGCTGACTCAGGCGAAAATTGATCTCTTTCGTTGTGCCACTGCCAAAGAATGTGCGTTGTTGCGCGACAATGTCGCGGATAGTAGCCGTATGGGCGCTCGTTACTTGCATTTAGCCTCAAGGAGTCAGTTTCTTCGCGGCCTGCGGTTGCTGGGTAGGAAGCTGCACTACAAAAAGACAGCCGCTCCCCAACTCCGACCTCACACTAATTGTGCCATGGTGGGCATTGACGATTTGGCTGGAAAGATGCAGCCCTAAACCGCTACCAGAGCGTTTGTGGTTCCCGTGACGAAATGGCTCGAATAGGGAGGATTGGTATTCTGGTGCAATCCCCGGCCCGGTATCTTCAACTTCAACCTTAACCCATGAGGCTTTGCTGCCGTTGGTTTGAGGAAGCTGGGTCAGGTGCAGCATCACCGAACCTGCATCGGTGAATTTGATGGCGTTACCAACCAGGTTGGTAAACACGCGACGGAGTTCCATTCGATCGCCCATCATCTCGATCGCTGCTCCGTTTAGCTCATCCAAGTTTGTTTTAAGCGCCAGTCCTTTATCTAGAGCCAGCGGCGTTAATGCCTGAATCACCTCTTCCAGCAGTTGCCGCAAATCCACTCCAATAAAGCTCAGGGTTTTGCTCCCCGCCTCGTAACAGTAGACCGCTAGCAGAGTATTCACCATTTCCAGCAAGTCCTGGTTGCTGCGAGCCATGATCGTTAGTGCTTCGCTAATTTCAGGCGAGATTTCACCCAGGGCACCCTGCTGCATCAGCGACATCATGCGATCGGCAGCAACCAGCGGCGTGCGGAGGTCGTGCGTTAGGCGCGAGACGAAATCTTCGCGTTGGCGGGCAATTCTTGTCCGTTCGTCAACGTTATGCTTCAGCTTGAGGAGCGATCGCACCCGCGCTAGCAGTTCATCTAGCTCAACGGGCTTACGAATAAAATCATCCGCTCCAGTATCTAGCCCCTGAGCCACGCTGGGCTTATCGTAAGCGGTAATTAGCAAAATTGGGATAAACGGCAGACTGGCGTTCTCGCGGATGCGCCGCGTTACTTCAAACCCGTCCATCTGCGGCATCATGACATCTAGCAAAATTAGATCGGGAGGCGACTCGTTAATGATTGCTAATGCGTCTTTGCCGTTATCGACAATTTCAATCTGATATCCTTCCTCTCGAAGGATAGATTGGATTAAGAACGAGTTGTCGGGCGCATCGTCCACAACGAGGATTCGATCGCCCTGGGTTGGCTTGTTTACGACAGACGGATGATCCATGGGGCGCGAGTAAGTCCTACAACTCTGCGGTCTGCGATTCTAGTCAAGATCATCTAGCGTGGTGAGTAATTTTACCTCTTTCTTACGAATGATTTTGAGTTATTCACTACCGAATTGCGTCAGCTGAACCACCCCTGTGGCTGTTCTGTAGCCGATCGCTACCTGCCGTCCACAGGGATTGGTTCCATCCTAGCGAATGCCTGAATGCCTACAGCCAGCCTTCAGGCTACGCCTGCGTTTCGGAACCGCTGTCCTCTACTCGGCTTTCACTAACATTGTGGAGATACCATTTCATCAACGGTGTGGTACTAATGCCGTGGAGGACAACCGAAATGACGATAGTGATATAAGTAATCCATCCTAAAACCTCAGCCGTTTCGGTAGGAACGCCTTCACCAAACGCATAGGAGAGATAGTACAGCGAGCCAACGCCTCGAATACCAAACCAGCCGTATAACAGCCGGGTAGATGGTTTGATGCGATCGCCAAACGTGCTGATCCATGCCCCTACAGGACGAATGATAAACAGCAGCGCTCCTGCGACTAATAGCCCTACACCACCATACGTCAGGATCGGCTCAACCCGCAGCATCGATCCTAATAGCAAAATGGTGCCAATTTCGAGCAGCTTTTCGATGCGTTCTGTAAATTCCAATTGAGAAATCTTCTGGTCTAGCTTTAATCGCGCCCGCCGAGTCATGACTCCTGCCACAAACACTGCAAGAAAACCATACCCGTTGATGATCTCTGCCACCGAGTAGGAAAGCAAAATAGCGCTAAGGGCAACAAAGTCTTCCATGCTTTCTTCAACACCCTTGATCTTGCGAAAGCGCCGATCTAAGCCCGAAATGACTCTGGAAACGATAACGCCAACAGCAATACCAGCTACGATCGCCCAAATCAGGTCGATCGCCACCCATTGTCCGAACCAGTTGTCTAAATTGCTGTCTTTAAGCCAATACAACCCGAAATAAACAAAGGGAAACGCCAGCGCGTCATTCAACCCGCCCTCCGAGGTCAGGCCAAACCGCAACTCGTCCTGGTCGTTGGTGTTTACCAGTTGCACTTCGGATGCGAGTACCGGGTCGGTGGGTGCCAAAATAGCGCCCAACAGAACAGCGGCTCCCCAGCCCAACCCCACCAGCCAGTGCCCTACGGCAGCAACAGCCAGAATAGAAAGGGGCATGAGAAACCAAATCAGACGGGCTGTGGAGTTCCAGGCCCACAATTGCAGCGGACGGTTCATCTTTAGCCCGCAACTGTATAGCGAGACAATGACTACAAACTCAGTTAGATGCTCCAGGAACTCAGTTTGCGGCTCGATCTGCACCAGTTGCGTGCCATAGGGACCCAGCAAAATTCCAACAACCAAATAAATTAGCGCAAAGGATAGCGGCAGTCGAGAAATCCAACCCGATCCCAGGGTCACGGCCAACAAAAGTAAGCCGATCGCCAGCAAGTCGAGAATATAAACGCTTACAGACATATCAAGCTCACGGTTTAAGACTTTTGAGCTTAACAAGCTTGTTTTCAAATCTGAATCGTCTTCCAGAGATATCCTTGCCGCTAAACCCAACGAGCAGCATTCAGTACAAATGTACTAAAATAGCAGAATAAGAACTGCAACAACGATCGCTTTAACAGATCGCTTTAGTAATGATGAACTGCACTTTGCAGACAGCAGTAATCTAACCATCCAACCAGACGAGTTGAGATACGCCAGGTTGGTTTATCTGTGGCCTGAGCCGGGTGTAGTTGTAGTGGTATTTCACTACAATGTAAATAGGCTGTTTCAATGAGTTTAACGATGAAAATCGGTCGCTTTTTCTCGCTAGGGCAAGGGCGAGTGGGTCAATATTTGTCGCCCCGTGTTTTGGTAGTCAAAACGCCATTTCAAGCCGATCGCTCCCAGCCGTGGCAAAATTACTGCTGTTTTGGCTTTTCGGATACCAAACAGGCTCAAACCTTTATGCAGTCGCTTGCCTACGCTGGGTTGTCTTTCCGCTTACGACAGAGCCAGTTGATGCCACATTATCCGCTGGAAGTTATGCTGTTCGGGGATTTTGACCTGGCACAAACCTTAGCCCGGTGGGAGCGTCACCATCTACCCCATTCGCCCTCCGAGCAGCAGCAAATTTGCTCGAAACTGAAGCAATTCACAGCCAGCCGTGCGGCTAAATCTGCGGCAACGGCGATCGCTGCCTAAGGCACTTTAACCCTCCTCTTTCAGGGTTGCCGTTGTGGTGTTTCTACACTACAATATAAGTATTAGCCTCAAGCCATAATTCACGCGTTTGACCTATGACTAAGCACTATGTTCTCAGCTTTGACCCGACTGCAAAGTACGAGTGGGATCGCTGCACATTGCGAGACCCAATCACTGCCGAGCGCCCCGAACTAGCTGAATTGGTGGCTGAGGCAGTTGGTAAACAGTCAGGTTCCTATTTGGTTTCAGTCAACATTGAGATAAAGGTTCTCGAAAGAGCGCCGTCTCAAACCAAGCCGTCTGTGATTGGGAATGTGGAGTCTGCTCCCGTTCACAAGGAGCTGGCAGCCTGATGGCCGCCAAGCGGCTGCTAGCGTCAGGCGCTACTTCTATACCGATCGCTCATTGCTTATTCCAACAAGACTTGTTCTAGAAAGACGGTATGAAAATTAGTCGATATCCAGTTGCGATCGCCGAAGCTGCTCAAGCGGTAAATGCGTTGGAGCAGCGGCTGACAGAACTCCGCCTCGAACTGGCACGCCAAGAGGGTAAAGCCGATCTGGTGGTTGCGTTTGAAGCGGGTCTTAAAAACGACAATCAGCGTAAAGCTCGTCGGTTTGAACTCTTAGATCAAGACGCTGAGTACCAGCGGTTACAGCAGTTGCAGGCTCAGGCCATCACCGATAAATCAAACGCCATCGCTCAGCTTGAGTATCTCCGTAACCAGTTTGGGGTTGCTAAGCTAGAAGTCCGATGGGCGATCGCCGAAAAATTAGTAGGGTTAGAGACCCGTGAATTGGTTGGTTTGTAACCAAGTCGGTCTATAGGGTTTTTCTTTTACCAGGCAGTAGGGTGGCATCCTGCTGCTTTTTTGTGAAGCAGTGTGAATTAGATAGAGTCTGGTGTGAATAACGTCTATGCAAGGAAATGTCGCTGAAATTATTCGAGCGCTAATGGAAACGCAACAGTTGAGCGTCCGTAAAGTGTCTGCTCGAATTGCCGAACAGCATGGCGGCAGTGTTCATGGCTACACACAACAGGTCAGCCGAATTCTTAACGATCCAACGTACGATCCGTCGTTATCGACCGTTAGAAAAATTTTGTCCGCCCTCAATGTCTCCTTTTGGCAAATGAGCATTATGCCACCGCCGAACACCCATGTTGATGTTGACACCCTGGGCGATCGCCTGGATCGCTTAACGGCTGAAGTCGCTGACCTCAAGTTGGGATTGGCCGATCTGCATCAGGCCATTACCACGCTGATCCATCAAGGGCGTTCTGCGGATGCCGCTGCTACTCCTCACCTGGTTGACTGACAAACCTCAAGCTCCAAAACTATAGGATTTGATGGTGTCACGCCCCATGAGCCTTTGTGCTTGCTTTCTGGCAGCGATCGCCAGTGTCAGATTGAAGTAGAAGCAAGTTTGATCTCGGAAGCGTTCTTACTTTTCGTCTTAACATCTCAGTGTATTTCTTTAGAGGATATTTTAGAAGTATCGAAGGTGCTGCATTCGCCCCCTAAATCCCCCAACCTTGGTAGACTTCCAAGCTAATTCTGTTTCGAAATCCCCGTTCGGCTGAGCGCTCACGTCGAAGCCAGAATTGGGGAAATTCAGGGGCAGCTCGCGTGGCAATCAGCACCTTTAAAACATCCTCTTAAATAGGAATTTAAATTTCAGTTCTTCTAAGTTGCGTTTAAACGTTAGTCATTCCATTAGCAAACATTCAGTTGTGATGTTTCAAGCAAATAACACTAACTTTGTTGAATTAAATGGATTTCGGTTTGAAACTTTTATATCAGATGGCTCCATCTCTGTTCCGGAAAGCCGACCGAATTTGACCGTGCCAATACAACTTGGCATTCGTATCACCAACAAAACATCAAGCCCAAAAAGGTTTTTAGACTTTTATCTCACTCCAGAGATTCTAAGTAAAAATTCAAAATTAGTCGGATTAGTATTTGCTAGGAATGTCACTCTCTTTGTGAGCGAATCTAACTTTAAGTTACTAAAACCTGGTGAAAGTACCATCTTCAAGCTAAACAGCAAATTAACTTTATACCAGGGTACAATGCGACTCTCTATTCTAAGTATGGACGGGGGAGTTTGGACTTCTTTTAACTCTTTAGAATTTGGTTCTTATAAAGTTAGATTCCACTATAGAACTGAACCCCCAATAGGTCATAGATTCCTCGGTAAAGACAGTAAAGGAAATCCTATTTATGACAGCCTGTTTGAATTTGATGATCTTTGGACAGGCTCAATTTTCACACCCTACAGAATTTTGAGTTTAATCAAATAGCTGAGGTAAGCCACTGGTTTGACCGATGCGACTCGATCCGCTTTGAGCGTTCCGGCCTTGGTGGTGCAGAAACCGTTTTTGAGTCTCACGATAACCAGCCTGAATGATCAAAATAGCGGCTGAAACCCACTGCCGCGTTCGTTGTTCAAAAAATCTCAAAATCGCCACCGTGTTGAGAATCCTTTATCTATAGGAGTTTCAGGAGTTTTCTGCACCACTAAACCAGATGGCCTCTGTGGGTTTAGTAGAGTCCTGGCCGCAACCGTTGAATTAAATTCGAGATTGCGATCGCTTCAGTTAACGCAGAGGGGCATTGCTTTGCTATTATTGATTAGCTAACCACACGCGGATGTGGCGGAATTGGTAGACGCGCTAGATTTAGGTTCTAGTTTCGCAAGAAGTGAAGGTTCAAGTCCTTTCATCCGCATTTCAAGCATCAACCTTAAAACCGCTCCTGATAGGAGCGGTTTTTTGCTAGCCAGACAAGCTGAATGAAGAAAAGCGATCGGCTAGACCCGGCTCGGGGCAAGCCGTTCCTCGATCACTTGCTTGTGCATATCGGCAATATCGCGCCATGTCAACACGATATTCTTCGACTTGAGCGTAGAGTTACCTAAATCATGCACAAGTTGCGCTTCCATCTCCGACCGCATTTCAGCATTGGGTAAGTTTTGCAGAAACGCCTGGTAGTGTTCTACGCGGTTTTCAACCAGGAAGCCATAGGTCTGCCCATCTAGCAAATGATCCATCCGCTCGCAGGGAATGGTTAGCACTGGACGGCCACAAGCCAGGTATTCAGGAATTTTCAAGCTGGCGCAGGTGAACTTTTCGTTTAAATAGAGGCTCTTGTTGTACGGAGCGACGCAGATATTAGCGGCTCCAATATGCAGCGGCACTTCTCGTTGAGCAACCCTGCCATGAAAGACCACAGGCGCGTTGAACTGGCGGGCGATCGCTTCTAGTTCGTGCCGTTTACCGCCATCCCCAACAATGTGAAACACAGCATTGGGCAGTTGTTCTCGCCCCAGAGCTTCAATCAAAGGAGCAGGCTCTTGAATAAAGCGATTCAGAGAACCGACATAGGTAAAAACAAACTGATCGAGAGGAATGCCCAACTGCTGGCGGCAAGCTTCACGGCTTTGCGGATAAAATCGCTCTACATTTACGCCATAAGGAATCGGATAAACGGGTTGCTCTGGGGTTGTGTATTCGTAATCCAAGAAAAACGACTTAAGTTGGTCAGTCTCGGCAACAATACCGTTTGCCTGCCTGCTCCACTGTTTTCGTAAATAGAAGCAAGCCTGCTCAAATCCTACTTTTGCTCCTCGTTCGACCCATTGGTTCAAAACACTTCCCTCGGCTGGTAGAGGAGGTTGCTTACTAAATTTGTAAACCGCTTCAGCTAACAATACGTTGGGAACATTATACGGTTTAAATACACTAGAAAATAATCCTAACAGCGGCCATTCTTTTTCAAGGATTAAATCAAAATCATTGGCATGTTTTTCAGCAAACCGCGCCAGAACTTTTTTGTATTTCCATAACCGCAAATGATCTGCGGGGCTAAAGTAGCTATTAGTATTCAATCTTTCTCTGGGTGAACAGTGAGTTTCGTCTACAATAGTTAAGTAGTTGTGGTCAAGCCCTTCTGGATTTAGAATTTTTCGATAAACAACCGTTACGTCATACTCTTCTTCCAGGTAAGGAACCATTGGCAGAGTGCTAAGAACATAGGGCGAATGGTGCGTATAATGGATTCCTGGTAATGCAACACAGATTCGTTTTTTCTTAGAAGCAGTTTTCCCGGTAGACGAAATGGTTATCAGCTTGCTTGAAGGGGCGTTAATCATGGTGTTCTATCTCAAGAGGTGAATGAATGAATCTCAAGTTTTGTAGCAGTCTTGATGTTTATATATGTTGAGACGGTGTCTCTCAAACATCTGCAAAGCCATCCGCTATTCCGGACAGAATTTAAGCACGCAACGTTCAAGTACTAAGGCCAATTACCTGTTCTTAGCACTACTAATAAACGATGAAAATTCAAGCCAAAATTTCAAACCAAAACAAAGCTAGATTTTGCATCTAGCTTTGATGTTAGAGAAATGTTCGATAGTTTAAATCGGCTGGTGTAAGGGTCGCCGAACAGTTCAAATCCTCAGCAACTTTAGCTGGATCAGTGATTAGATTGAGAGTAGTTTCCTTTGACTCCGTGCGCCTACCGTTTCGCTGAGACACAACTTTGGCGGGCACTCCAACCGCGATCGAGTACGGCGGAATATCTCTGGTAACAACAGCACCTGCCCCAACCACACTGCCCCGACCAATGGTGACTCCGTCTAAAACGCGGACTCCGCTTCCCAGCCAGCAGTCATCTTCAATCACAATGCCTTTGTAACTGCTGCCCTGCTGACAGATGAGGCGATCGGGGTCATCAAAGTTGTGATTGTTGGCATACAGCCCTGCATGGGAAGCCACCATACAGTTGTTCCCCACCTTGATTAAATCGCCCGACAAACAGGTGTAGGGGCCAATGTAAGAATTTTCACCCACCTCAATTTCACCAGAGTGGTGAGTTCTGATGTCCACTCCACGGTCGAGATGGGCTAGATTCTTAAGCCGAATGGTGCTGTTTTGCCCCAGGCTCATAATGCGAACATCCCGATGAAGGCGAATATTGTTACCCATTTCAATGCCTTTGGCCTGAATGAGTTCAACGCCCGGAGCAATATCAACCGCCGATCCCAGTTTGGCCAGAATGGTCGGATAAACAAGTTGACGCAGCTTTTTGCCGATTGAGAGGGGCATCCAGCCTAGAAGAGCGATCGCTATAGTTTCCCAGCGGCGAGACCAGACGGATGGAGAGTGATTGGTTTGCTCATTCATAAAATGTATGAAGACAAAGGTCGAGAAGCCCTTAATAAAGAGGTTGCAATCGTATGAGAAACCATTCCCAAGACGCGTTTACTGGTGAAGCATTCAGCCTCTCAGGAATGGTTGCGATTCAGATACCGTCATCAAACGACAGTTGAATAGGATGACGTTGCCGTTACTCCTGCCAACTAGGACACGGGAGTAGCTAACTCAGTCTCAGACGTTTGAACCATCGACTGTCCGTCAAAGTAGTCGGGAACAGGGGCACCCATCAGGGTCATGATCGTGGGAGTGATATCTAGCGCATGGCTGGTCGGCAGAGTGGAACCGGGTTTGATCGCAGGCCCTTGAGCCAGGAAGAAACCATCAGAACGATGGCTACCAGTGCGATGGTGAGGCACAGGGCCAATCCGTCCCAGTTGAGGAGAGTCAACAGTGTCCGTTGCGTACTCCTCTTGCCAAACAATGACTAAGTCGGCATCGGGCAGGTTGGGGTCGGTTTCCATTGGCGATCGCCGTGTTCGAATGATGTTCTTCACCATCGGAATGCCCTGACGACCATCCTTCACCTGCTGAAGCATCTGGCTTAACTCGTCACACACTTTGTCATAATCAGACGGTGAAACCATACCGTTTGGCTCACGACCTCGAACGTTAATGTGGATATAGCCCTCAGAAAAGCTAGGCAGCGCAAACGCTTTCATTTGAGGCCACAAATGCTGATACCAGGAAGAGGGCTGGAAGAACATTGGGTCACCTGCCTTCAGTAACTCAAAGGGAGACATGGGTGCTGGGTGCTTTGCCCGTCCCATCAACGGCTCTAGCTTGTTGAGCACTTTAATCGGCAGCAACCGCTTGCACAGTTGCTTCAGCGGCTTGCCTTCTTCAGTGATGGTCCACATCTCGCGCAGCCAGCTATCGTTCTTACAAGCGGTTACTGGAGGCTTGGGTGGATGGTTGATGTCATCCGGCGCGATCGCCGCTTTGCCAGGGAAGTTGTAGCGATACAGCAACTCTGGCAAGAACACAGTGCTGGGTAAATCCATTGTGTTGGCACCCATACCATGTACCGAAAAGACCACGATATGCGCGTTTTCTGGTGCTTTATCAATGATTTCCCCGATCGCCTGATCAACAGCTTCAAACACTTCAAGCAGCGGGTCGCCAGCATACTTAGCACCCAACACCTCATACAAAGGATGATCGTCTTCGCTCAAATGCCAGTTGAAGTGAGTAATAGCGTGCGTTTCGCCAAAGATGGTCATAAACAGATCCCACTCTTCCTGTTGGAGCATGTCCTGACAAATCTCAGAACGACGTTTAATGCCTTGCTCTAACATGCGTTGCAGCCGTTCCATACCAGGAACATCCAGGCATTCTGCGTGATCCTTGTGAAACCCAGGATGCTCACCAAAACGGTTAATGATGTCTTGAAACAGTGGTTCAGGCAGAGAATGGCTTGGCGTTTGAGCAGAATGCGCGCCCCAACCTAGAACCTGCAAACCGTTCACCTGTTCATTCAGCTTCGATTGAGGAATATCAAATACAGCCACTCGGTAATCGCCACCCAGTGCATAGAACGGCGGTTGTTTGGCAAAATCGTGGGCACCCCGCAGTTCAACTTGATATGTGTTTGTATGAAATTTTAAAGGCGACCAATAACCAGTCGTTTGAGGCGAGCATCCGGTTAAAAACGTTGTCCACGGAGTTTCTGCTTTGTAATGCTCATAATTACTTACGCGGGCATAGGTACCTTGCTCACGAATACGACGCAGATTACTGAGGTGCCCTTGAGACATCCAACGTTCAATTAGAGCTGGATCGGCGGCATCTAATCCAATAGCGATTACAGGTCTTTTCATAGATCTCCTTTTATGAGGTGGAGCACAGCCAACGTCAAATAAGACGATTGGCTGCGCCTTTACTGAGTAAATTTACAGAGCCAAAATTTGGAATATCCCGGACAGGGAACACAGACGTTTCTACCGATTGTGAATCCAGATGGGACTTTCAAACTGACGGCCATGCCCTATGAATCTGGATTCTGTCGCTCAACTCGAACCAAAGTTGCCCAGCGTCAACTTACTCTTTCGTCATTTTGCTTTCTCGACTGCAACCGGAAAGGGGAGACACAACTGATGGTTTTATACCGAGAAGTCACGTACGACCAGCAAAAGTAGTTCGTCTTGCCGATTGCGAATTTGTTCTTCATTTGAAAGTAATCTACCCAGAGGATGATTATGTGAGGAGTTGGTGAAATCGGTATCGTATTTTAGAAACTTTCGATGAAGTAGCGATATCAAAGCAAGCTTTCAACAAAAAGCAAAATTTACATCCGGCAAATCACGGGTCTTTTAAAAAAGATTCTGTTAGTTTTCTTATCAAAAGCCAAGCAAAGCCGTAAATTTCCTTATAAGGAAATGAACTTTATACTAAATAGTTAAAGCAATAACCGGAGTTTTACGCTTGCAGTTTTTGTCAATTTAACTACGTTTTGACTGTGCCGTGGAACTGATACAGCTATGGAGCTGTTGCGGTCACATCCAAATTGCTGTGCAGCATAATTGAAGCTAGATGAGCAAAGAAGTAATGCGGCAAAAGCCACCGAATCGCCATCCCAAAACGATCGCTCAGCAAGCAGTCCGCCTCGCAAGCACTAATGAGCCGTCAACTGGCTGCATGAAGTAGAACAGCGATCGAACGGCGATCGGATAAAACACACCCCATCTAAATTGCTCCACCTAATACTGTGGCAACCTAGAGATAGGCCACGAATACAAGCAATTGAGTTGAAAATCTCCCCCCTTAATTGATTGAGAAAACTCGATCGCCCTCTCCCTCAAAGGGAAAAGAAACGTGGGACGTTGTTGAAAGCGTACGAAGTTCGTAGAGCCATGCAACGCCCTTACAGCAGGTGTTCAAAGAACCTGTTCATACCGCTATTGAGCAACGCTAAAGATGGGGGTGCTTGCCCATAAGGTGAGGAAGCCTGATCAGTCAAGCAGTATCTAGACAGCAGAACCGTTTCCCGATTCGTCATCTAAACCTTTCACCTGGATAGGTTTAGACGCAGATGTAGAGCAGTTGGTACCTCTCAGACTTGCTCCAGGGCAAGGATCTGAACTCAATAGACATTCATGAAAATTCTTGAAGCACAACAGTTACAGAAGTCGTATCGCTATCAAGGCAACGTGCTGCAAGCCGTACGAAACGTTTCCTTAACGATTCATGCTGGCGAAGTTTTGGCATTCTTAGGGCCTAACGGAGCAGGAAAAACTACCACCATTAAAATGATTGCCGGACTCATTCTGCCCGATGCCGGATGGGTAAAAATTATGGATCGTGATCCCCATCGCGATCCAAAAGCCTTGCGATCGCTCGGTGCCGTCTTAGAAGGAAATCGCAACCTCTATTGGCGATTAACACCCGAAGAAAACCTGGAGTACTTTGGCGTTTTGCGAGGACTCAGCCGTCGATTAGCACACCAGCGAGGACGACAACTGTTAGAGCGGTTTGAGCTAATGGACAAACGCAAAACGGTGGTGCAAATGTTATCGCGTGGGATGCAGCAGAAAGTGGCGATCGCCGTTGCCCTCGTTCACGACCCACACCTGCTGTTGCTAGATGAACCAACCCTGGGGCTGGATGTAGAAGCAACCGAAAACGTGAAAACGCTGATTCGCGAGATTGCGGTTGAAGGACGAGCTATTCTGCTTACGACCCATCAGCTCAACGTTGCAGAAGAACTCTCCGACTGGGTTGCCATTATTCAAAAGGGCGACATTGTTGTAAAAGAACCCACACCAGAGTTAATTCGCCAATTTTCTGGCAGTGCTTACACCCTGGAATTAGACGTTGCGTTAGACCCTGAGCGAGCCAGCAAAATTGAGGCGATCGGTGGTGTTATCGACGGCCAGATAGTGATAGTAAAAGAAGCAGGTTTGCTGTATCGGGTGTTCCAAATTCTTGAACCGCTACCGTTAGTGCGAATGGCAAGGGATCAAGCTAACCTAACTGAAATCTTTTTGAATCTGGTACGAGCAGATCACGCCCCTTAATGGCTGGCCTTCTCCAAATCAACTTCTGGCAAGCTAACAGTATCACCCCGTCGAATTCAAGCTCAAAATCGGTGAATTGGTGCCTGCGGCAAGTCAGAAAAAGGAACGTTCAGCACTCTTTAAACATCCTCTAAGCTCGACTTTATTCAATTCAAACAGAGCCATTTTCGGCGCGTCTGGTTTTAGAAGATGTTTTAAAAGTATCTAATGTCTCCTGTAAGGGCGTAGCATTCGGCAGATAGCCCTTGAAATAGACCCAAACGTATTGCCCGAATGCTACACCCCTACGGGTGTTGGGCTACAAACTAGACTTTTAAAACATCCTCTAAGAGGGTGTTTTAAACATTCTCTTAGATCTACCAAATTCACTACTAATCTCTTCCTATGATTGAACTGTTTCTAGCAGAACTTAAGCGTAGCTGGATTGAATTTTTGCGCTATTCCTTTGAAGCTGTTGTTGGAATTCTGATTACCAGCATGGTGTTCTATGGACTGTTTCTCAGCGCTCGTTACATTGCTGGCCCCGCTTTGCAGTTTGGCGATCGCCTGGATGCCATTGTTGTGGGTTATGTCCTCTGGACGTTAGTGGTGTTCATTGAAGCCAACATTGCAGGAGGACTACAAAGTGAAGCACAAACCGGGACGCTAGAGCAGCTTTTTATCTCTCCGTTTGGTGCCTCACGGGTCTTTCTGGTAAGGGCGATCGCCAGTCTCACGCTTCAAATTAGTATCAACATGATTGTTTTGTTGATCATCATTCTCCTGACAGGCAGCCAGCTTTCGTTTCCACCCACGCTGGTACTTCCCTTCCTCACAGTAATCCTGGGTGCCTATGGAGTGGCCTTTATCATGGGGTCGCTGGCGCTTGTCTTAAAACGAGTCCAGCAACTTCTGGGAATTGTACAGTTTGCCTTGCTATTTTTGCTCACCATTCCGGTTGAAACATGGACTGGCTCACTCCAGCGCTTGGGCTGGCTGCTGCCGATGGCTCCCGGAGCAGGTTTATTGCGAGGTTTAATGGCTCGCGGGGAAGGGCTTCATGTCACGCACCTGGCGATCGCATTCGTCAACGGTAGCCTGTATCTCATGCTGGGGCTGTACCTGTTTCGATGGGCAGAACGAGTCACCAAATATCGCGGCAGGCTCGGTGGTTATTAAGGGGCGTAGGTTATTGAGGGGCGTAGAGTAATAAAAAAGCGCACTCGTCAAAAGTGCGCCTTGGATGTGTCAGATTGTGGTGACATGATAACTGTGACTCGAACACCGCTAGCATACGAGCCTTGGCAAGATTCTCTTTGTAAAGAGGAATACGATATTCAGCCTCTATGACCAATTGATGACACAGAGCCAGACGGGCGATCGCCTGACCTAACCGCCAAACTAAATATTTTATTTAGATTTCGTCTACCAACAGGCTGCTCAAACGTAGTAAGGGAAATCCGACAAATGAGATACTTATTACAAAATGTTGCGAGCAAACTCAGATTGTGAACCCCATGCCGCAAAATAAATCCGGAAGGTAGCTGAGCTTGAACACTCAATATACGTCTGGTCGTCCCCTAAAACGGCTGGAATACTTCGGTAAAGTATGAGATGCCTGATCAGCTATTGATAGCGAGGCTTAAATGATCGTCAAGATCATTTAAAAGCTCAGTCGTTCAGCAATGAACGCCAGTTTAAACACACCTGGTTACATTTTGCTTTTCGGAGGAATCCATCAATGAGTATTGTCACGAAGTCAATCGTGAATGCCGACGCTGAGGCTCGTTATCTCAGCCCCGGTGAATTAGATCGGATCAAGAGCTTTGTTACTTCTGGTGAGCGTCGTCTACGCATTGCTCAAGTTTTAACCGATTCGCGCGAGCGCATCGTTAAGCAAGCTGGCGACCAGTTGTTCCAAAAGCGTCCTGATGTTGTCTCCCCCGGTGGAAACGCCTACGGCGAAGAGATGACTGCAACCTGCCTGCGCGACTTGGACTACTACCTACGTCTGATCAGCTACGGCGTTGTTGCTGGTGACGTCACCCCTATCGAAGAGATCGGAATCGTTGGTGTACGCGAGATGTACAAATCTCTCGGCACTCCCGTTGAAGCAGTAGCAGAAGGCATCCGTGCCATGAAGAATGCAGCTGCTTCCATGATGTCTGCGGAAGATGCGTCTGAAGCAGGCTCCTACTTCGATTACGTTATCGGTGCAATGCAGTAAGGCGAACGGCGACAGGCAACGGGTACACCCATCAGCGTTTGCCCTAATCCCTGTTTTCCATTTCCTATTCTCTCTAACCGACTAACTAACGACTTCGTCAAAGGAACCAAGATCATGCAAGACGCAATTACTTCTGTTATCAACTCCTCCGACGTTCAGGGTAAGTACCTTGATACCTCTGCTCTGGAAAAGCTAAAAGGCTACTTCCAAACCGGTGAACTGCGCGTTCGTGCAGCAACCACCATCAGTTCTAATGCAGCCGCGATCGTCAAGGAAGCAGTGGCTAAGTCCTTGCTTTACTCTGACATCACCCGTCCCGGCGGCAACATGTACACCACCCGTCGCTATGCTGCTTGCATCCGCGACCTCGACTACTACCTCCGTTATTCAACCTATGCCATGCTCGCTGGCGATCCTTCCATCCTGGATGAGCGTGTGCTAAACGGTTTGAAAGAAACCTACAACTCCTTGGGAGTACCTATCTCGGCTACCGTTCAAGCGATCCAAGCTATGAAGGAAGTCACCGCTAGCTTAGTTGGCGCTGACGCAGGTAAAGAAATGGGTGTCTACTTCGACTACATCTGTTCTGGCTTGAGCTAGTTATTGGGCGGTCAGTGACAGGTGCTGAGTTGTTTCAGCTCAACATCAAGCACTTAACGGCCATATCAAGGGTCTGGGAAGTCTGAAGTGAGTTTTAGGTGGTTAGCGGCTTCAACCTTTAGCTGTAGCGATCTACGATTGACTTTAGACTCCCAGCCTTCAACCAACTGCTTTAACGATTGAATCGGATATCACAAGCAAAATTTCTTCGCTACAGTCTCGAAAATCTAGAGTTTTCCAGTCCAGTCAGGAGATGTACAGCTATGCGCATGTTTAAGGTTACGGCTTGTGTTCCTAGCCAGACCCGGATTCGCACCCAGCGAGAATTGCAAAATACCTACTTCACCAAGCTAGTTCCCTACGATAACTGGTTCCGGGAGCAGCAGCGAATTATGAAGATGGGCGGCAAGATTGTCAAAGTTGAGCTGGCAACTGGCAGACCAGGAACGAACGCTGGTCTACTGTAACGCCATTACAGAATTTCACAAACGGCTGCTGGCAGCAGGTTTGTAACTCAGTTTCAAAGGTTTGACTCCGTTGTTAGATACCAAAGAGGTCACTAGTTGGCCTCTTTTTTGTTGCATTTCATAGTCCGGACTTTACTTTTGAGGTGTTTGCTGGCATCCTGCTGGCGTAAGTTACTGTATGGCAACCCACTCTTTTATCATTAGGCCGTGAATCTCCGCGACTTCATTCCATTCCTAGATTCTTCTGTATCAACATGGGCGATCGAGGCCAGAGTGCTGCGATGGTTGACCTTTTTGTGGCTATCCGTAGGGCTGATTGTCATGTTCTCCGCCTCCTACGCCGCCGCAGACGCTGAGCGTGGTGATGGACTGTACTACTTTAAGGTACAACTGCTGTGGGTCGTTATTGGTCTAATTGGATTTAATATCCTTGTCCATTCGCCGCTTCGCTATATTTTGGGCATCGCAGATTGGTTCATGCTGGTGCTGCTGGCTTTAATTCTCTCAACCCTGCTCCCAGGATTTGGCACCACGGTGAATGGAGCGACCCGCTGGCTGGCGATCGGTCCTTTTCTCATCCAGCCTTCCGAGTTAATCAAACCCTTTTTGGTGTTGCAAAGCGCCCGTGTATTTGGACAGTGGTCTAGATTAAGTTGGACAACGCGACTCACCTGGATTGCCGTTTTTGTGGTGCTTATGGCTGCCATCCTCTTGCAGCCCAACCTCAGTACAGCCGCACTGTGTGGCATGGTCGTTTGGCTCATCGCTTTAGCAGCAGGATTACCGTTTGCTTATCTGGGTAGCACCGCGTGCAGCGGTTTGTTGCTAGCCATTGTCAGCATTAGTCTAAAAGAATATCAGCGACGGCGGGTTATCTCTTTTCTAAATCCGTGGGCTGATCCGTCTCAAGATGGGTATCAGTTGATCCAGAGTCTCCTGGCGGTTGGCTCTGGTGGCTTTTGGGGAGCAGGCTTTGGTATGTCGCAACAAAAGCTGTTTTATTTGCCGATTCAATATACCGACTTTATCTTTGCGGTTTTCGCCGAAGAATTTGGGTTTGTCGGTTGCGTCCTGCTGTTAGGACTATTAGCAGCTTATGCCGCGCTGGCGCTGATGGTTGCCCTCAAAGCCCGCAATCAGATTCATCAACTTGTAGCGATCGGCATCATGGTGCTAATGGTGGGTCAATCCCTTTTGAACATTGGCGTTGCCACGGGTGCACTGCCAACCACAGGGCTGCCCTTTCCCCTATTTAGCTACGGTGGCAGTTCCATGATTGCCAGTATGCTATCTGCCGGGTTGCTAATTCGGGTTGCCCGCGAAAGCAATGAAGCAGACGTTTTGTCGTTTCAAGAGCGGCGAACATCTGGCTCCAGGAGTTAGCTCAATCGATCGCCAGTCTTGCAGGAGAGCCGTATATTTCGCTGGTAATAGAGCGTGGCTGTAGATTAGGATCGGCTTCGATACAATCAAAAGAGAAGTGTTACAAATCTCAGCACTGCATTCATTCTGATTGCTACCTACCCACTGCACCCAATGCTGGACGTCTTGCAAACTAAACTGTATGAACTGGAGCAATATGCCGATGCTCTTGTTTTTAACCAGTTGCACCATTTAACGCTCGTTAGTGTTGGCATTATTTTTCTGGCAGGGTTGTTAACCAGCCTTACCCCCTGTATGCTCTCAATGCTGCCCATCACCATTGGCTACATTGGCGGATATGAAGCAAAAAGTCGGTTGCAAGCTGCCGCTCAGTCCACCTGGTTTTCATTAGGCTTAGCCACCACGCTGGCCGGGTTAGGAATATTAGCGGCAGTGGTTGGTAAGGTTTACGGTCAGGTTGGGATTGGACTCCCTATTATCGTGAGCATTATCGCCATCCTGATGGGATTAAACCTGTTAGAAGCACTGCCCCTCCGCCTACCGTCGTGGGGTGGTATGGATTGGATTTCAACCGATTTGCCGGAGGGGGTACGCTCCTATTTCATAGGTTTAACCTTTGGGCTAGTGGCATCGCCTTGCAGTACTCCCGTTTTGGCGACGCTGCTTGCCTGGATCTCTGCTACAAAAGATCCGTTTTTAGGCGGAGTGCTGTTGCTGTCTTATACAGCAGGCTATGTGGCTCCTTTGATTCTGGCAGGAACATTTACAGCATCCATTAAAAAGCTTTTAGATTTACGGCGCTGGTCTAGCTGGATTACTCCTGTTAGTGGCGCGTTGTTGGTGGGGTTTGGTGTCTTTTCTCTACTGTTCCGTTTGTTTCCCGCAGGTGCGTACTGAAACCGGGTGAAACAGCGAAATTTGGTTGTGGCTTAAAGGATGGTTCCAACGTGCCAACAGTCACTCGAACTGCATTCCGTCATTCATCGATCGCAACCTCAATTCAATGGCTCAGAACCTATAGGTGCAATGACTTCAGATACCCCCTCTGATAAACTATCCCTTCTTTGGAAAGTGCCGCAGCGCTACTTTCAGCAGGATTTACTGCCGCTACTGGCCGACTTGCGGCTGGCGATCGCTCTCCTCTTAACCATTGCCCTGTTCAGTATCTCTGGAACGGTACTGGAGCAGGGACAATCTACCGCCTTTTATCAAGCCAACTATCCAGAAGATCCGGCTCTGTTTGGGTTCCTCACGTGGAAAGCCATTCTGATGCTGGGGCTGGATCACGTTTACCGCACCTGGTGGTTTCTGGCCTTACTTATCCTGTTTGGATCGAGCCTGACGGCCTGCACCTTTACCCGCCAGTTTCCAGCGCTGGGGGCAGCCAAAAATTGGAAGTTTTATGACCAATCTCGCCAGTTTCAAAAGCTAGCGTTGAGTGCCGAACTGGATAACGGGTCACTGGATCAATTAACACCGCTATTGCAGCAGAAAAACTACCGCATCTTTCGAGACGGCAATAAACTCTACGCCCGCAAAGGCATTACCGGACGCATTGGCCCTATTGTGGTTCACGCAGCCATGCTAATTATTTTGGCAGGAGCCATTTTAGGTGCGATGACTGGCTTTTTCGCCCAGGAGATGGTACCAAGCGGTCAAACCTTTCAAATTCACAATATCTTTGATGCTGGCCCGTGGGCAAAATCCCAGATTCCAACGGATTGGTCGGTGCGGGTCAACCGTTTTTGGATCGATTACACCTCCGAAGGCCGAATTGATCAGTTTTACTCCGACTTATCGGTTCTAGATACCCAGGGGCAAGAGCTTCAACGGAAAACGATTCATGTCAACGAACCGCTTCGCCACAAAGGGGTGACGTTGTATCAGGCAGATTGGGCGATCGCCGCCGTTCGGTTTCGCATTAACAACAGCCCAATGCTGCAATTACCCATGTCGCAACTCGCCACCGAAGGCAACGGACGGCTGTGGGGCACCTGGATTCCAACCAAGCCTGATTTGAGTGCAGGAGTGTCTCTGATTGCTAAAGACTTGCAGGGAATGCTGCTGATTTATGACATGGAAGGGAAACTGGTTTCGACGGTGCGGGAAGGCATGTCAACCGAGGTGAATGGGGTGACGTTGGCGATCGCAGAAGTGATTGGCAGCACCGGACTGCAAATTAAAGCCGATCCGGGGATTCCGCTGGTATATACCGGGTTTGGCTTATTGATGCTGGGTGTGGTTATGAGCTATGTGTCACACTCGCAGGTGTGGGCACTGGAGGAAAGCGATCGCAACCCGCCGGATTCATCTACGCCTCGCTTCTATGTTGGTGGACGGACTAATCGGGCACAGGTCACGTTTGAACGAGAGTTACTAGAAATATTGGATCGTTTAAGCCAAGCCGAGTCCGTGGCTCCGTCTGTAGCAACGGTGACTGAATTATCCAGTGTGAGCTAACCAGACAACAAGCTTTTCGGTTTCTTAAGCATTGCAGCCTGCGATCGCTTGCATAATTCGTCATGATGGAGCTAGTCTGGCTGAGATTGTTGCAACAGCCTGACGTCCCAAGATCAAGTTCCTTCAACCTGTGAGGAAGGTAAACCAATGGAAACGAGTGAACTGCTAACGTTAATCCTGCTGCTTAGCCCTGGTCTGCTGCTGTCTGTCTTGGTGATGGCTGTCTTTTCGGTCGGTGGCTAGCTAGCTTCTGAATCAATGCGAAAGGCAATTGTAGAGAGTCTAACCACCGCGCTAAAACTGCATGATTTTGTCCTGGCAATGTGGCAAGGAGGATCAGCAGCGCATGGGCATACAGACGAGTGGTCAGACCTTGATCTTCAAGTTATTGTTCAAGATGCGTGGGTTGAGCAAACGCTTGTACTCATTGAGCAGACATTAACCACGATCGCTCCAATTCGCTTCCAGCATCGAGTTCCAGAACCAACCTGGCATGGACACGCCCAGTGCTTTTATGGGCTAGAAGCGACCAATCCATTCCTATTTTTGGATCTAGTTATTCTCCAGCAAAGTAGCCCCAACCATTTTTTAGATAGGGAAAGAAACGGCACGGTCATTGTCAGCTTCGATAAGATGGCTCTGCTGGTTCAACATCCGTTAAACTGGGACGAGCATCTCGCCAAGATGCGTCAGAGCTTCAATCAACTACAGGAGACGTTTGAGCTACGGCAACGACTAGTCCAGAAAGAAATTCACCGCAAACACTGGGTAGAAGCAGTAATGGGCTATCATAAGTGGACTTTGCAGCCGTTGATAGAACTGCTAGGAATGCTTTACCGACCCTATCGCTACGATTTCAACGCAAAATACTTTAGTCGTGATTTTCCACCAGAGGTCAAGGCTCGCGTAGAACCCTTGTTGTGTGTCACCGAGTTGGCCGATCTAAAACACAAGCAACGGCTAGCAGAGGATCTTTTTGTTGAAGTATTGCCCCAGGTTGGATTGGCATTGCGATCGCCTCAATCATCTATCCCAGTCGATCCTGGATAAAGATAGCGACAGGTGGGGCTTCACGCTGGGTTTGTATTTTGGTATTTTCTGTAACAGACTGTGATGTAGCCCAACACTCTACCGTTCATGACTGCTTGCGAAGAATGCTGTTGCAGAGGTGTAACATTGCCTCTGTTCTCTTCTATGCCTTCCTCAACCATGTCCCCCCTGTTCAAATACAGCATTACTCCAATAGATGAAGGCGTATTGCTACGAATTTGGGAACCTGCGCCAATGAACGAAATTAGAGCAAAGCCCTTTTTGTTTATGGCAAAGCATCGCCTGCCGTCTGATGATGAAGCCCAGGCCATGCTGGATCAATATATGGCTGCCTACAACAAGCTCATCTGCAAGCAGCCATCTAACGTTTAACCGGTTAGAACCGGACAGCATCATCGCCATCAACAGATGGAACCCACTCGGTTGGATTCACTACCACCGAGGTCGATGGGCGATCGTCACTAGATGAAGTACCGCCATTGTTGAGCAGTTTACCAACCTGCCCGATCAGCGTTCCTAAGTTGCCCTCGTCTAGCAGCGTATTGATGAGAGCAAGACCGCTGGTCGAGAGTAACAGCTTGTTGATATCCTGAGCGCCATTGCTGCCGTTACCGTTTGCACCTGGAAAGGCATACACACGCGCATCGCCCAATACACCAGGTTGCGGAGCAAGCGCCTGCAACACTTCTGGCAACCGCTCTGCCAGTTCAGGCCAGATGGTGTTAATCACCTCAGCCGTCAAGTTGGCGTTGCTGATCAAATTTCGGGCAAGCATCTGCTCTTTTAAGCCTTCTGCGTCTGCCAAACTTTTATCTCGATTGGCCTGCGCCAACGTGCGGATGGCTTCTGCTTCTAGCTCAGCCGCCTGTTTGGCAATCTCGGCCTGCCGCCGCCGCCTGAATACATCCAGTTCCACCACGTTTTGGTCGGCGATGCGACGTTCTTCGGCTTCCCGTTGAGCAGCGATCACAGCCAGTTGACGCTGCCGTTCGGCCACTTCAATTTCGGTCGCTGTACTCACCGAGGCTTCTGCTTTAGCTCGTTGAGCTTCTGCCAGAAAGCTTTCGCGTCGTTTGTCGGCGATCGCAATTGCCAGATCTTCTTGTGCCACTCGCGCCATCCGCTCCGACTCTGCCACCTGCACCTGCGCCTCAAGCCGCTGAGAGTCAACCGTTTTTTGGCGAGTAATGTTTGCTATTTCCGATTCCTGAAGCTGAAGCGCCTGCACAACCTTCAATTTCTTTTGACGTTCTTCCAGTTCAATATCTGCGTCAATCTGGCTCTGCTGAATCCCCAGCTTCCGCCGAATTTCTTCTTCCTCCACTGCCTTTTCTTGCAAAATTTTGGTGCGTTGGGTTGCCGCTGCTTCCTTGGCCTTTGCTTCTTGAGTTTCTCGCTCTCGTTGAGCTTTGAGCGCCTCTACTTGAAACTGCTGTTCCAGGCGAACGCTTTCTTTTTCTTGCTCAATTTGCAGCGATCGCTTCTGTGCATCCAGTTCTTTTTGCTCAAGCGTTACCTGGGTTACCAGTTCAACTTCTCGCTTTTGTTGAATCGATCGTTGAATGGTTTCCGTCCGCAGTCGCACACCCTGAGCATCAAAGAAATTGTTGGTGTCGTATGTATCGCTTTCCTGAATTTCAGAAATCGCAATGTTGTTGAGCGTTAGTCCCACTTTGCCTAAGTCTTGCTGTACTAAGTTGAGAACTTCCTGAGCAAACCCAAGCTTGTCAGAATCAATCTCAGCCAGGTTCTTGGTTTTTGCTGCCGCTCGAATAGCATCATCGGCACGTTTTTCCAGCGCATTTTTGATGTCCTCTGGCGTGATCTTGCCAGCCTGAGACAAACGCGCTGCTGCCGTCAATACATCCTCTTCCGAGGCATTGATACAAACATAAAATGTGACCCGCATATCAGCTCGCAGGTAATCTTTGGTTCGCACGGCCAACTTACCAGTACGCTCCACGTCGATCGAAATTTCCCGCAGCGGAACGCGGGTTAGCTCATGAAATCCGGGTAAGACAACGCAGCCCCCGTTTAGAATCACTGATTTCTTTTTAACGAAGACACCGCCCGTCCGCACAAACGCCTCGTTGTTGGGCGTAATCACATACACCCTGGTATAAGCCCAGACGCTGACCAACAACAGCACAATCAAACCAACAATCAGGCTGGGAAAAACTAGCAAGCCACTCACCTGGCCGACCACAGGCGGTGCAGTTGGCATCGTTGTCAGGCTGGCTGGAGTTGAAGAAGCAACCAGCACAGCATTGTCGTTCTCACCATCCATTTGGGAGAAAGCCGTGGCAACCCCATCCAGATCAACGGTTGCCAGAGTAGGGAGGGACTGAACAAATGTAAGCCAGAACAACATAGGGGAGTTCCTAACGTGAATCTTTAGTAGAGGAGTTCGCAAGCCAGCGGTCTTGATCCGCGCTGTCTTTGACAATGACTAAGTAGAGCAGTGCCATCCGCTCGATGACTAAAATTTTTTCACCGCGCTGGGGCACCACCGTGGCCCATTCTGGTAGTGCAGCGTTCACCGTAACCAAATTACGCGCCGGGTCGAGGACATCGACTTGACCGATTTTGTTTTCTTGAATCAACGGAATGCGGACGGTACTCACAGTGCCAACACAGCCCACCAGGCGATCGCTACCGGCATCTTCACCAAAGGAAGCAAACGCTTGCCCCATCGGTCGAGCAATCATGCCACCCAGCACCATGGCAATTGCCAAAGCACCAAACAAAACGCCAAGCCCAATAGCACCCGACGGCATCTCGCCCCAATGTTCACCAACCGCCACATTGAGCATCCACCCTGCTGTCCCCCAAATGCTCAGGTCAGTAGCCAGCAGCAAAATTAAAGGTGCTTTACCAATGCCAAGCCATCCCAGCGCTTGAGATGCCTCAAAACCACCATCCGCATCGGTGTCTATATCAACATCTGCATCGGCATCCACATCGAAATCATCATCCCCTCCACCCGACACCACCACAATGGCGAATAGGAGGACTCCCATTCCTAGAAAAATCCAATAGGGTACATTGGCAACATCAAACAGCATGGCTGCAACAGGCGACTAATAGTTGAACAAATGATTAAAATCAAGCGGGCTATAAAGACGGTAACAGTGCGTGCGATCGCACATGAAGCAGACGATTTATGGTGCAATTCCGCCGTTCAAGCCAGAAATCTGATGCGAGCTTTCAATGGGAAACTGGCAGAAACAGGGAAATTGCTAAACCAAATCCACTGACTTTAAATACAATTCGGCAGCGACGCTTACGGAATGACGTTACTTTAAGACTACCCAGACTCCAGAACGGCTAACCGAAGGTTGATCAACTGCCGAACAATCAACTGCTTAAGCAGGTGTGAGACGCAACGTAGCAACTCATTCAGATTATTTTTTGCTCAAGCCTAGCTCACAATATGCAAAAACCAATGAGGTTGAGCTTGAGATGATATCTTTTTTAACCTATCAAATGGGTATTCCAGGAAACGCTAATCCTGGCGCTCTGCAATTGTGTGAATTGCAGGCCAGCAGCAGAGCAGGCTAATCCTGTGTTGGTCAATCAGGTTCGGGGTTACATCTCGCTCCCCACCCCCTCAGCTTGTCCCAATGCGTTCACCAAAAACTGTTTCAATCATGCGATCGCTGCAAACTGGGAAGAGAACCACAGTCACACTACTCTAATTCCTCTAATTCCTCAGCCTCCATTTCTTGCAACGATTGCCAGCCCGCATGCCACAGTGCCCGATCCTTGAGCTGCTTGGCGTTGAGCCAAAATCTTACAGACGGATCGCAGGCCGCTACCATTTCGGCAAAGACCCACTGATCCTCATTTTTGCGATTAACAACCTGGAAGTGACGCCATCCCCATGTCGTTTGCTGAGCTGTCCACCGAGAACCAACTAAGTGAGGAAACTTCTGCTTCTTGGGCATTTCCTGCTGCAATCAAATGTTGACAAGTCTTATCTTGAGAATGCCATATTTAGAAAGAGCGTGCAGACCACCCACCAAGCTTGCAGATCAATATTTAGAATCTGAACAAGTCCTATGGTCATTCTTGAACCCATTCAGTCGAAATATTGCTCAGTCCCCCGGCATGTTGGGATCTTGACATTTGCCAGCATCATTTCATTCACAGGAATCATCTTTATCAGTACGGAGCAGCTCACCACCCTCACCTGCTGGCGAAGTTCGTTATCCAACCTGGAAGAGATTCAAGGAGGCTGTACCATTACAACGGCACGACGGTTTATGTCGTCGAGTCAGACGATCGCGCTCCACCATTTACAGGCTGCACGTTTAGAGCAACGTCATCAGCACCGCTACCACATTAGTTATCAGGTAGTCTTGCAAACCGACAGCGGCGAGGTGCCGATTACCAGTGCAGCGCCCCCGGCAAAACGGTGGAAGGAAGAGGTCGCCGCCGATATTAATCGTTTTCTGCATACTCCCCAACAAACCAATTTGCAGATCCAACTAGACAACCAGGATTGGGCCGGCATTTTTGGGTTCTCAGTCGCGGTCATTGGCACGGGATGTAGCCTGTTTGCCAGACAAATCAACCAAAATCTTAGCCACTACAACAGTAACGGTTGAGCTTTACTCCAGCCGTTTGCGCCAATCTGGCGTTAAAAGTCAAGAGTTCTAACAATTAGGCTCAACAGAATCCACTTTTTTCAAGTACAGTCGATACACTTTAGGAGTAATTTCACTAAAATAGCGGAGTTAGTTCAGCCATATTTCCGAGGATTGTTTTTCTGAAATATGATTACGTTGGTACTAAGCACTAGCAGTGCTGATAGAACAAAGTGCATTGTCGTACGACACCCGCCTGAAAAGCAGTCACTTTTTCCAGAGCAACTTTGATTCTTAAACATTGCTGGCCGTTCGTTGAGTAATTCGACTACACTATTAGCTTCTCTACAGAGAGTGAATCGTTAATTGTCTCTATAAGCCTTTTCATGATGAGGATTAACAAAAAACGTGCAACTTTTGTGAGAAAAGCTACAATCGGAGAGATCTTTGCAAAATTCACACATACGAACCCCATTTCAGTCTCTCTACCTGCCGTTACTTGGCAGATAAGTGTACAAGCGAATGGGCTAAACACCTGTTTGCTTTGGAGTTCGTTGTCCGAAAGGTCCATAGATAGCTAGGCGACCTAGAGATAGATCATGATATTCTCTAGTTTTCATTGGCTTTACATCTTTTTGAACTAAGGAGCATGAGGAGCGCGGCATGACCCAGGCTAATGACGTACTCGAAACCATCGACCAACCCGACAGTGAGTTGGATCTCTTAATCGAGCCAGAGGATGATCGAGACGACTTGTTTGATGCTCAGCCTGATGAAGACGATGAGAAAGCCGTCAAGGGACGAGCCCCCCGTCGTCGGGCGCAAGCCAAGAAGAAGCACTATACCGAAGACTCAATTCGACTTTATTTGCAAGAAATTGGTCGAATTCGACTACTACGGGCAGATGAAGAGATTGAGCTTGCTCGTAAAATTGCTGACTTGTTGGAGTTGGAGCGGATTCGTGAACGGCTAATGGAGGAACTCGATCGCGAGCCTCACGATAATGAGTGGGCTCAGAAGGTTGACATGCCTCTGCCTGCGTTCCGTCATCGCTTACATGTGGGCCGCAGAGCGAAAGATAAGATGGTGCAATCCAACCTGCGTTTGGTTGTATCGATCGCCAAGAAGTATATGAATCGAGGCTTGTCATTTCAGGACTTGATTCAGGAAGGAAGTTTGGGTTTGATCCGGGCGGCTGAAAAGTTCGACCATGAGAAAGGCTACAAGTTTTCGACCTACGCTACCTGGTGGATTCGTCAGGCCATTACACGGGCGATCGCCGATCAATCTCGTACCATTCGCCTTCCGGTTCACCTATACGAAACTATCTCCCGCATTAAGAAAACGACAAAGTTGCTTTCTCAGGAAATGGGGCGCAAGCCAACAGAAGAAGAAATTGCAACTCGCATGGAAATGACCATCGAAAAGCTGCGATTTATTGCAAAATCGGCTCAGTTACCCATCTCTTTAGAAACACCCATTGGTAAAGAAGAAGACTCCCGCCTGGGAGACTTCATTGAATCAGATGGCGAAACGCCTGAAGATCAGGTTTCTAAGAACTTGTTGCGCGAAGACCTGGAAAGCGTTTTAGGAACCTTAAGCCCACGCGAACGGGATGTATTGCGTTTACGTTATGGCTTAGACGACGGACGCATGAAGACATTAGAAGAGATCGGTCAGATCTTCAATGTCACCCGCGAGCGCATTCGCCAAATCGAAGCCAAGGCGTTGCGGAAGTTGCGCCACCCCAACCGTAACAGTGTACTTAAGGAATACATTCGCTAACGGTTGCGATCGCATCTAACGCTTTAAGTGTAAGAACATCCAGTGGATTCATTCACTGGATGTTTTTGCAATCACATTCAGACTGGTGGGGCAGGCAAATTCAGGCTATGGAAATGAAAGGCAGGGCATCTTTACAAATGCCCTGCCTGTTGATGCAATCCAAAATTGTGATCAATGAAGTGATCGATGAACTGTAGCAATCAATCCGTTACAGCAAACCCCAAAAGTGCAGAACTCCCTGACCTGAAACCAGTTCAATGATTACAGCAGCGGCATAGCCAATCATTGCCAAACGACCATTCCAGTTCTCGGCTCCAGCAGTGAAGCCCCAGTTCCAAGCATTACGGTTCTCTTCTTGCATGTCCTAGACTCTCCGTGGAGAAATGTAAACCTTCATTAAATAATGTAACCAAATAATTTAGGCATGGCAATGTTATGGTTGCCGGGTCATGGTGGCTTCACATCACAGGCTCCACGTTTAAAGCAGTAGTTTCTTGCATCCCTTTAGCGAGAGGACTGCTCGATCGCCATCCCTGTATCGGCATCAAATAGATGAATCTTGTCGGGCACGATAGATAACCACAGCATTTCACCAACACCAATGCTTCGATCGGGTTCTACACGAGCCTGCAAGCATGAGGCGGCAGGATTGACCGCGATGGATTCTGCAAAACACACAGAGAGATAAGTTTCGCTGCCAAGCGCTTCTACCCGTTCGACCCGAACCGGCAAGTTTTTGGGTGCAGCCACCCCAAGGCTCAAGTGTTCAGGTCGAATCCCCAATACAATCATTTTGCCATCGTAGGGCTGTAATGCTGGTTCCCAGTGAGGAGGCAAGGTTAGACGAAAGCGAGGATGGGTAATCAACAATGGCGCTTTTACTTCAACCTGCAAGAAGTTCATGGGAGGTGAGCCGATGAATTCTGCTACAAAGCGATTAGCTGGATGGTTATACAGCTCCAGCGGTGGTGCAAGCTGCTGAATTTGTCCAGCATTCATGACAGCAATGCGATCGCCCATGGTCATCGCTTCCGTTTGGTCATGGGTAACGTAAATAGTTGTAATTCCCAGTTTCCGCTGCAAGTTCACAATTTGAGCGCGGGTTTCGGTTCGTAGCTTGGCATCCAGGTTAGACAACGGTTCGTCCATCAAGAATACTTGAGGATTCCTGGCCATTGCCCGACCCAGTGCTACCCGCTGCTTTTGCCCGCCAGAAAGTTGCTTGGGCAGGCGATCGAGAAATGGTTCAATTTGTAGCATTTGCGCGACGGTACGCACTCGCTGATCGATCGCCCGTTCCCGTTCTGACCAATAGCGCAACATAGGCGGCAAAGGACGGGTGAGGGTCGTGAGCACCTCTTCCAATGAAAAGGGGGACTGTTGAGGCTTCAGCGCCAGAGAGGTTTCATGATCTATACCAACATCCCCTGTACCAATGGCATTTCGACGCAAGCCAAAGGCAAGGTTATCGTAAACCGTCATATGGGGATACAGGGCATAGTTTTGAAACACCATTGCAATGTCTCGCTGCTTGGGTGGCAACAAATTGACTAAGCGATCGCCCACCCAAACGTTACCGGCCGTTAGGGTTTCTAAGCCCGCAATTAGCCGCAGCAACGTGCTTTTACCACAACCGGATGGCCCAACTAACACCATAAATTCGCCATCTTGAACCGTTAAGTTGATGCGCCGCAGCACGCTAACAGCACCCGAAGACGGTTCGGGTTCATCTATCACCAGGGTGTCATTGATAGGGGCTGCCAATGCATCAGTAGGTGCTAAACGGGCAATCCGACCTTTTTGATGATGAGAAAAACTTTTGTAGACGTTCTCTAAAACAACCTGCGCCACAATCTACTCAAACTCGTTGCTTCAGCTTATTTTGCCTTATTCCTTTGAGGATGTGGTGAAAATGCTACAAATCTGGTCACGGGAAACTGCGCTTTCGATACCGCTCAGAAGATGCAGACTCCAGATGCTTCCACTTCTACAATTGGCAGCGGTTAGAAACACCGAGTACACAGGCCAGCGAAACCAATTTCAATCCTTTTGCACCAGATGGGCATACTGAGTCAGGGCAAAATCCCAAAGCACAATTAAGGCAAACAGAGATCTACCATTCATGGAAGAACGTGCTTTTTGGCTGGCTTGGTCTCAGGTAACAGGCATCGGGCCAACGCTGCTGTTACGGCTTCAGCGGCATTTCGGCACACTGGCTGCCGCTTGGGGCGCTCATCCAACCGACCTGATGGCAGTTGAGGGATTTGGGCTACAAACGGCTGAAGCCGTCAGCAGGGCGCGATCGAGCCTCAATCCTACAGCGCTGCTACAACAGCATGAAGCTAAAAATCCTAGTTTTTGGACTCCTGCGGATGCCAGCTACCCCCGGTTATTGTTAGAAATTCCCGATCCGCCTCCGGTTTTGTATTACCAGGGAAGCGTTGAGCCTCAGGAAAATCAAGGGATAATTCCGAGCATTGCTATTGTCGGCACCCGCGATCCATCGGACTACGGCAGGCGATGGGCACGTCGCATTAGCGCGGCCTTAACGCAAACCGGGTTCACTGTTATCTCTGGCTTAGCGGATGGCATCGACACTGAAGTTCACCGCAGTTGTTTAAGCGCAGGGGGACGAACGATCGCCGTTTTAGGAACAGGAGTGGATGTGGTCTACCCCTGGGCAAACCGTAATCTTGCCCAACAAATTGTTGAACAAGGGTTACTGCTGAGCGAGTATCCGGCAGGAACGCAACCCGACAGGGGCCATTTTCCCCGCCGGAATCGCATCATTGCAGGCTTGAGCCGAGCCACGCTGGTGCTAGAAGCGCCTCAGCGGTCTGGGGCATTGATCACCGCTCGCCTTGCCAACGAGTATGGACGAGACGTTTACGCCCTGCCGGGTTCGCTCGATAATCCACGTTCCAAAGGTTGCCTGGAATTGTTGAATCATGGAGCGCACGTCATTTTAGGGGAAAGTCACTTACTAGAACTGCTAGGAGAAATGCCTCGGCTCCAGGTAGTGCAGTCTCCAGAGGCCGACCAACTGACCCTTCCCAAATTAGGACAAGAGCTGGAGCAGGTTTTGCAAGCGGTTACACCAGAACCAGTTGCAGTTGATTGGATTGTGCAGCAAGCGGGACTAGCAACCGGGTCGGTTTTAAGCGCTTTATCACAACTGGAACTGATGGGTCTGGTGTCACAGTTGCCAGGGATGCGGTATCAACGATGTTAACGCCAGAGAACCAGACAAATTAACCGATGCTCGACCATTTAGCACCACCGAATGTTGTGGAGGCAATAGCATGTCCCCACAGCAGGAATGAACTCAGCGCTTGCATACCGTCATTCCGCAATACCCTGGTTAGTTGGATGTTCTGGCTCCGGTGACAGTTTCGATCGCCGTAAAATTACCATGCTCTGCCCCACCACCGGGCTGCGCGCCAACAGCGACCCTTCGGCATCGGTAATTTCAAGCTTGTTGAAGTCCAATTCTTCAGCGCGGCGCAGTATGTCATTGGCTAATTTGTCCTGGCGATCGCGATTGATAGTAAACCAATCGTCTCCCACTTTGACAATGAGCCGACTTTGACGAAAGTTAGCCTGAATCGATCGCACTAAGCCACCAGCATATTGGTTCGTGACCTCAGCGACCTGATCTTGGATGGCTGCAATCAAACTTTGCTCCGGTGTCAAATCCAGTGAAGGGGCAGGGGGCGATTTTACTGGCTTGGGTACGGGCGATTTTACTGGCTTGGGCGTGGGCGATCGCTTCACTTCGGGTTGAGGTGGTTCCACAACGTTAAGGGGTGGGCTAATGGCAACGGGCTGTTTCGCATCCGGTGCGCTTAGCTCTGGCGGTAGCGATGGTTTGGCAGGGGTCGTAACCGCTGGCGACTTTCCGGGCAGCAGAGATGAGGTTGTCCACAGCAGCAGCACTAAGACACCAGCCACAACTCCCGATAGGGCGCGATCGGACAATTTTTCGCTAGCAGCAGGTGGCAAAATGCCGCGAATTCGAGCAATAGCGATCGTCCACCATCGTTGCAACGTAACCAGGGCAGGACGCACTTGATTCAGCAATTCACTGACCGCACCTTGTGATTGCGGTGTTGGCGAAGAGGGGTTGGGAGGGAGTGGCTCAGCCCTTTCTGAGGTCGCTGGCTCGGATACGGCTGGAGCGATCGCCTCGGATGCAGAAGGTTCTAGCAACGGCTGATCCTCGACTTCGACCACATCCGGTGTGGCGGTCGATGCCGCAGCCAGATGCTGATCGTTCGCCTCTGTCAGCGGAGGAACAACTGGAGTAGGTGTGGCCGACGGTTCTGCCTCTAGTGTTTCAACCACTCCCTCAAGGGTGCGAATGGTGCCCCGCAGCAGTTTGATGCTCTGCGACTTCAACACGGGCTGGAGTTGCCGCCACGTATCCTGGATCTGAGCGATCGCCTGATTCGTTGCCTGAGGTTGTCGATCGCCAGGACGGTTCGGAGGCTTGGGAGTAGACCCACTCGACGTTGGCGGCTTCGGTTGATCCTGTGACATGGGTTTTTCTTACATGCAGCAAATTGGTGTTTTATGCCACCTCTCAGGTCAATCTATCACTTTGCGATTCCAATCCTGTGATTTGGTTCAAGTGTCGCAATCTATTTATTCAGAGTGATTTACAGAAGAGCGGCGATCGTATGACTGGAGAGGGTTTCTCAGGTCAGTTTTGCCGCGTTAGGCTAGCAATAGCAACGGCAGTAGATACTTCACGTCAGTTGAGGAAAGAACGATGGGATTAGGAATGTTAATTGACGGAAAGTGGGTCTCTGAACGAGAGCAAGAAGACGACAAGGGACAGTTTGTTCGACCGTCTACAACTTTCCGCAATTGGATCACAGCCGATGGGTCTAGCGGGTTTAAAGCCGAAGCAAACCGTTATCACTTGTATGTTTCGTTGGCATGTCCGTGGGCACATCGGACGCTAATCATGCGCCAGCTCAAAGGGCTAGATGATGCAATTTCAGTGTCGATCGTGCATCCAGAGATGGGAGAAAACAGTTGGGAGTTTTCTGAATATCCGGGTGCTACTCCCGATAGCGTCAATCACGTTCACTATCTTTGGGAACTGTATGTCAAGGTTGAACCCGACTATACCGGACGAGTCACCGTTCCTATTTTGTGGGATAAGCAAACGGGAACCATCGTCAACAACGAGTCTCGTGAAATTATTCGCATGTTAGATACCGAGTTTGGGGCGATCGCCAAACCAGATGTTAACCTGTACCCCGATGCGCTTCAGTCCCAAATCGATGAAACCATTGACGCAATTTATAGTCCTATCAACAACGGTGTTTATCGAGCAGGATTTGCAACCACCCAGGGTGCTTACGAAGAAGCTGTCACCGAACTATTTGCCGCATTGGATCATTGGGAACAGGTATTAGATCAGCAGCGGTATCTCTGTGGCGACCAGATAACCGAAGCCGACATCTGCATGTTTACGACCTTGATTCGGTTTGATGCTGTATATTACACCCACTTTAAGTGCAATATTCGTCGCATTATTGACTACCCCAACCTTTGGGGATATCTGCGCGATCTTTATCAACATCCAGGGGTGAAGGAAACCTGCAATCTGGATCACATCAAGCGGCATTACTTTAGAAGCCATCCCAAAGTAAACCCAACTCGGATTATTCCGGTTGGCCCTGTGCTGGATTTTGCAGGGAAGCATGGACGCGATCGCCACTATTAACCCCCTTCAGATGACGGCTCCAGCAAAGCTACAACAGTAAACCTGCAATAGCCGCCGTCATGAAGCAAGCCAACGAACCGGCAACCATCGCCCGAACACCTAGTTTTGCCAGATCGGGCTGTCGTTCGGGCGAGATGCCGCCAATGCCGCCAATTTGAATGCCGATCGAACCAATGTTGGCAAATCCACACAGGGCATAGGTTGCAATCACAACGGCTCTTTCCGAAATAGCAGGAGTTGCCCCAACGGCTGAACCATCCGTTGTCACCCCGCCTGCAATTAAAGCTTGCAAGTCCAGGTAGGCAATAAATTCATTCAAAATGGTCTTCTTGCCTAGAAGAATGCCAACTTGTCCACAGTCAGCCCAGGGCACTCCCATTAACCAGGCCAAGGGAGCCAGGAAATAGGACAAAATCAACTCTAGTGAAAGGCTAGAAATACCTACCAGGTTACCCAGCCACCCCAACACAGCGTTAACCATTGCTAATAGCGCCAGAAAGGCAATAATCATAGCGGCAATGTTGAGTACCAGTTTCAACCCATCCAATGCTCCAGTTGTAATGGCATCAATGGCATTGGCCGTTGTGCGCTCTACTTTAATGCTGACATCGCCACGGGTGGGAGAGTCTTCTGTTTCTGGATACATGATTTTAGAGATCGCCAATGCAGCAGGAGCCGACATAACAGAAGCTGCAATTAGATGCTCTGCCGGAATTCCAAATGAAACGTAGGCGACTAGCACTCCTCCAGCGATCGTGGCAAAGCCACCCGTCATCACGGCATGGAGTTCCGATAGAGTCATTGAAGCAATATAGGGTTTGATTAACAACGGCGCTTCAGTTTGACCCACAAAAATATTGCCAGCGCACGACAACGATTCTGAACCAGATGTTTTCATCGTCCGCATCATCAGCCAGGCAATCCAGCGCACAATCTGCTGCAAGATGCCGTAGTGATAGAGTACGCTGATAAACGCTGAAAAAAAGATAATCGTAGGCAGCACCTTGAAGGCAAAGAAGAAGTCTTCAAAATTGTCTCCAAAGACAAATTGTGCGCCTGCATCTGAAAAGTTGAGAAACTGACCTACAGCATTGCCAAGCCATTGAAAAACGCGCAGCCCAATAGAGGTTCTGAGAATAAAAAGCGCAAACATAAATTGAAGAGCCACGCCCCAAAGCACGGGTTGCCATCGAATCGATTTGCGATCGACCGATAACCCATAAGCAATACCCACAAAGACAACTAATCCCAACAGCGATATCAGACGCTCCATTTAGCCTCCAATCCTATTTCGTAACTTGAGGTGGAACCGATCGGTCTGAGCGTTCAACACTCAGAATGAACAGGACACGAACTCAACATCAACCTATGTTGGAGCTGTAATCAGCCCTTCCATGCCTTCGGCTGTTGAAATTTGTAGATATCTTCAATCACACGAGTCCAGCTCGTAGCAGTGGAGTCTAAAAGGCGATCGCCCTTGTCTTTAGTAGCCACTGTTGGATCGCCCAACACACCACTCTGGCTCAGGTCGCGTGTTGTCCAGGCAAAGGGGAGTTTTCCTTCCATACTGAGTAGGCTGTTGTCAGGTAAACCCTGTGGGTACTCGGCTACTGCCTGCTCCATCCGCACCTGGTCGGGCAAAATTGACAGCATCATGCTGGTTTCTGCATCCCCAGCGTGAATACCTAACTCAGCTTCTTTGGGCGAGAGAAACTCGCCAGCAATGTGGGGCACTCGCCAGACAAATAGCGGAAACACCATGAAATCTTCGTAGGTCTGGTGCAAGTCCCTGGCCACAATTTCCATGATTTGAGGCTGTCCACCATGAGCATTCACCAATGCCAGTTTGCGGAACCCAGCCCGGTACAGGCTTTCGCCCACCTCCATCAAGGTAGCCATCAACGTTTGGGCACTCAACGACACTGTGCCTGGAAAGTGCCAGTGTTCGTTGGATTTACCATAGTACAGCGGTGGTAAAGCGTAGGCAGGAACCTCAGAATCCAACTGTGCCAACGCTTTACCAAGAACGGCAACGCCAATTGCCGCATCCACGATGAGCGGTAGATGAGGCCCGTGTTGTTCGATCGCTCCAACGGGTTGAAGCAAAACAACATTGTCCTTGTCCGGCATATTCTGGATATCAGTCCAGGTTAAATAGGGAAAAAATCGATTGGGCGGAATAAAACTGTGCATATCATGCCTGTGACTCCGCTCGTATTCTACAGAGATCGAGTCCAGCAGGATTGTAGCGAACCACTATATTTGCAAACGAACAGAAACGCCTGTGGCTCTTGTTCAGCCCACCAGTCGTGCTAACACTTCTTGAACCGCAGCGGGTAACTGCCGCATGATTTTGCCTTTGTCCCGATCGACTGCCACCAGGGTTACCTGAGCCGTTGCATATAATTCCTGCTCATCCACCGATTGAATAATGTACTCCCAAACCATCTTCACACCGTCCATTGCCGTGGTGCGGGTTTTGACGATTGCAGGCATCCCCATCCGAATCGAGCGGTGATACCGTACCGACAGATCAACCACAGGCAAATCACACCCCCAGGCCACTAAGTCTACAAATTCAACCCCGATCGATCGCAAGCATTCTACTCGTGCCTCTTCCATCCAGGCTAGATACGTGCCATGCCACACCACTCCTGCATAATCGGTGTGATGCGGCTGTGCCCGAACCGGATACTCAAACCACTTCTCGGTTGTGGCTTGCAGTGATGATGGCTCGATCGCCTGAGTGGGGCGTAACTGCGGCTGCATTTGCTCCATACTTTTATACAACGTTGTAGTTCTACATCAATTTTTACACCATCCTCATCTATTACTGGGTTAACAGTAAAACATTGATACAAAATCTATTACTCCAAATGGGATGGAATTGAACTTTAGTAAAGCAGTATTGGACTATGCAGAAAAACAAATTCAATCAGCTCATCAACACCGTTTGATGTTGCTTCTGCTCAATCAAAATAAGACGACAAATCCTTCACAAACCATACGTTAAAACAGATTAAGAAGTAGCTCAAACTGGTCACTACATCGGGCTATGATGATGTGGGCACAAAAGGATAAACAAAGCATTTTTGCAGATTTCAAGTGGGATTTATGACATCATCAGCAGTCCCGTCACTTCAAACGCAAAGAGTTAGCAAAAAGACAATTATGATTGAAAAAATTTTGCTGGCAGATTCTGGAATTGGCAACTCCGAAGAAATGTTAAAAGCGTTAATGGATATTCCCATGATCCAGCGCGCTGCTGTCACCGTTTTGCACGTTGTGACACCTCAATCGACCTCTGACATGATGACCACGAAGTGGGAAGAAGGTGGTAAAACTCTGGCAACCGCCATTCAAAACCTTCAGCTTGATCCAGGGCGGGTTACCGCCATGTTGCGAGAGGGAGATCCCAAAGACATCGTTTGTCGCGTTGCGGAAGAAATAGATGCTGACCTCATTATCATGGGTTCTCGAGGTTTGAAGCGGCTGCAATCTATTCTGGAAAATTCCGTCAGTCAGTACGTGTTTCAGTTAGCCTCACGCCCAATGTTGTTGGTTAAAGATGACATTTATGTCAGAAAAATCAACCGCGTAATGGTAGCCATAGACAAATCTGGATCGGCACAGGAAGGTGTAAAACTGGCAATGGCTCTCCTTCAAGGCATTCCAGGAGGGCAGCTTATTCTGGCTCATGCCAACCCGGATATGAAGCTGAAGCCCGGCGAGATTGCTGCGAATCCAGACGAAGATCCGGTTTTGATGCCCGTAACCGCAGAAGCAAAACGGCGCGGCATTTCCTATAAGTGCGTTGCACCTCAAGGGAAACCGGGCGCACGGCTGTGTCAGGTCGCCGATGAGATGAACGTTGACCTGCTGATCTTAGGTTCGCCCGAGCGCCGCCCTTCTATTGCAAAAGGGTTACCCGATCTCGATCGCCTACTGGGGCAATCCCTATCAGACTATGTGCGAGTCTACGCTAACTGCCCGGTTTTATTAGTTCGAACCGTCGATTAGTTTGGTTAAAATTTGGGGGGTAGGCCAGCATTGAGAAATAAGGTGTCTGCTCCCCGCAATCGCACGATCCGATTAACCGAGGCTGAACAAGACGATTATCAACGTCGCTTAATCCGGCTCGATTGCCCTGCGCTACTTCATACCATTCTGAATCGCACCATCTGTCAGGATTTGTTTGAGGTGCTGGATTGGTTGCCCGATCAATGCGTCGATCTCCTCTTTGTTGATCCACCTTACAATCTGACCAAGCAATTTAATCAGCAGTCGGTAAAGCGGCGATCGCTAGCCGATTATGAATCGTGGGTAGACAGTTGGCTGGCACCCCTGGTACGCACACTCAAGCCCAACGCTTCCGTTTATTTATGTGGAGACTGGCAATCCTCACCAGCGTTATATACTGTCGCATCTCGCTACTTCATCGTTCGGAACCGCATCACATGGGAACGGGAAAAAGGGCGAGGTGCTAAAGCCAACTGGAAAAACTGTGCTGAAGATATTTGGTTTTGCACCGTTTCAAATACCTACTATTTCGATGCGGATGCCGTGCGGCTTAAACGGTTGGTTCGTGCGCCCTACACGCTCAAGGGAGATCCAAAAGACTGGGAGCGCACCGCCTCCGGCAACTTTCGCTTGACCGCCGCCTCGAATCTGTGGACCGACCTCACCATTCCGTTCTGGTCAATGCCTGAAAATACCGACCATCCAACCCAGAAACCAGAAAAGCTTTTAGCCAAAATCATTCTGGCCAGTTCCCCTTCTGGAGGAGTCGTGTTGGATCCGTTTTTAGGATCGGGAACAACCTCGGTGGTGGCGAAGAAACTCGATCGCCATTTTGTGGGCATCGAAATGGATGAGCAGTTTGCCTGTCTGGCCGAAAAGCGACTGGACCTGGCAGAAACCAGCCGCCAGATTCAAGGGTATTGCGATCGCGTCTTCTGGGAACGAAATAGCCTTCCGTGGCAACGTCTGTTAAAGCCATAAATACCAACAATAAAAACGCCAGGGAAACCCCAGCGTTTAATCCACATTGATGACATTCCTTAATGCCTGTTTAACAGCACTCTTTAAGAATCCTTACTTTGACGACTAGCGGTCTGAATATAAAGAATGAGCAGGAAAACCGTTGGAACTAGCACAAACAAAATGCTGGCAACAAATCCTAAATCATTAACTTCCATGATGGCTCCAGCCTCTATTTCATTTCTCAAACATTGGATGAACCTATGGACAAGGATATCACCTGAAGAGTTGTGAGGTAGTAGTGTAAAGTTTTGAATCAAATATGACACTACAGACAAAGAGCAGCCCAGGTAAAGCCTGAAGGGTTACCTGAGGCTCTGGTCTCAACCCAAACTAAGGTTTGGTCTTCACGCTGACCGATCCATTCACCAACGCCTGACAGGCTAATCGATAATTATCCGGTCTTTTTTTGAGCTTGCGATTTTCTACATCGGTACGGGGCGAAAGATTTTCCATCCCGTCTGTAATCTCAACTACACACGTGCCGCACTGTCCATAACCACCGCAGTTCATCATCTTACCGACAAACTTATACAGATCAATACCGTTTTCAAGCGCTTTAAATCGCAAATTAGCTCCGTCAGCTACTGTAATCTCTTTCTCTTCTTTCACAAAAGTAATATTGGCCATTTCACATCCTTGTTCCTGGGATTGCCTTAAGCTACGCTTGCAATCGCTTTTGACACTGGTTACACTTCTTTATACACTTTCATTTTTACAAGCGTATTGTCAAACCGTTGAGTCGTCCTCTTTCGTCATGTAGAAATCAGGCGATATCAATGGTTGAGCGTCTTAAGCGACCTTGATTCTGGTAGGCTTACCAGTATGAGGCACCTTAATAAAAGGCTGAAGAAAGCGTTGAAACATATAGGAGGAGCGTAGTCGATGGGACTACCCTGGTACCGAGTACACACAGTGGTTCTGAATGATCCGGGGCGGCTGATTGCTGTACACCTAATGCATACGGCCTTGGTAGCAGGCTGGGCTGGTTCAATGGCTCTATATGAACTGGCTATTTTTGATCCGAGCGATCCTGTCCTGAATCCCATGTGGCGTCAGGGCATGTTCGTGATGCCCTTCATGGCTCGTCTGGGTGTTACCCAATCGTGGGGCGGCTGGAATATCACCGGTGAAGCAGCTACCAATCCCGGTTTTTGGTCATTTGAAGGAGTTGCGGCAGCTCACATTGTGCTGTCGGGTCTACTATTTTTAGCAGCTTGCTGGCACTGGGTTTACTGGGATCTAGAGCTATTCCGCGATCCTCGTACGGGTGAAGCAGCGCTAGACTTACCCAAAATGTTTGGGATTCACTTGTTCTTGTCTGGATTACTCTGCTTTGGATTTGGCGCGTTTCATTTAACGGGTCTTTTTGGACCCGGTATGTGGGTTTCCGACCCGTATGGCTTAACGGGAAGCGTTCAACCGGTTGCCCCATCGTGGGGGCCAGAAGGCTTTAACCCGTTTAATCCAGGAGGTATCGTTGCTCATCATATTGCCGCTGGAGTCGTTGGTATTATTGCTGGGCTGTTCCATTTAGCGGTTCGTCCGCCCGAGCGTTTGTACAAAGCGCTGCGGATGGGTAATATTGAAACCGTTCTTTCCAGCAGTATCGCTGCCGTTTTCTTTGCTGCATTTGTGGTAGCGGGTACGATGTGGTACGGTCATGCGTCCACTCCAATTGAGCTATTTGGGCCAACCCGTTATCAATGGGATAGTAGTTACTTCCAGCAGGAAATCAACCGTCGCGTTCAATCTCAGGTCTCTCAGGGAAGCAGTTTTGAGGACGCATGGTTATCCATTCCTGAAAAGCTAGCTTTTTACGACTATGTCGGTAATAACCCGTCGAAGGGTGGGCTATTCCGCACAGGGCCAATGAACCAGGGAGACGGGATTGCCCAGAGTTGGCAAGGGCATCCGGTTTTCACCGATGCCGAAGGGCGTGAGCTAACGGTTCGCCGCCTGCCTAACTTTTTTGAGAACTTCCCAGTGGTGTTGGTTGATAAAGACGGGGTTGTCCGGGCTGATATTCCGTTTAGACGGGCTGAATCGAAGTACAGCTTTGAGCAGACCGGTGTCACGGTCTCTCTATATGGCGGTGAACTCGATGGTCAAACCTTTAGCGATCCGGCAACGGTGAAGCAGTTTGCCCGTAAAGCTCAGCTAGGCGAGGTGTTCTCGTTCGATCGCGAAACCTTGAACTCTGACGGTGTGTTCCGTACTAGCCCACGCGGTTGGTTCACTTACGGCCATGCTGTTTTTGCACTGCTCTTCTTCTTCGGGCACATCTGGCATGGCTCTAGAACGCTGTTCCGGGATGTGTTTGCTGGAGTTGATCCTGATCTATCTGAAGAGCAAGTTGAGTGGGGTTACTTCCAGAAAGTGGGTGATAAATCTACTCGTCGGAAAGAAGCCGTTTAGCGCTCTCAACTGTTAGGAGACAAGTGGTCTGACTGGTGCATTCGTTGTATCTAGTTAGACCATTTATCGCATCCACTGTAGACTAGTAGTAACTGGACGCATTTGGACTAAATCTATGGAAAGCGTTGCATACATCCTGTTTTTGGCTGGAGCAATCTCGGTACTATTCTTTGCGATTGCGTTTCGTGAGCCACCCCGGATTACAAAGAAATAGAGTTTGTGTATTCGTTAATGTGTCATACACTGAGTTTGTATGACGAAAACCTGAGCCAGTGCCTTATGTCTAGCTATTTTATATAGCTAGATCTAAAGCGGCTCAGGTTTTGTCTATTCTTGTTTGTAAGGATAACGTTTGCTTTTGGTGCATTTACTTTCTACGAACTTGCCCAGAGGGCGCTAATTATGCGATGTCCATTCTGCCAATTTCCAGACAACCGAGTGTTAGAGTCTCGCTCTGCTGAATCTGGCCAGAGCGTGCGGCGACGGCGAGAGTGTTTGCAGTGCGATCGCCGCTTTACTACCTACGAGCGAATCGAGTTTGTGCCCGTCATTGTCATCAAACGGAACAGCGATCGCGAATCATTTGACCGCTCAAAATTGCTGCGTGGGGTGATGCGAGCCTGTGAAAAAACAGGGGTATCCTCACTGGCTCTGGAAGCTCTAGTCGATGAGATCGAAGCTGACCTTCAACAACGAGCCGTACGCGAAGTGCCCAGCAATGAAATTGGGGAACTGGTACTACAGCACTTACAAAACTTAAATGAAGTTGCCTATGTCCGTTTCGCCTCTGTTTATCGGCAGTTTAGAGGTATTCGCGATTTTGCTGATGCGTTGAACCACCTTCAAAGTTCAGCAGCGCAGTCTCAGCAGTTACAAGAGGCAGAGCGCTCAGCCGGTGCTAGTTTTGTCAACCATGATGAACAAAAAAACTCGGCCCCCTCTATGACTCACTAAGCGCAACAGGCTGTTCCGAGCCATTCAAACGTACTACAGTAAATCGAGTCGCTTGGCCGCAAGCTGTAGATGACCTGAGACGATTGTTGAAGCAACTGTAATTGGCGATCGCACCGTAATATCGCACCGTAATATTAGACAAACTACTATAAACAGGGCTGTTGCAACGGTCTGGTTAGCTAATTCACCTTCTATGAATTAACTAGAAGGATAGATTTGTATGTTCAACTGAGCTATGATTAGACTTCTAGGGTCAACACACCAAGATTCAGATCTCATACAATAAGACTTATTTGAGACTGGCCAAGACTGCATATTGATTACGTCCACCAACGTTTATATGCATCGCTAGGAGACCACTATTACTACGGAGATAACCACTAGGAAACAGTTAGCATGGTCAATCAGGAAACAACGGACATTGGCTTTACTCACGAAGACTTCGCTGCACTTCTCGACAAGTACGATTACCACTTCAGCCCTGGAGACATCGTGGCTGGAACGGTATTCAGTCTGGAACCGAGAGGCGCTCTGATTGACATTGGTGCTAAAACGGCAGCTTACATTCCAATTCAGGAAATGTCGATCAACCGGATTGATGGCCCCGAAGAGGTGCTGCAATCCAACGAAACCCGCGAATTCTTTATCCTCACGGATGAGAACGAAGACGGGCAGTTAACCCTTTCCATTCGTCGCATTGAGTATATGCGCGCCTGGGAACGGGTTCGGCAGCTTCAAGCTGAAGATGCAACGGTACGTTCCAGCGTATTTGCGACCAACCGAGGTGGAGCCTTGGTACGAATTGAGGGACTGAGAGGCTTCATCCCAGGTTCGCACATCAGCACTCGTAAGCCGAAAGAAGATTTAGTCGGAGAAGAATTGCCTCTGAAGTTTTTAGAGGTAGACGAAGATCGCAACCGATTGGTATTGAGCCATCGTCGGGCTTTGGTTGAGCGCAAGATGAACCGTCTGGAAGTTGGCGAAGTCGTCATCGGTACGGTTCGAGGGCTTAAGCCGTATGGTGCATTCATTGATATTGGTGGGGTTAGCGGTTTGCTCCACATCTCTGAGATTTCTCATGATCACATTGATACGCCTCACAGCGTCTTTAATGTGAATGACGAAGTGAAAGTGATGATTATTGACCTCGATGCAGAGCGTGGCCGTATCTCGCTGTCAACCAAACAGCTTGAGCCGGAACCGGGGGATATGGTGAAGAACCCGGGTTTGGTTTACGACAAAGCTGAGGAGATGGCTGCCAAATATCGTGAAAAGATGTTGCAGCAGTCTCAGCCCGACCAGGATGAGGCCGAACTGGAAGTCGATGCGATTGTTGAGGAAGAGATCCCTGAAGCAATCGAAGAATAATATCTTTACAGGTCTGAGTTCGCGGTTAACCTGCGTTTTGAGCAGACACTAAAGTAAACGCCAAAAAGGAGAGGGTTTTACACCTCTCCTTTTTGGCGTTTAAACGGAGAACGAAACACGGTTTGCCCACCCTGTTGTTTATTGAGCAGTCATACGCTAGAGTTGAGCGTTGTCACGTAAGGAACCGATCCATTGGCGACCATTCGCTGCCCAACCAAAACCTTTCACAACATTCGCGCTATTGTGTTTGACAAAGATGGAACGTTGGCAGATTCAGAAGCGTTTTTGCGTAGTTTGGGTCAGCGGCGATCGCGCCTGATTGACGCTCAAGTGCCCGGAGTTCAAGAACCACTCCTGATGGCGTTTGGTGTAGAGACGAACCAGATCAATCCAAATGGGTTAATGGCTGTAGGCACCCGTCAGGAAAATGAAGTGGCGGCGGCAGCCTACGTTGCCGAGACAGGACGAAACTGGATCGAGGCACTTACCCTGGTTAAATCTGCTTTTGCAGAAGCGGATAAATATTTGCAGCGCAAAGCTGAGCAAACTGCGCTGTTTGCAGGTGCAGCAGAAATGTTAAGCCAGATCTCCAGTACAGGAGTCAAGCTTGCCATCCTCTCATCGGACACGCCCGAAAATGTTGAAGAGTTTGTGCAAACCTATCAACTTGCGCCTTACCTCCACTACTTTACAGGCGTAAGCGATGGCCCCGGCAAACCGCATCCCTCTCTGTTGCGGCACGTCTGCCAAACCTTACAGATATTGCCTCAGGAAACTATCGTAGTGGGCGATTCTCAAGCAGACATTCAACTGGCGCAAGCCGCAGGGGCAGCAGGCTGCATTGGAGTGACATGGGGCTGGACTGATGCCGTGAACCTAAACGAAGCCGATGCCGTCATTGGTCAATTTGACCAACTTCAGGTTATTCCATAGATTGCAGCAACCTTATGACTAAAATCTTAGTCTATGAGTTTTGAACACCGATCGCCGTAAAACTTAGGTCTTAAGATTTGCAACTGAAGCCAAAACAGCTTATCCTGTTCTCTACTGAGATGTAGCATAGGAAACTGGTTTCATTTCCATTGCTGCCAATTTGCTACGTGGCAGCAGTTTTTGCTCATCTGGTGTGCAACCGTGACATTCTGTCCGTTTAGCTAAAAGAGAGGTTATTTCCTTGTCTCGTCGCTACCTCTTCACTTCTGAATCTGTTACTGAGGGTCACCCTGACAAAATTTGTGACCAAATCTCAGACACTATTCTTGATACGCTTCTAAGCCTTGACCCCAAAAGCCGCGTTGCGGCTGAAGTGGTGGTCAACACTGGCTTGGTTCTAATCACTGGGGAAATTTCCTCCAAAGCCCACGTTAACTACGTGGAGTTAGCGCGGAAAAAAATTGCGGAGATCGGATACACCGACGCGACCAACGGATTCTCTGCTTCTAGCTGTGCGGTTCTCGTTGCACTAGACGAGCAATCCCCCGATATCGCTCAAGGGGTAGATCAGGCTCATGAGACGCGTGAGCAAACCAGTGAAGAAGAACTGGATGCGATCGGTGCAGGTGACCAGGGTTTGATGTTTGGGTTTGCCTGTGACGAAACTCCAGAATTGATGCCGCTGCCCATTTCACTGGCGCACCGCATTTCGCGCAAGTTGGCTGCCGTTCGTAAGACAGGCCAACTTCCCTATCTTCGTCCAGATGGGAAGACTCAGGTAACGGTGATTTATGAAGACGGCAGGCCAATCGGCATCGATACCATTTTGGTTTCGACCCAGCACACGCCAACCATAGACGACATCACCGAACAAGCTGCGGTACAAGCCAAGATTAAAGAAGACTTGTGGGCGCTTGTCGTTCAACCCATCTTTTCAGATATCTCCGTGCAGCCGGATGAACGCACCCGATTTCTGGTGAACCCCACAGGTAAGTTTGTCATTGGTGGTCCGCAGGGTGACTCTGGCTTAACTGGACGCAAAATTATTGTTGATACCTATGGCGGATATTCTCGCCACGGTGGCGGTGCTTTTTCTGGTAAAGATCCAACCAAAGTCGATCGCAGTGCGGCCTATGCTTGCCGATATGTTGCTAAGAATATAGTGGCAGCAGGGTTGGCAGAAAAGTGTGAAGTTCAACTCAGCTATGCCATCGGCGTGGCTCGCCCAGTGTCTATCATGGTAGAAACGTTCGGTACAGGTAAGATTGACGACGATCGCCTGCTCGATCTGGTGAAGCAGCACTTTGAGCTACGTCCTGCGGGAATCATTCGGATGTTTGGCCTATGTAACCTTCCCGGTGAGCGAGACGGACGGTTCTATCAAGAGGTGGCAGCCTATGGACACTTTGGTCGTACCGATCTGGAGCTTCCCTGGGAGCAGACCGATAAGGCCGACGTGTTAAAAGAAGCCGCAAGTCAGCTCCTTTCAGGAGTAACCGTGTAGAAAGCTATCTGGCTCGACAGACACACCAGAGGCCGTCGTTCAGAAAAGAACAGGGCAGTGGTTTCACTGCCCTGTTCTTGTGTGTCCATTCATTGTGGCAGGGAAGCTGTACAGCGCATAGCGAACTCATGGCAGCGATCGCGTATAGCGCCATGCTCGCCAACCCAGAATCACTGCCATGATCAGACTGGGCGACAATACAGCAATCAAAGCATTCGCTGACGTTGCCGGAATGGCCAAACCAGGAGCGACATACTTAATTACCGCAGAAATGATGGCAGAGGCAAACAGCACCTTCAACACGAAACCAGCCTTGTTGTTCATAAAATGCGTCCATTGAACCTTGGTAACTCCCCTAACAGATATTTCAATCCAGACAGGATCGGTGTATTCATTGCAACTCTGGATGGTGCAACAGCATTTCATTCGGAACAGTGGATCTCTGCTGTTCTCTTGCCGCTACCCCGATCGATATTACAAGCCCTGGAGCCTTAAGGTGCAGGTTTTCTGCCCAATTCAGACCACCCGTCAGACTATAGGTACGTCATTCCTCTAACAATAAGGAGACTGATCGGCCTGCGCTGTATGGGTCTCTGCCACCGCCGATCCCCTCCGGATCGCGTTAGTATGTTAGAAATAGTGCCAACTCTCTAGGCGTACACTATGAGTTCACCTATCAAGGCCGTTCAATCTCAATATTACGGAGACGCATACTATCGCACCCCTCCACCCGATCTACCTTCTTTGCTACTCAAAGAGCGGATTGTGTATTTGGGGATGCCACTGTTTTCCTCCGACGACATTAAGCGCCAAGTTGGAATTGATGTAACAGAGCTGATCATTGCTCAACTGCTCTATCTACAGTTTGACGATCCAGAGAAGCCGATTTACTTCTACATCAACTCTACAGGCACTTCCTGGTATAGCGGAGATGCAGTTGGTTATGAAACCGAAGCATTTGCCATCTGCGATACCCTCAGCTATATCAAACCCCCTGTCCACACCATCTGTATTGGTCAGGCAATGGGAACTGCTGCCATGATTTTGTCAGCCGGGAGCAAAGGCTACAGAGCCAGTCTGCCACATGCGACCATTGTTCTCAATCAACCCCGAACGGGTACCCAAGGCCAAGCTACGGATATTCAAATTCGCGCTAAAGAGGTTTTAGCAAACAAGACTGCCACGCTGGACATTCTCTCTCAAAATACGGGTCAAACGCCCGAAAAGCTGGCAAAAGACACCGATCGGACGTTTTATCTAACACCGCAAGAAGCCAAAGAATATGGCTTAATCGATCGGGTTTTGGAAAGTGCTAAAGACTTGCCAACTCCTGTTCCTGCTTTAACCTAAGACATTCTGCGTTAACCCACGGCATCCAATGTCTCTAGAGGGTTCTCGTTTAACCTCTATTTTCTCTCTGTCCCCATTTTCAACCCCAACGCCTTATGCCTATTGGTGTTCCTAGTGTTCCATACCGCCTTCCCGGTAGCCCTTACGAGCGGTGGATCGACATCTACACTCGCCTGAACCAAGAGCGCATTATTTTTCTTGGGCAGGAAGTCACTGACTCGTTGGCAAACTCGATCATCGCTGCCATGCTATACCTGGATTCCGATGATCCGAGCAAGCCAATCTACCTTTATATCAACTCGCCCGGTGGCTCTGTTACGGCTGGCATGGCTATTTACGATACCATGCAACACATCAAGTCAGATGTAGTAACCATTTGTGTCGGGTTGGCCGCATCCATGGGTGCTTTCCTGCTTGCGGCGGGTAGCCCTGGAAAGCGCTCCGCGTTACCTCACTCTCGGATTATGATCCACCAACCTTTAGGTGGAACTGGCCGCAGACAAGCTACCGATATTGAGATTGAAGCCAAACAAATTTTGCGAGTGCGGCGCGAACTCAATGAGCTGCTGGCTCATCATTCGGGCAAGACTGTCGAACAGATCGACAAGGATACCGATCGCGACTACTTTATGTCTGCGGAAGAAGCAAAAGAGTACGGACTCATTGACCGTGTCATCACCGATTAAGCGGTGTAGTGCTCTTCAAGACAAATTTAGCCCCAGGGATGTAGCGAATTGCTCGGTAGAATAGCGCATAGCAAGGGTATGCTCGTAACAACATTCTGCTGATCGATTTGCTATCCCGTTGTTTGCTAGATTAAATTTGCTACTGGCAGAATTACCAAAAATTCTGCCGTTTTTTTGTATCAATGCATCTCGCAGACTGCTACCGATTACTAGGATTGAGAACTGGCGCGTCTTACGAAGAGATTAAAGCGTCGTATCGCCGTTTGGCTCGGCAGTACCATCCTGATGTCAATCCAGAGTATCCAGAGCAGTCTAAAGAAAAGTTTATTCAACTGACTGAAGCCTACAAACTGCTAATTAGCGTTGTCCATCCCTCGGAGAGCAGAGAGTCTACCGAAGGTTCGAGTTCAACCTCTCAAGCGGCACAAGATCCCCCTTCAGCGTCGCCATCTGCACCCGTTGTTGAGCCACCCACTCGTGTTACGGTGACGCGAAAGCCACCGCCTGTCCAACGAAACCCTAACCTCTCTGAAACCGAGCAACGGTTGAAGGAGACTGCCTACAAACAATTGCAACAGCTATTAAGGGAACAGCGATTTCCACGAGCCATTGCCCTGGTAGAAGGACTGGCTCAACGCTTGCCCAACGATGTGGAAGTGCGTCAGTGGCAAGCCATCACTTACCAACGCTGGGGTCGCCACTTAATCAGCCAGCAACAGGCCGATAAGGCGCGAATCTATCTAAAGAAAGCGCTCCGCACCGATCCACACAACAAATCGCTATGGTACGAGGTCGAGCGAGATTTTCGTCGCATTGAGCAAACCGAACTGCTCTAAAAAAGAATCTTGAGACTCATACCTTAACACTCTGTAGTTTTTTAAACTAAGAGGGTTCAGCAAGTTCAACGTTCGCCCATGTTACTGCAACCGGATCAACGTACCAAGCTAGATGCAACTGATGATGCCCAGTTCTACGGTGTTCCTCGATTTGTGACCCATGTCGATGAGTCATTCATTCAGCAACTTACTGACCTTTATCAGGAGCGTCTTCAGCCTCACACCCGCATTTTCGACATGATGAGCAGTTGGGTGTCTCATTTGCCGCCCGACCTGAAATTTGAGCATGTTGAAGGACATGGCATGAATGAAGCAGAGCTGGCTAAAAACCCACAGCTCGATCATTACTTTGTACAGGATCTCAACCAAAATCAGCGCTTTCCGTTGCCCGATGAGTCGTTTGATGCCGTTCTGAACACCGTTTCAGTCCAGTATCTTCAGCAACCAGAAGCTATATTCGCTGAGATTTACCGCATCCTCAAGCCAGGGGGAATCGCCATTATCAGCTTTTCCAACCGCATGTTTTACCAGAAAGCAATCCAGGCTTGGCGAGACGGCTCAGAGGGCGATCGCATAGAACTAGTAAAAGGCTATTTCAAGTCCACAGCAGGCTTTAGCGAGCCAGAAGCGATCGCCCGACAGAGTAAGGTTCCCAGCTTTTTGCAAATGATAGGAATGGCTGGTGCCGACCCGTTTTATGCTGTGATTGCTCAAAAGGGGTAAGCCAGAAGCTGAATTATTTTTGAACGCGCAAGGCAGCACGCGGCGATCGCTTAAGTCCTGTTCTGTTCTGTTCTGTCCAGTTCTGCCAGGATTTTGATTGACTCGGCACACAGTTCAGTATGGCAGGCTCCATTGCTTGCAATCAAACATCCCCACTGGTTCACGTCTCCCTGGTTATACTTCAGTGGCTCTCCATTGACCTGAGTGAACGAACCGCCTGCTTCAGTCAGAATCAGTTCTGGTGCTGCCATGTCCCAATCTTTAGGAGCCGACTTTCCAGATAAAGAGATGTAGATATCGGCTCGCTGATCGACGATCGCCGCAACCTTTCCACCGACACTACCCACCGCCAGTTGGTTTTGGCAGGGAAGCTTCTGAAGCAAGTGATTGAAGCGCCCGTCTCGGTGTGTGCGGCTAACGACGACCGTTAAATCTTCGAGACGATTGCGGTTCGACACCTGGATGGGCTGACTGTTGCCGTCGCGGGTTTCGACAAACGCACCTCCGCCCAACGTCGCATAGTAAAGCTTCTCCAGCTCCGGGCAAGCTACTACCGTTAGGACAGGACGACCGTAACGAGTCAGCGCTAGATGAAACGCGTATTCTCCAGTCTTGTCAATGAAATCGCGAGTCCCATCCAGGGGATCAATAATCCAAACCCATTCTTGAGGCAGCGACTCAGGTGCGGCTTTCGCTTTGTAAGTTTCTTCACTGAGATAGCCAAACTCTTCTGTACCGAGAGCTGCATTGAGTTTATCCAAAACGTAGCGGTTAACCGCCAGGTCAGCGGCTGTCACTGGCCCATCTTTTTTGTCTTGGATCTGTAGCGGTCGGTTAGTGCCATCTTCATCAGGTTCCCCTCGATAGAAAGCGCGTAAAATATCCGCCGATCCCCATCCTAAGGAACGGGCGATCGCCAGAATGTCTTTGACCGAATGTCCAGCGATCGATTGCAAAGTTTCCACTCTAGATCCCCTCAGCGTTGAGTCGAGATGTACTATCCCGTAGTTATTCCAGCCCATTATAGAAGCGAGGAGACCCACCATTAGAAAAGTTATGAGCCACTGCTGTTTTGCATAGGGCAAATTCATACCGTGATTCAGCAATGCCCACCGTTTTACGGTATAGAGAGCTTGACCGTGGCGCTATGATTCTATGCCCTGCTGTCTTGATGCATCCATCCATTGGCGAGTGCCAAAGGACTGGCACGCCCTGGCTGCCACTGCCGCCGCTTGTGCTAGAGCTTCTGCAAAGGAGGTTTGAATAATATAGTGACAAAACGCACCATGAAAAATGTCACCCGCTCCCAGTGTGTCTACCACGCTGGCTTGAGGGATAGGAATGGTGCCTGTGCGCCCCTCTGAGCTAAATTGAATCGCTTCTCCACCCCGCGTCACCGCCATGTGAGGGATGCCAAGATGAGTTAAGTACGCAAAAACATCGGCAGTTGTTTGACAACCCGGCGGGTAGAAATTAGCTGAAGCAATGACGAAGTTAGCTTGACACAACACTTGCTCAAATCCGGCCTTCCAACTGCCCGCATCGATGACGACCGGGATGTGGTAAGCGTTAGCACGGCCAGCGATCGCTCGCCCAACCGCCATTTGATGTCCATCAACCAAGACAACATCAACACCGGCTAATGTATCAACCGGAATGCGATCGCCTAAAGCCTGGGCGATCGCCTCGCTAGAGACCTGTGACTTTGTGGCGTTGAGCGATACAACCGCCCGTTCACCCGTCGATTGCGTCACGATAATCGATGAGATAGGGAGAGACTGCATGCGGTTGGGATCTAAATCAGCCACTGCAACCCCGCGTTGACGCACATCGGTTAACACTAGCTGAGTCATGGGATGAACTCCAACGGCGCTTAGCAGCGTTGCCCGGTTGCCCAAATACCGAAACGTCACAGCGGCGTTGGTAGCTGGCCCTCCAGCAGCCATAGTGCAGTCTAGAGCAACAATCTTTTGGTTCCTATCGGGTGGCGCGACCGTCAGGTAGCTGATGTCGAGGGTGGTTAACCCTACGAACAGCCCGTGTTTTGGTGCATTCAATCGACTAACAGGCACCTCGCCTGTGCAACACAACCCCAATCGTTTTCCAAATCAGATGCAAATCATAGGCAACTGACCACCGACGATGATACCGCAAGTCGAGATTGATCACCGTTTCAAAATTCAAAATGCAAGAACGCCCGTTGACTTGCCACTCACCTGTGATTCCAGGTTTGACGTGGAGACGCTTGCGATGACGGTCATTGTAGTGGCTTACCTCATCCACAGTGGGCGGACGGAATCCTACCAGGCTCATTTCTCCTCGTAACACATTCCAGAATTGAGGCAGTTCATCCAGACTGGTGCGACGCAAAAACTGCCCGACCCGTGTCATTCGAGGGTCGTTGTCATTCTTAAAAATGTGGCCTTTAGCCTGATTTGGAATTTGCTGTTTCAGTTGTTCAGCATTGGGTACCATCGAGCGAAATTTCCACATCCGAAAACGGTGTCCCTGGTATCCGCAGCGAATTTGGCTATACAAGATAGGGCCAGGGCTATCTAGACAGATGGCGATCGCAATCGGTATGAACAATGCGGCTGTCAGCAACAAGCCAATTACAGCACCCGCTATATCAATACATCGCTTCGTTTTGCTGGTCACTGAAGGATGAACGCTGGATACAGTGAGCCGGTGATGGCGACCTGCGATGGAGACAACGTGAGAAAGCCGCTTCGGTGCAATCAGCATGGAAATACACAAGAATCATCTGTAAGCTCTATAGCGAGAATAGACGAACTGCTCAGAGAAGTTAACGCCTAAAAACAAGCTTTGTAGAAGCTTTAACAATCCCATCTGCACCAAACGACTCGTCCGTGTTTTCACTGAGTTAACCCACATACAGAGACAATGGGCACATTCAGAGATGCTGTTCTCATCCCACGCCCCTGGGTCTGAATAAGTTAGGATGCCTACATGTCTACTAGTGCAGGAACGCTTTACGTCGTTGCAACTCCGATTGGCAACCTGGAGGATATAACCTTCCGGGCGGTGCGTGTTTTGCAATCAGTGGATGTCATTGCCGCAGAAGATACTCGCCACACAGGTAAACTCCTCCAACATTTCCAAATTGCGACCCATCAGGTGAGCTACCATGACCACAATCGGTTCAGCCGTTTGCCGGAACTGGTGGCTCGATTGCAGCAAGGTCAGACGATCGCGCTGGTAACAGATGCCGGGATGCCAGGAATTTCTGACCCTGGGTATGAGCTGGTCAAAGCTTGCGCCGATGAAAAGATTAGGGTTGTTCCCATTCCAGGAGCCAGTGCTGTGATCACCGCTCTGAGCGCAGCCGGATTGCCAACCGATCGCTTCGTGTTTGAGGGATTTTTGCCCACTAAGGGGGCAGAACGCCGCGATCGCCTACAAACTCTGGAATCAGAATCACGCACGATGGTGTTCTACGAAGCGCCCCATCGGCTGCGACAAACGTTGCAAGACCTGTCTACAACAATGGGTGCAGAACGTGCCGTTGTGTTAGCCAGAGAATTAACCAAGCTGCATGAAGAATTTTGGCGCGGGACATTGGCAGAGGCGATCGCCTATTATGCTGAGCGCCAGCCGCAGGGCGAATTTACTGTCATAGTTGAGGGAGCCAGTTTGACCCAACCGCTGCTGTCGGAGCAGGCATTGAAGGCCGAGTTACACGAGTTACTGCGTCAGGGATTATCGCGATCGCAAGCAAGCCGTCAACTGGCGCAGCAAACCACGTTACCGCGTCGTCAAATTTATCAGATTGCTCTGGCGATCGCTGATCCATCTGAATCGGGTGACTCGCCCTTATGAATGCCAGCCCCGTCACTTGGGCAACCAGACGGCTGCACGAAAAACCAATTCAGGTGTTTGGGGAGCAACAGGATATACTTATACGTCATGCCTTTACGGGGACGTTGTGCCCTGATGTAGCGGCTGTTTGAATGCTCCTCAGGTTAAGAAAGCTGACTGAGATGTGTCTAGTTTGTAGGTTTTTTTCAGAGCCAAATTCATGAATTATTCTGCAAAAGCCTGTCTAAGTCTTGCCAGTACCCTATTGTTGGCTAGTTGCGGTCAGCCGCCGCAATCGTCTACGGCAGAATCACCACTGCCTAACGCTTCGCCATCGGCCTCTGTTGTGCCTGACGCTGATTCTAGCACACCAGTAGCTCCCGTCAGCGATGCCGATCGTACCTTGATTTCGGAACAGGGGATTGGGCCAGCACAGCTCGGTATGACTCTGGGTGCTTTGAAGCAAGCATTGGGATCAGAGGTCGAATTTAGCGCTCAGTCCCCCTTCATTGTCGATTTTGACGCGATCGCTGTTCGTCAAGATGGAGAAGTGCAGTACTACATTCTCCACCTGGCTGGACAACCGCTTGCTGACAGTGATGTGATTCAGGGTGTATTTACGGAGAACCCCAATTTTCTCACCGCCGAGGGGGTTGGGCCAGGGACGTCGATTGCTCAAGCCGAACAAGCGTACGGTGAAGCAACCCTGGCCTATAACACCCAAAATGAATCGAGAGAATATGTCCGATTTGAGCAGCAGGCCGCCTCTAACATTTCATTTGGAACCGGCAACGGCAGTACAGAAACAGCGGGCATCTACCCATCGCCCGCTGGTGAATACAACGAGACACAGGAGTTTAGAGAAACGGCCACGATTCAGTCGGTTCTGGTGATCTGTTTAGCAGAGGGCTGTAGCGGGTAGCGAAAGATAAGATGTAGGGGTAGCGATAGAAGCGGAGCCGCATCTACTCCTACATACGCTCGTCGGGATCGTTCTACATCAGGTCTTTTGTCTTTAAACCGGAATGGCTAAGTTTCTCACGGTTCTTATTATTGCGTTCTGGATCAGCGCGATCGCCCTGATTTCAGTGCAGAATGCCGCCCCAGTAACGCTGCGATTTTTGTTTTTTCAGTCAGTTGAGCTGCCAATGGGTTTAATCCTAGCGTTTAGCGCTGCTCTTGGCATGGTGGGCACGGCACTGGTATTACCACTATGGCGATCGTCCTCAGGCAGCAATTGACCCCCTCAACTAGAAGAGGGCACACCCGCTCACAGGTATGCCCTCTTCAACACAGCCCCCGGCACTACAGCGAATACACCTGACCGTCAATCAACAGGCGAGTAATGCCTTTCGCTTGCAAATAAGGCGTTACTTTGTGAAACACCTTCCCATCTGGAACTTTCACGACTCGCTGCATTCGCCGCAAGAACCGCTTGGCCACTCGATGGTTGTCGAAGATCGGTAACGTCTTCTCTGACACTTCCTCGGTTGGGATTTGTCCCAAATCGGCAAAGTCTTTAAGAGGGCGAGTAATTAACTCAGAAGAACGATCGATAACGATGTAGCAGGTTTTGGGCAGCGCGGCTTCTGATAAGGGCAGCACCTGTATCCTGACACCACCGTGAACATGCACCGTTGCGTAGTCACCAATCTGGCTGGAGTCTAGTTCATCATCGTCATCCAGGTCGTCATCTAAATCATCGTCGTTCTCTGCATCATCTTCAATCTCATCAAAGTCTTCTTCATCGATCAGCTCTTCTTCCAAAATTTCTTCAATGGCGTTTGTTTGCGCCACATGATCGTGGTTCTGAAGAGCCGCAGGAGAACGATCGGATGGTTGTGTTAACTCGCTTTCCCCTTGATCGACAGAGGGCGAAACGTCTAGCTTGGGCTTTGGTTCTGGTTTAGCTACTTTTGGTTTTTCTGGTTTAGCCGTTTTCGGAATTGGCTTAGAGTCGCCTTTTTCTAAATTGACGATTTCTGGTTTAACTACGTCTGGTTTGACGATCTCTGGTTTAACCACTTCCGGTTCAGCCGCCGCAGTCGATCGCTTGCGGCGACGACGCTGCCCAGGAGATTCTTCAGACTCAGGGACTTCAACTTCATCTGCTGCCGACTGAACGGCTTCAGTGGAAACAACTTCAGCGTCGATGAAAGGGGTGTTTGTCGTGGGTGGTGTCGAGTCTACTTCAAGCAGGGTAGGTTGTACTACTGCCCCTCTAGCAATACCTGAACGCTTTTGTTGGACAAGTATTTCGTAATCCTCATCCGATAAGTTTTGTTTGAGAATTCGGCTAATTGTGCTATTGCTAACACCATAACGGCTCGCCAATGTTGAGGTTGTCTCCTCTGGCTGACGATAGCGAGTTAGAATGTCTTGTTTATCAGATTCGGTCAGTTTCGTGGGAGCCATGCCAGAACGTGTCTTCAATTAGCGATCGCACTGTAGCACACACAGAACCCCAGCGTTTCGAGGAATGTGCCGAGCCATCAGTACATTAGTCTATATGAGTTAATAATGACTCAAAACGACTGTCTTATGTTCGTTTTCGTGCGCCTCTGCGCGATCGGGTTGACAGGTCGTATTCCAGAGCTGCGCCAATGGCAAACAAACAGCCGCTAAAAATCCAGAAGACTTCTGGCAATGCTCCAGTTTGATAGTTTTCGATGTAGTTTGTGGCGTAGTAAAACCACATATCTGCAATGTAGAACGATAGCGCCGCTGCCGAAATGAACCGCCAAGAGACCGAAAACCGCCCACCCCAAAATGCAAGCAGCAAGGTGGTTGCAATAATGACGAGAATAATGTCGCCAACTATATATAGAATGCCGACGAAATTGGAAAGGGGGGCTAGCGTTTCGTTAATAGAATCAGCCCATGCGGGAATAGGAGGCGAGGCTTCTTCGACTTGACTGATGACATCAGGGCTAACTGGTTCCGCCTGAGCAATGGTGGGAGAGGTGGTTGCAACCAATGTAGAAGCGGGATCGGTCAACAGGCTTTGTGGAGCCGCTTCGGCAGGAGAAAAGGCCAGAACATAGGCCAGGGCAATGCTGCCAATTGCAATCCCCGCCAGGGTAGCCCATTGTGCTGCCGTTAAACTGAGCCGCCGCGACAGAACCGCCTGTAGCATTCCCCATCCCAGGAAAACGTAGGTAGCGATAAAGAAAATGTCTCCGGGTGAAACATCGGGCTGTAGCTGCAATCCTAATTCCCAATAGGCCAGCAGCAGGTTTCCAATAAAGTAGGAAAACATGCCTAACCCAATTGATAGCCATACCGTACGGCCACTGACAATTTGCGAACTGCGCCAATTGCGAAAGCACATGATGCCAGCACCGAGGAAGGCGATGTCCTCCAGGATATAGGTGGTTACGCCATACCATTCAGGCCGTCCCTGACCTGGAAGCGGAACGCTAAAGAGTAGGAAAAACAGCAGGGCAGCAGTAGACCACGCGATCGCCGCCAAAATCACGGCTTGAACTGAAACCTTCAACTCGGAACCAGAGGATTTTTTCAAGGGGCTGCTCCTCGGAATGCAACTAAGACTGGCAGATACAAGCAGATGTTAACGAAAGCACTCATCATAAAGCCTACTGCCAAACTTTGCCGATTGGAGAGTGACTTAACCAGGCTAAGAATTGTGTTCGATCGTTAGCAGGCATATCTTGCAGTGCATCCATGACCCGTTCTGTGAAGTTAGCATTCCCAAAATGCTCTTTACCCAACCGGAAAAGCTCTTGTAACAGGGTGTTGAGGTGATGTTCTTGCCAGGGTGGGACTTGAACGCCCGTGAGCGGATTGACGGTTAACAAATGATTAATGGCATCTGGTGAATCGGTCTGAGGAAACCGCCACTGTTGAAAGACGGCTGTAATTTCTTTTTGGAACAACCCAACATGCCTGGTTCCCAGCAAGTCTTCGATGTCGATGTAGACCGCTTGCAGCAACAGCAAGCAAGCCTGGACACTAGAAGGAGAGGTTTCACCACCTGCACTGTGGTCGGCTCCGTCTGATTCGAGTTGATCTAAACGAACTTTTCCCCAAATACTGTAGCGATCGGGTTCTTCTAGCAATACACACGCTTTGCCGCGATTATCTGTAAGGTCACGCCAGAGAATTTTAGCGTCTTCTTCTTGCGCCGCACCAAACACACTGATCAGGCGAAAGGTTTGCCCCTGATATTTAAGAATCGGAATCTGCTGATCTTTACTGGGGTGCTGAATGGTTGAAATTTCAACATCCTGCCTCTTTAAGATAAACATGACGCTGCCAATGACTCCTGATCAGGGTCGGGGATGTTGGGCTGGAGTGATTTACTCCTGGAGAGTGCTTTGTTGACGAAGCACAGGCATACTGAGGTTTAGCTAAATGAGGGTCACTCAGCTTGGTATGACTATAGCGATTGTAGAAGGGAGACTTTGTAAACAAAAGCAACCGAATTTCGTTTAGAAATCATGTTGGTTTTAGTGTACATCTCTTAATCACGCTACTCTAGCTTTAGACTCTGCGATGAGAGTTAAGGCTAGATCGGCTGCTAGAGCACCAAGATAGCACCTGTCTTGGTACTATATATTGGTTCATAACAGCAAATTGCTCTCTCTATTTTTCCCAAGATTCCATAATGGAATCACTCAGGTTAAGGTTCAGTTTTTTGCGTTCTCGTTGCTCCAGTAGCTCAGTGGATAGAGCAACCGCCTTCTAAGCGGTCGGTCACAGGTTCGAACCCTGTCTGGAGCGTTATCAAAGGCAATATGATTAGATCATGAGCCGGAAAATAGGCTAACCATGATTGAACTTTTAGCTGCACTTTCGGCATCGGCGGCGGTTGGCATGAGGATTGCCCTACCGCTGTTGCTAATTGGGCTGCTGTACGGCAGCGATTTATGGGCAAAGGCTCCTTTATTGTCGCGCGTGCCGCCACCCATTATTTTAGGAACACTGGTCAGTTGGTCTTGCGTTGAGTTGCTGTTAACCAAGGAACGCCTGGGTCAACGGTTTGTGCAACTGGTGCAGTTGGTGTTTAGCCCAATCGTGGGGGCGATCGTTGGTATTACTGTTGCTCGTAGCGTTGCAGCAGAAGACTGGATGATTGGCATTATTGGCGTGGTCGGGGGGCTGCTGGCGCTCGTGCTGCAACTGGTTCAGGTGGGCTGGTTTTTTCGGCTTCAGGGGTTACCGCTTTGGGTCATTTTTATTCAAGATTTTCTCTGCGTTTCGCTGGTGTTGTTTGCTTTTGATGCTCCAACGCAGGGAGGGTTGATTGCCCTGTTGCTGCTGTGGTTGGCCATTCGTAGCACCAGTGAGTGGCATCGCTGGTATCGGCAGCAGGGATCATCGGGCGATCGCGCTAACCCACGACGGCACAAGCAAGATCCGGACTAATCGGCCATTTGAAGCACCCATCCAACGGTTTAGCTGTTATCCCTGCAAACAAAAGCGACGACAGGTCAACACTGGCGAATCGGCAATGCCAGACATGGGGCACCCCGGGGTTGAACAAATGCCGCAATTTGCCTCTGCGGGCAGGATGACTTCGTTTGCGGCATAAATGCTGATGCCCTGACTAACGAATCCCTGAGCTTCTAAGTCGGAAATAGAATCACAAATAAGCAATGCCTTATCAATCCCAAAGGTTTCTCTGGACTGGTTAATTTTGGCTAGCGTTTTGCGGAAACTATTTAGCTCGGGTTTAATCTCAATGATGACCTTGTGGTCGTGGCTCTTGAAGCAGGATGGCTTTTGTTGAGAGAAATAGTCTTTGTATTGAATGGTGAAGGTGCCATCGGTGTAGCGCAGGGTGCGAATGAGGCGCAGAAATGGCAACGTGAAGCGTCCCTCCGCATCCAGGGTGTACCACCAGGATTTGTGCCATGCCTCGTAGGGCAGGTTCAAAATGGCTTCGACCTGCTGGGGTGAAAAGCCAGCATGTGCCAGAAGGGACAAAGCTTGTGGGAGGCCGATCGTTTGACCCAGAATATGGGTTTCAGATTCACAGCGGGTGAGATGAGCTAACTCACGGCTGGCAGCATCGCGCCCACGATGGTCTGCCCATCGCGGATCGACCTCGGCAGGGGACCCTGCCAGAATGCAGTTGACCGCTTCAAATTGGATGATGCCATCGACGGCTTTGCTGTGCGCCGCGATCGGAACGCCAATCGTGGAACTCACGGTTCCAATTCGGTGAGGCTGTGCGATCGGTGGGGTGCAGCCAACAAGCAACGATTTGAGGATGGTTTCATCGGCGATCGCCAGGGCAATTTGAATGCGATCGCGCAGAGCAAGGGAGCCTTGCTGCTTTTTGGAACCTGAATGAGTCAGCGCACTCTTAGTCATCATGGAACCACCTGATCCTAACGGCGACTTGGCGTTGCATCCTGGCAAGCAATTCCAGGGTGACTTGGATGGAAAATCTGCGTCCTAACCGTACAGTTCTATTCAGTTGTTCAGTTTTTATCTGGGGCACCCAATTCAACCTGAACCGTTCACCAGCGTATGTGGATATTGTGATCGCTCTGTTAACGGTTGGAGCTGTCTCGCATTCCTTTTAATAGAACTGTGACAAATCCTGATGTTGGCTCACCAAACTTTGCTCTTGTTCAAAAAACGCAATGGTTATCCCTCAATGCTCTCAGGGGGATGGGGGCAGCTAACGACCAATACGCTGAGAGGGTGCCTGAGAATGGCTCAACATTCTAAATTAGCCCCCTAAATCCCCCAAAACTGGGGGACTTTGAAACAGAATTGATTCGGGAATCCCCCAATTTTGGGGGATTAGGGGGCGGTTCGAGTTGGAGCTTAGCACTTTTAAGACATCCTCTGAGGCGGAAGTAAGCGATACGATTTCTGCTCCGTCATTGGTCATTCGTCTAAGGAGTGTCCTTTGACCTACCAAAAACATCAGCGAGTTGAGTGTTTTCGCCGCAACGATCGCAATGATAGGAAATTTTGGTCACGACAACGCCATCCAGCAGGTTAGCAAGGTCAACCCGCTGGGTGTCCATTATTGGATTGGAACGGACGCTGTTTACGAAAGGTGACGTTGAGAAACGGATCGCCCATAAGCTGGGCGATCGTTTTGACGCTACGGCTTAGTTGCCCTCAACAATCCAGGGAGTTGCAGCACCACCCCAAACCGGGTGGCCTCCCATACTGCCTGCCTGGACGATTTGTTGTCTGGCTGTTTCGGCATGGGTTTGGGTCGGCAGGGCATGAACAAGCGAGATCACCCAGTCTTTCCTGGCTGGGGTTTGTTCCGAGTTGTATTCTAAATCTCGGCTACCTGCCCATGAACAACGGCTTTCCATCTGCCATCCCCGATTGGCCGCCAGTGACGCAATGTTGCTGTATTTGACACCTGGCATGTGGGGAATGGCGATCGCGTACTCCCCCGATGCTGGCCGAGCGCACGCCTGAGGCGGCAAAAAGCTGACAGTGAGCAACCCAACGATCGCCACTAGTAAGCCCAGAATGGTACCTCGCACGAGACGCGAGGACAACATCTTCGTCATGTCGCTGTGTTCTGCTTTAGAGTTCATTATTAGTCGTACCTCCTGATTGTTCAGTGTGGTGCAGGTCTGACCGTTTGACCTCTGCCACATGAGCGAAACCGGGGAACGGGCGATCGCCACTTGTGCCGCGAGACTAACCTGACGCAGAACAGGCAAAAGCTTAAAGAAACCCTAACTTAGGCAGGAAGGGGTGGGCAAAAAAAAGTATGGTTTGGAAAGAAGCGTATAGCAATCACATCGTTCCCACGTCAGGAACCCTAAACGTCTTATGGTCTCAGAAGCAACAATTGAATCTATTCTTCAAGAAAAGCGTTTATTCGATCCTCCGGCTGAGTTTTCGCAACAGGCTCATATTAAAAGTCAGGCAGAGTATGAGCAGCTTTTTGAACGTGCCAAGGCTGACCCAGAGAAGTTTTGGGCAGAACTGGCCGAGCAAGAACTGGATTGGTTTCAACCGTGGGATACAGTGCTGGATTGGCAACCCCCGTTTGCCCAGTGGTTCGTCAACGGCAAAATCAATATTTCCTATAACTGTCTCGATCGCCATCTCACCACCTGGCGACGCAACAAGGCGGCTCTGATCTGGGAAGGAGAACCCGGAGACTCGCGGACGCTAACCTATGCTCAGCTTCACCGTGAAGTGTGTCAGGCGGCTAATGTCCTGAAACAGTTGGGCGTGAAGAAAGGCGATGTCGTGGGGATTTATATGCCCATGATTCCAGAAGCAGCGATCGCCATGTTAGCCTGTGCCCGGATTGGTGCCCCGCATACGGTTGTCTTTGGTGGCTTTAGTGCCGAAGCGTTACGCGATCGCTTAGTGGATGGCAAAGCCAAACTGGTCATTACCGCAGATGGTGGCTGGCGGAAGGATGCGATCGTTCCCTTAAAAGAACAGGTAGATAAAGCGATCGCCAATGAGGCCGCTCCCAGTGTCGAGAATGTTCTGGTGGTTCGTCGGACGGCACAAGAAATTGCGATGCAGTCGGGGCGCGATCATTGGTGGCATGAGTGCTTAAAGCAGGCATCGGCGGATTGTCCGGCTGAGCCAATGGACAGTGAAGATATGCTGTTCATTCTGTACACCTCTGGCAGTACGGGCAAGCCCAAGGGTGTGGTTCACACCACAGGCGGTTACAACCTGTACACCCACATCACCACCAAGTGGGTGTTTGATTTGAGGGATACGGATGTTTACTGGTGTACGGCTGATGTGGGCTGGATTACAGGCCACAGCTACATCGTTTATGGGCCGCTATCCAATGGTGCCACTACGCTGATGTATGAAGGGGCACCCCGTCCGTCGAATCCGGGCTGCTTTTGGGATGTCATTGAAAAGTATGGTGTAACGGTTTTCTATACGGCACCTACGGCCATTCGAGCCTTTATCAAGATGGGAGATCAGTTGCCCAAGGCCAGAAATTTATCGTCGCTGCGGCTGTTGGGGACGGTGGGTGAGCCAATTAATCCGGAATCGTGGGTGTGGTATCAGCAGGTGATTGGGGGCGGACGGTGCCCGGTGGTGGATACCTGGTGGCAAACGGAAACGGGAGGCCACATGATTACACCGCTTCCGGGGGCAGTGCCGACCAAGCCCGGTTCGGCGACCCGTCCGTTTCCCGGTATTTTGGCCGATGTTGTGGATCTGGAGGGCAATGCGGTTGAAGACAATCAGGGTGGATATTTAGCGGTTCGCTATCCCTGGCCGGGAATGATGCGAACGGTGTTTGGCGACCCCGATCGCTTCCGCCGCACCTATTGGGAACACATTCCGCCCAAAGACGGAAAATATGTTTACTTCGCTGGAGATGGGGCACGCAAAGACAAGGAAGGCTATTTCTGGATTATGGGTCGGGTGGATGATGTGATCAATGTGGCTGGACATCGACTCGGCACGATGGAAATCGAGTCGGCGTTGGTGTCTCATCCGGCGGTTGCAGAAGCAGCGGTGGTGGGTAAACCGGATGAAGTGAAGGGCAGTGATGTGGTTGCTTTTGTCACATTAGAAGGCACTTACACGCCGAGTGATGACCTGATTAAGGAGTTGAAGAAGCACGTTTCACAGGAGATCGGCGCGATCGCCCGTCCGGGTGAAATTCGCTTCAGTGATGCGTTGCCTAAAACTCGTTCTGGCAAGATTATGCGGCGATTGTTGCGATCGCTGGCGGCTGGGGAGGAAGTAACGGGTGATACCTCAACGCTAGAAGACATGGGTGTGTTAGATAAACTGCGCCAGGGCGGTTGAGGTTAAGTCGCTTCGTTGAGTCCCATTCATTGACAGTGCCTTCATTAGATAGTGCATTTATCAGACGTGCAACCCTTTGGCAGAGACGCGATCGATCGCGTCTCTTTCTTTTTGGGTACTGACTGTTGACTCGTCACAACGTCTCAGGGAGGAGCAGGATGGCCTTTATATCGTCAGATTGATGTTGGGTTGTGGTTAACGTTGAACACTGTTGTCAGTGTTAATTAGAGGATTTGATATGAGTCGAGTTACTTCTTGGTTGCCAAAGATGCACCTGCGTCAACTCCTGGCTACTGTTTTGCTGGGACTTACATTGCTTACTGGCGTTGCCTTTGGGACGTTTGGCTATGGCTCACCAGCACACGCTACATCCCTAACGCCCGAAGCCCGGAGTTATCAGGTCAACCAGGGTGAAACTCCGTCTAGAACGGCGAAGGAGAGCGGCGAAGGCTTGGGCGAGTCGATTAAAGATGCGGCTGACAACGTGCGCGAGAAGCTCAATTTGGATCAACCGTTGCCCCACAGCACAAAGGCTTTCTTTAAGCAGGTTCAAGGTGAAGATGTGACGGTTGAAGAGGGAGCGCCATCCTGGAAAGGGGCAGACAAGGTAGATTAAGTAGCTATATGTTTTGCAGGGCGATCGCGTTTCGGCAATGAGACGCGATCGCCGTTTTTGGCAGGTTATGTCAGGCGAATCGATCGCATTAACAGGCTCATTACATCTCCTTCGTTGGGAGTCACAATAAGTTGCTGATTCGGAATAGTAATCAGCGGACTCCACAATCCGGCTTCGGCATAGCGCAGGTTATGCAAAAGGTGAATGGTTCTGCGAATGGCGATCGGGGAACCAATGAGCAGATGCTTCAGCGGTTCTCGGTGGTGGGGTGACGGTGGCAGGCAGTCGCCTTCAGGATCGTGGATGTCAACGGGCTGTAGTTGAACGGATGTCATGGGTTTTCACTCCGGTAATTGAAACGGCGAGGAAAACCCAAAAATTTAGCCACCCCGTTGCCAATGCTCACAGCAAATCGGGGTGGCCTGGAAGAGTTAAAATGCTTCCTTAGCCCACCAACTGCTGATTCCAGTTTGGCTGGGTTAGCGGCTCGGAGTTGCTGTCACAACTTCGGGTCGCGCCGACTAAATTTTCGGGTCGAACCATGAGCGTTATTCCGCAGAATAACGTCAATATCTGACGCTATCGCATCTGTTTGGGAGAGTCAATATCCTGAATTGAGAATTTAGGGGATGTTTGAGAAGCATCCAATGTCTCCTGTAAGGGCGTAGCATTCGGGCAATACTTCTGGGGCTATCACAAAGGCTGTCTGCCGAATGCTGCGCCCCTACGGGTGTCGGGTTACAAATTAGGCTTCTAAAACATCCTCTTAAGGGGGAAGCGATCGCCGCCAACAACTAGCGAGGCGACAGGCAGACATATCTCGAATCAACCGATGGGAGAGTGGCTCTAACGTTGGGGATGTGGCGTAAAATCAGTGCCTTTGCCGCATATCGGGTTTCATCCGGCAACGAAGCCAACCAGCGATCGATATCAATATGCATCCAGTGCTGATTGCCATCATGATAGGCTGCAAAGCTGAGAAACCGCTGCATCGCTTCCGCACCTACAATGGCGGCAACCTCCTTCATCATGAAATAAGTGGTGCCATAGAACGGCTCTTGGCCTTGCTGAAAATATTGCAACCAACCACTCCAATCCATGCCGTTTTGGGTAATGAGTTGCTCGGCAAACAGGGTTGATTGGCCTTCTACATAACAGTCGAAAAAGCGGGCATTGAGCAGATGCGAGATTTCGTGGGAAAGCTGCCCCCAAAAGGCAAAATCACTCGGTTGGCGGCTGAGGTAAATTGCGATTTGCCCCTGGCTGGCATCTTCCAGAGTTGTAAACGGTGAGGTTGCCGATCGCACAAACACGGTTCTCAACGGAAAGCGCGGCAGTCCATATTGGGCGATCGCAGCTTCCCGCCCCTCTTGAACAAACGCCTCTACTCCAGCGGCCTGGAACTCAGAAATAACAGCGATCGGTTCAACCGGCGGCAAGTGGGTGCTTGGAGGAGCCTGATTCACACAGCTAACGGCTAGCAGAATGCTAAAACAGCACAACACAATGGCTCTACGCAACCGATGCGGCAACATGCCTCGCCCTCTTAACATTGAGCATTAACCATATCGATTGCCCAATCTTATGAAGCCCAAGACATAACGAAAGCGATCGCCCAGGAACTCTGGCGACTAAAACCACTATCGAGCGCTTGATGAGTCAGGCGGCAGCGTATAGCGTTGGCTTGCAGGAACCCACTGCATCTGATCTTGATGGTTTTTAACCCAATTCCAAAGATCATCTTGCTCGGTATTAGTGCCCGTTGGAGCGCTAGAGAAAACCTCCGCGCGGATCTCCGGCGAAAAGAGCGGCAGTACCTTATTAATCCAATCGTCCTGCGTATAGTAACCAGAACTCATCCAGCTCACAAAACCGCTGACATCGCCTTGTTTCAGTTCTGTGATGGACTCTTTCTCCAGGTCGATCAACTCATACACTCTGCGTTCTGTTCTCCACCGCAGTTGGTTGCTAGAAACCCAGTACCGGAGTGTCTCTTGCTCTTCGTCTGTGCCGGTTGGAACAGTAGAAAAAGCGTCTTTAGCCCCCGGAAATAGTGGAAAAATATCTCCTAACCAGATCTCTGGTTCGTAATAGGAGGAATATGCCCAGTCCAGGTAGGAGTCCATCTTTCCTTCCCTCAGACGCCGGATGGATAGGTCCTGGCTCAGCGGCTCGTATTTAGCAATATCCGGGTTCCAAACTGCATCTTCAAGCTGCGAGTTTAACTGATCCTGCATATAGCGCTGATCCGCCTCGGTAATTGCATCATTTGGTTTTCTACCATCTTCGGTTGCAAAGCTTGGAAATAAAGGAAGAACTTCCTCAAGCCAGACGTTATACGGATAGTAGTAGCCGTAAGAATATTCAAAGAGATCCTTTGTTCCAGAGCGAAGAAGCGTAAGAGAAAAGTATTTCTGAATGTCCTGAAGTTTTTCTAAACTAAGCCTCACCGTTCGAGGTTGATTGGCTGATTTACTATCAGTCGCTTCTGATGCTTCTATTGCAGTATCTAAAATCTCTCTGGCTTTTTGTTGCTCTGAACTGGAAGCATCTTTCATCCCCGCTTTTATCAATTTCTTCACATCTTCCAGCGGTAACAATAATTCTTTATTTGCAATAGAACTGCTGTAGGACTCTTGCCACTGGTCGGGATTGAGCATGAAGAAAATGACAGCCGATGTAAACACATCTGGATTGGTACTGCCCAATGCATCGTGCATCATCTTGCTGGCAATGTCCTTATCCAGTTGGGTGTCAATATTTCTGGTGGCCAATGCCTGAACCATATTTTCCCAAAAGGGGCCTCGGTTCTCTTCTGGTTTAACCACTTCATTCAAAACCCGCAAAACGGTTTCTGAAGGGTACTGAAGCAGCGCTTCAAATGACTTGCTGCGTACTTCTGAAGTATGGGCTACACTTTTGCAGCTTTTGAACAGAACCTCTAGCAAACCTAGATCTCTAGTTCTAGCCGCATAGTCGATCGCCAGCAACCGTTCTTGTTTTACATCTGGAGTGTCGGGATCAATAAAACTGAGGAGCAATTGAGTGTACTTCTCGTTTTCTTCCCTCAGTTCCTGAATCGATCGCCTTGCCCAGGCACCTTCATCACCCTGGTTAGACACCTGGAGCAAAAAGAGGAGGTTATCATGGCGTGCCCGTTCTGAATCTTCTAATAGCGTTGGAATTTTCTCGGCAATTTCCTCTTCAATTCCTTTGGTAATTTCACTTTGAATCGTGTTTTGTAAGAAGAAGAAAATTCCTGAATTTAATACAATTGTTCCAACTGTAATGACTCCCAAAACCTTGCCGTACACATGTTCTTTGACATTCAGTTCTAATGCCTTGCGATACACATGCGGTTCAAATTTGTCTTCTGTAAATGCAATTTGCTGTGTTTCAATATCACTCAATCGCGTTCTCGTTCTCCGAGCCAGCCTCGTCAGTCTCCGCTGTAGCCTTGCAACATCGCTCGGTCGAGTTGGATGGCCTCTCATTGCCTTAAATACTTTGCCTACACTCTGTCTTAGTTCTTTAAGGGAGTTAGAGAGTTCGTTCATATTTACTTCCGAGGTAGGTATTTACTTTAAAAGTACCCACGGAGTCGTGTCAGTCAATTCAGGCTCCCTCCTTTGGGGGAGAGTTTTGCTAAATCTTTACACTCATTTAACGGGTTGCTTCAGTCTTGTTTCTACCTGGCAGAAAGGGAAGTGTGTTGACCACACACCTCCCTGGTTTGTGTCACTAATTGCTAGTTCAACACAGCCGAATGTCCGGCAATGTCGCCGACGGGTTCAGCCCGACCGCCAATGTACTTGGCGAGAAACTCTTCTGCGATCGCATAAAAATGCAGTCGGTTTTCAGGACGGGCAAATCCGTGGCCTTCATCGGTGTAAAGCGCATATTCAACGGGCTTACCTGCCTGTTTCATTGCCGCTACAATTTGGTCACTTTCGGCCTGCTTAACGCGCGGGTCGTTCGCTCCTTGACCAATCAACAACGGCTTTTGGATGCGATCGATGAAAAAGAGGGGCGATCGCGACTTCAAAAACTCTTCCTCGGTTTCGAGATGGCCCACCCGATGATAGAACTGCGCTTTTAGCGGCTCCCAGTACGGCGGAATGCTGTTGAGCAAGGTAATGATGTTGCTGGGGCCAACGATATCCACACCTGCCGCAAATACATCAGGCGTGAAGGTTAAACCTACCAGCGTGGCATATCCACCATAGGAACCTCCCATAATGGCCACCTTGCTTGGATCGGAAATACCTTTTTCTGTGAGCCAGTTAACGGCATCCAGCAGGTCATCGTGCATTTTAGCCGCCCATTCCCGATTTCCGGCATTCACAAACGCTTTGCCGTACCCTGTCGAGCCTCGGAAATTGACTTGCAGCACAGCATAGCCCCGGTTTGCCAACCATTGCGCTTCGGGATCGTAGCCCCAGGTGTCTCGTGCCCAGGGGCCACCGTGCACCAGCAAAACCGTCGGCAGGTTCTCAGCCGGAATGCCCACCGGAGTGGTTAAATAGCCGTGAATCGTCAACCCATCCCGCGCCGTGTAAGAGACAGGTTCCATTGAGGCCAGCGAAACGTTCTCCAATTCGGGTTGATTGCTAAAGAGGAGGGTGCTGTTTTTGGAGGTGCGATCGTAGACGTAGTAGTATACGGGGCCATCATCGGTGGTAAAAGCCACCAACCAGCGATCGTCTGCTAGCGTTCGTCCACCCACACCAAACTCACCGGGGCGAATATGGGCGATCGTCTCAAAATCGGCGGCAATGCTTTGATCTAGTACCTGCCACTCCAATTTGTCGCGGTAAAAGGCAACGGCTTGCGGCTCATCGGTGACGGGATGCGTCAAAATACTGCCGACATCATACTGGTCATCTTCCGCAACCAGCGTTTCTTGACGGGTGGCTAAATCGAGCGCCAGCAGCCGTTGTGCATTGGCATCATGGCTGCCAACGATGTAAAGCGTTTTGCCATCTTCAGAAAAACTGACGGCATAGCCTTCATCATCTGGCCCCCAATGGCGCAGCACTTCCCAGTCTTGCTCGGGCGTATCGCGGTAGAGCAGATCGGAACCACCGTCAGGCGTTGCAGCGATCGCCACCCGAATTTGAAAGGCTTGATCGGCTGTCCAGGCGACGATATTGCCGGGGTTCTCTGTATCAAACTCAACCGCACCGTTTTTGAGGTTAATGCGGTAAACATCAAACTTTTGCGGGTCGTTGAGGTTGAGCGCCACCAGCAACTCATCCGGGACATTAGGATCGAGGTCAATTGGCTCTGCTTTAACCCCCTGAAACGGGGTCAAATCGCGGACAATATTGGACTGAACATCAACCGAGTAGCAATGGAAATTCTCGTCTCCATCGGCATCCTGCATGTAAATTAAGTGACTGCCATCGTATGTCCAGAAATACATCCGAACGCCCCGCTTTTGGTCGGCGGTAATTTGGCGATCGTCTTCTGCTCCTACCGTTCGCAGCCAGACCTGTAATACATTTTTCTCGTCTGGCGCAATATAAGCTAAATACTTACCGTCTGGCGATAGCTGAGGCCGTGCCCGTTCTGGATTGCCAAATAGCACCTCGCGCGGAATCAGCGGCGGCAATTGGGCGATCGTAGGATTGGCAGTTTCCGTTTGCATAATGGCTTTAATTTCAATTTAGTCGTCTATTTGACACTTTAACGAATCTGCTCATTGAACCATCTAGACAGAGAGCGATAATCGTTGTACGGATTGCACAACCTTCGTTTCCTCCCGTCTCCTACTCCCTACTTCCTCTTGCCCATGACCTACTGCCTTGGCATTATGACGCGCGGCGGTCTTGTTGTTGCCGCTGATTCTCGCACCAATGCGGGTGTTGACTACATTTCGCGTTACCAAAAGTTGTTCGATTTTTCCCATCCGGGGCAGCGGGTCATTTTTCTATGTACGGCGGGTAATTTATCGATCACGCAAGCGGTGCTGTATTCGCTACGGCAGGATTTGAAGCTGAATGAAACTGCAAATCTGCACACCTTACCCACGCTGTATGATATTGCTCGCTACATTGGCGGCAAAGTGCGGCAAACCCAGGAGCAAGAACGACCCTGGCTGGAGCGCGATCGCATTGATTATGCCTGCACGTTGCTCTTGGGTGGGCAAGTGCAAGGAGAACTACCTGAACTGTATATGATTTACAGCCAGGGAAATTTTATTCAAGCAACCCCAGAAACGCCCTTTCTGCAAATTGGGGAAACGAAGTACGGTAAACCGATTCTCGATCGCACCCTCACGTTTGAAACGCCGTTAGACTCGGCAGCCAAATGTGCGCTGCTATCGATCGATTCCACAATGAAATCCAATATTTCAGTGGGGCCGCCCGTGGATCTAATGATGTATGAAGCCAACAGTTTTGTGGTGCGGCATCGTTTGCAGTTGCGATTGGGCGATCCCTATCTGGCAAAAATGCGAAAGCTCTGGGAAATCTCGCTACGGCAAGCGTTCGACCAAATGCCGGATCTGGAATGGCACCATCATCCAGAAGACACTCAGGATGAGATTTTGACCGATTGATTGGGCTGTCTCCAACGGCCTGCTTGACTGACAAACCTCAAAAACCCTCACCCAAACTCCTCTTTCAGCGCAGGGATGGGCAGGGCGTTGCTGAATTGTGAGTTTGTAGGGAGAGTGGATTGGAATGACATCCAGTGACCTGGCAGCAGGTTCAATCCCCGTCCCTACCTCCATTCAGCAACGCCGCACTACCCGATCAACCGGTATTCCGCATTCCGGCAGCAATACCGTTGATGGTGAGCAAGGCACCCCGCAACAGTTCGCCCCGGCTATAGCGCGATCGAATCACACCCGAAGCCGCATGGCTCTTATGTTGCCGCAACCGCTTTAACAGCGAGACTTGCAAAAAGCCCAATGGCACGATCGTGCCGTTGCGGAGTTGTACCGATCGCTGCAACTCTGGATCGCCATCCAATAAGCGCTTGTGGCCTGTAATCGTTAGCACCAAATCGCGGGTAAGGTAATACTCTTGAGCAATTTGCTCAAACACATGGTGGAAGCGTTCCCGATCCTCAGGTGAACCCAACTCGCGCACATAGTGGTGGGCAATCTGTAAATCGACCTTCGCCAGGGTCATCTCACACTTAGAGATCACCATTTTGAAGAAAGGCCACTTGTAGTAGAAATAGCGCAGCAGCTTCAGGTTCTCGTCTGGCTCTTGCTCCAGGAAGGCTTGAATTGCTGTGCCAACCCCATACCAGGAGGGCAACAGGAAGCGAGTTTGCGTCCAGCTAAAGACCCAGGGAATCGCCCGCAGGCTGGAAATATCCTTTTTGCCGCTCTGCCGTCGCGCCGGACGCGAACTGATTTGAAGCTGGCTGATCTCTTCGATCGGCGTAATCTGCATGAAAAAGTCGATGAAGTCCGGCTGTTCGTAGATTAGGGAGCGGTAGTGACTGCGCGATCGCGTCGCCAACTCTTCCATAATTTCGTGCCAGGGCTGAATATCATCAAACCCATTCCGCAGCAGGCTGGCTTGCAGCACTGCCGTGGTAATGGTTTCCAGGTTATACAGCGCCAGTTCTGGCAGGTTATATTTTGAGGCCAGCACCTCTCCCTGTTCCGTAATTTTGATGCGCCCATCGATGCTGCTTCCCGGTTGCGCCAAAATCGCCTCGTAGGCAGGCCCCCCCCCGCGCCCAACCGAACCGCCGCGCCCATGAAAAATGCGTAGCGCAATATTGTAGCGATCGGCCACCTGCTGTAACGCCTGCTGTGCCTTGTGAATTTCCCAATTACTGCTGAGGAAGCCAGAATCTTTGTTGCTATCGGAATAACCCAGCATCACTTCCTGCAACGACGGAGGCAGGGCGATCGGAGTTGGAGCAACACCCTCTGCAACGGCATTCGCTTCGGCTTGAGCCGTCTGAATTTGAGCATAGCCCCCCGCCAAATACGCTCGATAAAGCGGCAGATCAAACAGATGCGTCATCACCGGAGGAGCGCGCAACAAGTCTTCCACCGTTTCAAACAGCGGCACAACGTGAAGACTGCTAGTGCCAGTAGCCGGGTCATAGAGTCCAGCCTCTTTGGCCAAAAGCAACACTTCTAATAGGTCGCTGCCATGATGGCTCATGCTAATTACGTAGGTCTGGCAAATTTCTGCCCCAAACTCCTGGTGCAGCTTACGCACCATGCGAAAGGTTTGAATCGTTTCGCATGTCTTTTCAGAAAACGGCAGTTCCGTAGGCAGCAAGGGGCGACGAGTCTTCAGTTCAGTCAGCAGCCACTCTAATCGCTCTTCTTCCGACAGGTCGTTATAAGGACGCGGCAAAATTTGCAGATACTCTGCCACTTCATTGAGCGTGTCGGAGTGGCGGGAGCTTTCCTGCCGAATATCCAGATGCGCCAAATTAAAGCCGTAGATTTCCACCTGGCAAATCAAATTTTCCAGATCCAGACAGCTTAATCCTGTTTCTTTGAGATTGTGGTTGATTAACTGCAACTCTGCCAAAAATTCGGCACCCGACCGATAAATCGCGGCTGGGTTAATTTCGGGCACCTCGGTTTGCAGGTAATCGCCGTTATAGAGCTTGAGGCTGCGATCGCGCGTATTTTCCAACCGCTTCTGGATGTAGGCCAGCTTCAGGCGATACGGTTCCTGACGGTAGCGAATCGCTAGCTGCTCGTACACCTCTGGCAACTGCGTCTGATCTTGCTCTAGCGATTCCAGCAAGTCTGGCAGCACATCGCTCCAGTGCAGCGACAAACTCAGCAGATCGGTCAACCGCTTCACCGACTGCGTGTATTTCTTTAACACCAGATTGCGCTGATAGCAGGCGGTTTTCCAGGTAATTTGCGGTGTCACCGACGGATTACCATCGCGATCGGAACCGACCCAGGAGCCAAACTTGCAGAAGTTGTAACTGGGCGGACGCAGACGTGGAAACGTCGTTTGCAGCGCACGGCTCAGCCGATGATAGAGCTGTGGAATCACATCAAACAGCACTTCTTCAAAGTAGTGCAGGGTGTAGTCTACCTCGTCCAAAACGGTTGGTTTAAACTGATGCAGCTCATCGGTGCGCCACCAGAGCCGAATTTCTTCCGTTAGCTGGTCGCGCAGCCCTTCCGCTTCCCAGGATGAAGCCAGCCCGGTAGACTGCAACCCTTGCTCTACCAAATCCATTTGCAGCAAAATTTTGGCAATCCGGCGCTGCTTGTCGCGAATCGTGTGGCGCACAATCTCAGTCGGGTGAGCCGTAAACACTAGCCGCACGTCTAAATTATCAATCAGCTCTTGAACGTGCTTGGGCGGTACGTTGAGGTAATGCAGTTTAGGGAAAAGAGCATGAAAGGTATTGGCACCGCGTGGCGGCACGATGGTTTCATGCAGGCTTTTCTCTAACATATCCGCCTGAAGCCCAGCCCCTTGAGCTTCCAGGTCGGAAAACACAATCGAGGGCGTGTTGGCAAAGACCGAGTTAGCCTTGCCATGATCATCGTCCGAGCGACGTTCGTAGGCGGCTCGATATTGCTGCTGCTGCCCTCGCTGTTCATAGTGCTGTTCCACAATGTTGATTAGCTGAAAATAAAGGGCAAAGGCACGAGCCGCCCGAATCGCTTCATTGAGGTCTAGCTTTTCAACCACTCCAAGCACTCCAGCTTCAATTGACTCTGGAGCCTGGCCGTCTGGGGAAGACATCGATCGCAACTGCCGCAACAAATCGACGAGTTGCTGACCACACTCTTGCTGCAAGACAGATTCCCACAAGTCCTCCACAATGCGGAGACGGTGACGCAAAAATAAGTCAGAAGAAGCCGTGATAAGTTCGTCTTGAGGAGTTTTCGACTCTGTCACAGTACTAGAACGATAAGCGTCGTCCGGCGATTGGAGCGTTGAACTCATGGTCTGTCCTGGCAATAATATTTGACAATTTTATGGGTTTTACTAGGCCAATTCTAGTTTTTTGTGAGCTTCGGCAGATTATCGCCCTGTAGCAGGATGTTGCCGGAAGCCAAACGGGAAAGAAGGCATAAACAGAACGGTTGAGACATCTATAGAACGATAGATTAAGGTGTTAAAAGGGGTGAACGCAATCGGGCGGTAAACGAATGACTTTCAAGGGTTGCTTAGCCACGTTCAGCAGCACGCTGTTGGTTTATCCCGGTTGGAACGGACAACCAGATTTTGCCGTGGTCTTTTCGATCAGATGACGATCTTTGCTTACTCCTACAGCGATCCGCTGTTTGAAACTGTGCCGGATGCATCAGTCTGGGGCAGGGAAGTAGATCGGGTGTATCAGGACTTGGGCGATCGCCAGCAACTAGAGCAGTTGTTGCGCGATTGCCAGGATGGAAAACCCATCTATCTGCTGGTGAGACGGCTAGACGAATTGGGAGATTCGGTTCAGGCCGTGGGGGACTGTTTGGCAACCCTGGAATCGCTTGGGGTGCGGCTACTTGCCATCGACGAACAGGTTGGTGTAGACCATCAACCCTGGCCGCGATCGGACTTACTGCACCTGGTAAAAACGATTCAAACCAATCAGCATCAGCGTCAGATCAAACAAGGTCACGCTCGCAACCGCATCAAGGCCCTGCCGCCACCGGGTAAAGCGCCCTATGGCTATCGCCGTGGCAAAGACCGCTACACGGTCGATCGCAGTACCGCACCCGTGGTGAAGGACTTTTTTGAGAATTTTCTTCTCTACGGTTCCCTAAGAGGCAGTGTCCGCTATTTGCAGAAGAAATACAACAAGAAAATTTCAGTTTCAACCGGACGACGCTGGCTAACGAATCCAGTTTATCGGGGCGACTTAGCTTACCAAACTGGCGATATTGTGCAAGATACGCACAGCGCGATTATTTCCCGCGAGGAAGCGGCACAAGTCGATCGGCTGCTGCGTCGAAATCGCCGAATGACGCCCCGCACCGCCAGTGCGCCGCGATCGCTCTCTGGTTTGGTGATTTGTAGCGTTTGTCAATCTCCCATGACAATTAGCCGTGTAACGGCTCGCCGCAGCCAGCAGGAGTATCTGTATTTACGCCCCACCCACTGCCCTGCCCAACCAAAGTGTCGAGCTATTCCCTATGCCCACCTGTTGGAACGCACCATTCAACGCATTTGTGCAGCGTTGCCCAGTGCCGTTTCAGACCTGCCCATGCCAGATATCGACCAGGTTAAGCAAGACCTGATGGCGCAAATTGCAGCCAAACAAGCCGTACTAGACCAACTGCCTGCCCTCACAGCCAGCGATATTTTGGATACGGCAACCGCTGACCTGCGAGCCTATAACCTGAGAACCGAAATGGCGAGGCTACAAGCCCAACTGTCACAGCTACCGCCTGTCAACTTGAGGGCGATCGCGCAGGTCGTCTCTATTCCCCAATTTTGGCTGGATCTGTCTGAAGCAGAACGGCGATTTTATTTCCGCGAATTTATTCGGCAGATTCAGCTAACGCGGCAGGCGGGCGAGTGGGATGTGTCACTGCTGTTTATCTTTTAATCCCAACGGTCAGGACGGTATACAGGGATCTGCTTCCGGTAAAATCAGAGGCAGATGAACCGTAAAAGTGGTTTCACCCGTCTGGCTTGTGACCTGAATCGTCCCTCCCAAATATTCGGCAATCTTTTTAACGAGCGCCAGCCCTAGCCCGGTGCCCCCCTGTTTCCAGCGATCGCCGCTCGGCACGCGATAAAAGCGATCGAAAATGCGCGACAGTTCTTCTGCTGGAATTTCAATCCCTGAATTGGTGACGCTAAAGCACAGATGGGTAGGAGTGTCGGTTACTTCAACCGTCACCATTTCGTGAGGCGGCGTATATTTGCAGGCGTTGTTGATCAACTCCACCAGCAGCCGTTCCAGCCCCGACTCGTCAGACTGCAACGCAGGCAGGTGAATCGGCAGCTTCAGAATCAGCGTGAGTTGGCGAGCGTCAGCCCGCTCATGAAACGATTCCATCAAATGGGGCAACCATGCCTGCAAATCAATCGGCTCCAGCCGCATCGCCTTTGCCCCCGCTTCCAGCCGTTGCAGGTCTAGCAAATCATTAATTAAGCTGGTTTCGCGGGCACATTCATCCTGCAATACCTTGAGATAGCGATCGTGCTGTTCGGCAGAGCGAGCCGATCGCAGCATGTGAATCGCCATTTTCATGTTGGTCAACGGCGCTCGCAGCTCATGGGATACCGTGCTGATGAAATCGTCTTTTAAGACTGCCATTTCGTGCATTTCCTGCACCTGGCGGTTGAGGTTTTCCTCAATTTGCTTGCGGCTAGTAATGTCTTCCAACATCAGCAACAACCCGTCCGGTGAGCCAGCCAACGGCACCTGCTCAGGATGATAAATCAGGGGTTCTAGAATCAGGGCAAACCAGCGATCGCCCCATTGCAGTTCATTTGTGGCAACGTCTTGACCTTGGTACAGTGCTTCTAGACGGGCTTGCCATTGCTCTGCGCTCAGCCAGCCTGGAACCAGTGCTTTGCACAGGCGACTGCCCACCCGCACCTGCAACCAATCTGCCGCAACGGGGTTGCAAAACCAAATCAGGCCATCTCGATCGGCAGCAACCAGGCCAATGGAAAGGTTACGGGCGATCGCCGCCTGGGTAGAGTGAGAGCGGCCAAACTGCTCGGCCAATGCCGCCAGTTGAGCCACGCGCCGCAGGGGCACAGAGGGTTGCAGTAAGCGCTTGCCGTGCGCCTGAATTAACGGATCGGTGGTTTCATCCGTTCGCAGCACCAAATGCTGATGGTGAGCCTGCCACAGTCGGGCAATTTCTCGCTGCAACAGTTCATTTTCTTTCAACCGTTCGCTGAGGGCAACCGCTCCTCCCGTTAGAGTCAGGAGTGCGATCGGCGAAGCCATTGGCACCCAATATCCCAAATTGAATAGCAAAGCACTGAGGCAAAGCCATGCCAAACACAGGCCAGTTAACACTCCTAGCTGTTGCCGGGTACTGAGATAGGGCAGGAGCATCGCCAACCCTGGCCCCACCAGCAGCAAAATGAATAGAAACCAACCGTCTGGCAGCACCTGCAAAAAGTTTTGCTGAAGCAGGTTGTTTAGCACAGTAGCGTGCAGAAAGACGCTCGTTGCAGCCGGATTAGCATCAAACGGGGTTTGCAGCGGATCAAAGCCTGTCGCCGTAATGCCAACCATGACAATTTTGTCTTGAAAGGCAGCAGCGGGGATTTTGCCCTCAATCACATCAACAAACGAGTATTGCGGAATTTGGGAAACAGGGCCAGTCCAGTTGATATAAAGCGGTTGGTTAACGTCAACCGGAGGAACCGCTTCTCGCACCAAACTGTAGACCTGAGCCGTGACCAACCCCAGCGTCAGGACACCTTTAACATCGGGCGGCAGGGTACGGGTAATTCCGTCTGTGTCTTCTGATTTGTAAATTTGCCCCTGGGCGATCGCCACCTCGCGCAGAGCAGGCGTTGGATGTAAGGGAACGTTGGTATAGTCCCAGGCTTGAGCCAGCACCACACGGCCATACTGAACCATTGCATCGGCCAGCACTTCATCGTCTGGGCTGGACTCAGACAGCAAAATATCAAACGCGACAACGCTCGCTTCAGATTCAGACAGGACATTAATTAACGTGGCATAGCGTTGGCGCGACCAGGGAAACTGTCCCAATTGGCGAAGGCTGGGTTCGTCGATCGCCACCACTACAATTCGCTCATCCCAGGGTATAGAACCTCTGGTGCGAAACAGCGTTTTGTAGGCAACTTGCTCTAACGGCTGCAACACTCCCAGTTCAAACAAGACCAAAACAGCCAGTGCCGTCAGCGTACCTGGCAGCAGAGCAGACGCAACCTTAAGCAGGGACTGCCGTTTGTGGAACTGCCAACTCATAAACCTATCTGTTTGCTCAAAAATGTTGGCTCAAGGGAGTTGTATCAACACACATTGTCTAAAAAACAAGCTATCTAGGAACGTAGACAGCCTGGGACACAGACGCGATCGAATTCGGGCTACCAGGACTGGAGCTAGACATCGTAGCAGGCCGATAAACGTAGAGCCGATGCAGACTACAATTCTAAGCAAGCTACGAAAAAGTAGCCTAGAGAGTATAAAGCTTAAACAAGCAATTATCGGTCAAGTCATTGTGCTGTCCGGTTTCCACCTCCTTTGAAGACGGCTTTAAAGAAATTTACAGTAGAAGCCGTAACGGGATCGGCTTCTACTGCGGATACCGCATCTGAATCTGAATCGTTGGATTAGAACCGGCCACTAAAATGACCGCATCGGCATAGTTGGGCGGGCCTGTTTCAGCCGGTGCATCATTCGAAAACCCATACCCCTCTGATGGCATACCAAATGCGCCACGGTTGAGCTGTTCGTCGCGATTGCTGTCGTGGTAAATCGCCACCGCGTAAGTACCAAACTCCAGATCGTCAAAAGCGTAGGAAAACGGCTCGTCAGGCGTTTCGGGAAGGTGATCAGCAATCGGCACACAGCCTCGCTTAACCGCACTGTCGTTGTCATTGGGAAACCCACGACTGCCGTTGAAGAGTTTGAAACAGAAGTTGCCCTCCTGCCCCCGCAAACCCATCACCTCCACCGTAAGCCGACTCATTAACTGCGCCTGGGCAGTGCTAGACATGATGAGAAGGCTTCCCAAACTGGTCAACACTAAGCCACTGACTTTAAGCATCATGAAGCGTGATGGGGTAGACCAACAGGTATCTGCGCTACGGTGAGCCATAGGTAACCGAATCATTCAGTACGCTGTAGCCTATCCTGCTGAGCTTGGCGATCGCAATAGGCATTCACATCATTTACCAGGGGAGCTTCTTGATTGGTGGCCGTCAACATGGCATCGTAGGCCTGGCGGGCTGCTGCCTCATCGGATAGGCGGGTGGCGGCAGATAAGTCTCGAACCGCCTGACTTGTATCGGTATACATGGCAATGAAGCGTTGCCGAAACCCGTCTAACTGCTCATCCGATAAACTAATAATTTTCATTGCCGCAGAAGCACGGTCTGCAATGTTTGAAATTTGCAAAAACATTTCGATTTGAGCCGCTCCGTCCGTTTGAGTCACCGATTGCACTTCAGATACCGCCTGGTTGGACACTGTAATTAACCGATTGCATTCGATCGCCCGAAGCTGCTCGTCGGTCAACTCCTGTGCTTCTGGTTCATCTAATTCTGGTTCGGAGGTTGCTGCTGGCGGTTCAGGTACTCCATCCTGGGCGAACACTACTGGCGCAATGCCCACACTCAGTAGAAGGCTAGTGACAAGGGCAAAGTTCCAGGAGAGCCGCCTGGCAATGGCGTGAGCAGGGTTAAACATAGGAAAGAAACGATAACAGTAGCGAGATATAGCGTGCCAGAATAATAACCTGACAGTTTGTTGATGGCATTGGGTCGAATTCTGTTCCTAAGAGTATGTCTTAAAAGTGCTAAGCTCCAACTCGAACCGCCCCCTAATCCCCTAACCTTGGGGGACTTCCGAACCAGTTCTATTTCAAAGTTCCCCAGAATTGGAGAATTTAGGCGGCGGCTCGGGTGACATTCAGCACTGTTAAAACATCCTCTTAGGATGAGCCTTATCAGGCATTGAGTTAATACATTAATTTAGTTTGTATGCCATTTATCTACCAACGCACCATTTTTTTTCGAGACACAGATGCCGCTGGGGTGGTCTATTTTGCCAATGTTTTAGCCATGTGCCATGAAGCCTACGAGGCATCACTCGCTGCATCAGGAATCGAGATTAAACCTTTTTTTAGTCATCCCAATATTGCTATTCCAATTACCCATGCCAGCGTTGATTTCTTTCAGCCGATGTTTTGTGGCGATCGCTGCCAGATTCAGCTTAAACCAGAGTTAACGTCCAATCATCAATTTGAGATTCACTACGAGATTTATCCAGACAGTCGCACTGACAAACTGATAGGCAAAGCGTTAACCAAACACGTGGCGATCGATGCGGTAAAACGAGCCAGGGTTGACCTCCCATCAGACTTGATGCAGTGGTTACGCCAGTGGGCTGCTGACACCTCACCAGACAGTTTGTGACAGTTTCTTGAAATGCCTCAACGTTGTACTTCAACCAGCACAATCGTGCAGCTTAAATTTCAATTCTGAGTTTCAAAAACGGTTGAAAATAGTCGATAGTAATTCCTGGTTAAGTTGCGGTTGATCAATCCATCAATGTCTGCTTCTAAACAGTCTCAAGAGTGGCATAGTTTACTGGCCACCAGGGGGGGCGATCGCTATGCTGGAATTAGAAAAGAAATTATTCGCTTTGTATTGATCTCGGTCTACACCGAAGTGATGGATCAAGGAATTTAGATATGGTTAAGTCTACTCAACGGTTATTCGTGCTATCTCTGCTGTTGCTGGGGGGATGTGCTTTCTTCAACCCGACCTCAGATACATCTTTATCGGTAAAAACACCATCCCCAACCGCAGAATCGCCGGCTCAAGCTCCCACCGATACGGGAGATGAGACAAATGGGGCTGCGCTCTCAGATACGGTGGTGGTGCCCGGTGAACGAGTTGGCCCTATTACCCCAGATACCAGCCATGATGAGTTAGTTGAGCGATTTGGTGAAGATGTCCTTCAGGATGAGGAAGTTAGCATTGGTGAAGGCTTTACCAAGCCTGGAACCACGGTCAATTTAGGAGAAGCGCGATCGTTCAGCATCGTCTGGACCGATGAAAGCCGCACCCAGCCAGAGGAGATCCGTAATCTGGGATCAGCATGGAAAACACCGGAAGGGATTGGTGTGGGAACGTCCTTCAACGAACTAGAACAGCAACTAGGCGAGTTTGAACTGTACGGACTGGGGTGGGATTATGGCGGCACCGTTGCCCTGGAGGATAGCGACCTGTCGCAGTATCAGGATTTGTTAATTTTGCGGCTGCAACCGACTCCTGAGGCAGCTAAAAGCGATGCGTCTGCCTTCCAGGCCGTAACAGGCGATACGCTGTTTTCGTCGGATAACCCCAACTTTCAGCAGCTTGACCTCACCGTTGGCGAAATGATTGTGTATTTAAATCGACCAGAGCAATAGCGGTTAAGTTAACGACACTACGGCAAACAATCAATATAGTTCTCCACATCCCAATTGCTAGTGGTTGCCAGAAAGCGCTCCCATTCGTCTCGTTTGTACCAGTGATAGACCTGATACATTTCACCGGGAAGGGCTGATTTGATCACCTCATCGGCAGCAAGGCGATCGAGCGCTTCACCCAGGGACATAGGCAGTTTTTTCACCTGTTTACCCGCTTCCATTGCTTCATAAAGGTTGCGATGTTCGGGTTCACCTGGGTCAAGGTTGCGCTTAATGCCGTCATCAAACGCTTTGAGAATAGCACCCGCCATCAAATATGGGTTAACCATTGAGTCAACGGCGCGATATTCAAACCGACCCGGAGCAGACACGCGCAGGCCGCATGTCCGGTTTTGGAACCCCCAGTCGGCATACACGGGTGCCCACAGTCCGGTATCCCACAGGCGACGGTACGAGTTCACCGTAGAACAGCCGATCGCCGTCAATGCGCCTAAATGTTCGATCACACCGCCGATCGCATTCAGCCCAATTGGGCCGGGTTTGGTAGCCGAACGCTCTGGATCGGGGAGGAACGTGTTTTCGCCGCCCTTGGTGTAGCTGAACAGTTCGGTTGCTCCGGGCAGCGACTCCAGCCCAAAGGATTTTACCTGCGCCTCGCCCCCATACCAGAGCGACAGGTTATGGTGACAGCCATTGGCCGAAACGCCCATGAATGGTTTGGCCATAAAGCAGGCAATTAAGCCGAATTCGCGTCCAACCTGGGCACAAATTTGACGATAGGTGGCGAGGCGATCGCAGGTTTTGAGCGCATCGTCAAACATGAAGTTTAGCTCTAGCTGTCCGGGCGCGTCTTCGTGGTCGCCTTGAATCATGTCCAGCCCCATTGCTTGCGAATACTCAATCACACGCAGCACAACGGGACGCAATTCTTCAAACTGGTCAATGTGGTAACAGTTGGGCTTCGTTTTGCCGCCATCGGGCATCCCGTCTGCACCCTTTTTAAGCCACATCATTTCGGGTTCGCACCCGTGGCGCAGGTGCAGCCCGTTATGGTCTTGCTTAAACTGTTCGTGAATGCGGCGCAGATTGCCGCGACAATCTGAGGTGAGATACGCACCCGGATCGGTTGGCTCCTCGCGGTTACGAAAGCAGGTACAAAAGACTCGCGCTACTCGTTTATCCCAGGGCAGTTGGCAGAAAGTATCTGGGTCGGGAATGGCAACCAGTTCCGAGGCTTCAGGCCCGTAGCCAATGTAGTTGCGGTGGCGATCGAGGTAAAGGTTTGCTGTCGCCCCATAAACGAGCTGGATGCCCCGCTCGGCCATTGCTTCCCAGTGATCCGCCGGAACGCCTTTTCCCACCACGCGACCCGTGACTGAAATGAACTGGTAGTAAATGTATTTGATGCCAAGTTCATCAATTTTGGCGCGAACATGCTGTACTAGCTCGGCTCGTCCAGCTTGAGCAACATAAGCTTCCAGGTCTGTGAGGGTTTCGGCTTTAACAAGAGTTCCAGTCACGATTTACCGCTCCAACGGACGCAAGTATCTTTGTTTGTTAGTAAACCGAGCTTGTTATGACAACTCTGTATCGGCAGATACGTAAGGGATGATTGATGGGAATTTTTGTCTTATTGTTTGAGGAAGCGGGTTTATGGAATGGGGTGTAGGAGATAGATGAGATGAGCGAAACAGTTGAACAAAATCAGCGGATTGAGGTAACGCGGACGTATTTGCAAATGATGCATCCCAGTGAGCTAAAGCCAGCCAGGTTAGATTTTGAATCGGCTGGCGATCGCCTCCATGTTGAGCAGGTGATGTATTGTCCTACGTCGTTCTATCGCTATCTCTACAGTGAGGTAGGGCGCAACTATCAATGGCTCGATCGTCTGGCCTGGAGCGACGAACAGACCCGCGCCCATCTTGATCAACCGCAAATCTCAATTTGGGTGATGATGTGCAACGGCGCACCGGCTGGTTTTTTTGAGCTACAAGGTTATCCCGATAGCTCTGTTGAAATTGCCTACTTTGGGCTACTGCCAGATTTTATTGGTCGGGGCTTAGGAAAGCATTTTCTGACTGAGGCGATCGAACAAGCCTGGTCTACCAACACAACCCGCGTTTGGCTGCACACCTGCACCCTCGATCATCCCGTTGCCTTGACGAACTACATAAGAAGAGGGTTTGCACCGTTTAAGCAGGATACATACTGGATGGCGATCGCCACTGATTCAACGGTGTAGAGTACGGATTGCGACAGGTAAGGGCAGACTATCGCCACTACAAAAATGGTTAGAAAGGAAACGGCTTCCAGGGAATCCATTTTGCCCACAGGTCTGCTAGCGTACCGTCTGCGCTCATGGCTTCTAGCGTGGAGTCGATCGCCTGCCACAACTCAGGCTGGCCTTTTTGCACTCCAATGCCAAACGGCACTTGAGTCGGGACGGTGAACGCTACTTTCAAACCGGGGTCATCTTCAGCCGCAACGATCAGCACCAATTCGTCATCAATCAGTGCATCAATTTCTCCTTTCCGTAATGCCTCTAGCATTTCAGGTAGAACCCGATCGCTGCCGGGGTAGGGAACGGTTTCAACCTCTGCAAACGTGGCGGCTAGAGCCAAGTTAGTGCTATCTGCCAGGCCGCCCACTTTTAGTCCAGCGAGATCGGCTGAAGACCGAATTGAGCGATCGGCCTTAACTAACACCGCTTCATCAAACAAGCCGTAGGGACGGGTAAAATCAACCCACGCTTTGCGTTCTTCAGTGATGGCCTGGTTAAACCAAACGACATCATATGTCCCCGTTTGCAGGCTGGGGTAAAAGTCTGCCATCGGCAGGTTAGACCAAACTGGCTCTAAGCCCAGGTGGGTACAGAGAAGACGTGCCACATCCGGTTCATAGCCCAACCGTTCTGTTCCATCGACATAGCTCATTGGCCGCGCGTCAAAGTCGCTGGCGGCGATCGCCAATTGCCCTGGTTTAACCGTCACTACACCCACACCGTCACTCCTTCACTTCGTCAGTGCCGCTCAGCGTCAGCTATCTTAGTGAGTTGCGGAACTGACTAATGTATCAGCCGAAACATTGGCGGGAACTAGCACCCGGATTGCGTCAGGAACCAATCGAAATACAGCCGGAGTTTGGGTGGTTAATTCGCCATCGGTATTGATGGGATAGGGGCGATCGGTTTTTACTTCAAACTCTTGCCCCCGCAGCGATCGCACGTTGGGCAGTTCAATATGCCGCCCGCGCAACATGTCGGGCAATAGGGAGAGAAGTTGCCAACCCTGCTGGATTTCCAAACTGTAGAGGTCAAGCTGGTGGTCGTCGATCATCGCCTCTGCCGATACCTGCATACCGCCGCCGTAGTAGCGTCCGTTGCCGATCGCAATTTGGAGCGTTTTAACGGTAACGGTTTGCTGCGCGTAGCGAATTTCTGCCGAAAACGGTTGAGCTTGCCAGAGAGCGGGCAGGGCAGTGATGGCATAGGCCGCCATTCCCCATCGCTGCTTCTTCTGTTTGGTTAGCCGTTGCGTGATGTCTGCGCTTAACCCAAAGCTGGCGACGTTGAAGAAGTACTTGCCGTTGACCCATCCCAGGTCGATGGGGTGGAGTTGCCCAGTGGTAATCACCTGACAGGCCTGGCTGAGATCGTCGGGAATGGTAAGCGTCCGGGCAAGGTCGTTTGCCGTTCCCATTGGCAGAATCGCCAGGGGCAGGTGGGTATCCACCAGTCCAGCGGCGGCGGCGTTGAGTGTACCGTCACCGCCGCCAATGATGACGAGATCCACCCGGTTGTGGTACTGCCGAATGAGGTCGGGCAAGGATTCTGGCTTGGTAGAAGGCGCGTCAATTAGCTCGATGCCCGATTGGCGAAGCGAGGCGATCGCCTCAGATAATGACGCGTCACCCTGCTTTGCATTGCGGTTGGCAATGAGTAGTGCGGTTTTGAAGTGAGTCAAGGTGCGATCGTATGGTTAGAGTGCGGAGATACTGATACCTACGCTACTAAATCTAAATTCGTGAATTCCTCTCTCTCTTGGCGGACACCCCTATTGCCGTAGAAAACAGCAGGCGCTCCAAACTAGAGAAACAGGCGATCGCAGGAGCGTCGCTTCACCTCATCTGCACAGATTGGGTTTCGTACTTCCCGGCTCATTACCGCTTTGGATTGTGAACCAGTTTAACCAGTTGTCCAACTACCAGGGGAACAAGGCTCAGCCCAATAATCATCAGCCAGCCCTGGGTTCCTGGATCGACAGTTCGCAGCGGAGCCGCCAGAAACGGAACATAGACGGCCACTAGCAGCAGACCAGTACAAAGCAACAACGCGCCCCAAACAAAAGGATTGTGGGTGATTTCATTGTGGATTAGACCAGAGCCGCGATCGCGCATATTAAACACATGCCACAGTCGCGTAAAACCAAGGGTCATAAAAGAAGCGGTTACAGCCTGTTCCTGGTTGCCGCCTAGTCTGGCGATCGTCAGTACAAACGCGCCCACAATCACCGCCGCAATTACAATGCCGTAACCCAGCACCGCGAGCCAATGGCGGCGCGTCAAAATCTGCTCTCTGGAGTCGCGAGGCGGTTCCTTCATCAGCGATGGATGCCCTTCACCCAACCCCAGAGCCAGAGCCGGAAAGGCATCATTGACGACGTTAATATACAAAATTTGCAGCGGCAACAACGGCAACGGCGCTCCTAACAGCGAGGCACCGCCAACCGCAATAATTTCGCCCATATTGCCCGACAGCAAATAAAGCGTGAACTTACGAATGTTGTTAAAAATAGCGCGTCCCTGTTCCACTGCCGCCACAATCGACGCAAACGAATCATCTTGCAACACCATATCCGCCGCTTCTTTGGCAACCTGGGTGCCCCGTTGCCCCATCGCTACGCCAATATCAGCTTTACGCAGAGCAGGCGCATCGTTGACCCCGTCTCCTGTCATGGCCACAACGGCATGATTGCGTTGATGGAGCGTCACCAGGTTTAGTTTTTGCTCCGGACTCACCCGCGCCAAAATCGTGGCCTGTACGATGCGCTGACGCTCTTCTGGCGTTAGGTCATCTGGATCTTTGAGGTCACGCCCCTGAACGATATCTGCATTTGTGTCATCGGTTAAGCCAACGGCTAAGCCAATATTCTTTGCTGTTACTGGCTGATCGCCCGTCACCATTACTACGCGAATGCCTGCGTCCTTACATTCGGCGATCGCAGCACGAACATCGTCACGCGGCGGATCGAGTAAGCCAACCATCCCCAGAAAAACCAAATCTTCGTAAGGTGCTGTGTTGTCGTCTGGCACCGTTTTTTCGGCCAATGCCAGTGTTCGCAGTCCTTCACGGGCGAGTTTGTTGACCTGATCTTGCCAATGCTGTCGGGCTGAATCGGTTAATGCGATGTCGTCAGCAGTGGTGCGAATCCGCGTACAGGCTTTCAACACCGATTCAGGTGCGCCCTTCACGGCATAGCGATGTCCCTGTTCCGTCTTGTGGATCGTTGCCATCATCTTCAGGTCAGGGTCAAACGCTTCTTCCCGCACCTCTGGCATTTGCTCCAATAAAGCGTTTCGTTGCAATTGAGCCTTGGCTCCGGCAATTAGAAGCGCCACTTCCATTGGATCGCCCACCACCCGGCTTTCATTAGAGGCTTTGGGTTGCAGGGCAGCATTGTTGCAGAGAACAGCAACTTCCAAGGCTGCTCGCAGATCCTCAATCTCCAGTGGTTTAACGCGTTGATCGTTCAGGCTAAAGTCGCCTTTGTTGTCTAGATCTTCTCCGCTAATTCTGACCTCACCCGACTCTAGAATTAGATGCGTAACCGTCATGCGGTTTTCGGTCAGCGTTCCCGTTTTGTCGGTGCAAATGATGCTGGTGGCACCCAGGGTTTCCACCGCAGAGAGCTGGTTGATCAGCGCGTTTCGTTTTGCCATACGCCACATCCCTCGCGCCAGGGCAACGGTGGCAACAATCGGCAACCCTTCTGGAACGGCACCTACCGCCAGCGCGATCGCGGTTTCTACCATTTCGTAAATGTCTCTGCCGCCCAAAACGCCAACAATGGCGATCGCAATCACAATGGCAATGGTGGCCCACACCAACCGCCGACCCAGTTGATCTAAGCGTTCTTCCAGGGGGGTTTGCTCGTCTTGCCCTGCTGCTTCGGCTAAAGCAGAGATGTGGCCTAACTCGGTATCCATCCCGGTGGCTACCACCACGCCTTCGCCCGAACCGCGAGTAAGAGCCGTTCCTTTGTAAAGCATATTTTCTCGATCGGCCAGCGAGCAGTCTGCCTCCAGGGGGGTAATGGACTTTCCAACCGGAACCGATTCGCCCGTTAAGGACGATTCGTTCACCTGAATTCCGGCAGCTTCCATTAAGCGCAGGTCAGCAGCAATGACATCACCGCTTTCTAACAACACGATGTCACCGGGTACCAGTTCTTCTGCGGCTACTTCTTGAACGTGCCCTTGCCGACGCACTTTAGCAGTCGTGCTGCTGAGTTGCTGCAACGCTTCCATCGATCGCACCGCTCGTAGTTCGGTGAAGAAACCGATCACCGTATTGACCGCGATCGCAATTAAAACAGCAATGCCTTCAACCCATTCTCCAAAGGCAAACGAGAGAATGGCGGCGATCGCCAAGATCCCAATAATTAAACTCTTAAACTGAGCGATCAGAATTTGCAGCGCACTTTGACCTTTGGTGGCCTGGAGGCGGTTTTCCCCAAACTGCTGCCGCCGTTGTTCAACTTCTGGCTCTGTCAGTCCTTGAGGGGAGACATCGAGCTGCTGAATGATCTCTTCTGTTGGAACGGCCCACGGATGATTGGGAAGCTCGACCTTGCCTGATGTTGTAGGAGTACCTGAAACTGTTTTTGACACAACGACCTATCAACCAATAAAAAGGATAGAACGGTTGTAAAGGGAATGCTTTAGCAACGCATCTACAACAAGGCTGAAAGGTAGTGAAGGAAGAAAAATAAGAATTTTGTTTTCAAATCGTTAAGAAACTCTTGGGCAGCACCAACGCATTTGCACCGGTATCAGGTGTTTAATGTAAATGTTTCACTGCTTTTCAATTAACCAGATTAACTGCAACGAATGGTAGGGCTGGACAGATTTGGTTGCTAAAACCATCCTTTTGAAGCAGCTCAGCGCTTCTCTGCAACTTTGTTGTTTCGCGCAAAGAATAGATAAAAGAAACCCAACCTGCCAATCCAGGAACCAGTCAGTGCTTCATCTTTTTTAGCGATCGTTTTACAACGCTTTGCACCAATAGAGCAGGTACCATCTGGCTTTTTACAAGGTCGCCAGTGTAACACTTTGTGGGCATTACGGTAAGCCTAACATCGCTTTTACGGTTTACCCCACTGCTTCTATATTGAGGAATGAATACACTAATTGATGTGGATGAATGAGTGCAGTAACTATCAGAAACACATCAACTGCGTTTCATCGCCCACTAACATTATTTGTTTGTCAACTCACTCTATTTAGTCAGCAATTAGACAGCAAACTGTTTAATCAGGAGGTTAGGTCATCATGGCAATCATGCGTTGGGATCCGTTCCGTGAAATGGACATACTTCGTCGTCAGATGAATCGACTTTTTTACGATTTGGAAGCAACAAACCGCGACTCTTCTGATGTCACTCAAGGCATCGATACCGCCTGGGTTCCTGCGGTTGAGTTGCAAGACACGGGCAGTGAACTCATCTTGCGAGCTGAAGTTCCTGGCATTGATGCTAAAAACCTGGATGTTCAGGTCATGCGTGATGCAGTAGCGATCGCGGGTGAGCATCGTTCTGAAAAGCGCACAGAATCTGAAGGTCACTTCCGGTCAGAGTTCCGTTATGGCAGTTTCCGCCGCGTCATTCCGTTACCAATGCAAGTCCAAAACGATCAGGTTAAGGCTGATCTAAAGGACGGTATTTTGACGCTAGCGTTACCCAAAGTTGAAGCAGAACGCAACCGCGTCTTTAAGGTGAGTTTGACGGGTACTCAACCAGAAGCGATCGAAGCGGAACAGTCAACGAATGGATAAGTCTGCATCGGCACATCCAATCCGGTAACTTGTAACGGGACTGCTAACCCCAAGAACCCAGCCGGGTTAGGCAATGAGCCAGGCTCACCAAATTGACCCACACCATGCGGCATAGCAACTGAAACTGTTCAGTTGCTATGCCTTTTCTGGATCGTAATGGTTGAACTGTGCGGCTGTGCCACTTGGTGAACCGCTGGTTAGCACTGAATACCCCAAAGTTTGCCCACTAAAGATAGGACAACCTGACAAAATCCCTGTCTGGAGTTAGATGCATCACTATAAACCACAGAGAACCATAGATGAAGGCTGTGTTAGTCGTTACCGTTTCTCCATAGCGCTACGATACTAGATTAGTTAGATAGGATTAGATACATAGGACTTTTTTATACTTGTGGCTCCTGCTGATCAATGCCGAATTTTAGTCGTTGATGATGTTCCCGACAATATATTTCTGCTTCAAGCCATTCTGGAGGTTGAGGGGTACAACGTCGATACGGCTGACTGTGGAAGTGCAGCTCTAACGCAAATTCAAGCGTCACTTCCCGACCTGGTATTACTTGACATTATGATGCCTGATCTGGATGGATACGAGGTGACGCGACAAATTCGGCAAAATCAAACAGCCTCGCATCTGCCCATTATTTTGATTACGGCGTATGAACAGAGCAACCGCAACGAGGGAATTGCGGCGGGTGCCAATGAGTTTATCTGCAAACCGATCGATTTTGAAGAGTTGCTGGCGGTCATTCAACGGTATTGCTCAACGCCACCTCACCCTGCCTGAAGGTTGGCTCTGGTGCGATCGCCTTCGATCAGAATTGCCTGGTACAGACTAGACTGCTGATAAGAGTCGATCGTTGCTTCTCAACATCGGCTGTGGCAATTCAGCCTGCTATGCTGTTTCGTCTAACCTTCCCGTTTTGGAACGAGACAGTTGGCAGTAAGCTATTCTACGGCGTACGTAGCAATTCACAATGGCAACCATTAACGACAATTACCTCAAACTCAAAGCGGGTTATCTGTTTCCTGAAATTGCCCGACGGGTGACTGCCTTTGCGGAGGCAAACCCTGAGGCGCAAATCATCAAACTGGGAATTGGTGACGTGACCGAACCGTTGCCAGACGCGTGCCGCGCCGCAATGATTCAGGCAGTAGAAGATATGGGCGATCGCGCTACTTTTAAGGGCTATGGGCCAGAACAAGGCTATGCCTGGTTGCGCGAAAAAATTGCAGCCCACGATTTCCAGTCGCGCGGGTGTGACGTAGATGCCGCTGAAATTTTTGTCTCCGACGGGTCGAAGTGCGACACGGGCAATATTCTTGACATCTTTGGTCACAACAACACGATCGCCGTTACCGATCCGGTTTATCCCGTTTATGTGGATACCAACGTCATGGCAGGACACACCGGATCTGCCTCCGACCAGGGTGAGTTTGAAGGCTTGATCTACCTGCCAATTACCGCTGATAACCACTTTACGGCTCAAATTCCGGCACAAAAAGCCGATCTGATCTACCTGTGCTTTCCCAACAATCCGACCGGGGCAACGGCTACAAAGGCTCACTTGCAAGAATGGGTCGATTACGCCAGAGAAAATGGCTCGATTATCTTTTTTGATGCCGCTTACGAAGCATTTATTACCGATCCAGACTTGCCCCATTCCATTTATGAAATTGAAGGGGCACGGGAGTGTGCGATCGAATTTCGCTCTTTCTCTAAAAATGCTGGTTTTACCGGAACCCGTTGCGCCTTTACGGTTGTACCCAGATCCCTCACAGCCAAAGCAGCCGATGGTTCTGAAGTAGACCTGTGGAAGTTATGGAACCGTCGTCAGTCCACCAAATTCAACGGCGTGTCCTACATTGTGCAAAAAGGGGCAGAAGCGGTCTACTCGGAAGAGGGACAGGCACAAACCAAAGCGCTGGTTAACTTCTACCTTGAGAACGCCAAAATTATTCGCGAAAAGCTCACCGCGGCGGGCATTCAGGTGTATGGCGGTGTGAACGCGCCTTATGTCTGGGTACAAACGCCCAACCAACTCTCTAGCTGGGATTTTTTCGACAAATTGCTGCACACCTGTAATGTGGTTGGCACGCCGGGGTCTGGTTTTGGAGCTGCCGGTGAGGGCTACTTCCGAATTTCGGCGTTTAACAGTCGCGACAACGTCGAAGAGGCAATGCGACGCATCACAGAAAACGTTAGCGTGTGAGGGCGATCGCACCCACCACAAACTTGAGCCAGCCGGGTAGTAAGCTGGCTCAGTTTGATCCACTGTATATGAAATTAACTGGACGCTGGCATGGCGAGGATCTCATTGACACTGGCTGGCCCCACCAGCGAGATGTACGGTTTCGTGAAATACTGACAGGCTACCTGTTGCAACCTCTCCGCCGTTGCCGCTGCCGCTGCCTTTTGAAACTGCTGATCAAATTCCACTCCCAACCCCAACGTTTCATACCAGCCATAAGTTTGGGCAATTTGAGCGTTGGTTTGCTTACCCAGGGCATATTGCCCCAGTAGCTTATTCTGGGCAGCCTGCAACTCTTCTAGCGCTAACGGACTGTGGCACAGTCGATCCACTTCTTGCTGCAACCCCGTCAAGGCGATCGCGGCGTTGGTTGGGGCAGTACCCATGTAAACAACAAATTGTGAGACATCCAGCCGGGTTGGATAAAATGCCGAAACCTCGTAAGCCAACCCTCGCTTTTCGCGCAGTTCAACAAATAGCCGACTGGAGAGACCGTTGCCCAAATAGGTATTCAGCAGTTTAAGCGCCACATAGTCCTCCGTATGAACCGGAGCCGCCAGGTAGCCCAACATTACAATGGCTTGCTGGGTATCTTGAATGGTCACCATCTGCTGCGGTACCGTAGCAATCGGCGACAGTTTTGGCATCGGTAACGGTAATGGTCGATCGCCATCGGGCTGTTTGGGAGCCTGCCAATCGCCAAACAGGTGATCGACCAGCGCGATCGATTCCTCAGCGCTGATTCGTCCGGCAATACTAATAATCAAGTTGTCTGGACGAAAGTAAGTCTGGTGGTAGCGCTGCAAATCGTCTCGGTTCAGTTGCGAAACGCTAGCTTCGGTTCCCAGAACAGGCAGAGCATAGGGATGATTACCATACATCGCCTGCCGCAGTTGGCGATTGGCAACTGAAAAGGGCTGCTCTTGCATCGAACGAATTCCCTGTAAGGCAATTCGGCGTTCTAGCTCAACTTCTGATTCAGGAAAACTGGGCGATCGCAACAAATCTGCGGCCAGAGCCAAAATTTCTGCAAAGTCAGCCGATACCGTTTTTAGGCTTAAGAGGCAATAGTCGGCAACGGCATCCGCCCCTAAACTGGCTCCCACCGATTCCACTCGTTCCGCAATATCCTGAGCAGAAAGGTGATGGGTTCCTTTCGTTAAAACAGCAGAAAGCAAGTGTGAAATGCCAGCCTGCTCCGCAGACTCGTAACGGCTACCCGCCCGAGTAAACAGACGGGCAGACACAATATCAGCAGCCGGGTTTTCCGTTGCCAAAATCACCAGACCGTTGTCTAGCACGATCCGATGCACATTTAAATTTTGTAGCAGGTAGGCTACAGTCGAGTTAACGGACATGAGAATCCTATAAACGTTTGAAAAGTGGAGTGCTGAGAGAGAACAAGGCTACCCATCAGGCGGGTTTAAGCACCGTGGCGGCATAGCGGACAGGTGAGAGATACCGACTGGCAAGATGCTGAAGTTCTTCAGCCTGCAAGCTCTGGATCTGCTGCGGGTAGTTCACCGAAAGCTTGGCTTGAGCGATCGTGTTGTAATAGCCATATAGACCCGCTAGCTGGCTAGATGTTTCAGTTGAAAACGCATAGTCGTTACACAGTAGCCGTTGATACCGTTTCAATTCGGCTTCACTGATGGGAGTGGCGGCTAATTCGGCAAGGCGATCGCCAATAATTGCTTCCACCGCACCCAAATGGTCTGGCTCCAGCCATGCCGCAATGGTAAACAAACTGGAGTCCCGCTGAAGCGAAAAGCTGCTGGCAATATCCTGCACCAGTTGTCGCTCTTCGCGCAATTCCCGTACCAGTCGAGAGGTGCGCCCACCCGCCAGCACGACCGCCAGCAAGTCTAACCCGTAGGCATCATGCAACTGCTCAACTCCTGGCCCTACCCAGGCCATCAGCAAGCGAGACTGTTCCAATCGGGGCAAATACAGCTCCTGGTGCCGAATATCGGTCATTGGCGGTTCTGCTTCCGCTTGCACCAGCGGAAACTGAGGCGGAGTCACAAAGCGGCTAAAGGCTCGGTTGACCAGCTCCAGCGTTGGCTCCAGCGCCACATCACCCACGACAACGACGGTCATCTTGTCGGGCTGATAGTGAGCCTGATGAAAGTGCCGCATTTCGTCGGGGGTTTGCAACATCAGCCCCACGGCATCTCCCAGCACCGGACGACCATAGGGATGGCATTGATAAACCGCTTCCATCAGCGACTGAAAGCCCAGGCAATCTGGATCGTCCTGAGACTGGCGAATTTCTTCCAGCACCACATCCCGTTCGCGCTCAAACTCATCGTCTGGAATGGCAGCATACAGCAATAAGTCTGATAAACACGGCAGCGTGTCAACTAATCGGGATGCGGTAGTGTTGATAAAGTAGTGGGCATAATCATGGCTAGTAGCCGCATTGGTGGCTCCGCCCTGGTTTTCAATAATTTGATCGAACAAACCGGGTGGCATCCAATCGGTGCCCTTGAAAATCATATGCTCCAAGAAGTGAGCCATGCCAGACCAGGGTTCCGGTTCAGCGATCGCCCCCGCTTTAACCCACACATCTACGGTCACCGTCGATGCGGCTGGAACCTGTTGATGAATTACCGTTAGCCCATTGTCCAATTGGCACAGATGAGCCGGAAATTCACCCGTCATCGAACATGCAGACAACTCGCCCAATTGCGTTTCCAAAATATAGTTCAACGATTAAACTATCCTAGCGCTTTTTGAATCGGTTCTAGGATGGCAACTCTTTACCCACAAACCAGAAAATGGGCAATGAAGTTGGGAGGGTTTGTAAGCAATTGACGACCACTATAGATGGTTACAGATGGCTTACCGTTAACTGAAGCAACCGATTTGAAATAGCTCGATTAAGTGTTTATTTGACCTGTGCAATGTGTAACGAACTTAAACTGAATTTGGGCTGCGGTCAAAATCCGCTCATCGGCTATGTCAATGTCGATAAATTCGGTACTCCAGATGTACGTTGTGACTTGGAAGTATTTCCCTGGATCTGGGATGATAACAGCGTTGATGAAGTTGTCTTACATCACGTCCTGGAACACCTTGGAGAAACGCGAGATACGTATCTCGGCATTCTAAAAGAGCTTTATCGCGTCTGCAAAGCAAATGCCACCATTCAAATTACGGTGCCGCATCCCCGTCATGACGATTTTCTGAACGATCCGACTCACGTTCGAGCGGTGACCCCAGACAGCCTGTCGCTGTTTTCGAAAACGAACAATCGTCAATGGGCTGAGCTAAATGCGGCCAATTCGCCGCTGGGTCTTTATTTGAATGTTGATTTTGACCTGATTCATACCAATTATTTGTTAGATGAACCCTGGCTATCTCAATATCAAGCAGGCGAAATTGATGAAGCGGATATTTGGCAAATTGGCCGACAATTCAATAACGTCTTCAAGCAAATTGAAATGACCCTGAAGGTGATTAAAGACGGGGTCTAGTCATCGGGTAACCCTATGGATGTTTCTCAAACGATCGCCATTGCTCTACAGCATCACCAGGCGGGCAATCTTCTGCAAGCCGAGCAGCTTTATCGCAGCATTCTTGAGCAGGAACCTGAGCAGGTTAGGGCGCTGCACTTGTTAGGAGTGATTGCGTTTCAAACCCATCATCCAGACGATGCGATCGCGCTCTATCAGCAGGTGATTGCCATTGAACCGGATTATGTTTGGGTATACAACGACCTGGGTACAGCGTTGCGGCAGCAGGGTGATATTGAGACGGCGATCGCAGCCTACCAAGAGGCGATCGCGCTTCAACCCGACTTTGTCCATGCTCACTACAATTTGGGCAATGCCTTTCGTGAACAAGGCGATATGGCAGCCGCAATCACGGCTTACCAGCAGGCGATCGCTCTAAATCCAGAGTTCACGGAAGCCTACTATAACCTGGGTGGTGTGCTGCACGATCAGGGCAACCTTGAGGAGGCGATCGCTTGCTACCATACGATTCTGACGTTCAATCCTGGTTATGTGAATGCCCACTGGAATTTGGCGATCGCATCGTTACTGTTGGGTGATTTAACGACTGGCCTTGCGGAGTTTGAGTGGCGGTGGCAGCTTCCAGAACAACCGCCTCGCGCCTTCAAAGAACCGCTCTGGGATGGCTCATTCTGGCAAGGACAACGGCTTCTGCTCCATGCAGAACAAGGCTTTGGCGATACCATTCAATTTAGTCGCTATGTGCCGCTGGTGGCGCAACGAGCAGCGCAACAGGGGGGACAGGTGATCGTTGAATGCCAGCCCGCTCTGATGCGGCTGTTAGCAGCAATGGATGGTATTGATCACCTCGTTCCGCGTGATGCACCGTTGCCCGACTTCGATGTGCAGGCACCCTTGATGAGTTTGCCCTGGCTATTTGGAACGACGCTAGACACAATTCCGGCTGATATTCCCTATCTGACGGCTCCTTCATCCCCTCTGTTACAGCGATCGCCCCAGGCTCGATTCCATGTGGGGCTAGTGTGGGCAGGAAATCCGGAGCGCCAGTCTGATGGCGATCGCTCCTGTCCACTCCGCTACGTTCAACCGATTCTGGATATTTCGGGTGTGGCCGTTTATAGTCTCCAGAAAGGAGAGGCCGCGGCAGAGTTGAAGCACCTGGGGATAGAAAGTAAACTCCTGGATCTAAGTAGCCAACTGCATGACTTTGCCGATACGGCTGCCATCATCACCCAACTCGATTTAGTGATTACAGTAGACACGGCGGTTGCTCACTTGGCGGGTGCATTAGGTCATCCGGTGTGGGTACTTTTGTCCCATTTACCCGACTGGCGCTGGTTGCTGGAGCGAAACGATAGCCCCTGGTATCCGGGAATGCGGCTATTCCGACAACCTTCTCCTGGAGATTGGCAGGGCGTATTTGAGCAAGTTAAAGAAGCGTTGCAGAGCGTGGAGTAACACAACATTAGCGTTGTTGACGCAGACAGGACATGACCATTACACACCATGTCTCGATCGGGCGTTGGCTTTAACGCACCTGAAAACCGCTACCAGTAGAATTACGGCTGTTTTGGCAAGTACCTGCGATCGCTTCATCCAACGTTGAACTAAATTTAGTGGAAAAGACTGAAGCAGAATTGGGCACTCTTAAGATCAACCCAATTCTCAAAAGCCGCTATAGCCGTAAACTATGAATCCTCAAGCCTCTGAACTGATTGAGAAAATTCGCCAGCAGTTTGATTTTGGTCCCTATCCTAGAATTCCTCTAGAGAAATCGCCCAAGGACGATGCCAATTCACTGTTTGTTCATAATTTGGTGACTCCTTACTATCGTCGTTACCGACGAGTCATCGATACTAAAGACAAACTGATTTTGGATGCGGGATGCGGAACGGGCTACAAGTCATTATGTTTGGCGATCGCCAACCCTGGAGCCAAAGTGGTGGGGGTTGATATTTCTGAAGAATCAGTTAAATTGGCACGCCAGCGGCTGCAACATCACGGCTTTAACAATGCTGAATTCCATGCGATCGACATTGAGAATTTACCAGCGCTCGGTCTGCAATTTGACTACATCAATTGCGATGAGGTGCTGTACCTGTTTCCAGATATCACCGTTGGCTTGCGGGCAATGAAGGCTGTCCTCAACCCTCAAGGCATCATTCGGAGCAACCTGCACAGCTACATGCAGCGAATGATTTACTTTCGGGCACAAAAGGTTTGCAAGCTTATGGGGTTAATGGACGACAACCCCACCGATATGGAGATGGAAATTGTCACAGAAACAATGCGATCGCTCAAGGATGGGGTCGATCTCAAGGCGAGAGGCTGGAATCCTGCCTTTGAAGGAGAAGACAGCAAGGAACAGATCTTAATGAATTACCTGTTTCAGGGAGACAAAGGCTTTACGATTCCTGATTTGTTCAATCTCTTGAGACAGGCTGATCTGGAGTTCTTTAGCATGGTGAATTGGCGACATTGGGATATCACCGATTTATTTAAAGATTCGGACGATTTACCCGTGTTTTGGGCAATGGGCTTGTCGGAAACCTCCATTGAAACCCGACTGCACCTGTTTGAATTGCTGCACCCAGTGCATCGCTTGCTCGACTTTTGGTGTACTCACTCAAACCAACCAGAGCCACCCACCGCTGTGGATGACTGGGAGGAAGCAGATTGGCGGAACGCGCAAGTCTCGTTACATCCCCAGCTTAGAACGGCGAAGTTCAAGCAAGATTTGATTGACGGCCTGACGAACCACAAGCCCTTTGAAATTAGCAGCTACATCATGGCTCCGGCACTAGCCCCTGTTTTTATAGGTCATACGATCGCAGCCTGCATTCTAAAACTCTGGGAAGCACCCCAGACAGTGATGGCGTTGGTGCAACACTGGTTGCAGATCCAGCCCATCAACCCCATCACGCTGGCACCTTTGACGGAAGCGGATGCCCTGCACGAGGTGAGCCAGTTTGTTAACCAGCTAGAAGCGTTTCTCTACGTTCTACCGGAGCCTTCCCATTGAATAGAAATTCAGAGCTAAAACCTTTTTTTTGGAGGGTGATATGAAACTGATCAGAGGTGGGCAAGTTATATCCAGGAGTTAGAAATCCACATCCCGCACCTCAAGGAGTAACCTCTCATGAAATCTGAATTCAAAACCAAGTTCCTACAGCACCTGCTTCAAAAGAAAGAGAACAAAGGCTTCACGCTGATTGAACTTCTCGTTGTTATCATCATCATCGGTATTCTATCTGCTATTGCTCTGCCTTCCTTCCTCAACCAGGCCAACAAAGCAAAGCAGTCTGAAGCGAAAACCTACGTTGGCTCCATCAACAAAGGCCAGCAAGCATACTTCGCTGAAAAGTCAAAATTCGGCACTGACATTCTAGACCTGGGTGTTGGTATCGCTACTGAAACCAACAACTACACCTATGCAACCAGTTCTAGTGGTACTGGCACTTCGGTTACAGCAATCACCAAGTCTGCATTGACCACCAACGTAACCGGCTTGAGAAATTACTCCGGTATGGTTAGCTTGCAAAAAGGTGGCGCAACCAGCGACCTCACCAGCGTTGCTGTTCTTTGCGAACAGAAAGAGCCTGGTGTTGTGGCTGCTAACCCCACCAACGGTACTGCATGTTCTGCAACTCAGCAGCTAGTGGGTAGCTAGGTCAAGTATAGTCACTTGATTGAATGGAACTCAAGAATTGCTTGATTCTCCAACCTTAATCTAGTCGATACGTATAGTGGAGAGTTCTACCTCTCCACTATTTTTTTTAGTCCTTCAAATTGCCCCTTACCTCTGCCATGACTTTTACAACCGTGTCTGCCAACGATTTGCAACAACAGGCTTTTCAACATCTCAACAACGGTGATTATGAGCAAGCGGCTCACCTCTATGAGCAGGCGATCGAGCAAGAACCCGAAAACAAGTCGCATGTTTGGCATCTAGGGCTGGCGCTGTTGTTGCAGGGTCAAGAAGCTGAAGCGCAGACAGCCTGGTGGTTGGGGATGGCAGACGGTGAACCAGAACAAATTGACCAGTGGACAACAGACTTGTTGCAGGTGTTGCAAACTGAAGCCGAACGACGAGAGCAATTACCAGATCACCCGGTTGCTTGGGCAATTCGGCAACACATGCGAGAGATCGCCCCTCAAACCATCAATAATTTGCTGAAGATAGTGCAACTTAGCCTGACATTGACGACCTTCTCAGATGAGATGTTCGACGAGCTTGAGCTAATTGAACTCCTGCAAGCTAAGGATGCTGTAGTTGATCCAGAGCTACTGTTACAGACTCTGCAAACCCTATTGGAACATGCAGCACACTCCCCCAGCACGTTAGCCTTAGGCGAAGCCAGCATTGAACATGCTCATAATCGAGCCAGGTTTGTTGATGCGATTCTCCGTACCGCTATTGAAGCAGCTCATGGTTATCTGAATCCCGACCTGGCGTGTCTACTGGGAGAATTGTGTTTGCGCTTTGAGGTATTTGAAGTAGAGGTGATGAGACACTTATCCACTTTTTACCAAAACGCTCACCAATACACTAAGGCAATTGAAACAGCTCAAGCTTGCTATGAATTAACCGAAACGCTGGCTGACCGAGTGTACGCTAATCACTTAGTGTTGAAATGCTTGATGGGTGCGTCTGGATATTTGGCAGAAAGTCGCGTTGCCATTGAACGACAGGAAGAGTTGGTGCGATCGCTCCTGAAGTCGGCTCCTGATGATATTGATGCTGTTTCAGCCTGCCGCCTGTTCATTTCAACCTTCTTCTTCCCTTATTTCAAGGATGACCCGGCAACGTCTCGCCCCATCCAGAATCAGCTTAGTAGTCTATGCCAGAGTAATATTCAACGCATTCAGGCCGAAACAACACCAGAGCTATTGCAGCGATCGCCCGCGAAATCAAATCAGTTTAGCCCCACAAAGAAGCTTAAAATTGGCTATCTTTCTCATTGTCTCAAGCGCCATTCGGTCGGTTGGATTTCTCGTTGGCTGTTTCAGCACCACAACCGGGAACGGTTCCAAATCCATACATATCTGATTAATCAACCTACCATTAGTGCTTTCACTCAGCAGTGGTTTGTCGATCAATCCGATCACACCTATGGGTTTATGGGATGCAACAATACGATTCTGGAACGAATTCACCAGGACGAGATTGATATCCTGATTGATCTGGATAGCGTCACGTTAGACGGCATGTGTGAACTTCTGTCTGCAAAAGTCGCTCCAATTCAGGCCACCTGGTTGGGTTGGGATGCCTCTGGGCTGCCTGCGGTGGATTACTTCATTGCTGATCCCTATGTTTTGCCAGAGGCAGCACAAGACTACTACTCGGAGACGATCTGGCGGTTGCCTCAAACCTATGTAGCAGTTGATGGGTTTGAAGTGGGCATTCCTAACCTGCGACGAGAACAATTGAACATTCCGTCGGATGCCATTATTTATCTGGTAGTTCAGGGAGGCTACAAACGCCATCCTGAAAATGTGCGTCTCCAAATGAAGATTCTGCGAGATGTGCCCAATAGCTATCTTCTAATCAAAGGAGGAGCCGACCAGGAGTCATCTAAAAGGTTTTACGAGCAGATCGCTGAAGAGGAAGGCGTTGCGAGCGATCGCCTCCGCTTCTTATCATGGGCCGTTGATGAGGCAGTTCATCGAGCCAACTTGGGCATTGCAGATGTTGTTCTCGACACGTTTCCCTACAACGGAGCGACCACTACATTAGAAACGTTGTGGATGGGCGTTCCACTGGTAACGCAGGTTGGACAACAGTTTGCCGCTCGTAATAGTTACACCATGATGATGAACGTGGGCGTAACGGAAGGAATTGCCTGGAGCAGTGACGAGTATGTGGAATGGGGTATTCGCTTGGGGCAAGATGCAACTTTACGGCAGCAAATTTCCTGGAAGCTGCGTCAGTCTCGCCAAACTTCGCCGTTGTGGAATACAAAGCAATTTGCTCATGAGATGGAAGCAGCCTATGAGCAAATGTGGCTCAAGTTTATTGAAAGCAAATAAACCACCGGATTCAACACAGGAAACAACATTTAGGTATGTCAATGATCCAACTTCACATTGGTGGCAAAGAACCACATCCAGACTGGAAGATTTTAGATATTGAAGCACGTCCAGAAGTTGACTTTGTAGGAGATGCAGCCTGCCTGGAACAGTTTGAGGATAATTCCATCGCAGCCATTTATGCCAGCCATGTGTTGGAACACTTCTACTATCAACTGGATGATGAGTTACTTCGGACGCTCACTGAATGGCATAGAGTGTTACAACCCGGCGGTAAGCTGTACATTAGTGTCCCCGACTTAAAGAAGCTGTGCTGGTTGTATCTGCATCCTAGATTAATGCCCATCGAACGCCATCACATTATGCGAATCATGTTTGGTGGACAAACGAATCAATATGATGTTCATAAGGTTGGTTTTGACTTCGAAACTCTGGCTCTGTACCTGGAGGAAGTCGGTTTTCGTGCCTATGAGCAAATTGCAGAATTTGGCTTATTCGAAGACTGTAGTAATCTGCGTTTGCTAGAAACTCTCATTAGCCTGAATGTTGTAGTCACAAAATAAGTCACAAAACAGAAGATAAGTCAGTCTGGCCGCACGATTCTTGGCGATCGCACCATCTGTCAAATAACCACCCATAACCTGTAGAGACTGAAAACCGCGTCTTTATGGGTTATTGAGTTAGGCCATCCACGCCATCGCCAGTGTCTTGGGCTGGGCAGAGCCAAAGCCTACGCATGCGAAGAATCTAGCGTTTGAGCAGGGTTGAAGGGATCAGAAATTTCAAGAACTGAGCTGTTCTAGAGAGTAAATCGTAAGGGATTCTGTACCAGCGGTAGCGATCGCCTCTGAATTTTCCGGCTCTAAACTAATGCGCCCTTGAAGCAAAGAAGTGAGCGTCTTCCAATCCAATCGGCTGAGTTCTCCAACCAAAGCAAGTTCTGGCCCTTCGGATAGATCGACCTCTTCTTCTATTAAAAGATGCATCGCAATGCTAGAAAGTGCCAGGTCTGCCTCTTCATCTGCGATTCCTGTGGTATCTATCAGTAGCGTTGTTTCATCCCTCTGGATGGAATGGGCAAGGATTTTGATCGTTGAAATGAGGCTTTGAACAAGCAACTCTTCCGACTGGTGCCAAGCTGGAAAAACAATGAAATTAATTGTTTGCAATCTAAAGTTTTTGATGAATTCGTCAGATTGATAGGTGTGAAAGAGCTGTTGAAACAGATTGCCGAGTTGACAGGAATAGTCTTGGCTATCTAAGAATCTGGGATTTGCTTGCATCGCTTGCCTGATTCGTTGGCTGAGTTGCGATCGCCATTCTGGAGATGTAGCGAGCTTAGTGGCTACTTCGATATAAGCTGTTTCATCACAAGTTATCAACTCGGGAAGTTGTAGTTCCTTGAGATAAGCCGCTGCATGTTTGGCACGCAAGGCATTGCCTTCTATCACCACCGTTGGTAAGTTGACTTCTAAAGCATCAACCAGCGAATGACCACCCGAGTGCCTGAAGGAATCAAGGTAAATGTCAGCCAGCTTCAGGTATGCCTTCACATCTTCGCGGGTAGGCAATGTATCCAATATCATTAAACGATTTGAAGCAACACCATAGCGCTCTAAAACCTGGTGCATTTGTTGAAGCCACAATGCCGATGGATACGAAGAATTCCAGCTAGGAGAAAATGGATACAACATGAGGACTGAATCGGGTATAGCAGCCAAAAGCTTGCCCCATGCTTCTCTCAATTCAGGGACAATTTTGTAGAAATTAGCCCCAGACACCAATACAGTAGTGTTCTCATCAATGCCTAAACTGCTTCGGCTCGGTTGAGCAGCAGGAGATTGATTGGCCACAGTGTAGTTGAAACAATATCCAGTGCCATCAACCGTCACTAGCCTTTCTCGATAGGAATCTTGGGCACCCTGTTCCAGTTCTGAAAGATTACCAGAGACGAAGTAATCTATGTTTCTGATTCCTGTCGAAACTGGAGCAGAACCAAATGCAAGCTGTACTCTAGCTAAGCGATGGGTTGCCAGGAGGGTAACCGAGTTGGTTGAAACCGTGACATTGGTACCGATGAGTAGAAGATCCAAATCATCCGCTCGAATCGTTTGGACTGACTCAGCGATATCATGCTCGGAAAGCTGAACAACCCGATCTGCTTTAGAGTGGCAGTATTGTTCTAGTGGATGATGGTTAATGTGCAGTGAGTACAAGACAATTTCAAACCGATTCCGATCCAGATGTTCAAAGACAGGAAGTGTCTGAAACGTATCCGTTTGTGGGCTGAAATGAGTATTGAGAATACCTAAACGGATTTTCTCTCGATCGCTCCCCCGCCCGGAAAATTGATAATCAATCTGATGTCCATGATGGTGTAATACCAGTTCCAGGATATCTGAGCGTTTGGCATAGAGATCGTTTAAGTTGGCTTCGCTAAAGTAAAGGGGAATGCAATTTGTGCTTTGAATAAATTGGAGAGCAACCTCTTGCCACAGCTCTGATTCTGGCTGGCTAGAAAGGTTGTGATACAAGTAATCAACCCATTGCTGCATATGGCGGTAGTAGCGATCGACCTCTCCCACCTGGCTAAACAGAGGTTGAGCTGCTGCCACAAACAGAACATAGTTGTGAATCAACCACTCTGGTAAGCGATCGAGTTCATGCTGCCAGGTCAATTCATGCGCCTGACAGTAGAGCATTGCGACGAGAAGGCCAGGAATGTAGCGATCGTTGCTTACTCCTGCCGCGATTGCAGCCGTCGTTTCTTGAATTAACTGTTGTTCTGCTGCCGTTAAAGGTAAATGCTTTAATGCATTGCCTCCATTACGTTCAAGCCCATGAAGCAGAGCATGGGCTTGCCCTAACGCAGTTTGAGACATAGCCTGTAGCTGGTTTTCTGGTAGTTCTAGCCATTTCTGAGCGATGTCCCAGCGAATTTGTCTTAATTGCTCAATCCGTGCAGCATCACTGGGGGCTTGTTGGTAGTATCGGATAATTTTTTCAAGCTCTTCAATGGAGGGAAAGCCAGTGAGACTGAGCGTCGCAAATACTTCCTTTTCTTTGGCAGCAGACTGGAAGCGCGACAACATTTCCTCTGCCAAATAGAATGCTGGCATGAGCTTGAGAACAGCGTGAAGGTATTGTTCTGCCTGCTCTAAGTGTCCTAGCTTCTCTAAAGTCTGCGCCAACTGCCAAATCATCTGCCAGTAGTTACAGCTTGGGACAACAGCGTCTGTTTTGCGGAACCACACGCCCGTATCGTCAATGCGTCGAAGGGGAAATAATGTAGCGTGCAGTCGTTCAAAATCATGAATCGCTTTCCTGCATCCTTCCCAAAAGCCATAATCATCGACCTGAATGAACCCATCAGGCATGACATTGCCATATAGCGTTTTGAAAATGTCCATTGTTGACTCGTACCAGTCTGCATCGGCATGTAGAAACGCAATACTGCCGATCACTGGTTTAAGTTGGGGCAATGTTTGTTCAAACAGCCCTGGAACAGGAACAACTATGTTGCCAACGCCAAGTGCCTGACAAACAACGTTTAAGTTTTCCATGATTGGAGCAGCCAGTGTACCTGCTCCTAATCCTGTTGCATTGGCTGGAACACCGTTGTGTCGATCCACCTCAATGGGGTCTGGCATGCCAGCAAACGTGTCGAAGGCATATAGCAGACGAGGCCGCAGACTGTATCGCTGAATCACTGCTGCCAGCAGTGCTGCTGATCCACCCTTACAAGTACCACATTCAACGAAATTACCAGGAATATCATCCAGGCAAACTTGTTTTGCTAATGAGTAAAGAGAAAACAGCCGCTCCTGGCTCAGCAATGTGTATGGTCGGATAATGGTCAGGATAGACTGGAATTCATCATCCTGATCCAACTGATGAATAGGGTTAGTAGCATGTGCTAAGGCATGATGCTGTAGGCTTTGCTGAAGATCTCCCTGATGCCAATACAGAGCAGTTAAATGATGATGGGCGATCGCAGACCCAGGATGCAAGTGTATAACGTCGTTAAAGACAGCGATCGCCTGGTCTATCTCACCCTTCAGATACCTTTCTTTCCCTTGTGAGTGCAGTTTGGCGAGCTGAGTTCTGGCATTGAGATCAAGGTGTATTTGTTGAGGAGCAGGTATTTTCAACTGCTGAACCCATCTGCCTAGCTTCGCCAGAACGGGGTTAGCTTGCTCCAAGTTCAACTCGGCATCGTCTTGTGTGGCACCGCTGACAGGATGTTGCTGTAAATGTACAGGCAATTGCCAAATAATGTTTGGATCGGGTTGGTGTTGCACGGGTTGTACATTACCTCGCCATGCCACACCCATAATTTGCATGGTTTGATAAACCAGCGTATTCCAGCCCTGCTGCTTGAGGTAATCTAGCCCTTGCGCGACATCGGGAGATGCCAGGTCATGGAATACGATGATGGCATCAGGTTCAGCCAGTTTCTCACAGGCGATCGCATCTTTTAACGGCCCTGGCGCATCGTGATCACCATCAATGAAAATGAGTGACCATTTGCGTTGCTGTTGTGCGGCCACCTCTTCTACTTTTTGGGGGCTAAAACCAGGAATCAGAGTAACAGAATTTTGCACTCCTGCTGCATGTAAGGATTCGCTGACGCTCTGATAAAACTCAGTGCGCTCCAGCAACGGATCAATAACATCCAGTTCTACCCCTGCCAAAGCCAGGTGGCAAGCAGACCAACCCAGCCAACAGCCCACTTCTAACGCTTTTTTATCTTTGAATTGAAGAGCTGTGTTGTAGAGGATGTGAGCTTCATCACGGCTGAGAAACCCTACCATCTGCGCCCGTTCATCGACATACCAGTTATGGGCAATCCCTCGTCGTAAATATTGCCATGCACAGGTATCTGTATTGCCCACAATCATATGTGGGAAAGCAGCATCCGGACGAACAACGGCAAACCCCGGAGAAACATAGTCTCCAGAGGGAAGCAAGGCACGTTCAACAACAGCCATAGTTTGCTGCACCATCCGCTCTTCTGTAAACAGTTGCTCGGCGCGCTGTTGAGCGGCCAACCCTTGAGATTGACGCAAGGACGGGTTCTCTACCCAGATTGTGACGGTTGACACTAATTCGGTAATGGTTGATTCAGGGTCAAGCTTGGGATCGGTCAGTAGTTGCCCCGTCTCTCCTAGCTCTTCTGGAATGCCACTCACCGCTGAAGCAATAACAGGAAGCCCCTTAGCCATCGCTTCCATAATCGCTAACGGCATTCCTTCCCATTCTGAAGACAATACAAAAATGTCGGATGCATCCAGCCAATCGGCAATATCCCAACGTTGTCCCAATAGCTTGACGTGATCAGCAACATCCCACTGCTGAATGATACTGTTTATCTCGTCTTTGAGGCTGCCATTGCCTGCCCAAACAAAATAGAGGTTGTGCCAAATTGAAGACTGTTGAAGTTGGGCGATCGCATCTAACTGGTACTGCCATCCCTTTACTGTCTCCAGACGGGCGGCTGTGAAACACACAATGCCCTCTGGGGGAATTGCCCATTCTTGACGGAGGCGATCGCGCACGTCTGGGTTAGGGGGTGCAAAATACTGCTTTGGTCGTCCATAGTGAATGACCTGTCCCTGCTCTTTGGGCAATTTGAACTGAGAATGCAACCAGTCGAGATTGTCTTGGGAAACCGCTATGACTGCCTGTGCCTTTGCATATTGATGGGATAGCGGATCGAGGTGGTTGGCAAACCGCTCTGATAGATACGGAGCAACAAATCCAATAACAACAATGTAGGGAATATTGGATGCTAATGCTGCCTGTTTTGCCGCGAAGTTAGACAGTGGGCTGCAATCGCTGAAGATAATTAGATCGGGCTGACATTCAGTAAAGATAGATAACGCATCGTCAGAATTGGTTAACGTCCGACCAAAGTCCTTTGCACTATCAAAGTTTAACCACCGATGCTGAATTCCCAACGCCCGCTGTTGATTAACCAATGGGCTATCGCTCTGGCTCTGCACGACGGTTACTTGATGCTCGCGGGCGGCCAGAGCTACAAGCAGCGTGTGATTATATTGAGCAACACCACCCAGATCTGGATCGTCGGTGTACAGAAGAATGTGTTTGTTCATAGTGCTTCTCTGGGGGGTAAGAGACGTTTGCGGGAGCGATCGCTATCGTTCCTTGCTGTAACGTAGCCACCATCAGCATACCCATCTGCTATCAGTTGGCATCAGATCATGCCTGGACTGATGTAGCTGCGGATGTTGGCAATGACGGGTAGGGCATTCAGGTTGTGCATCAGATCGGGAAACGCAGATAGCCCTTCAACAATGTTGTCGGCAAAGTTGAAATTGGGATTACTGCCGTAGTTGAGGGTCAAGTACTCCAGCAGTTCCAGCGCATAATCTGAGAATTCCATGACATCAGCAATGCAGGCCAGTTTAAAAAGCTGTTCGGGCGTTTTAACGCGAACCGTCTCGGATGGCTGAAGCAAATCATAGAAGTAGAAAGCATCACCCCAGAGAATTTGCCCTGGATTCGTTTTAGAGACAATGGGCGATCGCGCTCTGCTGCCGTAACCCGCCTCCAGGTTAAATAGGGCAAAGTTCCTGGCTCGCAAATAGTTATCCACATCGGCAAACAGAGGTTGGTTGAGGTATAAGGGCGAAAATTCAACTTCAATTTGTATCGCCAAAATCTTATCCTTCAGAAGCGTTGCGGCTCCTTCTAGCACCTGAAGATCGGCACCCTGAACATCCACCTGCAAGAAATCAATCTCGCCAATTTCTGCTTGCTGACAAAAATCATCCAGGGTGGTGAGTTCTACCTCTACAGTGAAGTCCAGATTCATTACATCTGGTAGCCCATTGAAACGGGACAGGAACGGTTCGTTAGGCGGATACAGGGAACTACACATTGGATCTTGTGCCACATACAGCGTTGCTTCCCGATTGGTATCGCCGATCGCCAGTGGAATATGCTGCTCTGTCCAGTTCACCTGACGATTTTCAATATCAGCATTGGCTGCATTGCAGGCATCGGCATCGGCATCAAAGCCATAGATGGTAAGATTGGGCGCAAAAATATTCCAACCCAGGCTGGCGTAGTCATTCTCAGCGCCCAACTTGCGAGAACCAACATTACAAACAGTCAGGTGGGTTTGATCCAAATGACCACTTTTCTTGAGGCTAGAAAGAAACACTGGCATGGGGCGATTCTCTACGTTTAGGTGAACTATTGGTTTAGGGGGGGCAGTGATATCTGAAACGGCTAACGATCGCCCGTTTCTTGCTTTAGTTCATCCAACGCAGACTGGTAATCGGCGCGATCGGGATAGAGGTTTACTAACGTTTCGAGAGGGGCGATCGCTCCCTGGCTATTGTCCATTGCCAATCGCGTATTGACCAACCCTTCTAATGCCGTCTGGTTCATTGGCTCTCGGCTCAGAATCGATTCATATCCCGTCTCTTGGGCCTGCAACTTTTGCAGCATTTCTGCTTCCGATTCAACCACTTCTGGTTGGTTCACTTTTGTAGCACTGCTGAAGAGATTCACAGTGGAAGCGCCAAGCGGAACCAGCAAGAACAGTGACGAAATGAGCGTAAAGAGCTGAACTAATCGTCGTTTAGACGCACCCTGGGTGTTTTTGAGAGCCATACCGGATATCCTATGTGTGCTGCCATATGCGTGCTGCCAGTGATCAGAGTACCCATCCTGTTTGGGGTGCCATCAGGGATTGCGGGTGTGCTTATAGCCAGAGTGGGCGATCGCCGCTGTTTCCTTAACGGAAGCAGTTGGGTAGCATCTTTAAAATAACGATACTAACCCTGTGTAGAGGCTGAGAAAATGGCATCCCGGTTTAGCCTTCAGTTGAATCAAGCGGTTGCTGCTGTTTGCGTGGCTATCATTTGTGTTGTGGCGATCGGTGCAATGCAGATTCCTCGGTTGAATGAGCTGCGCCGCACCTCTGCTGTGATGGATACACAAACGCTAAATCAGCAGGTTGAAGCCGATAGAGTTCAGTTGAGTTTTTTGAATAAAGCGCCGACCTTTGGCTTCAACAATCTGCTGGCAGACTGGCTCTTCCTCGACTTTTTGCAATACTACGGAGACGACGAGGCGCGAGCTAAGACGGGCTACGGGCTGAGTCCAGACTATTTTGAAGTTATTCTAGGCCGTGATCCTTACTTTTTAGAGGCGTACACTTTTTTATCGACCAGTTCCACCATTTATGCCGGAATGCCAGAGCGTTCAGTGGCTATTATGGAGCGGAGTTTGAAAGCGATGAAGCCCAATGTACCGCCCGGTTCCTATTTTGCATGGCGACAAAAAGGAATTGATGAACTCTTATTTTTGGGAGACGCTGAGGCGGCACGACGCTCATTTGAGACTGCCGCTGAATGGGCCAGCCAGTCGTCGCTAGAGGGCAGCGATCGCGTTGCTGAGATGTCTCGGCAGACGGCTGATTTCTTAGCCAAAAATCCGAACAGCAAGTCGGCTCAAATCGGTGCCTGGATCATGGTTTATACCACCACTCCAGATGAGTTGACGCGCCAGGTCGCTGTGCAGCGAATTGAAGCGCTAGGTGGGCAAATTGTTGAAGCAGACGGTGGTTTTAGCGTGCAAATGCCAGAACAAGATTAAGGCGTTAACCAGGCGCGATCGTGCTGGTGCCAATAGCGCGAGAACCGCCTTGGCGATGAATGGTCATTTACCGGGTAGACCTCCGGATAGGCTACCAGGTTGGCGTAGGATTGCAGATCGTGCTGCCACGCTTTGATGATGTGGTTGGGCGTTTCAGTCGTCACAATTTCTGTTGCCTGGTGCTGCTCTAACAACTGACGCAGGAGTGGAACGGTATTCCCCTGATAAATTTGGATATCCGCGATTTCCAGCAGTGATTCGTAGATGAACTGAATCCGGTGCTTGGAAATTTGCCACTGCTGTAGATAGGGCCGATCAAAAATGTAAATCCGGGGTGCGGTTGGATAGTCTTGCACCATTGGATGCGCCGGATTAAGGCCATCTTCGTTAAACCAGATGAGTGCTGTCATAGTGTTTAGCGGTAGTTGCCAGACGCGCGGCTTGATGCTGGAGTGTAGTCGTTGCCAAACAGGCGATCGGCCAGTTCCTCATAGGAGTAATTGAACGGATCATCTTTGCGAGGATCGCCCGGTAAAACAGAGCCAGCATACCGCTCTAAATTTTCGCGGTTAAAAATATAAGGCTTGTGGGAGAAAGTGGACGCAACCCACTGCCAGGACAGATGATTGCTGGCCAGATCGCCGTCAATGAGCAGGGCATACATCCAGTCGGCACCCGTGCGCCAGTGAACCTGGCGAAAGTGGACAATGTAGCTGGCAAGATACATGCGGGCATGGTTGTGGAGATACCCTGTCTCTTTCAACATTCGAATGAACGTATCCATTGAAGGAATACCTGTTTCCCCCCGGTCGATATCGTCTGGCAGCGTGGTTTGATGTTGCCGCATGGGAACTTTAGGCGGTTCTAGATCTTGGAGAATGCGATCGCCCTCGTCCTGATAAACCAGATGAAAAAAGGCACGCCACGCCAACTCCGAAACAAACTTCTCAACGGAGTGAGATGCCTGGTGCTGCAACGCCCACTGCCGCACCTCCTCCAGCGTGATACAGCCTCGGCTCAGGTAAGGCGATAGCTGGCTGACAGCACCATCCAAAAAGTTACGCTGTCTGGCATATTTTTCAAGCGGGAAATGCTGTAATCGCTCCAATCCGGCCTTTCTACCGCCCACATGCGGGGATAGACACCCCGTATTCTCAAGAAACGGAAACTCGGTTTGGATATAATCGGCGATCGCGTTGCGGCTCTCCAAATTGGTGCGTAGGGGCTGCATTGTTAAGTTTTGTATCTACATCTCATGATTCTAACGCATGCAGCGAGGAGAACCGATGTCATCCCTTAGCCACTGGTATAACGGCCAGATGTGTCACTCTGGGACAGTAGAATTAGCGATCGACGATCCGGGACTGCTCTACGGAGCAACGCTGTTTACAACGATGCGGATCTATCAGCGATCGCTAGAGCATCCGTTGACGGCGTGGCAAGCCCACTGCGATCGCCTCCAGCAAAGCTTAAGCGCCTTTGGCTGGCAGCCTCCAGACTGGCAACGGGTGCAGCACGGTGCCGCGCAACTGGGTTTGCAGTATCCGGTGTTGCGAATCACACTCTTTGCCGATGGGCGAGAGTGGATTACAGGACGACACTTACCGGATGGGTTAGCACAGCGCCAAAAAAAAGGCATTGCTGCGTGGCTGGCTGATGGTTCTGAATTCCATCGCCCCCTTGCCTCTCATAAAACAGGGAACTATCTCTCAACCTGGTTGGCTCGTCAGGCGGCAGCACAGCACGCAGGGATGGAGGCTATTTTGACCAATCCTGCGGGAGATTGGCTGGAAACGGCTACTGGAAACCTTTGGGGATGGCGGGATGGCGGTTGGTGGACTCCACCGATTTCTGAGCCGATATTAAGCGGGATCGCCCGATCGCAACTCATTTCCTGGCTGAAGTGGCAGAATGAAGGTATCACGGAAGAGCCTTGGGATGAGGAGTTGGTGTTAGGGTTTGAGGCGATCGCTTATAGCAACTGTGTGGTGCAACTTATTCCAATCCACACGGTTTTGAGGCCGTCAAAGTCCCTAACTTACAATGCAACGCACGCAGGATTACAGCGATTGTGTGGACTATTCCATTCGGTATCGCATTGAAATCCTAATATGCGTTACATTAGTTAACAATAAGAAATTCTGAATGTGCTCGCATAGAAGACGTAGGAGGAACAACCTCGGTGAATAAGCGCTGGAGAAATGCGGGATTGTACGCCCTTTTAGTGGTGGTGGTTATCTTTTTGGCAACCGCCCTGCTCGATCGACAGCCCCAGGATGTCGAATCCTGGCGTTACAGTCGGTTTATTGATGAAGTTCAACAAAACCGTGTTGAGAGAGTCAGCGTCAGCGCTGACCGGACTCGGGCGGTTGCGACCACAGACGATGGTCAGAAAGTGGCCGTTAACTTGCCCAACGATCCTGAGCTGCTCACAATTCTGACTCAAAATGGGGTAGACATTGCGGTTTCGCCTCAAGCAGAGGATAACGTTTGGGCACGGGTGCTGAGCACGCTTCTGATTCCGTTCTTGTTATTGGTCGTTCTGTTCTTTGTGCTGCGTCGAGCGCAGAATGGTCCCGGTAGTCAGGCGATGAACTTTGGAAAGTCTAAAGCCCGAGTACAGATGGAACCTCAAACCCAGGTGACTTTTGGGGATGTCGCTGGCATTGAACAGGCCAAGCTGGAACTGAGCGAGGTGGTTGATTTCCTCAAGAATGCCGATCGCTTTACGGCGGTGGGAGCCAAAATTCCTAAGGGTGTGCTGCTCGTAGGTCCTCCAGGAACGGGTAAAACGCTATTGGCGAAAGCTGTGGCGGGTGAGGCGGGCGTTCCCTTCTTCTCCATCTCCGGTTCGGAGTTTGTAGAGATGTTTGTTGGGGTTGGTGCCTCCCGTGTCCGTGACTTGTTTGAACAGGCGAAAGCAAACGCCCCTTGTATCGTCTTTATCGATGAGATTGACGCTGTTGGTCGCCAACGGGGTGCTGGCCTGGGTGGCGGGAACGACGAGCGAGAGCAGACTCTCAACCAGCTCTTGACGGAGATGGATGGCTTTGAGGGCAATACTGGCATCATCATTATTGCAGCTACCAACCGACCAGACGTATTGGATGCAGCATTATTGCGGCCTGGTCGTTTCGATCGCCAGGTTGTGGTCGATCGCCCCGATTATGCCGGACGGTTGGAAATTTTGAATGTCCATGCTCGCGGTAAGACCCTGTCGAAGGATGTTGATCTGGAGAAGATTGCTCGTCGGACTCCCGGATTCACGGGTGCGGACTTGGCAAACTTGCTCAACGAAGCGGCGATTTTGGCGGCTCGTCGTAACTTAACCGAGATTTCGATGGACGAAGTCAACGATGCGATCGATCGCGTTTTGGCTGGCCCTGAGAAGAAAGATCGGGTTATGAGCGAAAAGCGAAAGCAGTTAGTGGCTTACCACGAAGCAGGACACGCGCTGGTGGGTGCCCTGATGCCGGATTATGACCCCGTTCAGAAGATCAGCATCATTCCGCGCGGTCGTGCTGGTGGTTTAACCTGGTTCACCCCTAGCGAAGATCGGATGGATTCGGGGTTGTACTCTCGTTCTTACCTACAAAACCAGATGGCCGTAGCGCTGGGTGGTCGAATCGCTGAAGAGGTCATCTTTGGCGAAGAGGAAGTAACTACGGGTGCTTCCAACGACTTACAGCAGGTGGCGCGGGTGGCGCGTCAGATGGTAACTCGCTTTGGGATGAGCGATCGCCTGGGGCCTGTAGCGCTGGGTCGTCAGCAAGGCAACATGTTCTTGGGACGAGATATCGCAGCAGAGCGAGACTTTTCGGAAGAAACGGCAGCCGCGATCGACGATGAAGTTCGCAATTTAGTAGAGCAGGCTTATCGTCGCGCCAAGATGGTTTTGCAGGAGAACCGTAACGTGCTTGACCAACTTGCACAAATGCTAATCGAGCGTGAAACGGTTGACTCTGAAGAGTTGCAAGAACTGTTGGCAACTAACGACGTAAAAGTGGCTTCCATTGCCTAGAGAGTGGAACGAAGGTTAGCTTAAAGGGGCGCTGTCATAGCGCCCCTTTTCGTTTTCACGATATGGTTATCTGCGGATTGAAATTAGGTTTGCTCAATGATGGGTTTTAATGATGCGTTGAGTTAACCGTAGATGCATTTGTATGAGCAAGCGACAGTAAAAACAGATGGTTTAAGGTTAATGAACGCTGTTTAAAGTCTTGATTTGAGTTGCGGCGATCACTGACCCCGATGGGAGGTGAGCTGTTGTTCGCATTGTTCTAACCGCTGTTTGTCTGGCCCGGCCAGCGTATACAGGGCAGAGTCCTGCTCGTATTGGTAAGTGTTGCGATCGAACAGGGTGTTTCCTGGTTGCGACCCACGCCGAATCACCATTGGACGAAATACTTTTCGTACCATTTCCTCGTAATCCTGGCTGATGGCAGACTGGTTTTTGTATTCGGGCAAGGTGTCAATTTGCTGTTGTTTTAACCCATCTACATAGATACGATGCGAGTCGTAATCGAAGCGAACAACGCCCATTGGAATAAGAATGCATTTACCAGCATCCACAATCAAGTAGCGAATACAGCCTGCCTGTTCATCCATCAGGACATCTTGAACCGCGCCAACGCGATCGCCAACGCCTGTGTAAACCTCAAATGACTCGAACACAATCTTGCTATCTTCATCAGCAAACTGCTCGTAATGTGGATAGCGCTGCTTCAACTGAAGAAGTGCCATAACTTACCTCCCGGACTGAGTGTCTATCATTTATAGGCTAGGAGCCTGACCACAATCGCTCATCTTTCAGACGAGTGACCTTGCCGAGCTTGCTACAGTCAAAAGAGGTAAAAAAAAGGCGTTGCCGGAAGCAACGTCTTGACCCAAAACCGCTCACTTGAAGCCGTTACGGCTTACGGTATTTGTTGAACCATTCTTGATAGGTCTGCTGCACATCCCAACTGTCCAGCAGAACCTCAATGTTGACCTGAGTACAGCGATGATCCATGCTTTTGGCGATCGCCTCTAAAACATGGCTACCCACTCGCGGTGACGTAAACTCCATGTGAGTCTTTTGGGTGTCCCAATAGCGCAGGAAAACGTCCACCTTAATGAGCTTACAGCGATGGCGAATAGTACCTGCGATCGCCTCCAAGATGGAACGAGCTGCTTCTAGCGAAACGAACTCTCCTGTCACGCTGGGATGATGGGCGGCATCCCTGGGCTGCACCAGTTCAACGCCAAGCACCGCACCTTGCCCTAAATCGACCTCTGCCAGTTGTTTGTGTTCGTCGCCGACTTGCTCAATCACTAGCTTTTCCCAGCGCACGGGAACTTCTACAATCCGCGTTTCAACCGTTTTGCGAATTACAACTTCACCCGCCTTCCGCTTTTTGTGGGTTATGTCTAGCTTCTCTTCGAGCAAGCGAATCACTTGTTCTCGAACCGTTTTGGGTAAGGATGAGGTGTCGCCTAGCAGGTCACCCTCAATCGGTTCAGGCTCCGTAGCTGGAGCGGTGGTTATTGCCGAGGGTTGCAAGGGGGCGATCGCCATAGCCTGATTGGGAAAATCAGAAGGGGGCTCAATCTGAGCCGAAACAGACTCAGCCGTTGCTGGGGTGTTAATCAGGTCACCGCTTTCGTTTAGTTGCAGCTCATGATACGAACTGCGAACGCCGTTAACCTTGGCAAACAGAACTCGATTGGGAATGTCAATGCGATGGAGCGATCGACTGCTCAGGGTAAAGGCATGATCCGGTGTGGTTGAATCTACCTGGGACACCACCAAGGTAAAGTAGCCATCGGCATCAGACGGATCAAGGATCAGATCTTGAACAGTACCAACAACTTGACCCTGGCTATCCTGGACTAAAAACCCTTGCAACCGCCGTTTCAGCCTGTCAAGCAACACCTTGGCATACTGTGCGTTTGGAATGACGGCTCCCGGTTGTTTTGTAGTGACTGAACTATTCATGGGGCAGGTTCACTAAATCGATTGAATGATCATGAAAGGTTAGACAGGCTGAGTTAAGTCGGCCAGAGTCGCGATCGGTTACTTCCAGTCTACGGCTGGATTTCCTTCTGTCTTAATTTCTAGCTCTTCACGTCGTAATGATTCCTCCGTGCTGACGGTTTCCCGCGATACTTCTTTACGGATTCGGATCTCTTCTCGCACTATAGGCCGTTTGCGAACTTCAACGGTTTCTTCGTAGAGTTCAATTCGAGCAATAATCTGAGTTCGGAAATCGTCGGAGGAGAGAGCAACATCCTGACCGGAATGACCTGAAGGATTCCGTTCGATAATCAGCCGCTCTTTTTCGACGGGAACCGAAACGCGAGCCAGTTCCGTTTCAACCCGCTTGCCGATCGCCACCTCTCCTGCTTTTTGACGATGCTTATCGGCCACTAATCGCTCTTCGTAGGCTGGAATAATCTGCTGGTCGCTGGGTGACGGGTCGCCAGCAGCCTCGGAAACGGCGATCGCCTGTTCGTGGGATGCGACCGAAACGGGTGCGATCGCCGATGTTGGGTTGGGATTGGCTAAAGGCCGATTGAAGGTTTCGTGCAGCAGCAGGTTATCGCTGGTCGTTGCCTCAGTTGTGGAGGTGGGAGGATTCGCTGCCGGGGCGATCGTCTCACTTACAGCGAGATCTTCGCTCAGCGCAACAGCTTCGCTTGCAGTAGCAGTTTCGCTTGCAGTAGCAGTTTCACTCACAGCGTCATCTTTACTATCCACGCTGATGGTATGCAAACCGTTAGGACGAACAGCAGAGACTAGCGGTTCTGCAACAGCAGTGCCCACTATCAGGCCTTCATTAGTGCTGGCGGTAGAAACCGCCGTTGGTTGTTCAGGGGAATCCATGCGGGTTGTGGCAAAGGCGCTGTCTGCTTCGGCCTCTTCGTAAGAAAAAATTTCTGCTTCTGGCGCAACCTCAGCGGTGGAAGCGCGATCGTCCTCAAGCAGGTCTGCGTCTGCATCGGAGTACAACAACTCAGCGGTTGTTTCGTCGTCGTAAGTAGGTAATACTTTCGCTTCCTGTTTAGTAAGACCCGTCAGATAAAGGCATTGCTGGTCGGGGCTACTCTGGAACTGACCCACCGGTAACAGCACCCTTTTGCCAAAGATCCAGAAGCCTGTATCCATTACTAAATAGCGAAGATGACCTTCTCGATCTACTAAAGCGCCACTCGTTGTGCCCACTTTGTCGCCCTCTTCGGTGTAAACGGGCAATCCTTTGATGTCGTCACCACCAAACAGTTCATCCTGGTAGTCTGGGTAAAAGTCTTCAAGCTTGTAGAGGGTCATAGCATTTCCTCAAGCAGCTAGCGCCTTGCAAATATTGCAAATAGTATGACGGATTCAACTAAATTACTATCTATTAAGTCGTGCAGGTAGATAAAACTCCACCTGCACGACTTCAGTTATTGCTAGTTTAGTTCAAACCGCTGCTGACATTGAGGTAAGAGGTCAGCGCTAACTTAGCGGTTTGGCCGTTTGATAGAAGGGTTGCCTTCGGTGTTGATGTCCAGTTCTTCGCGTCGCAGTTTCTCTTCGGCACTAACGACATCGCGATCGACTTCTTTATGGATATCAACCTCTTCACGTACAACCGCTTGCTTTTGGATGTTCGCCTGTTCTTCGTATACGTCCATTTTGGCAACTTCGTTACTACCAAAGTTGTGGTTTGTTGCCGGTGTTGTTTGCCCGGGCGCATTCCGTTCGATGACAACTCGCTCGCGCTCGACCGGGACAGATGCTTGTGCTGTTTCCGTCTCGACGCGCTTGTTGACGGCAACTTCACCTACTTTAGCTCGCTGCTTTTGAGCAATTAGACGCTCTTCATACAGGCGCAGGCGCTGATTTTCTCGCTCGTTCAGGGCATACAAACCGGGTTCCCGGTCATAATCGTAAGCACTGGCAGAACGGCGATCGCTTAAATTCTGGTTAGCAGCACCCGTCGGAGCAACAGCAGGATTGACGTTTCCGCGAGTAGCGGCATCGCGACGATCAATGTTGTCATTTGTCGGGTTGGTTTTTCCGGTCATGCTAGCAGCACCCGCCATACCAACACCCGTCATGCCAGCAGTACCCGCTGTGCCTGTACCAGGTGCGTAGGATTGCCCCAAGAACTGAGCGTCACGACGCTGGGAGGCAAGCGGACGGTAATGGCCTCGAACCTGCTCTTCGTAATCGGAATCGATCGCCATGTCGTCACTGAACTCTGGCAAATTCTCGACCTGCTCTTTCGTGAGGCCATTGACGTAAACCCGTTCGGCATCGTAATCGAAGTGAGCCAAGCCAATGGGAAGTAACACCGTTTTGCCAAAGACCCAAAATCCGGTGTCAACGATGAGATAGCGGAAACGACCTGTCTGCTCGTCCACTAACGCATCTTTTACAGAACCGACTTTATCGTCGCCTTGAGCGTAAACGCTGAAGGAGTCAAAATTAACATTGCCTTCAGTTGATGTGTCGTTATCGCCTTGATAGTAATGTTTAGATTTGATAAGTGCCATAGTTTTTCTTAAGTGTTCGACAAGTACGCCCATCTTAGAAAGAGGGTCATTTTGGCTCATCCTCCTAATGACTGAACGCTCATTTAACTAAGTGGATAGAGTAGCGTTGTAGCGATCGCTGCCTCCATGATTTGCAGTCAAATGATTGAAATGACTGGCCTCCAACTCGTTTTCATCTATGTTGTAACGAAGCAAATTAGCTATCAGCAAATGTCGAGATGGCAACAGAGTAGTTAGTGTTCCTCAAAACCAAAACACTCTCTGATAAACGAAAAAATATTGTAGACTGTACATCTCTATAAACAAACATCTCTATTGAAATCATATGAAATTACATTGAATTGAACTTAAGCTAAATTTCATTTTTTGACGCAAATTAAATTTCGTTTATCTTAATTTCTGAACTCAGCAACTCTAAATACTTTGTAGCGATCGATGATGAGCGATAAACCTGTGCCTAAATTCAGTGCGGCCTGGTTGAATATGGTGCGACAGCAACGGGCAATTGCCGTCATTCGAGCAGACCAGATGGAACAGGGACGAAGAATGGCGCAGGCGGTGGCAGCAGGCGGCATGAGGCTAATTGAAATTACCTGGAACAGCGATCGCGCTGCGGACTTAATTCGGCAACTTCAGCAAGACCTGCCGGACTGCACCATTGGAACCGGAACGCTATTAACGGCGGATGACGTGCAGCAGGCGATCGCCGCTGGGGCACAGTTTTTGTTTAGCCCACACACAGATGCCACTCTAATTCAGATTGCGGTTACAGCCGATGTGCCAATGGTACCGGGGGCGCTCTCACCTTCCGAAATTGTGGCGGCATGGCAAGCGGGTGCCACGGCTGTCAAAGTGTTTCCCGTTCAGGCAGTTGGGGGCGCAGGCTATATCCAGAGTTTGCAAGGTCCACTGGGGTCGATTCCGCTCATTCCCACCGGTGGCGTGACGATCGACAACACTCTGGACTTTTTGGCGGCTGGCGCGATCGCAGTTGGCCTGTCGGGGCAACTTTTTCCAACACAGGCGATCGCCACCCATAATTGGGCACTAATTACTAATCGGGCTAAAACATTAATGCAATATCTGCAAAATTCCGTACCGCCTATTTAGATCATCCTGAACGGTAATCTTTAGCACCCATTTGCGCTTCAAGAACAACTGCCATTTGGGAGATATTAAAGACATCGGAAACAGAAGCGGCTACGTGCTTTTTCAGCCCGTTGGCGAAGGCTCATGAAGAAACGAAGGGGCTGAGGCAACTTTGAACACTCGTAGAGAAAACCAGGATACGCAGCAGAGCGTGTAGTGTTTTCTGAGGCAGTGGAGTACGGCGAATTGCAAATCATCGATCGCAGCTAGTTGCGGCCAGTTGGAGCTGTTAGCTTTGCTTGATCCTGGGAAAAGTGGAAGTAGATTTTGACATCCTCTGCCCCACAAGTAGCCATAAGGACTTGAGATGACTGATTTGAAAACGTTGCATCTACCTCAAACCATCACGGGAACGCAATCTGACATCGACCTGGCACATGAAATGATTCAAGCCTGGAGAACCGACGGAATTGTTCAGGTTGCGACTAACGCCATTCAGCATCAAAAGACCGAGCGTGCCTTTGACGCAAGCAAACGGTTCTTTCGTATGCCTTTAAACTTCAAATCGCAATGCATCAGCGATCTAACCTACAGCGGGTATATTGCTTCGGGTGAGGAAGTTACCGATGGGCAAGCCGACTACTCGGAAATATTCACGGTCTGCAAGGATGTTCTGCCAGATGATCCCCGTGTGCAAAAGCAATGGCCGTGTCATGGGCCAGTACCCTGGCCAGATCAGAACTATCAGCAAAGCATGACCGCATTCATGGATGAACTGGGTTGCATTGGCAATGTATTGCTAAAGTTACTCGCCCTTGGTCTGGGGTTGAACAACATCAATGCTTTAACAGAACTGACAGACGATGGTTGGCACCATATGCGTGTGTTGCGGTTCCCAGCAGCATCGGCACACTCGGCGAGGGGAATTGGTGCCCACACCGATTATGGGCTGTTGGTGATCGCCGCCCAGGACGACGTAGGCGGTCTCTATGTTCGTCCCCCTGTTGCCGGAGAAACGAGAAACCGAAACTGGCTACCCACTGAAAGTTCTGCGGGTATGTATGAAAACGAGGAGCCGTGGACGTTTGTAAAGCCCGTACCAAAGGTGCTGACCGTATTTCCTGGCGATATTCTACAGTTCATGACCCACGGTTACCTGCTCTCAACGCCGCACAAAGTCAGGCTGAATACAAGAGAACGATTTGCGCTGGCATACTTCCATGAGCCTAAGTTCAGCAGATGCGTTCGTCCGTTGTTTTGGCCGTTGGGCAATGACCACATTGACTACGGGACGCACTTCACTAACATGTTCATGCGGTCTTACCCCGACCGGATTACAACACGACGCATCATCGCCGAAGATCGCCTGACGAACTGGACTCGTTTTGCTCAAAGCCCCCGCGAACGGGTAGCGGGCGGGCAACCTGCTATGTTGTAGCGATCGCCCCTGGACGGATTAATCCTGTAGATGAATGCTGGCACCATAGGTATCAATTTGCAGCGATCGAACATCTACTGCAATTCCATGAGATCTCCAGGCTTCGGTTATGGCTGTTTCTACACCATTGGCCTGCGCCGAGTTGGCTAACGCCAATAACGTTGGGCCTGCACCGCTGATGACCAGGCCATACGCCCCGGCGGCCATCGCGGCAGAATGAACGGCTTCGTATCCCACAATCAGGGATTGCCGATAGGGTTGGTGGATGCGATCGTGCAAGGCCGTTTGTAGCCAGTCGGCACGTCCCGTCTCCAACCCTCTCACTAACAAACCCAGGTGGGCAACGTTGAAAATGGCGTCAGCACGGCTATATTGGGTGGGCAACACCCGTCTTGCTTCAGCGGTGGACAGTTCAAAGTTGGGAATAGCCACGACCGGAACGAGGTCTTCGTGCCAGGGAATATCGCTAATCATCCAGTCTCCAGCGGTGCTGAAGGCGGACAAGCGGCAGCCCCCAATTAAGGCAGGGACGACATTATCGGGATGACCTTCAATGGCGATCGCCAACTGCATAACGGCATCTCGGTCGAGCGGCGACTGTGCCAGCAGGTTAGCACCAATCAGACCGCCCACAATTGCAGTGGCGGAACTGCCTAACCCTCTAGCCAGCGGTACTTCTAGCTGAATAGTGATCTGAACGGGTGGTACAGGCTGATTGAGATGCTCGTAAAGCTTAACAAATGCCTGATAGGCCAAATTACTTTCATCTGTTTTGACGCGATCGGCTTCTGCGCCACTCACTTCAATGTTGACGGTTGCAGGCGTGGCCGATTCAAGTAATGAAAACTGAAATTGATTATGCAGCGACAAAGCCGCGCCAACACAGTCAAAGCCAGGGCCTAAGTTGGCTGTGGTTGCAGGAACACGGACAGTTACGGTTTTAATCATGCTAAATCAGCGATTTGACTCTTTTTCAGGGAGAGGCAGCGGGCGGTTCACCGGGACGGAAACTAGCCTAATGGAATCAGGCGATATCGATAAAGTCGGCAGTTAGGAACGGTTGAGGAGCAACGTTGGCAGTTGGTGGAGATTCTTTAAAATCAACTATGTCGCTGCGATCGCCTGATGGCTCTCTATCCAGCCTGGTTTGTTCAACTCTGTACAGATAGATCACTGTATCAGCTCTGGCTACTGCTGCGGGAAGCAACTGCTGCGGTTGGCGAGGCGGGGACAGTGTTAATTTACTGACCAGCCAGACGAGCCTTAGCTTGCTGCCAAAAAGCTTCCAGTTCCTCTAAGGAATAGCTGGAAAGGGGGCGATCGATCGCTTCTTCGACTTGAGTAAACCGTTGAATAAAGCGGCGATTGGTTTCCTGTAATGCCTCAGATGGGTCGAGGTCGTGCCAGCGAGCAATGTTGATTAGCGTGAACAACACGTCTCCCAGTTCCGCTTGCTGTCGGGCTTTACTTTCTTCGGCAATTGCATGGTGAAATTCGGCTAGCTCTTCATGAAACTTCTCCCAAACGCCCTCGATGCTGTCCCACTCAAATCCTACCGCAGCAGCTTTTTGCGAGATTTTCATTCCGGCCATCAGCGGCGGAAGCGATCGCGCATAGCGGCTGAGCCGGGGCGAGAGCCGCTGATCGTCTGTTTTTTCAGCTTCTTCAACGGCCTTAATTTGCTCCCAGTTTTGCCGCACCTCGTCTACGTTCTCAACGTTGATGTCTCCAAACACATGCGGGTGACGGCGAATTAGCTTTTCGCTGATGTGGTCTGCTACGGTTTCCAGCGTAAATTGTCCTGACTCGCTGGCAATTTGTGCGTGCAAGACCACTTGCAGCAGCAAATCCCCCAGTTCGTCGGCGATCGCGCTTGAATTACCCTGGCGGATAGCGTCTACCACTTCGTAGGCTTCTTCAATTACGTAGGGCATCAGCGATTCGGGCGTTTGGGCGAGATCCCAGGGGCAGCCACCTTCGGGCGATCGCAGTTGAGCTACCACCTCAATCAACCGTTGCAGAGCGGCAAGGGTGGAAGCGCGATCGGGTGACTGAGATGCAGGTGAAGCCATAAGTGATACCTATTCAAAAAGAATTGCAATGCCTTGTAAGACACGTTGAATCACAGCGATGCAGAACGAAGTCGGCTCCAGATACCGCAGACCGTTCAAGCGAACCCTCAGCAGGATAAAACGACGCTGTTGGTCATTCTAAATAATTTTCAACGGGGCATTGAGGACTTCTTAGACCCTTTGCGGCGTTTGGGGGCATTGGGCGATCGCGGTTTGGGTGGTCGCCCAGCAGAACGGCGTTTGGCTGGCTTGGGCAACAGCGCTTTCCACCCCTTTGTCTTGACGCGCTTATAGCTTGAAACCGTCCAATCGGCGGTGTAGTGGCTCAGCGCTCCCAGTTCCAGCCCAATCAGTAAAGCAATCCACTCGGCCTGGTGGTGTTGCAGCCCATTTCGCACTCGCTCAACGAATTCTGACCAGGTTAAGCCAAGCTGCCCAATCTCGTTGGCGATCGCCACACCGACAAAGCTCACCAGCCCAACCCAGAGCAGCAGATAAGCAACTCTCAGCACAGTTCCTGTAATGGGAGCATGGGAAAGGGGCGATCGGTGGCGGACACTGCCCCGATAGGGCAGCCAGATCCAGCGCAGCCAGCCCCAGCGTTTGTAATGGACGGAGTGGGTGTCTAAGTCGGGGCCAAGCATTAACCCGCCAAACAAGAACCCGGCACAAACGATGAGGGTAATGGTGCCGCTACGAGACAGCAACAGGGCTGCGATCGCCGTCACAGGCAGAGTCCAGAGTGTGATGCGATCGTGCGTCCGACCTGAAGGCATAGAATTCTGGGGGGTTTAGCCGTTTCACATTAGAATTTTCACATTCTCTTGAGCGATTTAGTGAAAGTTAGCTCGTTCGTCTGCTACAATCAGTTACTGTGTGAACGGGCGATTAGCTCAGTGGTAGAGCGCCTGCCTTACAAGCAGGATGTCACAAGTTCGACCCTTGTATCGCCCATATTGAGCAAGGATTTTGTCCAGCGCATGTGTAACCTGCTTACATAGGGCAGTGTTTGTGCGTGCAGGGGATCTGTTTGACCAGATATGGAGCAACCGCCTGACCCTACTTTTCCTGAAGGCTGGGGGAGGCGATCGCCATTTGCGGCACCCGCACCGCCTGTTCTGAGGGGACGATCGGTGTGCCTCGCCGTTCGGCATACACCTGGGTAAACTCAGCCCCTAGCAAGAGCAGATGAGCGGCGTAATAAATCCAAACAATGACAATCACCAGAGAACCCGCTACACCATAGGCCGACCCCAAACTGATGTGGCCGAGAAATTGACCAAACAAAAACTGCCCAATGCTAAACAGCAGTGCCGTGATGGCTCCTCCCACACCCGCCGCTTGCCATGCCACCCGCACATCGGGCAGCACTCGATAAATTAGCGCAATTAGCAACGTGGTTACGGAAAAGGAGACCAAGAAGTTAACGACTTTCCAGAGATAAATCAAATCAGAATTGATCGCGCTCAGTGCGTCTACGAAATAGCCTAAAACAGCGCTGAGAATAAACGATACTAGCAACAAAAACGCAATCATCAGCACCATTGCAAAGGACAAAAACAGTTTGCGGAAAAAGTAGAGAAACCCATGCTTTGGTGTTGGCACAATGTTCCAAACCTGATTCAGCGCTCGCCGAATTTGAAAAAACAGATTGGATGACCCCACAATCAAAAAGGTGATGCTGAAGAGAACCCCAACCGGGTTGCGGCTGTTGGTGGACTCTCTCATATTGACGATCGCCGTCTCAATCACCTGCGCCCCGTCCCGACCCACAAAATGCTGAAGTTGCTCTACAACCCGCCCTTCTGCACCCGCCTGCCCAAAGAGAACGCCAACCACACCGATGACAATCACCAGCAGCGGTGCCAGCGAAAATACTGTGTAATAGGCCAGGGATGATGCCAGCAACGACGCTTGCCTGAATTGCCATTGAGCCAGCGTGGTTCTCAATAGCGCCCACATTTCCTTGACCACCCGTTCGCTCTCCACCAATCCTTATTGTGTTAAGGATAATGATTTCTGAGTGTTAGTGGCTACAGGGGACGATCGCTACCTCCCTATTTCTGCGAACCCACTAAATTGTTCAAAACAGAAAATAGCGCTGTGCCATTGGCAAAACGGTGGCAGGCTCGCAGGTCAGCAACTCACCATCTGCACGCACTTCATAGGTTTCAGGATCGACCTCTACATGAGGGGTCAGGTCATTCAGCTTCATCTCTTTTTTGGTCAGTTGACGAATGTTAGACACCGCAACCGCCGCTTTTTGAAGCTTGAGCTGGTCTGGAATACCGTCATCTAATGCGGCTTGCGAGACAAATGTGAAAGACGTTGCGGTCATTGCACCGCCAAAACTGGCAAACATAGGACGCATGTGGACGGGTTGAGGGGTGGGAATGCTGGCATTGGCATCGCCCATTTGCGCCCACGAAATCATGCCGCCTTTAATTACCAGTTCGGGCTTCACCCCAAAGAAAGCCGGTTTCCACAAACACAGGTCTGCCAGTTTGCCCACTTCAACCGAGCCGACATGGGCGGCAATACCGTGGGTAATGGCTGGATTGATGGTGTACTTGGCGATGTAGCGCTTGGCGCGAGTATTGTCGTTGCGATCGCTATCCTGACTCAACACACCGCGCTGCACTTTCATCTTATGCGCCGTTTGCCAGGTGCGAATCACCACTTCGCCAATGCGCCCCATGGCTTGCGAGTCGGACGAGATCATGCTGAAGGCTCCCAGGTCGTGCAGGATATCTTCAGCGGCGATCGTTTCTCGCCGAATGCGGGATTCGGCAAAGGCTACATCTTCTGGAATGCCGCGATCGAGATGATGGCACACCATCAGCATATCCAGGTGTTCTTCCAGGGTGTTAACGGTATAGGGACGGGTGGGATTGGTGGAGGACGGTAACACGTTCAGTTCGCCGCATACCTTGATAATGTCGGGCGCGTGGCCGCCTCCGGCTCCTTCGGTGTGGTAGGTGTGGATGCAGCGATTTTTGAAGGCCGCCACCGTGTCTTCGACAAAACCTGATTCGTTCAGCGTATCGGTGTGGATAGCCACCTGGATATCATACTCATCTGCAACGCTGAGGCAATTGTCGATTGTGGCTGGAGTGGTGCCCCAATCTTCGTGCAGTTTCAGCCCCATTGCCCCTGCCCGCACCTGTTCCACTAAGCCCTGCGGTTGAGCGCTGTTTCCTTTACCCAGTAGGCCAATGTTGATCGGAAAGGCATCAGCCGCTTGCAACATGCGATAAAGGTTCCAGGGGCCGGGGGTGCAGGTGGTGGCATTGGTGCCGGAGGCTGGCCCCGTACCGCCACCAATCAGGGTGGTGACACCCGAAGCGATCGCCACTTCAATTTGTTGGGGGCAAATCATGTGAATGTGAGCATCAATGCCGCCTGCGGTGAGGATCATGCCCTCGCCTGCGATCGCCTCTGTACCGGGGCCAATCGTGATGGTGACATCATCTTGAATGTAAGGATTTCCGGCTTTGCCAATGGCGGCAATTTTGCCATCTTTGATGCCGATATCGGCTTTAACAATGCCCCACCAGTCTAAAATCAGCGCATTGGTAATGACGGCATCCACCGCACCATCGGCGTTGGAAATGGGCGATTGCCCCATGCCATCACGGATGACCTTGCCGCCGCCAAACTTGACCTCATCGCCATAGGTGGTGTAGTCTTGCTCCACTTCAATGATCAGATCGGTGTCGGCTAACCGGACGCGATCGCCCACGGTTGGGCCAAAGGTTTCAGCGTAGGCGCGGCGATCCATGCGGTAACTCATAAGCACTCCCCAAAGATATCTGAAGCTCAGAAGACCGATCTTCCAACCAAAACAGCCCACTCATTGTGTGTTTGGTTACTAACCAGGCCAGAGTACCACGCCAGATTTACTGAACTCTCGAATTTGCCCAAAAGTTAAGGTTTGGGTCGAGCGATCGCCCTCTCATTACTGGAATTGTGCCTGCGTGATGGGAACGTGGCGCGGTTGGGCTTGTATGCGTTGAATCCAGGCCTGAATGCCGGGGTAGTGGTCTAAACTAAACCCGCCTTCACTGGCAACGTGGGTGTAGGCAAAGAGGGCAATGTCGGCAATGGTGTAGCGATCGCCCACCAGAAAAGGATGCGCCTTCAACCGTTTTTCCATTACACCCAGAGCCGCATAGCCAGGGTCTCTCTTCTCCTCTAGCGCTTGCCGCTTTTGCTCTGCCATGTCGTGCATCAGCCAAAAGCGAGAGGTGGCAATGTACGGCTCATGGCTATATTGCTCAAAAAATAGCCATTGCAACACTCGCGCCCGTTCCAGCTTGTCATCCGGCAAGAAAGGCGTGCCTTCACTGAGGTAAACCAAAATGGCGTTGGATTCAGACAGGTAAACGCCTGATTCTAGCTCCAGTACTGGAATACGGCCATTCGGATTTTTTTCGAGAAAGTCGGGGGTGCGAGTTTCGCGCTTGATAATATCCAGTTCAATGAACTCAAAGGGAATACCAAGCTGAGTCAACAACAGACGAACCTTGTATCCATTTCCAGAGGGACGAAAATCATACAGTCGATACATATGGAGGCTTCTCGGCTACGTGTGCCATTGCTGCGATCGCTCACTTTTTCTTTTTCTTGCCGCCTTTCTTTTTACCATCTTCCTTAGGCTTACTCTCGGATGATGGGTCTTGCTTGGCTGTATCGGCTGCATCTAATGAGCCATTGATTAAACCGTTCAGCCCATACACTTCACGGCTGCCCACCAGCGCTACCAGCGTTACCTCTTTTTCGTCCCCCGGTTCAAACCGAACCGCTGTTCCTGCGGGAATGTTGAGCCGCATTCCTCGCGCCTGCTCTCGCTCAAAGGAGAGGGCTTTGTTCACTTCAAAAAAGTGAAAGTGGGAGCCAACCTGAATGGGGCGATCGCCCGTATTGGCGACCGTTAGCGTTACCGTTGGGCGACCCACGTTCAGTTCAATCTCGCCCGGTTCAATCAGCAGTTCACCTGGAATCATGATTCACCTCTAGCGAATAGGATCGTGAACGGTCACCAGTTTGGTTCCATCGGGAAACGTCGCTTCCACCTGGACCTCATGCAGCATTTCGGAGATGCCGTCCATCACGTCATCTTTTGCTAACAATGTGGTGCCGTAGCTCATCAGTTCAGCCACGGTGCGACCCTCTCTGGCTCCTTCTAAAATGGCCGCAGAAATGTAGGCCACCGATTCGGGATAGTTGAGCTTTAACCCTTTATCTTTGCGGCGTTCTGCCAACAGAGCAGCAGTGAAGATCAGCAGCTTGTCTTTTTCCTGGGGCGTTAGTTGCATAGTCTCAGCTTGGGCGGCGTACTTAGTCTAATCTGAATTAGGTTTATTAAAGGAATAAGATACAGGTAAAAGGCATAGGGAATAAAGCCCGGATCGGTCATCAGAATAGTAGCGGGCACTAACCCGGCAATATTCCAGGGAATTAGCGGCGCAATCACCACTACTGTATTCTCCAGGTCAAGCGCCAGTTTGTAGTGGCCCTGTTCGTTTTCTTTATACTTGTTTTCGACGAGCTGTTGGGTCAGTAAGATGGCGATCGTTTGGGTACAGCCAAAGGCAGCAGAACCGATGCCAATTAGACAGGTGCTAAGAAAGCGATCGCGTCGAGATTTGACATTTACCAAAAACAATTCGATACGCTGCAAGGCTTGCGTTCCAGCAAAGATGCCGACAAAAGCCGTAGAAATAATCACCACAATGGAGACCTTCACCATTGAAAGGACTCCCCCTCCCAGCAGAATTGATTGCAGCGGTGTCTCTTCTGCAATGCCAAAGCCGAGCAGCATAAATTGGCAGAGTTCAATGACCGAGTAATGCTGATAAAACAGGGCGATCGCAATCGCAACCACAATACTAATCACCATTGATAGTTTCACTTCAACCCGCAGCACCGACAGCAGCAGAATTGCGATCGCAGGTAATAAATCAATGACATTAATGTTAAACAGTCTGGCAATTTCAGCCGAAAAATGATCATTGGCAATCTGTACCGGGTTGAGTAACGACAGTATCCAGTACAGAAAGGTCGTTAGCAGCAATGGTACGATCGCCGTTAGCCACATGTTTTGAATATTGGTATAGAGCTTGGTTTTGGTGACGCTGGCAATTAAGTTGGCACTGGATGACATGGGAGAACAGCGATCGCCAAAATAGGCTCCGGCAATGATTGCTCCGGCAATGATGTGAGGATTTACAGTGCTGCTACTCGCCATAATCATCAGAGCAATGCCAATGGTGCTAACCGTACCAAAGGAGGTGCCAATGAGTAGCGACACAAAGCTGCTTAACAGAAACGTCGCCAGCACAAAGTATTGTGGATCAATGAACTGAATCCCGTAGTAGACGATCGCCGGAACCGTACCCGCCGCCATCCAGATGGCCGTTACTGCACCAATTAGCAGCAGAACGCTGAGAACTGAAAAGGATTTTTTACTGCCTACAACCGCCATTTTGAGCAAGCTTTTCAATGAAAATCCCTGGCGACATAACACCATCATGATCAGGATCATTGAAATGAACAGCGGATAAGCAATGAAATAGCCCTTAAAAGCGCTGAACAACAGAAGCAAGAACGAAATGAATAACGCGATCAACAGGTTCATATTCACTCATTCACCCAACATCAAATCCGCTTGGCCTACCGTCGAACCGTTTCATGTGGCCTCTCAGGGAATGGCTCAAACGGGATGACCACTTAACACGGCAGCTTGGGCGATCGCCTCTCCATCCAAACGGCACAGCCGCACAGACTCCTGAATCGACGCGCCCAGGCGTTGATAGAACCGAATACCGCCTGCATTGCCTGTAGCCACCGTCCAATCAATTCTGCCGCATCCAGTGGCGATCGCAATTTCAGACAAACGAGCAATCAGCGCCTGCCCAATGCCGTGATTGCGATAATTGGGTTTGAGATAGAGATCGTCCAGCCAGATACCCGGTTTTGCCAGAAAGGTGGAATAGATGGAATGATAGGTGGCAAAACCAGCCAGTTCACCGTCTACGTCAGCCAGCAATACGGATGCCAGAGGGTTCTCACCAAAGAGATCGGTTTCTAACGCCTCAGCCGTTGCCAACACTGAATTTGGGCAACCATCAAATTCTGCTTTTAAATGAAGTAATTCCAGAATGTGAGGGAGATCGCTTAAAGCCGCATCTCGAATGATAACTCTCATACGTAATCGTGCGATCGAGCCGACACCGAAGTAATGTCTTCACCCTAGTAGAGCGAGAGTGGGAAATCAAAGCAGGGGCTAGATGGTGTCCTATCGATAAAATCGATAGATATTCCGTCAGTAATTCTGTATTGGTGTAGGTAACACAAGGGTTGCCTCCATGAATGACATCAGCGGCTATAAGTTAAAAGTCTCGCAGCTTCAGGCATTTGTCACCGTGGTTGACTTTGGCAACTTCAGCCTGGCGGCGCTTCATCTGGGGTTATCGCAATCTACCGTGAGCCATGCGATCGCCACCCTGGAAGACGAGCTTGGCGTGGTGCTATTAGCCAGGGGGCGGCACGGTGCCGTGCTGACCTCCGAAGGGGAAGAAATCATTGAAGACGCGCGGCGAGTGTTGCAGTTGTTGGACTCGATTCAGCACAAAGCCAATTTAGCCAAAGGGCTGCAAGGGGGGCAGGTGCGGGTGGCCTCGGTTCGCAGTATAGCCACCCACCTGTTGCCAGAGGTGATTTCTCAGTTTCGCGCTAAGTTTCCGATGATTAGCGTTGCCCTTTCAGAGTTCGATCGCTACGTGGAAGTGGAACAAGCCCTGCGCGAGGGACAGGCCGAAGTGGGCTTTACCTCGCTGCCCACCACGGCTGATTTTCAAACCTGGGAGTTAATTCGCGACGATTTTGTGGTTCTGCTACCGCCCGACGCTCATCACACGGCTCCTCCCTTAACCTGGGAGCAACTAGCCACCTATCCCATGATTGTGAACCGCCGCACCTCCCAACATAACAAAGCCGTTCGTGACCACTGTTTGCAGTTTGGCTGCACGCTCAAGGTCGATTATGAAGTGCGAGAAGACTCTACCATTATCAGCATGGTGAAACAGGGATTAGGAGCCACCGTCATGGCGCGACTGGCCGCCAAGCCGATTCCACCCGAAGTGCAAATTAGACCGTTACCCGTACCGCTGGAGCGAGTGATTGGCGTTGCCATCCTGGCCGAGGCGCTCTTGCCCCGCTCTGTTTTTGCGTTTCTGGATGTCCTCAAAACGGTGGGACAGCCTTCTACCTAACAAGATTCATCGCTGCCAAACCCTGGGAGAACAGGCCGGACGCTGCAAGAGGTCTAGCCGCGCTAAATTCCATACCTGGGTAAACCAACGACGCACTTCTGCCGTTGAACTGCCGCGATAACGGCACAGCAGCCCTGCCATCAACCGAGTCACGCCCGCTTCCCCGTGATAGTTGCCGTCTGTCCAGAGCTGTCTGGCTTTTTCGACCATGTCTTGAGAGGGCGATCGCCCCACAATGGCAAAACTGCCAATCACCGGATATCCTGCTAACCCGTGTGGACTCGTTAACATCTCGCTGCCTCCTTGCAACCACTGGGCATCAATCCACAACGGAGCGTTGTGCTGCCACACTTCGATGCGCGATCGCCACTCCCCGGTTAAAAACTGTTCGCCTCTGGCACTTCGCCCCAACCGAGCCACATCCCACCCCAGCCACAGCGCATCCGCTGCTAAATCGACCCGCAGCTCTTGCCGATAGCGTGCCCCATCAAACACGATCGCCTCTTGCGGCAACCATTCCAAACAGGCACCTGAAGCGACGTGAATCGCTGTGGATTGGGTGGCTTCTGCACCATTACTGCGGTAGACCTTGGCGGCAGCAGCCGTTGTGATCAGGGCTTGAGCCTGGGGATGAAGCTGAATATCAACAGAGAGGCGATCGCCGCCCACAATTCCGCCCGCCGTGTGCAGCATAACGGTATGACAAACGCCTTCACCTTCCGGATAAAAGGGACGCTGCACTTTCAAAGGGGCTTGGGCATAGCTGCGGCTGAGCTGCGTCTTGTCCTGCGAGTGGGCAAATTCCAGTTGTAAGGTGCCATGCCAGCGGCTGGTGGCGATGTTGCTGATGTCAGGAGAAAGGGTCAATGGCTTCGACTTGAGGGTTGATTAGGTTAAAGGTTGATTAGGTTAAACGTATCATTCCTGTGAGCCGGAGGCGCGATCGGGGCGCAGACTGCGGCAACGCTGGCACCGTTGCTTTATTCAACAAAAGAGAAGTTGGTACGCTGCCACCCTGTCATGTTGCAGCAGACATCACCTCTAAACGTACTGTATAGGGCGATCGCTGCTCTCGATCTAACGTATCTATCCCGACAATTCTTGCAGTCGTTGCGGAATACGAGCAATCGAGTTGAATTAGGAATAGAGGCTCGAAGAGTGAGGCTTTCGGTGGTGCAGGCAAATGCAGGTGGTTCATACCGTAAATCAGCCGTAGACAAAGTAGCCAAAACAGTATGACCCGATGCCACAGCCATCAAAATTGGGGTGCCAAAGCCAGGGTGTGTTTGGCTAGAGACCTTGTCTGAACAGTTGCCCTCTTTTCTACTGGGTTAACTGACCTGCTCAGAGGTGCAGCGTGTTTTGGCAGCAGCAGGCTCGTTCCTGTGGCTCTGGACTTCAGTCTGTGGGTTATATTTGCTGGGATGCTTCTGCAAAACTGGCGAATTCCAAGTTCAGACGTTTGTTGACCGTTCTACAGGGTCTACCGTGTTGGTCGTAGCATCCTCTTCTCAGTAACCGGAAATTAACCTGGCAGTGTTCAGTGCCGAGAAGCGATCGAAATGGGTTTAAGGGTTCAATCGGGGAATGCCAGCTCAAGATTGCCGGGTTAACAACACCTATTCTTCAGAACACATGCATTCTGATTCACCTGGTAACCAACCGCGATCGTTACTGCAACAAACCGATGCAGAACTATTCGTATCCCTCAAAGCTGGGCGGACTGGTGCGCTTGGTATTCTGTACGATCGCCATTCTGCATTGGTTTACGGATTAGCGCTGAAAACATTGGGCAACCCGCAAGAAGCAGAAGATTTGACCCAGGATATTTTTGTAACGCTGTGGCGCAGCAGTTCCTATGATCCGAGCCGTGGTTCGTTGCGAACCTTTTTGGCGATCATGACGCGATCGCGAGCCATCGACCGGGTGCGATCGCGGACAGCAGCTCAACATCGGTTGGAACAATGGCACCCCCGCCGCTCAGAAGATGTTACAGCCAATCTTCCATTTGAGCAGGTCGCGCAGGGCGAACGCTCTCAGGAGGTGCAAGCGGCGCTGGCGCAGTTGTCAAACAGCCAGCAACAGATTCTGAAAATGGCGTATTACGAGGGTCTCAGCCAGTCGGAAATTGCCAAGCAGTTAGCCATTCCGCTGGGCACAGTCAAAGCCAGAGCAAGGCGAGGTTTGTTGAAGCTACGCCAAACGCTGGCCGATGTTTTGAGTTAGCTAGTACCCCACCCCCAACGTTCGGGAATTGTTAAAGGTCAGATGTACTGATGTGGCAGTATCCTGAAAAGGTGGACTGTATGACCTCGTACATCATTCGCGATCGCCCGTGACAACGTCTCCTCAATCCATTTCTCTGGTGAAAGACCCCGATCGTCTGGAGGCTCGGCTCAAGGAAATTCCGCTGGAGCCTGGGGTTTATTTCATGCGCGATGCTGCCGACAACATTCTTTACATCGGCAAGTCGAAGCGGCTACGGGCGCGGGTTCGCTCCTATTTTCGAGACAATCACGACCACAACCCGCGCATTGCCCTGATGGTGATGCAAATTGCCGAGATTGAATTCATCGTTACGGATTCCGAAGCAGAAGCGCTGGCGCTGGAAGATAACCTGATCAAGCAGCACCAGCCTCATTTCAACGTGCTGCTGAAGGACGACAAAAAGTATCCGTATCTCTGCATCACCTGGAGCGACGACTATCCCCGCATCTTTATTACTCGCAAGCGCAAGTTAGGCAAAACAAAGGATCGCTATTACGGCCCCTACGTGGATGTGGGCGCGTTGCGGCGCACGCTACACATGGTGAAGCGGATCTTTCCACTGCGGCAGCGCCCTCAGCCGTTGTTTAAAGATCGCACCTGTTTAAACTACGACATTGGGCGGTGCGTTGGGGTGTGCCAGGGATTAGTAACCGTAGAGGACTATCGCAAGATCATGCAAAAAGTAGCGATGATCTTTCAGGGGCGAACCCAGGAACTGGAGGACGTTCTGGCGGCTCAAATGGAAAAAGCGGCTGAAGAACTGAACTTTGAGTATGCGGCTCGGCTGCGCGATCAAATTCGCGGTTTGCAATCGCTTCATTCGCAACAAAAGGTGTCTTTGCCCGATGATACGGTGTCGCGAGATGCGATCGCCCTGATGGCAGACGATCAGCACGCCTGTATTCAACTGTTCCAAATTCGAGCGGGTCGCCTGGTGGGGCGCTTTGGTTTTGTGGCCGATGCTCAATCCGGCTCACCGGGAGCCATTTTGCAGCGGGTGTTGGAAGAACATTATCAAACGGTTGAAGATGTGGAGATTCCAGCCGAAATCTTGGTGCAGCACGACCTGCCCGAAGCCGAGATGCTGGCAGAATTTTTGTCAAAGCGCAAGAGCCGTAAAGTCACTATCTTGTTGCCGCAACGGCAGAGCAAAGCCGATTTAATTGAGATGGTAGAGCGGAATGCAGGGTACGAACTGGCACGCACCCAGCGGTTTGCCGATCGCAACCACCAGGCCATGCTCAACCTGGCAGAACTGCTCGATCTACCCGACTTGCCCCACCGAATTGAGGGATACGATATTTCTCACATTCAAGGCTCGGATGCTGTGGCCTCTCAGGTGGTGTTTGTGGACGGCATTCCCGCAAAGCAGCATTATCGCCATTACAAAATTAAAAATCCAACGGTGCGATCGGGTCATTCCGACGACTTTGCCAGCATGGCCGAGGTGATTGGCCGTCGTTTCCGTCGCTATGCTCAAGATCCGGAAATGCAGCGGGCAGGCAATCCAGACTTTCCCGATTTGGTGATGATTGACGGTGGTAAAGGGCAGCTCTCAGCGGTGGTTGAAGTGCTGCGCCAGATGAATTTAATGGAAGATGTACGTGTGGTGAGTCTGGCAAAGCAACGGGAAGAGATTTTTCTACCAGGAGAATCGCTGCCCTTAGACACCGAAGCGGAGCAGCCGGGAGTGCAGCTCTTGCGACGGTTACGGGATGAAGCCCACCGCTTTGCCGTTAGCTTTCACCGACAGCAACGGAGCGATCGCATGCGCCGTTCCCGGTTGGAGGAAATTCCCGGTTTAGGACAGCATCGTCAAAAACTGCTGCTAGGTCATTTCCGCTCGATCGATTACCTGCGAGAAGCCAGCCCCAAGCAAATTGCTGAGGTTCCTGGAATTGGGCCGAAGATGGCACAGCAAATTTACAACTACTTCCATCCCCAAGCGACGGAAGAGCCATCCGTCTCTTAGAGGACGTTCAACAGTCTAATTTATAGCCCACCCCCCGTAGGGGCGTAGCATTCGGGCAATACGTCTGGGTCTATTTCAAAGCTGTTTGCCGAATGCTACGCCCTTACACAGTTGATAGATTCCAAGCAACCTCCAAACGGAATTTGGCGTTTTTGATTCAAATGAGCTGCGATCGCAACAACACCCCGTACTGATGCGATGAATGGCATCGTTACAGGGTGTCGAAGGGTGGCTTGCCGTAGCCGATTAGAACTAAGCCGTAGCGGGCTGAGGCTGTTGTTTCTGTTGTGCCATTTCTAACAACCGCCGAATCCGATCCTCAGTGGGTGGGTGAGTGCGGAACAGCGACTGCAACCCTTCCCCAGACAACGGATTAACAATTAGCAATGGTGAAAAGGCAGGATTGCCGTTCATGGGCAGCTGTCGTCCCATTTCTTCCAGCTTCGTGAGCGCACTGGCCAATGCGCCCGGATTTCCGGTGATTTCTGCCGAACCCGCGTCTGCGGCATACTCGCGAGTGCGCGAGATCGCCATCTGGATCAGAGCGGCTGACAGGGGAGCCAACACAATCAGAAACAGCACGCCTAAAGGATTTCCGCCCTGCCGATTGTTACGGGTAACTGGCCCATACAATGCGCCAAAGGTTAGAATGCGCCCGACAAACGTAATCGCGCCACCCAGCGTTCCGGCGACGGCTTGAGTTAGAGTGTCCCGATTTTTGACGTGGGTTAGCTCATGCGCCAAAACCCCTTCCAGTTCTTCCTGGGACAGCAGTTCAAGAATGCCTTCTGTCACCGCAACGGCAGCATGTTGGGGGTCGCGTCCGGTGGCAAATGCGTTTGGCGTTTCGGTCGGAACTAGGAAAACCGTTGGCATGGGAATACCAGCGCGATCGCTCAACCTGGCGATCGTGTCATACAGGTCTGGTGCTTGTTCGCGGGCGAGGGGTTGCGCTTGATACGCCGCTAACGCCGCTTTATCGGAATAAAACCAAGACCCTAGCGTGGTGAATGCTGCAAACAGCAGCCCCAAATAAAGTCCTTGCTCATTACCCGCCAGATAATAGCTCACCAATACAATCAAGCCGCTTAAAAGCCCCAAAAGGGCGGCTGTTTTAACCTGGTTTATACCCAACATATGCTTATACCCAATGCAGTTTTAGTAGCAAATCAAATTATAGGTTGATCTTAAAATCTCAGATTTTGTTAACGTCTTGTCTCTATCTAAACGTTGAACATTGGTCTTTCGACTGGTATAGATTCCCCTGTCCTGTTGAACGGTTTCTGAGAGGCTGTCTTACAGCAGTTCTCAATCGAGTCAGCCACAGTCTCGCCAGGATAGGTGTGAGGTGTAGGGTTTGGGGTGTGGTGAATGCAAATGGCTGTAAAAGCATCAACGGTCTCTTCCACGGGCGCAGCATTCGGTACGATCATGCTTCAAACGCCCTGCTGGCTTGCTGCAAGGTACGCCACGTCCCTACCAGTGTTAAGGTGGAAGATTAAACTATCGGTTAATTTGTTAGAGGTTGTTTGAACAGGAGCAACTGTGCTGCGGGTGCCCCTTAAACAAATTCCCCAGCGGGGGCTTCCGGCCAGTTCGATGATCACCATTCGGCTAAACGCTGGCGCTGAAGCCCGAAGTTGGAGGATTTTAGGGCAATCTAAGGAATACTCAGCACCTTTGAAGCATCCTCTAGCAGGATCATGATGTACTATTCGGTTGCTGATGTCATTCAGCACTGATTCAGAACAGGATGAGTGGAACCTCAGGCTGTAAAACGATGTCAAGTCAATCAGATAACCAGTCGGATCACGTTCATTACGAGGTTGCACAACCTCTTGTGAGTCGCAGCGAACGATGTGACAGGCATGATGCGATTCAACAGTTAGAGGATTACCTGGAAAACGACATTAAACCTGCCGTTCATTCGCTGGTAACGTCCTCTAAACCTCTTTGCTGGAACGATGACCTGGCAGATTGGCTCGATCGCCAACGGTTAGAGCTGCATCGGTCTGCGGTTCAGGCTGGGCAAGCAGCGAGAAAGACGAGAGCGGTATTGCTTAGGAAGCAGCCGCATTAAAGCGGCAGTTTGAACAATAGTTCTATGGGTGATTTGTCGAGCGGTGGGCCAGATCTCGATGATTTGAAAAGCTGCCTTTCAGACTTGGAGGACGTTGTCACTACTTTTTCAGAATTGATCGACGAAATGGAAGCGGTCGATCGCGCCTCTCAAGCATCACGGGTTTCGCAAAAATTTCATCAACTCGTTACCGATCTGCGGCAAAATTGCGATCGCTTCCGCAGAGATGTTGCCGATTATCGCACTATTTTAATGGCGGAAGAGACGCTCTGGTCTGCGTCCGAGTTAGAGGAAGCGTATAGTAATCTCACCGATCAAATCCTCAAAATTAGGCAGTACGTGATGCTGTCAGAAAAAGTGTTTTTGCGCTTCTTGAGAGAAGAGATTTGAAATTGTATCGACTTGTATCGACTCCAGTGGAAGCCGAGTCAGAGCCGGGTTATGCCAAACTCCTACGAACGGGTTTGGTACCCCTGAGAACGTGATTCAAAATGCTGGAGTGATTCAGTTAGAATAGCTTGGCAGACATTGGGCCGGTTAGTTTCACGCACTCAGGTTAGGCTGAGCAGCTTGCGTGAGGCGATCGCCCCATCGACCGAGGAGTGAGCGGACATGACGCAATTGAATAACGCCCTGACCCTCTTTTTTAGCCTGCTGGTTGAGGCGGTGCCATTTTTGCTCATTGGGGTCGTGTTTTCCAGCCTGCTGCTGCTGTTTGTTGACGAACGCAAGCTCGTAGCTGCCGTTCCTCGACATCCGCTGCTCGGCGCGCTGGCAGGGAGCCTGATTGGTTTTTTGTTTCCAGTGTGCGAATGCGGCAACGTGCCGGTGGCAAGGCGGTTGTTGGTGCAGGGTGCCCCGGCATCAATGGCGATCGGCTTCTTGCTAGCGGCTCCTACCGTCAATCCGATTGTCCTGTGGGCAACCTGGACTGCCTTTCGAGATCAGCCCGAAATTGTGTTTATGCGGCTTGGCTTTTCGCTGCTGATTGCCGCCACGATTGGTTGGGTTTTTAGTGCACAGGCCGATTTGCGTCCACTCTTGCAACCCAGTGTGGCGCGATCGATGCTACCCCCCCAGGCAGCGGCACGTTCTAAACCCCATGCTTCAGAATCGACGCTGCTTCAATCTGGGACATTTATGCTGGGTCAACCCGGCAACCCGGTGCGTCTCGATGCCAGCGGAATGCAGGCGGCGGCGGTTGCCAATCCGGCGTTGACTCAGCCGTGGTCGTACCGGATTCAGCTTGTGCTGGATAACATTGTGCAGGAGTTGCGGGAGTTGGGTGGCGTGCTGGTAATTGGTAGCGCGATCGCGGCTATTGTACAAATTGCTGTTCCACGCGACATTATTTTGGGACTGGGGCAAGGGCCAATCTCGTCGATTGTGGCGATGATGATTTTGGGCTGCGTGGTTTCGATCTGCTCGACCGTTGACTCGTTTTTTGCGCTGTCGTTTGCTTCAACTTTTACCAGCGGTTCGCTGCTGGCGTTTCTGGTGTTTGGGCCAATGATTGACCTCAAAAATATTGGTCTGTTGCTCTCGATTTTTCAAGGTAGAGCCGTTGTTTACCTGTTTGCGTTGGCTGCCCAAATGACCTTTTTATTCACGTTGCTGGTGAATTTGTACATGAACTGAGGCACACTCACAACCAACCAGCGGTTTAATGACTTCCCCCTCTCCCTGTTCTTCTATTCGGCTGAACCAATATGACCGTAAAATCCAAACCCCTTGATTCTTCTCGCCCTCGGCGCACCAGAATGGCCTGGTCACGATGGCTAGACATAATGGCGATCGGTGCCTGGGGTACTTTGCTGCTGAAATATTGGTTCACTGGCAAAATGAACGTTTTGCTGCATCCCGACTATATGTGGCTGGCCAATTCTGCTGGCGTTTGTTTAATCGCCCTCAGCGGGTTCAAAGCGTTGCAGCTACTTGTTCCCCGTTGCAGCAAAGGGGTGCGGTTGCCGTCTATGCAGCACTTCTCGGTCTTTCCACCCGGATTAGGCAGCGCCATCTTGCTCACCGTCGCGATTGTGGGTCTACAATTCACACCCCGTCCGTTTTCGAGCCAGGTTGCGGTCAACCGGGGCGTGACCGAGACCCTGTCGATGACGCGATCGCAACCGCAAGCCTTTCGTGCCTCAACCCGCCCGGAAGACAAATCTGTAATCGATTGGGTGCGAACGCTCAACGTCTATCCTGAACCCGATGCCTACACTGGGCAACCTGCGAGGGTTGAGGGCTTTGTTATCCAGTCGCCAGAGCTACCCGACGGCTATTTTATGATTTCTCGATTTATTATTACGTGTTGTGCCGCAGATGCTTATCCCGCTGGCTTACCCGTCAAGCTAGCCGAGGAACAACCGTTGCCCAATTCTGATACCTGGCTGCGGGTTGAAGGCTCGATGACTACCGAGAGCTACAACGACAGCCGCCATTTAGTGATCCAGGCTAGCTCGTTGACCACTATCCCCGAACCCAAAAATCCATACGATTACTAATTTTTGAGGCGTTTCTGGAGCGTCTCTGGAGACGGAGACAATGGAGCCATGCCTGAAACCTCTCTCCCTATTCTGGCATCAGCGTCATTGTAATTACAGGGTGCGTTGCATCTGCAACGCACCCTGTTTAAGTCGAATTCAAGCGCTTAGGTAAATGAAGCGACAGCCAAAATCGCAAGCGTGCCTAACACATGCCCAAAGCTCATAGCACCTAAAAAGCCACCAACGCTGACGTCGTTGAAGAGAACCGATGATAGAGGCAAGGGCATCTTGGGCGCATCGTGAGGACGATCGATCGACCGACTGGCGATAATCAGCACCAGCAGACAGGTCACCGTCATAATCACTGGCTTTTGCCAGTTTGCAATAAAGCCAGTTGATGTAACGGGAACTTGCGCTAGCTGCAACAAAAGGTCGTGAAACAAAGCTTTCTCCTAGATTTTCAGCAATGGTTTACGTCACAGGCTGTTAGGTGAGAACTGAATCTGTTCCAAGCTGTGATTAAACTATCGTTATTGCTACAACTAAAGTTGAACTCCTTCTACCGAAGGATTTGAAAGGATGCTGCAATGATTTCACGCGACCAGTGGTGTTTGCTTGTTTGCGTTGCTGCGGCCTGTATTGGATTTATTTCACTTGCCTGGTGGTGTGCTGTGCTGCCACCGTAAGGTAGTACGGCACTCATGTTGCCCCCGTAGGCAGAACGCAAAGGATTCGGCACCGAAGACCTCACAGAATGGTGCGAGCGATCGCCGATCATCCATTGGGTTAGCTCCACACTGCGGTCAAATTCGGCTCCGGAAACAGCCGAGCGTGACTGTTAACCCAATTTGAACTTTTGTAACTGAGATTGCGCTAACTGCTGTACTGGAATCGAAATATTTCTAAAGATTGCTAAATCCACCCCAACTCAGCTTGAGAGTACCCGCAAAGTCGTAGAATTATTAGGCTTCTGGCAACCTCAACTATTCCAGGCAATGACCACAAAGTCTCTTACCTACCCTAAGTCTAAGCTTTGGCTGGCGGCAATTAAGCCACCGATGTATAGCGTCGCCATCATGCCAATTGTATTAGGAACTGCCATTGCTTTTGCAGAAACAAATTCGCTTCAGATTGGTACCTTTCTCATTTTTTTAATCGCCGCCATTCTCATTCTTGCCTGGGAGAATTTGAGTAACGATGTGTTCGATTCAGAAACAGGAATTGATCTGAACAAACACCATTCTCTTGTGAACTTAACCGGTAACAAACGGCTAATTTTTTGGCTCAGCAATGTGTGTTTAGGTTCAGGCATTTTAGGTATCCTGGCGATCGCCCTATGGCAGCGGGATATCACCGTGTTAGGGCTAATTCTGCTGTGTTGCGCCTTGGGCTACATCTACCAGGGGCCACCTTTTCGCTGGGGGTATCGTGGCCTGGGAGAAATTCTATGCTTCTTAAGCTTTGGCCCCCTGGCCGTTTCAGCAGCGTACTACAGCCAAACTCAATCCTGGTCAGCCGTTAGCCTCACAGCCTCACTGCTCCTGGGCATCAGCACCAGTCTCATTTTATTTTGTTCCCATTTCCATCAGGTTGAAGATGACCTGGCTGCCGGGAAGCGATCGCCCATTGTTCGTCTTGGCACCCGTCGCAGCGCTCAACTACTGCCCTGGGCCACCGGGGGGATTTTTGCCTTAACCCTGCTGTTTGTGGTACTTCATATCTTCCCCCTCTCCACCCTGTTCATTTTTGCCAGTTTGCCGTCTGCCTATAAACTTTGCCGTCACGTGCAGATGTATCACAACCAACCAGAACGAGTGAGCAACTGCAAGTTTTTGGCCGTCAATCTCCACTTCTGGAGCGGTGTGTTGCTCAGTTTGAGCTTTGTGTTCGCAGCCCGATAGAAAACAGAACCAGAGATTAAGAATCTTAAGGGGCGAGAATCCCATCCGAAGTGCCCCAATGCCCCCTGCAATGCGAAGCGACTTGTCCCCCTCTTCCCCCATTCCTTGCGGAGGGGGACTGGGGGACGCGCTTCGTCCCTCAGTGGGGGTCTGGGGGCTAGCCCCCAGATCTTTAGCTCATCCAGTCCCCCCCACCAAATCCTGCAAAAGAGTGGAAGATCGCATATCCACCCTTCTCCCAACAAACCACCCAAAGACAATCAGGTTTTAGCAACCGCGATCGCACTCACATCAACCGTGCGAGCAAACAACACGCGAGGACGCAGCAAAATGCGAAACAGCAGCATAAACGATTGCAGTTCACTAGGCGTATGATGGCTCTTCCACTGCCCCGGTCGGCAGAATAGGATCGCCACCAGTTGCCGCTGCTGCTGCAAACTCACCTGCTCAAACGAGATCCGAACCGTTGGAAACTCATCCTTTATCCCACTCGCCGTTGCTTGCCCCTGCAACACCAACCCTTCCTCTAAAATATCGAGCTGCACAGGAATCGTTTCATCCCCTACCAACCCTGGAAAACCAGACTGGGTTAATGCCACTTCAGCACCCACTTCCGACAGCATCGTGGTCACGCCCCAAAATAGCTGAGGATGAGGTGTTGTAGACGACTGAGGCACTTGCAACCGCACCGTTCGGCGTAAATCAAACCAGTCATAGAGGTTCGGGCGGGGCGCATCTAGCAAAATGAGCAGCGCAATCCCCAACATCACCAGGTTATAGCCACTCCAAATCCACCCCAGGCCAATGCCCTTGACCTGCATCGCCACTTCTGGGGGAACCGTCGCCTGCCATGCCCCCTTGATCATGCAGACCCCTAAATTGATCCACAAACTCACCGCCGTTGCCACAAACATCACCAACAACGGGGTCGCCAGTGACCAATTGAAGGAGTAGCGATCGCTGGCTGTGCCCTTGGGCGTTACTTTAAACCCCTTGGAAAACGGATTGAGCATCGATTGAATCACCGTTAGCGCCAGCGGAAAACACAACACCAGTGAGTAGATATCCGAGAGCAGAGCCGAGCGAGAACGGTAATTTAGCCAGGCAAACACCGAGAGTTGCACCAAATAATAGGGGAAAAAGAAGTAGAGCAGCTCATTTGCCGTGGCGCGTAAGGGAATCACCTGTAGAAAAGAATAGGTCAACGGCATCATCAAAAACCCAACCCGCGAGATACTGGTAAACCAGTGCAGCAACCCTTCCAGGTGTGCTAACCGCTGCAACGGCCTCAGCCCAGGAATCGTTAATGGATTGGAATGAATGAAAAAGGCTTGCAGCGTCCCCTGTGCCCAGCGAATTCGTTGAATAGCGTGGGCTGCAATATTTTCGGCAGCTAACCCAGCACTCAGCTTTTCATCGAGATAGATCAGGTTGTAGCCCTTAGCCGACAACCGAATCCCTGTGAAATAATCTTCACTGAGCGAATCGGTCACAAAACCGCCAGCCTCTTCCAGAGCACGACGGCGCAGCACAAACGATGTGCCAGAACAGATCACGCTTCCGGCTCCATCGCGAATTGGCTGAATTTGGCGGTAGAACACTTCTTCTTCAGGAGTCAGGACGTTTTCTAGCCCCAGGTTACGAGCGATCGGGTCAGGATTGTAAAACGTTTGCGGAGTTTGCACCAGGGCAATTTTGGCATCCTGGAAAAAGCCAAGCGTGCGGTGCAGAAAGTTTTTAGTAGGCACAAAGTCGGCATCAAACACAACGAGAAATTCTCCCGTTGTCCGGGCGATCGCGTGATTCAAATTTCCGGCTTTGGCGTGCCGATTATCAGGACGAGTCATGTACTCGCATCCCAACTCTTCGGCCAACGCTTGAATTTCGGGTCGGCGCGTATCATCCAATAGATAAATCGTGCGGTTGGGATACTCCAACGCCTGACAGCCAATCACCGTGCGCCGTAAGATAAATGCTGGCTCGTTGTAGGTGGGAATTAGTATGTCTACTGTCGGCATATACCGACCTTCACGCACATCCATTTCTAACCAGTCGGCCTCACGCCGCCGATCGCGCACACGCAGCATCAGCAACAGTTGAATGGTGCCACTCACCAGCATCAACAGTTCCAGGAAAAATAGCCCCAGACTAAACACCCCGTTCAACGGAGTGTCCAGGTTTAGAGTAGAAAGCGATCGCCACAACAGATACCGCACCGTTAACATCAACAAAATAGTGACAACGATGGCTCGCGACCAGGTTCGTGGCTGAGGAGACACCCTCATCACCACCAGCACCAGCACAAACAGGGCTACGGTTGGAACTAACAGATATTGACCAGCCACCATTGGCACTTCTAGCCAGAGAGGAGGGCTGGTCTGCAAAGCATTGAGCTGGGCAAAGATACGGCTGATGGTTCCCTGTCCGGCAAACCAGGCCGCAGCAATAGCACCTGAAAGCGCAATGATGCTGAGCAATACAACTGTGGTCACTTGCGGTTTGGCGAGTGCCTGCTGCTGAGAGTGCTTTGACGGACGGCCTTCTGATGATGAAGTAGTCATTGGCGTTGCTCTAACACATACTGAGTAAGTACAAGTCAACAGTGGTCTAAGTACGTCTCATGGGATTGCCGCTGTCTAACTTTCTAAACAGCCCTCGCACCCGAAATACCGGACATTCAGCAGCCTATGAGTAATCTTCTGTATAACTGCTCAGTCTTTTGGCAGCATTTTCTCAAGCTGAGCTGAGAATGAGCTGAGTCATACCTTAACGGATCTGGCTTCAATTCTTAGTAAACTATCATCCGGTTTCCCACTCAGTATGTCCCAATAGATAACAGTGTGCTAACACACCACCTCTAGCTAAATTCAGGCGATATGATGCTGAACAGCGAATAGCTGTGGCTAAATTGCTAGTATCCGTGGTGCTGAGATGGCCCATCGTCTCATCAAACCAACCGACTTAAGAGAGCGAATATGAGCGCTAAAGATATTGCAGCTTTAATCCATCCAGCGATCGCGATCGCCTTTGTTTTTCCGCTCATTGGCATGGTGGTCTATTTTTCGTTGCAAACCCGTCAACGCCGCTTAGCCGTAGTTGCAGGCGACAAAAGCAAAATTCCGCCCACCGTTGGGCCAGAACACTTAAAGTTGGGTCGAGTGCTGAGCGGTGCCGTCGTGGGGTTAACCCTGATCGGACTGGCGTATCCCTTGTTCACAAAAATATCGGCCAATCAAACCTGGAATGATGAACCGCTACGCATCGGCTTTGTGAGCCTGATCTACCTGGCGACGATCGCCTCTTTGCTGTTACTGTATCGAGCCAAGCCAAAACTGTGGCGCGGCGTTTTTGCAAGTTTAACGGGGATGGGGTTGATTCTGCTGGGGTCGCAACCTGAAATTTATCGGCGCGGCTTTGAATGGTATATCTCGCACTATTATTACGGCATCGCCGCCGCATTGCTGATGATCTTCTCGCTGGCGATCGTGCAGGACATCTACCAGGATCGGCAAAACCGCTGGCGCACGGTTCACGTTGTTTTGAACATCTTTGCCGTCTTGCTGTTTATTGGACAAGGCTTCACCGGAACGCGCGATTTACTGGAAATTCCGCTGAGTTGGCAAGAACCCTACATTCAGCAGCTATACGAGCAGCAGTGCCAAACACGCTCCTGCACCGTTCAGCCGGACGAAGCCAGCGAATCGCAGCCGTCGGGTTAGGTGGGTTGCGCCAACCAAATAACCAGGAGCGTCACCACACCAGCAACAATCATCAAACCCGCAGGCATCAACTTGCGGGTTTTGAACAGGCGCACAGCAAAGACCACAACTAAAACGGCAGCCACGATCGCCGCCAGGATCAGCCCCCCCGTCACGCCAAACCACTCCAGCGCTCCACCCAAAATCAGCAAGATACCGCTAATACTGCCTGAAATGAGCGATATCTTACTTTGGGCTTGAGCGTAACCCATGATGCCGCCAACAATTGATAAAATCCCGTAGGCGATCGCCGCAATAATTCCTGAGATCATCCTTTTACACCACTCCCAGATTCGGTTGGCACAATATAGTGTTGCATGACGATGAAAAACAGCAAAATGGGAGCGACCGAAATCACCGAGCCAGCCGCAATTAGCCGCCAGTCGAGCGAGAAAGCCCCCGCCAGTTGTGCCACCCCTAACGGCAACGTGTAAAACTCTGGCCGATCCAAAATGATTAGCGGCCAAAGAAAATCGCTCCAGGAACCAATAAAGACAAAAATAGCCAGCGTTACCAATGCCGGACGAATCGACGGCAGCATCACAAACCACCAAATTCCCACTTCCGAACAGCCATCCATCCGCGCCGCTTCTTCTAGCTCTTTGGGAACACCCTGAAACGCCTGACGCAGCAAGAAAATGCCGAAAGCTGAGGCGATCGCCGGAAAAATCAAGCCCAAATAACTGTTTCGCAAGCCCAACTGCACCGCAAGGATATACAGCGGAATCATCACAATCTGAAACGGTATTAAGATCGTGGCCACAACCAGCGTAAAGATGAGATTTTGTCCCCGAAACCGCAAACGTGCCAGCGGATAGGCCGCCAGCGAACAAAACAGCAGATTTAGCCCTACTGTTAACACCGCAACCAGCGTGCTGTTGAACAAATACCGCCCAAACGGATTCGTCTGCCACACGGTGACAAAATTTTGCAGAGTGGGCTGAGCCGGTAAAAATCGTGGTGGAAACTGAAAAATATCTTCCGTGGGCGCTTTAAAGGCGGTACTCACCAACCATACCAGGGGCAACAGCATCACACAGGCGATCGCCCCCAGCAGCACATACGTCCAGAAGTAGTGCCAAAACGGTTGAGACAGGTAGGAAGAAAAACGAGATGCCGATTCAGCCGTGGACGCTGAGCGTTGCAGATTAGGCTTCAATTTCCCACCCTGATTCATCCCGTTTCCTCAGTCTTAACGTTGACCACTATGCAACGGGCTGAACCACCTCTTCTCCATGCTGTGGATGCAGAGATTTGCCCCGTTGCATCGATGCGTACAGCCGATTCAGCGCATTAATATACGCATGAGCCGAGGCCACAATGATATCAGTGTTTGCCGCATGGCCTGAGAAAATTCGGTCTTCGTGCCGCAGCCGAATCGTGACTTCGCCCATCGCATCGATGCCCTCAGTGACAGACTGAACCGAGAACTCGATGAGCTGATTGGGAATTTCGACCACCCGGTTAATCGCTTTGTAAACCGCATCTACTGGCCCAGTGCCGATCGCCGCATCGGTTAGCTCCTGACCATCCAGCGTTCTCATGATCACAGTGGCCGTAGGACGGGCATGATCGCCACAGGACACTTGCACATGCTCCAGTTTGAACAGTTCTGGTACCTGCTGGCTCTCGTCATTGACGATCGCCTCTAAATCCCAATCGGTGACTTCTTTCTTGTGGTCACACAGTTCTTTGAAGCGCAAGAAAGCCCGGTTTAGCTCCTGGTCTGCCAACTCGTAGCCCAATTCTTTGAGGCGCGTACGAAACGCATTGCGTCCCGAATGTTTGCCCAACACAATTTGATTGTCGGTTAAACCAATGGACGTGGCATCCATAATTTCATAAGTCAGCTTGTGCTTCAGCACCCCGTCTTGATGAATGCCAGATTCATGAGCAAACGCGTTAGCTCCCACGATCGCCTTGTTGGGCTGCACCAACATGCCCGTCAAATTGGAAACCAACCGGGAGGTTTTATAAAGCTGCCGCGTATCAATATTAGTGAGAGCCGCTTCCGACTCTGGGGCACGACCCAAAAACGGGTTGAAATACTGCCGCCGCACGTGCATTGCCATCACCAGTTCTTCTAGTGCTGCGTTACCGGCTCGTTCGCCAATGCCGTTGATGGTGCATTCTAGCTGCCGCGCCCCATTCTTCACCGCTTCCAGGAAGTTAGCCACCGCCAAACCCAGATCATTGTGACCGTGGACGGAAATAATGGCGTTGTCAATATTGGGCACGTTTTCTTTGATGCCACGGATAATCGCCCCAAATTCTGCCGGGGTGGTATAGCCAACGGTATCGGGAATATTAATAGTAGTGGCACCTGCTGCGATCGCCCGTTCCAACACTTCATACAAAAACTCTGGATCAGAGCGTCCCGCGTCTTCTGGCGAAAACTCGACATCTGCCACAAACGACTTGGCAAAGGCCACCATCTCTTCCGCGATCGCCACCACCTCTTTACGAGTTTTCTTCAGCTTGAACTCCAGGTGAATATCCGAAGTTGCAATAAACGTATGAATGCGGGGATGAGCCGCAGGCTTGAGCGCATCTGCCGCCGCTTGAATGTCCTGGCGGGTGGCTCTAGCCAAGCCGCAAATCGTTGGCCCATCCACAGTGCCCACCTGCTGAGCAATGCGCTGCACCGCTTCAAAATCGCCAGGACTCGCAAACGGAAAGCCCGCTTCAATCACATCCACACCCAGTCGTGCCAGTTGACGAGCGATCGTTAGCTTTTCATCAACATTCAGGGTCGCTCCCGGCGACTGTTCGCCGTCTCGCAATGTCGTGTCGAAAATAATGATGCGGTCTTGCTGAGATTGAGTCTTCATGGCACAAAAACGGTAGGTTGCTGCGAATAAGGACGGTGTAGCTCGGAATTACGGCGGAAAACGTCAAGACGATATAGCTATTTTAGTGCTTGCTTTTGCTTTCGTTCGCCGCTTTTTAGAACGGATTGGGGTTGGCTCAATCACCGAATGCAAACGCCCACCGCCCCGTTCCTGCGTTGATTCACCCAGGCCACTCACTCGTGTTGTCATGGCTTGCTGAAATTCTGGCGACCCCTGCCTATATATATTTATCCCAAAGGTTTAACCCCTGGATAAGCAGGAGCATCCTCACTGCACCCCAGTTACCTGGGCAGATGCCCGGATTTTCTGCGCCGCAGATGTGCCGCCCTGGGCAACGTGGGCTTACCCAGTTGCAACAGCGGTTCAACTTCATCGCGGGTCAGTTCGCGCCACTGTCCCGGTTCTAATCCGTTGAGATGGAGGTGGGCGATCGCCACTCGCACCAACCGCAGCGTTGGAAACCCGATCGCCGCTGTCATGCGGCGCACTTGCCGATTTTTGCCTTCCGTTAAGGTCAGTTCCAGCCATGCGGTGGGCACCGATTTGCGAAAGCGGATAGGCGGATCACGGGGCGGCAACGCTGGCTCCTGGTCGAGCCGTCGAACGATCGCCGGACGGGTGCAATACCGCTGAATGATGACACCGCGCCGCAGTTGCTCTAGTGCTGTGTCATCGGGAATTCGTTCCACCTGCACCCAATAGGTGCGGGAATGCTCAAACTTAGGATCGGACAAATAATGCTGCACCCGCCCGTTATTCGTTAGCAGCAATAAGCCTTCACTGTCTCGATCCAATCGTCCCACTGGATATACGCCTGTTACCGGGATGTAGTCTTTGAGGGTTCGTCGGGTAGAGGAACCATCAGAAGCTGTCGAGGGCGATCGCTCATCGGTAAACTGCGTCAGCACATCATAGGGTTTGTAAAACAAAAGGTATTGATCAGGCACAGCAAAAATAGAAATACATACGCTATGTGAACCGCTAAGTTTTAAGATATAGCCCCAATTCGTAACCACTTGAAACAGGCCACGGGGGTGATTGTCTGTTCCTTATTCCATCCTCAGACATAGCTGGCAGTGCCCACCCTACTTAAACCCCGTTGCCATGATCCAGCGAGCATTGATACCGCTTTTTCTCATTGCGCTCGATTCATTCATTTATGTAAAAACTTATTGCAACTCATTAAGAAAAGATTTAGCCAAATTGTCTATTCCCATGGCTGGGCTTTACTGTAGAACTTTAAGGGATCTCGCTGGGGTAACGTTATGGACATCAAAAAATATCGCGTTGTTTGCACACTCTCCTTTGGAGACATTTATGGACAGATTATCGTCTGGCTCATTGTTATCTTCTTGAGTCTGGCTGCTGCTCTGGCGTTGATGGGAGCCAGTCGTCCGATTTATGCCCTGGCAACAGTTGGCTTAATTTTGGTACTATCCCTACCATTTTTGCTGTTTGCCTTCGTGACAACGCTGTTCAATCATATTGAATTCTCCTCGGTTGATCCGGCAGCAGAACCCAGGGGAGCAACGTCATCAGTGACCAATCAGCGTCCCGCAGAAGCCGCAGGCTGAAATGGAATGGGGAATGACATTGATCTACCAAAAACAATTTGCGACTCTTTAAATTGAGCTAAAACGGCTTTTGCTCCGGTTCGATCGCTGATTCTGAATCTCCATTTCTTAAAAACTCCCCTGCCTTTTGGTGGGGCTTTTTTATTTGCGTCACGATAGATCTAGATACCTAAAAACGTTTCAAACACCGTTGAAGCATGATTGAACACGACGTTGTCATTGTAGGTGGTGGACTGGCCGGGTCACGGGCTGCATTAGAAATTGTTCGTACGAACCCTCGTTTAAGTGTAGCTGTAGTGGCTAAAACCCACCCCATTCGCTCTCACTCTGTAGCGGCCCAGGGTGGAATTGCAGCTACGTTGAAAAATGTGGATGATGCCGACCATTGGGAGGCTCATGCCTTTGACACAGTTAAAGGGTCAGACTATTTAGCCGACCAGGATGCGGTAGAAATTCTGACGCGCGAAGCGCCTGACGTGGTGATTGATCTAGAACACATGGGTGTGTTGTTCTCTCGCCTGCCGGATGGCCGCATTGCCCAACGGGCGTTTGGAGGGCACTCCCATCGCCGCACCTGCTACGCCGCCGATAAAACCGGGCACGCCATTCTGCACGAACTGATCTCCAACCTGATGCGTCACGGGGTGACGATTTATGACGAGTGGTACGTGATGCGGCTGATTTTAGAAGAGGGACAGGCCAAAGGACTGGTCATGTTTCGCATCCTGGATAGTCAGGTTGAAGTAGTGCGAGCCAAAGCAATTATGTTTGCGACCGGCGGCTATGGACGCGTGTTTAACACGACATCCAACGACTATGCCTCCACAGGGGATGGTTTGGCGATGACTGCCGTCGCCGGGTTGCCCCTGGAAGATATGGAATTTGTGCAGTTTCACCCCACGGGATTGTACCCAGTCGGGGTGTTGATTTCTGAGGCCGTTCGGGGTGAAGGCGCTTACCTGATCAACAGTGAGGGCGATCGCTTCATGGCTAACTATGCGCCGAGCCGCATGGAGTTAGCGCCTCGGGATATTACCTCTAGAGCCATTACCCGAGAAATTCGAGCTGGACGAGGTGCCCACACCGATGGCAGTGCTGGCGGCCCGTTTGTGTACCTCGATTTGCGCCACATGGGTCAGGAAAAGATCATGAGCCGGGTACCCTTCTGCTGGGAAGAAGCGCATCGTCTGGTGGGAATTGATGCCGTGCATGAACCAATCCCAATTCGGCCTACAGTGCATTACTCGATGGGTGGCATTCCAACCGACACCGATGGACGAGTGCGTAGCGGTGCCGATGGCTTTGTCGAGGGATTCTTTGCGGCAGGTGAAGCGGCCTGTGTTTCGGTGCATGGCGCAAACCGCCTGGGCAGCAACTCTTTATTAGAGTGCGTGGTATACGGTCGGCGAACGGGAGCGGCGATCGCTCGCTATGTCGAGTCTCGTAAACTGCCCGAAGTCAACGAACAGCACTACATTGCCCAGGCGCAGCAGCAAATTCAAACGTTGCTGGATCAACCTGGAGACTATCGTATCGATCGCGTCCGACAAGCCTTCCAAGACTGTATGACCGAGCATTGCGGCGTTTTTCGCACCGAGGCAGTGATGAGAGCAGGTTTGGAGAAATTGCAGCAGTTGCAGCAACAAGCACAGCGAATTTATCTGGATGATAAACAATCGCTCTGGAACACTGAGATTATCGAAGCGCTAGAGCTGCAAAGCGTGATGATTGTCGGTGAACTGATTCTCACAGGTGCCCTTCAACGGCAGGAAAGCCGGGGTGCCCACTACCGAGAAGATTACCCCGATCGCAACGACGAGCAATTTCTTAAGCACACCCTGTCCTACTACTCCTCTGCTGGCATCGACATTCGCTATCGTCCCGTCAGCATCACGCTGTTTCAGCCACAGGAACGGCGGTACTGAAGAGGATTAATCTGTTTTGTGTAATATAAACAACGCATCTTGTAGGAGGAAAAATACGCTGAGTTAGTAAACGCACACGCTTACCGTGTTTTCACCAGTACCCATATCCCCCGAACCCGCAGTTTAAGCAATTGCTCGGTTAGGAATGTGTTTGAGCCAGGGCATATTTTACACATGGGACAAACCTGGTGAAAACATGGACGTTATTCTAACAGCGGTTATTTTTTTAACATCTTTCGTTTCGGGAGGAAATTTCTTTTCTCCCAATGATCAAGACTGGCAAGCCAAGAATCCACCGTGCGACCCGACTATTCCAGCAGATTGCCAGAGTGCCTCATTGCTATAAGCAGGTTTGCCAAACTCACCTTTATGGTTTGAACCCTATGTAGCCCAACGTGCCAATGGCACTGAAAAGAGGACATCCAGCTAACCTGGCTTTTGTCAGTACTAAACCTTATTACCTGAATAGTTCATCAGAATCAGGCAAGTCATCTTATTCACATTAAAAAACCCGGCAAGTCCTAACTTGCCGGGTTTTTCGCGTTTAATGGACGATGCGATCGCTGTGTACTCTAAAGAATGAGCAAGATTGGGTTGGCAACCCCTCAGAGTTTATTGGGCTGACAGAGTTAAACTATCTGAGTGTTAGGCTGGTATGCAGCCAGTTTATGCAGCCAGTTGAGTAACTGATCTAAGATTTGGTTAATCTATAGGACAATACTACGCCAGGCGTTGTATTGCTAATTATGCCTTCGAGGTGAATTTGCAACGTCGATTTCGCCATTCGCAACAAACGGCTAAACCGCAGGCCAATGCAACGTACGTTCAGCCTGTCAGCTTGCGTGTAAAGCTGTTAGTTGGATTTAGCATTGTTTTTAGTTTTGTCTTTGCCGGTGCGTTTTACTGGTTTTACACCTTTGCCACCGACAAGATCATGACTCAGCTTCGGTCAGACATGCAAGCGACCTTGGCTGGAGCAGTGCAGGGCGTGGACGTAGAAGAATTGTTAGCGCTGTATCGCAATGGCGATCGCAACGCTGCCGGGTTTTCTGACGATCCTCGCTACCAAAACCAGCTAGCCTGGTTCAAGACGATACACAGCATTGAACCTCGGGTCTGGCTATACTCCTTTGTAATTAATGAATCGACCCGCAACCGTCGAGTAGGCGCAGCGGCAGTGGCACCGGGTGAGCTAGAAGTGGTCTACCTGGTTGATCTATGGTCACTGAGAAACCCAACCAAAGCCGCAAAGTTTCTGGAAGCGGAAGCACCAGGAACGCCAATCGTTCGGGTGTTTGAAGAGAACCGAGTCGTGGAGACTCCGTTGATTTATCGCGATCGCTGGGGAAAGTGGCTCTCGGCTTTTGCACCGCTGCACGACACCAATGGCAGAGTCGTCGCCGTTTTGGGATTAGATATTGAAGCAGACTACGTGTTTGAGGTGAGAGAAGCCATTCGCAATCGCGTCATCGTTGCGTTTGTCACCACCTACGGCGTTTTGTTTGTTTTGATTTATTTCTTGTCGGGTGCCCTGACGCAGCAACTCACCGACTTGACAGAATCCGCCGCCCGCATTGGGGCTGGAGATTACAACCTCAATTTGGCGCTTGTGAGCAAGAGCAAGTTTCCCGATGAGATGGATTTGCTGGCTCAAGTGTTTGAAGCGATGGTGGACGGCATTCGCACCCGAGAACGACTGATTCGGGAAGGAAAACGGGCTGAAGACGAAATGCGGCTGGCTTTACAGGAGGAAAGAGAGCTAAACGAACTAAAGTCGCGGTTTGTTTCAATGGTCTCTCACGAGCTACGAACGCCCCTGACGGTGATCAAAACATCGCTAGAGTTGCTCGATCGCTACGGTGATGTCGCATCGGAAGACAAAAAACGCGATTATTTCAAGCGTGGGCGATCGGCGGTTGAGAATATGACTCAGCTACTAGAGGATGTTCTGACCCTCAGCAAGGCAGACGCAGGCAAGTTGGAGTGTAAGCCGTCTGTCCTCAATTTGGAAATGTTTTGCGAGGAAGTCGTTGAAGAGGTTCAAATGGGGGGAGCCAGCCACAACATCGTTTTTAGCACGCAGGCCAATTGCGAAGATGCCTATCTCGATCGCACCTTGTTGCGCTGGATCTTGACAAATTTACTGTCCAATGCGGTTAAATACTCGCCGATTGGCAGCACCATTGAACTAAAACTAACCTGTTTAGATGACACGGCTATTTTTGAAGTGCGCGATCGCGGTATTGGTATTCCGTTAGATGACCAACCGCGCCTGTTTGAATTGTTTCACCGCGCCAGCAATGCTACAGCCATTCGAGGAACGGGGTTAGGGTTGGCGATTGTGAAGCAGTGTGTTGCCCTGCATCAGGGATATATCACCTTCACCAGTGAGGAAGGCATGGGCACGACCTTTAAAGTTGGCTTACCGCTTCGCCAAACCAGCTTAACGGCATGAGTTAGAGGGTGTTTGAAAAGTATCTTTTACGTCTCGGTAGGGGCGAAGCATTCGAATCAGGATGGCTGGAACAACCGAGACATTGTCTACCGAATGCTTCGCCCCTACACCTATCGGGTAACTAATCAAACTTTTAAAACATCCTCTTAGCGGTTTTGCTCTGCTTGCTGAAGTACCTGCATGGCGATCGCCCTCAACTGTGGCAGGTTAATTTTTCCCTGAGCATTGCGCGGCAGGCAATCGAGAGCAATCCAGTGCTTGGGCTGTTTATATTTGCTCAACTTTTCAGCGATCGCTGAGCGCAAATCGGATGGCAACACATGGGAGCCATCAGGGACATACACCGCCACTACCGCTTCTCCCCAGGTGCGATCGGCAAGCCCCACCACGCACACATCCAGCACCAGACGAGTAGCACGAATCACAGCTTCCACCTCGGCGGGAAAGACATTCTCGCCGCCCGAAATAATGGTGGTGTTGCAGCGTCCAAGCACCGTTAAGTTACCGTTATCATCCAAAACACCCATATCCTCTGGCTGAAAGCGATCGCTCGGGGCAACGGTCACCGGGTAGTAGCCCAACATCAGGGACGTTGCCCGAATCGTGATGCGACCGGGACAGTTGGGCAACAGTAACCGATGGCGGGTATCTTGAATCGTCACTTGAGCGTGGGGCAGCACCTGACCACAGCCCGTTTGCCCCTGCAAAAACGCTTCTGGCTTCAGTGTTGCAATTTGTGCGGCTGTTTCGGTCATGCCGTAGGTTGGTGCCAGCCGAATAGAATGCTGTCGTGCCCAATCCAATAACTCCGACCAGGCAGGCGCACCGCCCAACATCACCGTTTGAAACTGAGCCAGCCACGTTCTCAGGTCTACTGACTGTAAAAGCCGCTGTAATTGGGTCGGCACCAGCGATAGAAAATACGAAGCAGGATCAAGTTCCGGCAACATTCCAGCTTCTATGGACTTAAACGGCACCACCGCCAGCCTGCCACCCGACAGTAACGAGCGGAGAAACTGCATCAAGCCACTGACGTGATACATCGGCAAGACGCAGCAAGAGTCAATTTGTTTAACTTGAAAATAAGACTGGAAGCCCTGCACGGCTGCCATCAAGGTTTCCAGGGTATGAATGGCGAAGCGAATCTGCCCAGACGAGCCTCCCGTTGGAATCATAATCCAGCCGCGAGCAGGAGGAGACGGCAGCGGCTTTGCGGCAACCTGCGCTGCGCCATCCGGGAGCCAGGGCGATCGCGCCCCCCAAATTAAATCAGGTTGTACGACATCCAGGACAGCTTGCCACTCCACACTACCCCAGGTGGGATTGCCTAAAAAAACCGGACACCCGGCACAGCAGGCGGCGCTAAAACTGGCCAGAAACGTTAGCGGCTCGGGTTCAACCAGCAACAGCGTTGGCAACGATCTGGCAGTCGCTCGGTTGAGTTCCTGCAACCGCTGCGCCGCCAGTTCTGCAAATTGACGGCTATCATGCCCGACGAGCCAATTTTCATTGGCACGCTGCCAAACCTGGCTTAAAGGCTCTGCCATAGCTGCTCGAAGTTTGTCTGGTTCAGGGCGGAGTCGGCAAACCAGTGCCTGACACCAAACCCAATCGCTCTGGACGATCGCGAAATGGATGGAATCAGCCGAGTTTTGATGAAATGCTGCGCGATCGCCGTCTCAAACACAGATGACCACACAATGTCCGGGTTTGCCGTTTGACAAAACTGCTGCAACCGCACCGGAGAGCCAGCGATCGCGGCTTTGACAATAACCATTCCTCGCCAGCCTTGCTCGTAACACGCTTCTAGCTGGTCAATTGTCGCAACCGATTCATCTAACGCGATCGCGGTTTCATACTGGTCGTTCAGTTTTAGCATCACCTCAAACTGGTCGGGCGGTAGCGGCTGCTCGATAAATTCGACCCGTGCCTCAGGTATGGTCGCCGTATTCAAGGCATCACAGGCTTGCAGCCATTGACAGGCTTCGTTCCAGTTCAACCCGCCGTTGGCATCCAACCGCACGTTCGCACCGGCCGGCAATGCATACAGGAGTTGTTCTACCTGCTGAAGTTCTTGCTTGAGCGAAGCAACGCCAACCTTGAGCTTAAAGGTGCGATCGCCCTGCTCCCAAAAGGGTTGCCACGATTGCAACGCCGCCGCACCCGTTGGCAAGAGGTGGCTATAGGAAAGCGGAGCCTCTAGCGGTTCTGGTTTGGGGCAAGTAAGCAACTGCCATGCCGACCCAAAACCAAACTGACAGGCAGGCAACGCGGCAGGAATTGCGGTCAGGGTAGAGGCATCAATTTCACCCGGCAACTGACGGCAAAAGCGCAATGCGTCTCGAATGCTTTCACTACCAAATAATTTGATGGGAGCAATTTCACCCAAGCCAATGTGACCCTGCTCATCGGTCAGTTTGAGAATGATGCCTTCGCGGATATTCCAAAGACCATGACTCGTTCGCAGCGGTTGCCGAAACGAGCGACGGTAATAGCGAAACTCAAACCCATACCGCATCAGCAGGACTGTCACCCAACTCGTGCGCCGAAACCATAGCGCTGGTTGCAGACAAGGGCACTCTTCGCCCTTGCCCTTCATCCAGCCGTAAGATGAGAAGATTTTACGCCTTCGGCCTGGTTTGATCCGCTTTAGAGTTTTTTGTCCCTGGGGGCATTCACCTCAAAGGGCAACTCAGGCAAACAAACCGCGTTCCAGAAGTTTCAATCTCTCGTTCAACCTGCATCAACCCAATCTCTACGCCGGGTTGGCCTTGGCTTTTGCCTTGGCTCTGGCTGCACTCTTCTTCAGTGCATCCAGGCGAGATTCGTACTTCTTCCGCTGCCGTTTCTTCGGCGTTTGCTCAATTAGCACCTTGAGCGCACTGCCCAAACTTTTGTAGGCATTGGGCAAACTGTAGCCAAATCGGGTTGCCAGGGCGATCGCTTTTTCGTCTGCATCAAACGCTTCGCGCAGCACCTTTTCGCCGCTGTTGCGCTGGTATAAGCGAAAACCAGATACACCGCAAAGCGCCAGCGCTAAGAACAGCAGCAAGCCGTCTTGTACCCACAGTTCCCCAACCGCACCACCCAGGCCAATAGCCAACGCGGCCATTTCCCATCCGTCTCTGGGAATGGTGTCATTTTGAATTCGAGCCACTTCATGCCAAAATAGCAAGTTCCGCTGGTCGAGAGCCAGATTATCCCACTTCATCAGATCCACTTGAATTTCGACCTGATCTCTGCCAATTTCTTCGGAGACAACCAGAGGTGGATTCACAGCCGTAGAGGCTTCAACGGTGACCCAGCTTTTTAATTCAGGAGGCAACAAGCCTTTCAGCCGCCGCAATTCACCAATGTCAGCTCTGGCAGTAGAAGTTGCGTATGATGAGGTCATGAATTCAGCCCTAAGGAAACTCAGATTGAATTGAAGTGCTTTAAGGAGTATAACGAGGTTTTGCGATAGCGAATGGTCTAAACCGTTGCCGATCGCAAATGTTTAACGTAGAGATACTCAAGCACCTCATTATTTAAATATTAGCTTCTGCGGTTTACATCCGTGCAGCAGTTGCAGACGATCGGTTCACAATCATCCCAGTGACATAGCGCCACATCGCTGCCAGCCGCCGCACACTAGGCAATACTGCCGCGCTTCCGCGTTTCCTTGTAGGATGTGCCGACGTTTTTCAGTCCGGCTCGAATCATTTGCTGTTCTAACATTGCAAAAAACCGTGCGCGATCGCCCCCACGCACCACCGCTTGATTGTGCGCTTCCGCCAGTGCCACCGGGTAACCATACCCTTTTTGCACCTGAGCCATCGTTAAACTCAAGGCCATGTCAAACAGCCGTGCATCTTCGGCCACCCACGCCGGACACTCCACCCGAGCAATCTCGGAACCCACGTGGACGTAGCAAAAATAAATCGCCTGCTCTCCATAAAACTCTTGAATTTTGGCAGAGCTACGCCACAGGCAACTGCGCTGTCCCGGTTCTAGCAACAGCGACCAGAGCGCCGTATCGCGCAGCGGTGCAAACACCTGGCAGGGAGCCTGGTCCGTCTGACCAGAACAGTGCGTTTGACAGTCCGGTTCGGCATAGGGGCAGGTATGCAGACGCAAGAAGTTGAGCGCTTCACCGCTACGAGCCGCGCTGAGGTAGCCCACGATCGGCATGTTGATCGATCGCATCTGCTCCCAGGCATCCAGAATGGGGAGCAGAATACAGTCACGTGCCGCCGCAGGCAGGGGTTCTAGAAACCAGTGAATCAGAGAGCCGTCTACCATAGCCATTGACGGTGGCGACATCCTGGCCGTTTGGCTGGGGGATGGTTGAGCGGCAGATGAGGGGACGGGCAAGGGCGATCGCGCTTCTGCCGCAAGGGCACAGGCTAATTCAGCCAGAACTGTGGTTTCCGATGCGGTGCGACGATACCCCATCCACTCTTCAGTACGGATACCCCACTGCCGAGATGCGTATAAATCTTCCGGTCGATAAAACACCTCTGGCAAGCTATCCAGCAGCGGATAGCGGCTTTGCCCATAGTGCAACACCACCCGACCCACGTTAACCAGATAGCAGTAAGCAATTTCATGATGGCTGGGAGAAATCTGGGAGCCATCGGTAGCGATGACGGTATGCACGGCTGGGGCAGCGGCGATCGCCACCCGTGTATCCAGGGGTTCCAGCGGTTCTGCTGCGGTAAAACCAAGCCGATCGCGCCAGGTTTGCTGCTGAGTCACCAATTCGGCCTGGTGCGATCGCGCCTGTTCTAAAAACTGTCTGGCTAAATCTAAACGCTGACGGGTGGCCTCCGCTTCTTGAGTCAAATGGTGGCTAATGCCTTGCATTTGTCGAGCTAGCTTCGTCAGGTCAAGCATAGGAATTAAACGACTGAAACGAGCTACTAAAGTAACTGAGTTTAGCGATCGCCACAGACTGAAGCGCCAACCCATATCGTCTTTATCTTAATACGAAAACTTAATACGGATGTTCTGGTTCCCATTCAATCTCTGTATACCTGCTTTGCAGTGACCCCGCGAATCATCAGGTTAAAGCGAATATGGCTCGAACCGTCGTCACTCCATCCAGTGACTACATCCTCGTCCAGGGTTGGGCTATTAGGCCAGGTAGTGACCACCGCAAAGTAGGTATCGCTGCGGGGAACGACAAAGGCATCAATCAACGACTCATAGGACGAGCCATCGTCATCGTTTTCAGCCAGCAGCCGACCAGCGCTATCAAACAGAAATAGATGAGAGTCATCATCGGTATAACTACCACCGGGCAACGTTTCCACGACATCAACATCCAGGGTGATGCGATCGCCAGCCAGCGCCTCGAACTGAAAGACCTGGTGCCCATTGCTGACCGTCGCGGTTGCCGTACCAGACCCACTTGAAACATCTATGGGTGTTGCCGGACTTAACGCCAGCGGTAAATTGTTAGCGAATAGAGTTGGCAAAAATGGCCGCTGGCTTGGTTCAGGGACAGGAAGGGGGTGGGCGATCGCCGCAGACCTCTGCATTCCAACCAAACCAACGGCCCAGAGTGAAAGGGTGGCGATCGCAGTCATTCCATACCCCAGGTTCAGCATAGTAAAACGGGTTGAATCAGCAATGGTGTTTGAACCAGGTAGCCATCCAAGCATGTTGTCCTTAAATTAAACCTCCTGTACCAGAAAATTCAAGCAATTCACGATCTCTTCGGCTTCTGGACAATCCGGACAAAGGGTTTATTGACTGCAAACACTATATGTCCACTGTTTCCTGGCGCTTATTTCTTTAATTGGATAGATCCTGTTTTTTTCAATTTCCTTACGATGAGTTGTAATAAACAAACGACTTCTTTCTCACTCATTAGCCGGAGCGTCATTAATGCAAACCTATGATGTTGTGATAATCGGTGCAGGTCACAACGGTTTAGTATGTGCTGCTTACCTCCTCAAAGCAGGATATAGCGTGTTGTTATTAGAAAAGCGGTCTGTGCCTGGCGGAGCCGCAACCACAGAAGAATGTATGCCCGAAGAGGCACCTGGATTCAAATTCAATCTGTGCGCGATCGATCATGAGTTCATTCACCTGGGTCCGGTTGTTGAAGAGCTAGAACTCGGCCAGTATGGCCTGGAATACCTGTATTGTGACCCGGTTGTATTTTGCCCCAACCCCGACGGCAAGTACTTTTTAGGACATCATTCCGTCGAAAAAACCTGTGCTGAAATCGCCCGCTTCAACCAGCGTGATGCCCAAAAGTACGCTGAATACATTGCCTTCTGGCAACGGCTGACCAACGCCATTACGCCGATGTTTAATGCGCCACCCAAATCCATTATTGATATCTTGGGCAATTACAGCCTCAACAAGTTTCAGGATTTGTTTGGTGTACTGGGTGGTGTGGACAAAACGCTGGATCTGATTCGAACCATGATCACCAGTCCAGCAGATATTTTAGATGAATGGTTTGATTCAGAGTTTCTTAAAGCTCCACTGGCACGTTTGGCCTCTGAGTTTGGCTCCCCTCCATCCCAAAAGACGATCGCGATCGGGGCAATGATGATGTCAATGCGGCACAACCCCGGCATGGCACGTCCCAAAGGCGGCACCGGGGCACTGGTTACAGCCCTGCTCAATTTAGTGAAAGCGAAAGGCGGCACGGTTTTGACCGAGCAGGTGGTTGAAAAAGTACTGATCGATGACGGTCGCGCGGTGGGCGTGCGGGTGGAGGGTGGCACCGAATACCGAGCCAATCATGCTGTAATTTCTAACATTGATGCCAAACGCCTGTTCCTGCAACTGGTCGATGCACCCGATATTGATAGTGCCGATCCAGAACTGCGAGAGCGGCTCGATCGCCGTATCGTCAACAACAACGAAACCATTCTCAAAATCGACTGCGCCCTTTCAGAAGCCCCGCGATTTGAACGCTACAACCATCAGGACGACTACTTGATTGGCTCGGTGCTGATTGCCGATTCTATGCGGCAGGTTGAAATTGCCCACTCCGAACCATCGGTTGGCAATATTCCTGACTCCGACCCATCCATGTACGCCGTTGTGCCGACCATGCTCGACCCATCAATGGCACCCGACGGCAAACATACGCTCTGGATTGAGTTCTTTGCACCTTACCAGGTCGCTGGAGCAGAAGGAACCGGGCTAAACGGCACGGGCTGGACAGATGACCTAAAAAACAAAGTGGCCGATCGCGTTATCGACAAGCTGGCTGAATACACGCCCAATCTGAAACAATCTATCATTGCGCGTCGAGTTGAAAGTCCAGCAGAGTTGGGTGCCCGCTTAGGAGCCTACAAGGGCAATTATTACCACCTGGATATGACGCTCGACCAAATGATTTTCTTGCGTCCGTTGCCCGAAATTGCCAACTACAAAACACCGATTGACGGTTTGTTACTCACTGGGGCAGGAACCCATCCCGGTGGTTCCATTTCGGGGATGCCGGGACGCAACTGTGCCAGAGTGTTTTTGGCCTCGCAAAAGCCACTGGCTCAAACCTTTGCCAAGGCTGGAAAATCAATGAAAGCAATGGCAAAATCGTTAGGTTTGGTCTAACTTAATTCAGCGCACCATCCCAATGAAGGGTAAACTGAGCAGCTTGTGCCGTTAATCAACCTCTTTTATCCTTCATCTGGTAAATTCATGCTTTCTGCCGATGAATCGAGTAGCAAAGTCTAGTGAACTGAAAGGGATGACACCCCACTGTAGTAATGGCTAATCGGGTTTTAATATTAGGAGGCAGAGGGCGCATTGGCAGCAGCGTTGCGCGCGATCTGGCAACTCATACCAAGGCGCAAATTGTAGCGACCGGGCGCACGCCTGCCGCAACGGATCTAAATGCGATCGCCCATGACGATCATCCCATTCAGTTTTTGTCGCTCGATCTGGCAAATTTGGCGGAGGTAGAAGCGGCGATCGCGTCGTTAGACCCCGCTTCTGCCAATACTCCAGCAGATCTGGTGATTCACTGCGCGGGGCCATTTCACTATCGAGATGCCAGTGTTCTAAATTACTGCATTGAACGGGGCATCAACTATCTGGATGTGAGTGACAATGTCACTTTTACCCGCAAAGTGTTAGCTCGCCACGAAGATGCAGCCGCAGCGGGCATTACGGCTATCGTCAACTCCGGCATTTTTCCGGGCATTTCAAACAGCATGGTGCGCCGGGATGTTGAGCAGCTTGACTCTGCCGAGAAAATTCACTTGAGCTATGTGGTAGGCGGGTCGGGTGGAGCCGGAATCACGGTGATGCGAACTACCTTTTTAGGGTTAATGCATCCCTTCAAAGCCTGGATTGACGGCACCTGGCAAACCATTAAGCCCTACAGCGATCGCCAATTGCTTCAGCTACCAGATCCCTACGGCAAGGTATTTGTGTACTGGTACGAGATGCCCGAAACGTTTACCCTGGTGGATTCGTTTCCCGTTAAAACGGTAGTGACCAAGTTTGGCTCGGTTCCCGATTTTTACAACCGTCTGACCTGGATTGCGGCTCATATCTTTCCTAAATCCTGGATTCAGAACCCGAGCGGAACAGAGTTTTTAGCCAACGTCAGCTACCGCATGACCCAAACCACCGATCCCTTCAGCGGCATTGGGGTCGGGATTCGCTCGGAAGTAACGGGGCAAAAAGATGGAGACGCTTGCCGCATTTGCTCCACACTTGTACACAACAACACGGCGATCGCTGCTGGCTATGGAACGGGCAGTATTGCCGAACTTCTGCTATCGGGGCAACTGCACCAACCGGGCGTTTATCCCGTAGAGCAGGTACTCTCCACGCCGCTGTTTGAAAAAACCATGCGCGATCGGGGTATCCATATTCAGCATGAATGGTTACCCCCAGAAGGATAACCATTCGTGAATGTATCAAACGTAAAAAGCAGGTTTAGCAGAGATCGAGCAGGGGACGAAACCCATGCTTGACCGACACCTGACCGATTAGATCCATTTTTTCCAGAGTGATCTGGTTCCGTCCCCAGGAAAAATTGGTATATAGCTTTTCAAACTCCAGCAGCATGGATTCGGCAAAACAGGCAAACAGTTGACGGGCAGGTACATCCATATTGACGATGCTCATAATCTTCCAGTCGATGTCGAGAGAATGCTCGACAATGCCGCCGTTTAACACGTGAATTCCTGGATGTTTCAGCGTCTTCGACAAGTTCTTGGGATAGCCACCGTCAATTAACAGGCAAGGTTGCTTCAACGTTGTCGGGTCAATTTCAACGCCTTTGGGCATACTGGCAACCCACACCACAATATCGGCCTTGGGGAGCGCTTCTTCCAGGCTCATAACCTTGCCCCGCATTAGCTCAGACTGAAGCGCCTGAAGCCGTTCCTGGTTACGGGCGACATAAATCAGGTCAGCAACATCCGTTCGCGCATCGAGCCAGCGGCAAACCGCACTGCCAATATCCCCCGTTGCACCGCACACCAGCACCGTGGCCTCGGAGAGGTTAATGCCTAGCTGTTTAGATGCCTGTTCAACCTGACGGCAGATAATGTAAGCCGTGTGGGTGTTGCCCGTGGTGAATCGCTCGAACTCCAGCTTGACGTTTCGCACCTGGCGAATTTGCTGCAAGTTAAAGTTTTCGAAGATGATGGACGAAAACCCACCTAGCGCCGTGATGTTGATCCCGTGCTTTTGAGCGTGCGCCATCGCGTTGATGATCTTGCGCGTTGCCGCCTTGATCCGTCGGCTAGCCAACATTTCAGGGAGAAAGCAAGACTCGACATAATGCCCCTCAATTTGCTGACCGGTAACACTAGTCACTTTGATAGTGTCTACGATTTGCGGTGGAGCGCTGCACCAAAAATCTAGGCCCTGATCGGCATATTCGGGATAACCTAGCTCTCTAGCAACCGACTGGGCATGTTCCAAACTGGTAAGGTGACCTATTAGACCAAACATGGATAGCTCTAAATATGCCTAAAACGAGGCGAAATTGGATAAAAGCAAGCAATAACGCGAAGCACTTCTAAAGATATTACACAAAATTAACGAAATCTAAAGCTGTATTGTGTAATGAATAATGCGTTTCGAGGTTGAAAAACTCAGAAACGCAACGGAAGAGCCTAGGCTCATTCTAATCCAGACCCAGGCGACCGGGGGTTAGTTCCATCCAGGTACTGAGTGCTGCAACAGATCTACAGCCGAGTCAGCAGAGGCGCAGCATCCAGCAAGGTTTTGGTGTAAGGGTGTTGAGGTTGGGTGAAGATGTCTTGAGTTAAGCCAAGCTCCACAATTTGTCCAGCGTTCATAACCGCAATGCGATCGCAGAAAAAGCGAGCCACCCAAAGGTCATGGGTAATAAACAGGTAGGTTAAGTCAAACTCTTGCTTCAACTCCAGCATCAGGTTAAGCACCTGAGCCTGGACACTAGCATCCAGCATACTTACTGGCTCATCGCAAATCAGCAGTTTGGGATGGGTGACTAAAGCACGGGCGATCGCCACACGCTGCTGTTGCCCTCCCGATAAATCACCGGGATAGCGATGGTAGTAATCATCCGCCGGAGCCAACCCAACCCGCTCTAGCATTTGCAGCGTTCGAGTTTTTGCCTCCGCCGCATGGGCTAAGCGATGAATCAGCAGGGGGTCGGTAATGCTCTGGCCTACCGTCATCAATGGGTTGAGGCAGGCATGGGGGTCTTGAAAAATCATCTGCATCTGCCGTCGCTGCTGCTGCATTGCTTGCCGAGAGAGTCGTGTCAAATCGTGCCCCAGGAACTCAATTCGTCCAGCCGTAGGGTGAATCAGCCGCAAGATAGTGCGAGACAGAGTACTTTTGCCGCACCCCGATTCGCCCACTAACCCTAAAATTTCGCCTGCGTGTAGATCCAGGCTAACTCCATCCACAGCTTTAATGGTTCGGTCGGCTGTGTTGCCAAACAGCCGAGTGACGAAGTTTTGCTCTAGCGTGTAGTGTTTTTGCAGGTTTTGTAACCGCAGCAACGGTGCAGCGGCCACAGCAGTTGAGGCTGGAGTTAGCGCTGTTCCAGCTCCTCGTTGGTCTGGTTCGTCCTCGGTATGCAGGTGTAAAGCGGCCTGCAACAGCGATCGCGTGTAATGGTGCTGGGGTTGAGTCAAAACCGACTGCACTTTTCCCAATTCAACCAGTTTGCCGTTGTACATCACAGCAATGCGATCGCAATATTCGCTGACCAGTGCCAGGTCGTGGGAAATCAGCAGTAGCGCCATTTGCCGCTCTTTGCACAGGCGAGTCAGCTCCCGCAAAATTTGAGCAGATACCGTCACATCCAGGCTGGTGGTTGGCTCATCCGCCACAATTAGTTTGGGGTTGAGCAACAGCGCCAGCGCGATCGCCACCCGTTGCCGCATACCACCGCTAAATTCGTGGGGATACTGCGCCCATCGGCTCGCCGGAATGCTAACCGCTTCCAGGGTCGCCAGGGCGCGTGTTTTGGCCTCCTGATGAGAAAGCTGCGGCTGATGTGCCAGCAGCGTTTCGATACAGTGATCGCCAATGGTCATCACCGGGTCAAGCCGCGTCATGGGGTCTTGAAAGATGAGGGCGATCGCTTCTCCCCGAAACCGCCGCAGTTGAGTTGAATTGAACTCGAAAACGGGATTGCCTTCAAACAACACTCGCCCTTCTGTGCGAGTAGACGCAGGCAACAGCCGCATTGCCGCCCGTCCCAGCGTTGATTTACCACATCCCGACTCACCCACCAACCCCAGCCTTTCTCCAGGCTGGAGCGACAGGGAAACACCGTCAACCGCCCACTGAGTTCGGTCGATCGGGACATATCCAGCCTCAGCCGGATCAGCATTCTTGGAATGGCGCTGGTGGGGATAAGCCACCCGCAACTGCTCAATTGAAAATAGGTCGGTCATCTAAAGGCACGACAAACGGCAGATCAGGTTTTTGATGATACGCTAGACGGGCGCTTTACAGTGTCCATCTGACACAAGGTTCGCTAGCTATTATACGGGTCAGTCTCAGGTGGAAGTACTGAACGTCGCCCCAGGGGTGCCTGTGTCAGGTGATGTCATCTGAAGTCCAGCCCTCGGCTGTAAGGGTGTCCCGGAGCGGCAAAATCACGCTAAACGTTGCGCCCTGCCCTTCCCCAGGGCTGTGAGCCTGAACGGTGCCGCCGTGCAGTTCTACCAAATGACGCACGATCGCCAATCCTAATCCCAAACCGTTGTGGGCGCGGCTGATGGAACCATCCGCCTGCCGGAAGCGATCGAACACATGGGGCAAAAACTCAGGGCTGATGCCCTGCCCGGTGTCGCTAATTTCAATTCGGACATACTCCACCGTTGCGTCATGGGAACCCGCTACTACACTTTGAGCCTGACCAGAGCCATGTGCCGCTGCCACAACCCGGTTTTCAACTCGCTCCAGATGGACGGAAACCTTTCCGCCTTCCGGGGTAAATTTAATAGCGTTCGACAATAAATTCCAAAATACCTGCTGGAGGCGATCGGCATCACCCAGCACCGACAGCGCTGCCTGGTCATACGCCGACTCGATGTGAATGCCCTTTGCGGTTGCTGCCGGACGCACAGAGTCTAAAGCCGCTTCGATCGCAGCCACCAGGCTAAACGAGCGCAGGTTGAGCCGAACCTTGCCCCGAATAATGCGCGACACGTCCAGAATGTCATTCACTAGCTGCGCCTGCGATTTGGCATTGCGCTCGATCGTCTCCAGAGCTTTGTGTCTGGTTTGTTCATCCAGCTTGCGGCTCCGCAGCAGTTGTGCCCAGCCCAAGATGGCATTCAGGGGCGTTCGTAGTTCGTGCGACAGCGTCGCTAAAAATTCGTCCTTGGCACGGTTAGCGGCTTCTAGCTGAGCCGTGCGCTCAATTACCCGTTGTTCTAGCTCGGCGTTAAGCTGCTGCACTTGCTCCTCGGCGCGTTTGCAATCGCTGATATCATGCATCACGGCAACCGCACCCAGCTTTTCACCTTGAGCATCAACGATGGCTTGCCCACTCGTTAACAGAGTCCGAGCCACACCCTGTTGCGAAACAATCACAATTTCCTGATTGTAAACTCGCTCGCCCTGCCATGCCCGTATCAGCGGAATTTGATCGGATGGCAGGGGCGTTTTGCCATCAGGCCGATACAGGTTGTAGTACTGCGTCCATTCTTCCAGAGGAATGGGCTGTTCAGACAACCCGTGCAGATCGCGAGCCGCCTGATTGAATAAGGTGAGAATGCCCGCCGCATTGCAGGCAACAATCCCAGCATTCACCGTGTTCAACAGCACTTTCAAAAATTCTCGCTCTTGCGCTAGCGCCTGCTCGGTGCGCTGACGGGCAATTTCCCCTCCTACCCATTGCGCCATAAGCTGTAGAAACTTCTTATCTTCAGCAGCAAATGGCATCTGACGCGGAGTTGGGCTGGAAAAGTTTAATGTGCCATACACCTCACCTTGAACCCAAATGGGGGTGCCAATATAGGCTTCCAGTTGGGTGTTGAGATAGCAAGGATGGCTGTGCCACTCGTCGGTTTGTCCTGCATGTTCGATACTCAGCGGTTTACTCGCTTCAATGGTCTGGCGACAGAAAGTATCCCCTAACTCAAACACAGCCCCCAATTCGATCGCAGGCAGTTCAGCAAGGGCCGATGCACACGGCTGCGATCGCACCTCAATCACTTCGTAGCGGGCTTGCGTCAACGGCACGGCACCCAAACCCGTCACCTGCGCCAAAATTCCCAAATGGCACTGGAAGCGATCGCACCCCAGTTCTAGAATGGCCTGAACCTTGTCACTAAAGCTGAGATGTTGAGCGGCCACAATCTCATAAAGCAATTGAATCGACTCCTGGCTGACGCGCAGTGCCGCTTCTGCTTTTTCCCGTTCTGCAATTTGCTCTTGAAGCCGCGCATTCGCTTGCGACAGTTCAGATGTGCGTTCTTCTACCCGCAGTTCCATCTCGTCATACGCCGCCTGGAGAGCCGCTTCTGTTTGCTTGCGCTGGGTAATATCCAGCACAAAGGCAACACCCTGATCTTCTTCGTCTTCTAGCAAAGCCGCTCCAATTAAAACAGGCACCCGGCTGCCATCCTGACGAATATATTCTTTCTCAAAAGGTGTAGCGACACCCTGAACGGCCATTTCGGCAAACGCCTGCTCGTCTTGAACCCGAAATTCTGGCGGTGTCATTTCATGCCAGCGCACCCGACCTGCTTTTAGATCCGCCTGGGTATAGCCAACGGTTTGTAAAAAGGTGTCATTCGCTTCCAGCACATCACCGTTGCGGTTCCAGAACAAAATGCCAATCATGTTCGACTCGGCCACCCGTCGAAATCGAGCTTCGCTCTGCTGCAATGCAACCAGAGCCGCCTGCAATTCCTGCTTTCGCAGGCTGACGTTGCTCACCAAGGCCGAGACATCCTGCCGCTGGTTGGCTAATTCCGCTTGCAGTACGTCTCGCACATGCTTAATTTCAAGCAGGTTATCGACTCGAACCCGCAGTTCCTCAATTGAGAAAGGCTTCATTAAATAATCCTGTGCGCCCGATCGCAGTAATTCGATTTGCAGTTCACTACTGGCTCGTGCCGTCAGCAAGATGATAGGAACCGTATCTAATTCGGGATGGCAGCGGATGGTTCGCACCAGCTCGTCCCCTGAGGTTTGGGGCATCATGATATCGGTCAGAATCAGGTCAGGCTGAAGCGACAGCGCTTTTTCTAGCCCATCCTCCCCGTCGATCGCCGTCACAATTCGGTACTCTTTGCCTAATGTTTTAGCAATCAGCCGGGTCATATCGAGGTTATCTTCAACCACTAATACCAGCGATCGCCTGTCATCCTCGGCAGCCAATGCCTCACCTACCCCATCCGCCTCAAGTTGGGGCATCCCAGTTTGCAGGGTGGCGATTGCCTGTTGCGCTACGGATTCAAACCGAACTGTTCTGGGTTCAGTAGCCGCGATCGCCCCCTCAGACTCAGCAACCATTGCAGCCACCGGCTCGGACACGGTGCCCCACGGCAACGCCACAGTAAAGATAGCGCCTCCCCCTGCCGCCTCGTCCACGGTGATTTGACCGTGATGCAGTTCAACAAATTCTTTAGCGATCGCCAGACCCAGGCCCGTGCCGCCAGACAAATGGTTGGCTTTGCGGTTTCCTTGCTGAAAGCGATCGAAAATGACATCTTGCAGTTCAACCGGGACACCAGATCCGTTATCCTCAACCGCTAACGTAACGACATCGCCCGCCACCAAACGACACTGAATTTTGCCATCCACCGGGACAAACTTAAACGCGTTAGAGAGCAGATTGAGCAACACCCGCTCCATCTTCTCGGCATCCACTTCAACCCACAGCGAAGCAGGTACGTTAACCACTACTTCAATCTTGCGTTCAGCAGCAAAGGATTCAAAACAAGACACGGTCTGCCGCACCAACTGAGCCAGGTCAACCTCGGTGCGGTGCAGTTCCATCATGCTTGCTTCCAGTTTCGACATATCAAGCAAGTCATTGACGTACTTGAGCAAGATGTGGGCATTGCGATTCACCGTATCCAGATCTCGATACGGCTCTTCGGCAAGGGTGCATTCGGCCAGCAGATTTTCAGTTGTGCCTAAAATTAGCGCCAGGGGAGTTCGCAGTTCGTGGCTGATGTTGGTAAAAAACTGAGTTTTGAGTTGGTCGAGTTGCTTAATCCGGTCGTAGAGTGTCTCTAGCTCCTGGTTGGCCGCTTCTAGCTGAAGACGACGTTCTTCTGCCAGAGCCGCACTCTGTACCAGGGCTATCACTTTGGGAACGAGCGGTGGCAGCAAAATCGCCGTAGTTACAGACGCGATCGCCGTAATTAGCTTGACCTCACCTGACAGCCAGTACACCGGATACCAGAGGGTCAAAATCTCCATAAAGTGGGTCGCGCCGCAGCTCGCAATAAACAAGCCAAACGCCAGAAACACTCCCTGAAAAGGCAGCTTGGCTTTGCGGACTAAATACACCAGCGTTAAAGAGATGGCGACATACGCACAGCCAATCCAGAAATCAGAGAGGACATGTAAACCAACCAACTCTGGCTTCCAAAGATAGCAATGCCCGTGAGGAATAAACCCATTGGCAACGAAGACAGACCTAAGAAATTCCAACATGTAACCCTGCCAACCGTAGGTAGAGCACTGCACCTCAGAGGATGTCTAAAAGGGATGCAATGGTTCGCATTCGCCCCTACCCCCTAGAACTAGGGTTTTTAAGACAGAATTGGCTCGAAAGTCCCCCAAACTTAGGAACTTAGGAGGCAGTTCGCTTGGGGCTTAGCACGTTTCAGACATCCGCACAGGCACAACTAGCTCTACAAAAGAACTCAACCTTCATAATGACGAAAAAATGACCCACTTGGTCGCCTCAAGATCGCGCCTGAATGAGCCGCAGTGTCAAGGTAATAGCGCCAACGACATCAAAGCAGCAGACGCACAGCTTTATGATTTGTATTGCATTCGATCGCCTTTTCCTGACTCTGTAATGAAATGTAGCGATCGCCCCCGGAAAAACGGCGATTCCTTAAGTCCAGCAGTCAAGCCAATTAACCCCAAACTGTACTGTTAACAGTTTGGGGCACTTCAATACCAGAGCTGTGCGGAGCAGGCAGCATGAGGGATGCAGCCATTGTGCAGACTAAAATGCGGCACCCTCACAGGAGAGCTTTAAGCCGTTTCAACCCAGCCACTATTGCAACTCTTCAGATTACGAGAAGCGATCGCTATACCGTTCCTCTGACCACGGTTCACCCCGACGATGATAGCCATTCCGTTCCCAGAAACCGAGGTCTTCTTGGCTCAAAAACTCCAGACCGTTAATCCACTTAGCACTTTTCCAGGCATATAAATGCGGCACTACTAACCGCAACGGCCCGCCATGCTCGGGTGGTAATGGCTCACCAAACAGAGTATGAGCAAAGAAGTTTTCCTCTTTTAGAAAATCAGCCAACGCGAGATTGGTGGTGTAGCCACCATAGCAATGCTCCATCACATATGCAGCATCAGGAGCCAGATCCACCTGCTGCATAAAATCAACCACCTTCACTCCAGTCCACTGCACATCCAGCTTCGACCAGGTAGTGACGCAATGAAAATCAGCCGTGAACTCGCTTTGGGGCATCGCCATGATGTCGTCCCATGTGAACGTTTTAGGCGTTGCTAATCCCCAAATTTTAAACTGCCAGTCGTTAGTAGTAACGTCGGGTGTCTGCCCATAGGTCAACACCGGAAACCCCTTAGCCAGGTGCTGTCCGGGTGGAACTCGGTCTTGAAGGTCGGGGTCTGGTTTTTGGAAGAATTTTCCTAGCATAAGTGTTCAGAATAGCGGCAGATTGAATGATCAAATCCGGCTGATTTGCCCTCTCTCTACTCTAAAACCAAAAAGCGGGGTACAGATGCACCTCGCTTTCGGAATGGCTATACAGAATTGTAAAGACAGCAAACTTCTCAATTTGCTTACTCTTCTTCCTCTTCTTCTTCGTTACCAGGATAAACAAAGCTGTTGGAGCGTCCAGTCAAAATAGATTTGCCGAGCGAAAGAGCTTTTTGAGCTTCTAATGCTGCTTTACGCTTCCACGTTGCCTTTCGCATATCCCGCTTTGAGCTGGATGTTTTCTTCTTAGGGACTGCCATAACGTGAATGTTTAAGTTTGCACAACCTTTCAATAATAGTCCATGTCTTTGGCAAGTGGATCGATTTGGCGTAACCCAACACTAGGGCGTTGGGGCAACAACTGGCGCAGCGTCTACATTTGGTAAAGACGGTACTGGAGCAGAAACCGGAATCGGCGCAGCTTGCCCCCCTGTGGCCGTTGGCTGGTCGAGGCGCAACAGCACTCTGGCATTTTCAAAGTAGGTTGACCACCGCTGCGGATCGGGAAGGCGACGCCATTCTGTCCGGCTAACGGCCAGGGCAAGCACCGGCGCAATTAGTCCTTCATCGGTTTCCGCCACGATCGTCACCGACACATCTGTTACCAGCAGGTCGCGATCGAACGTTTGTTGCGTTGCCGCTCGTGCAGCCGCTTCCGCCCGACGCAACAGCGTTTGGTATGTCTCTCCCGGTTGGCGATCGAGCGTAATGGTAGCCCGATTGGTGTAAGCATGGGCGATCGGAGCAACCAGGGTTGCGGTTGTCAACCACACACCCCCCGTCAAGCCTAGAATTGTAACTAACGCCAATGAAGCAGGTTGGTAGCAACGCCATCGTTTTCGGGATGGGAGTGGCAGGCAATGGTGTGACGAACCGCCTACTTGAGTCGAGCTGAGTGCGCTAGCAGACGTTTCCAGTTCCGCGGGGTCATAGGATTGCATTTCTACCGTTTGCTCCTTAGAGGGTTGATTTAACGGATGATAACGAGCCACTCAAGTGATTTGGTAAAGATATCTGGAAATGCTAGCAACTGGTTAGGGTTTGCTAGCGATTTGCAACCTAAGTTATTTTGGCGATACATGACTGGCCTGTGCTATCTTCTGGGCACCCTGAGATGTAACTGTTAAGGGCATCTGTAATGACTAACTACTGGGCGATTGCGATCGGCATCAATCAGTATCACCACTTTCAGCCACTGATGTACGCACAACACGACGCAATGGCGTTGCGTAACTACTGGGTTGGCGAAGCAGGGTTTGCGCCCAATCGCTGTCTGCTCTTAACAGATACATCGCCCGCATTCGATGAAACCGCCATTCATCCCAGCCGGGAGAACATTCAATCCCATGTCGCTCGGCTGTGCCAGCACCGATTGCAGCCTGACGATTTTTTATGGTGTTTTTTCAGCGGCTACGGCGTACAGTGCGATGGTCGAGACTATTTAATGCCGATGGAGGGAGACTCTACCCAGGTTCCGGCAACGGGCATTTCGGTAGAGGCGCTATTCAAAACCCTCCGCACGGCTCCAACCGATAATATTCTGCTGGTTCTCGATATCAACCGCAGCCAGGGCGCTAAAGCAGGCGATCGCGTCGGCGCTCAAACCGCAGCCCTGGCAAAACGCTACGGGATTCCAACCCTTTTATCCTGTGCGCCCGATCAGTTTTCCCACGAAACGTTGGCGCTACGGCACGGACTGTTTACAGCCGCACTGCTGGAAGGAATGCGCTACCACGGCTGCATCACTCTGGATCACTTAGAACACTATGTCAGCGATCGCGTTCCTGAACTGAGCGAGCACCACTGGCGACCCAGGCAAGACCCAGCCGCGATCATTCCCGATACCAAACGCTATCAGTTTGCCTTACCGCAATCCAAGAACGCACCCGTGGGGGCAGCAGTTGGCGCAGGGATTGGGGCGGGTGTGGTTGGTGCCGGAGTAGCCCATGCACGGCCTAATGATACGGCCTGGGATGAACTCCATTCCGCTGCGACTTCAACCCATCCGGCAACGAATGGGTTTGTGCCCGCCAATGGCTCTAATACCAACGGCACTGGAGGTTACGACAATGGAACCGCCTCAACTGCGTTGATTCCGGTGGCAACGCCGCAGGAGCCAACAGCAGCCAATGATGCTATGAATGCTGGTGATTCCACCAATGTGGCAGACGATCTCTTTTGGCGACGACTGCTGCTGTGGGGAGGGGCGATCGCGCTGGCGCTACTGCTGCTGGTGTTGTTACGCAACCAATCTGTTCTCTTTCGTCCTGCGACTCCTGACCCACCGCCTTCTGACGCAACCAGCACCACCCCACCCGGTTCTCCCCAACCGGGTACATCAGCGGATACTGCGACTGGAGAAGGAGCCACGGGCGAACCTGGAAATGGCTCAGCAGGAGACGGTTCAGCAACAAACTTTTTCAACCTGGAAGATTCGACTGACCCATCTAATTCATCTGATTCATCTAATTCATCTGATTCATCTACGTCTGTTTCGCCCGAAGGCACTCCTGCCCAACCACCTCCTACCATTGGAGGAAACACAGGCAGTGAGCCAAATCCGCCAACGGGGCAAAATGGGCTGGCTGGCGCTCAATCCTCTAACTTGTTGAGCGGAGCGCGAACAGCTCTCCAGGCGCGACAATATGAGCCAGCCCTCAACATTCTGGATCAGGTTCCGCAAGCGCAGCGAAATCAAGAGTACAACCAGCTTCGCCAGCAGGCCAATCAAGGATTGTTGAACGAAGCGCGAGCGCTGCTCAACGAAACCAGAAATTCTAGCCGAGTCAATCAAGCGTCCGATTTTAGCCGCGCGATCGCCAAAGTTCGCCGGATTCGTCCGGGTGAGCCGCTTGCCGAACAAGCGGCACAGGATATTGAACGCTGGAGCCAGGTGATTTGGGACATGGCACAGGGACGAGCCAGCCGAGGGAATTTTGATTCGGCGATCGCAGCGGCTCGTTTGATTCCACCCGACCGAACGACAGTCTATCCGGCGGTGCAAGCGTCGATTGTGCAGTGGCAACGTACCAAAGCCAATCAGGCGATTTTAGAGCAAGCCCAAAATTCGATTCGGCAATATCAAGCCTCGTCCTACAATCGGGCGATCGCCACGGTTCGCAGTATTCAGCCCAACCAACCGCTGTATGCCGAAGCGCAATCATTCAAAAACCAGTGGAGCGCCGCCATTTTGAATATGGCTCGCTCTCGGGCAAACCAGGGCAGGTTTGGAGATGCCATCCAAACCGCTGCCCTGGTGCCATCCGATACGCCAGTCTATGCCAACGCCCAAGTGGCGATCGCCCAATGGCGCAGTCGGCAATAGATGTTGCTGGATTGTCCTATAAAGACGCGAGCGCTCGCATCTCTACGCAGGACGTACAGGGTTCAGAGAACGGTACTTAGTCTTGAGTTAGCGTGATTCGAGTTTCTGCGCTGGTTTCGTTACCGCTACGAGCCGTCGCCCGAACGGTGTAACGAGTGCCAGGAACCGGAATGCGTGGAGCAGGAACCGCCAGTTCAAACTCGCCGTTGTTATTTGCAGTCACCGTTCGATTGTTTACCAGCGTTTCACCAGCCACATTCAAACCCAACACAGACACCCCAGATGTAACGTCAACGGTAACAGTGGCGTTGGGGCGAGTTCGACCTGTCAGGGTGAAGCCTCTACCGCTGACCGAAGCTCCTTCACGATGACTCGTAAACTGAGGTCTAAGGTCGTTGCCGTTGGTTGGGCTGGTTGTGCCGCCCGTTGTTCCACTCGTTGTACCGCCCGTTGTGCCGCCCGTTTGAGGGGCTTCGGTGGAACCGCTACCGCTGGCGCTGAACACCACAGGCTGAGAAGCTGCGGCATAGGTGGTTTGGGTTTGCCGACGCAAGCGGGCGACGACAATCCCTTCGTTGACGCGATCGCTATTTTGCAATCTTAAGGTAGCGGTATAAACTCCCGTGCCAACCTCCTGGGCGGGTAGCTCACGCACCGTGCGTCCATCTTGAATCAGCAGTACAGTTGCCTGGGCACCGGGCGTACCGTTCACAGTAACCGCAAACGTTGCTCCGGGAGCCAGAGCATTACTGGTGGCGTTGTGGGTAACGGAATCGATTTGAATCGCGTTACGAGGCTCTTGAACAGTAAACGACCAGGCCACACTGCGTTGCTGACCGTTCACGTTGCGGTAATCGACCCGAACTTGAACGGCTCCAGGCGGAAATGGCCGATCGGGACGATAGGTAAAGAAGTTGCGCGTCACCGTGCTGCGGCTGGTGACATCCTGCCCGTTGACGTACACTCGCACCGAAGCAGCATCGACGGCTGGCCCGGTACCCGGATCAAACTGGCCTGAAATTGGAGTGTCTGAGGACACATTTTGGCTGTCTACACCCGGATTGATATCCACCACCCGCTGTGCCAGTGCCGCTTCAGGCAAAATAACAGGCGTTAACAACAACCCTGACGTTGTTAGCAGCGTTAATAACGTTTTTTGCATAGTAAAGCTGAAACCAAACTTGATAAACCGTGCATGTTGTTAGAACCCCGAATTAACATACAAGTTCCAGCAAGTTTGATATTTTAACAAAGTAAATTATAGAGTACAGGATAACGGTTTTAATACCAAACGATCGCGCCTTAACTGGGGTATAAGCCATTGACAACAACCGTTTAGGCATCAGCATCAGTGCGTCTTTCAGTGCGTCTTTTTTAGTAATAGGCGATCGCTGGTTGTTTAAGGTTAAAGTCTCCAACTATAGTCATTTCAGTGTCCTTACGGTTCCTGCATTAAATTCATGAATTTTCACCTGGGTTGTGCGGTTTGGGCTTACAAAGAGTGGGTAGGTGAATTGTTTCCATCTGGCAGCAGAGCCGCCGACTTTTTGTCGCTTTATAGCCATCGCTTCACTACAGTTGAAGGCAACACTACGTTCTACTCGGTTCCCGATCGCACCACGGTTAAGCGGTGGGTACACGAAACGCCCGACGGCTTTAAGTTTTGCCTCAAGTTACCCAAGTCTATTACGCATCAGGGATTACTGGCTCCCAGGCTTCCAGAGGCGATCGCCTTTGTGGAACTGATGAGCGGGTTGGGCGATCGGCTTGGCCCTATATTTGCCCAACTGCCACCCAGCTATAGCCCCGCACAACTGGCCGATCTAACCCACTTTTTAGAGGCGTTTCCTCGGCACACCGCGCAACTGGCCTTAGAAGTGCGCCATCCTGATTGGTTTCAGGTGCCGCAGGCCAGGCCGCTTAACACGCTACTTCAGCGGTTAGGTGTGGGACGGGTGCTGCTCGATACGCGTCCTATTTATGAGTGTCCCGATGATCCGCAACTGCATTCAGAACGGCGCAAACCCAGATTGCCTCTAGATTTGACCGTAACCGCTGATTTTAGTTTGGTGCGCTACATCAGCCACCCGGAGTTAACAATGAATGAATCGTATTTAAGCGAGTGGGTGACGCAGGTAGACCAGTGGTTGCGCCAGGGTACGCAAATTTACTTCTTTGTTCACTGTCCGCAGGAGGTGCGATCGCCCACGACAGCTCGTTATTTTCAAGAATCGTTGGAACAGCAACACGCGCCTGTGCCACCGTTGCCGTGGACTGGTTTGGAGCAACCGCCTGCCCAACTGAATTTGTTTTAGCCGTTCTATTTCAATCCGTTGACCTCTGCTGGTGAGGCCGATCGCTCAATTGTGTGAGTGGGGTTCTGTGTTGCTGGGTGTAGAGTGCGATCGTTGAGAGATCTGTAAAACGGCTGAGGGTTTTGCGATCGCCCCTTAGAAGATGTTTTAAAGGTGTTGCTTGTAGCCCGACGCCCTTACAGGAGACATTGGATACTTTTTCAACATCCCCTTACACTGAACACACAGCCCCAGTTCAATCGATCGTCACATGCATCTCAATTCGGCTGAAGGCCAGCCTGTTCAAGTTTTCATTAGCTATCGCAGCCAAGAGCCTGACCAGAGCCTTGCCCACCAATTCTCTCAGACGTTACAGAGTGCTGGACATGAGGTGTTCATGGCTGCTGAAAGCATTCGTTTGGGCGATCGCTGGTCGCAGCGCATTGATCAGGCATTAGAGCGCTGTGATTACTTTCTGCTGTTGCTCTCATCGCAATCTGCCACCAGTGAAATGGTGACGGAGGAAGTGCGCCGAGCCAGAGAGTTACGCGATTTGCGGTCTGGAGAGAAGCCAGTCATCTTGCCGATTCGGGTTCAGTTTCCGATGAGTTCGCCGCTGAATTATGATTTGCGCGGCTACCTGAACCGGATTCAGCAGCGAGAATGGAAGTCCTCAAATGATACGCCGATTATTCTGCAAGAGGTTCTTGAGCTATTAGCGACAGGAAACCGCCTTGCCGATGTAGACGATGTTGCCACTCCCCCCACTCTCCCTTCTACCGATACGCCACCGCTTCCCGTTGCTGAACCCGAACTTCCCGGTGGACAGGTGGATCTGGCATCGAAGTTTTATGTGGAACGATCGCCAATTGAACAAAACGGCTACGAAACGATCACGAAACCGGGGGCGTTAATTCGCATCAAAGCGCCCCGGCAGATGGGCAAAACGTCGTTGATGTCGAGGCTGTTGCACCATGCGGGTGAGCAGGGCTGTCTCACGGTGCCGTTGAGCTTTCAGATTGCGGATGCCGCGATTTTTGCGGATCTGGATAAGTTCTTGCGCTGGTTTTGTGCCAGTGTGGGACGCAGATTGCGGATTCCCAATAAGCTAACGGACTACTGGGATGAGATGTTTGGCAGTAAGGACAACTGCACTGCTTATTTTGAGGAGTATTTGCTGCCGGAAATTTCGGCACCGCTGGCGTTGGGACTGGATGAGGTGGATATGGTGTTCCAGCATCCAGAGATTGCTTCAGATTTTTTTGGTTTGCTGCGGGCATGGCATGAGGACGCGAAGACGCGGGAGGTGTGGAAGAAGCTGCGGCTGGTAGTGGTGCATTCCACAGAGGTGTATATTCCGCTGAATATCAATCAGTCGCCGTTTAATGTGGGACTGCCGATCGAACTTCCGGAGTTTACGCCCGCACAGGTGTTGGATTTAGCCCACCGTCATGGACTGGATTGGACGCTGGAGCAGGTTACATCCCTGATGGATATGGTGGGTGGTCATCCTTATTTAGTACGGGTAGCGCTGTATCACGTTGCGCGGCAAGAGATTTCGCTGGCGGATCTGTTGCGATCGGCTCCAACGGAAGCGGGTTTATACGCCGATCATCTGCGTCGCCATTTGTGGAATTTGGAACAGCGTCCAGAACTGGCGGCAGCGGCTAAGCGGGTGTTTACTGCGAATCAGCCTGTGCGACTGGAAGCGATTCAGGCGTTTCAACTGCACAGTATGGGGATTTTGCATTTGCAGAGGAATGAGGTGGTGCCGCGATGTAATTTATATCGGCAGTATTTTGGCGATCGCTTAACGGTGAGGAGGTAGGGAATGAGCGATCGGACTGTAAGAGGATGCTTTAGAAGTGTCGATTGCGACCTGAACGACCTCCTTTTCTGGCGTTCCGCAGGTGCTCAGCCCCCAATTCCGCGGGACTGTGAAATAGAAATGGCTCGAAAGTCCCCCATTTTTGGGGGATTTAGGGGGAGAATGCAGCACATTTGCGACGTTTCAAATGTCCTCTCACTATCACGGCTCAAGCTCACTACTCGAATGTTGATGTTTACAAGTTGAATGTTGATGTTTACCACTCAAATGCTAATGCTCACAAATCGAATGTTGATGCTCACAGATTGAATGTTGGAACTCAAAGGTTCGTAAGGCAGGCTTAGAAGGTGTTTGAGATGTATCGGATGCTCTGCATTGGCCCCCTAAATCCCCCAATTTTGGGGGACTTTGAACTAAGAATGGCTTGGAGGTTGGCTCTAAGGAGTGGCGGGAATGAGTGACATGTATCAGGTTGGGGGGAGTTTACCCGCAGATGCGCCAACGTATGTGGTGCGACAGGCAGATACCGATCTGTATGAGGGATTGCTGGCGGGTGAGTTTTGTTATGTGCTCAATTCGCGGCAGATGGGCAAGTCGAGTTTGCGGGTGCGGACGATGACGCGCTTGCAGACGGCAGGAGTGGCCTGTGCCTCGATCGACATCACCACGGTGGGGGAGCAGGGAGTCACGGCTGACCAGTGGTATGCGGGTATCATCCGGAAGTTGGTGCAGAGCTTTGAGCTACATCAAACCGTTAACGTGCGAAGTTGGTTGCGCGATCGCGACTTTCTCACTCCGGTGCAGCGGTTGGGTGAGTTTATTGATGAGGTGCTGTTGGCGGAGGTGCCGGGGCAAATCGTCATCTTTATTGATGAGATCGATAGCGTCCTTAGCCTTGACTTTCCGATCGATGATTTCTTTACGTTTATTCGGGCGTGCTATAACCAGCGGGTTGATCAACCCGTTTATCAACGTTTGACGTTTGCGCTGTTTGGGGTGGCAACGCCCTCTGATCTGATTCAGGATAAGACGCGCACTCCCTTTAATATTGGACGGGCGATCGAACTGTGCGGCTTTCAATTAGCAGAAACGGAACCGCTGATGCAAGCGCTTGCGTCGAAAGTGGGAAATCCAAAGGCGGTGCTTAAAGCGGTGCTGGATTGGACAGGGGGACAGCCGTTTCTGACGCAAAAGATTTGTCAATATGTGGCGATCGCGCCTGATGCCATTCCTGAGAATAATGAAGCGGCAGGGATTGAGAGCTTAGTGCAAACGCAGGTGATCCAGCACTGGGAATCGCAGGACGAGCCAGAGCATTTGCGGACGATTCGCGATCGGATTCTCCGCAATGAAAAGCAGGCGGGGCGGCTGTTGGGGCTATATCAGCAGATTGTGCAGCAGGAGGGTTTGGCGGCAACGGATAGTCGTGACCAGATGGAGCTGCGGTTGTCTGGTTTGGTGGTGAAGCAACACGGACGGTTGCAGGTGTATAACCGGATTTATGCAACGGTGTTCGATCGAGCCTGGGTCGATCGGGGTTTGGCCGAACTGCGTCCCTATGCGGAGGCGATTACAGCCTGGATTGGTTCTCAGCAGCAGGATGAATCTCGTCTGTTGCGGGGCAATGCTTTACTGGAAGCGCAGCAATGGGCAACCACCAAAAACCTCAGCAGTGATGACTATCAGTTTCTGACGGCGAGCCAGAATTTGATTAACCGTGAGGTGCAGGAAGCCAACCGCATCCTGGAGGAAGCTAACCATAAGGCAAAGCAGCGAATTCGGATTGGCTCTGGCGTCTTGTTGGCAACATTACTGATATCAGCATTGACTGGGGTATCTCTGGGCCGCGAAGCGATGAAAGCGAGGAAAGACCTAGAAGCTGCTGTTGAAGAGACGCAAAAAGCGCAACAGGAAGAATTAGTAGCTCGACAAGAGCAAACTAATGCAACCCAACTCATGAGAATCGCTAATCGCGAAGTGACTGAGGCCAGACAAGAGGGAGCCAGGATTGAACGACAGTCACAACAGCGAATTGCAGATGCGACTCGACAAGTTAACGCAGCAACGATTCAGGCTGCCCAAGCTCGGCAGCAACAGCAACAAGTTGGAGAGGCTGCTCAAAACGCTCAACGAGCAGCAGTCATAGCAAGGCAGCAACAGGAAGAAGCACAGGTAGCAGCCTTAGGAGCAAGAACAGAGCGTGAGCAAGCCCAAGAAGGAACCAGGTTGGAGCAACGGGGATCTGACTTACTGAGATTTCAGCTAAGTCGCTTTAGAGGTATTGAGATATTGCTATCTGCAATGGAACTAGGACAAAGCTTGAAAGACTTGATTCGAGATAGTTCTACCGACAGCAATATGCTGGCATTAAAGGACTATCCAGCAACTAGCCCAATATTAGCTTTACGAACGGCTGTCAACAGTGTTTTGGAACCGAATGTGTTTCCTCTCGGATCTGATACCAGCTTTAGCCCGGATGGGCAGCACTTGATAATTCACTCACGCAGTGAGAAACGTAGCCGTTTATATGACCTCTCAGGCAATCAACTCGCTGAGTTTGAGGGATTTGATGCTAGCTTCAGTCCGGATGGACAACGATTGGTAACTTCCTCATTCCCTGGCAACGGTAGCCGTTTGTATGACCTCTCAGGCAATCTACTCGCTGAGTTCAAGGGACTTGATGCTAGCTTCAGTCCGGATGGACAACGATTGGTAACTTCCTCATTCCCTAGCAACAGTAGCCGTTTGTATGACCTCTCAGGCAACCTACTCGCTGAGTTCGAGGGATTTGATGCTAGCTTCAGTCCGGATGGGCAGCAATTAGTAGCATTCTCAAGCATTGGGAACCGTACCCATTTGTATGACATCTTGGGCAACCTACTCGCTGAGTTGGAGGGAAGCTCTGCCAGCTTTAGCCCAGATGGACAACGGTTAGTGACATTCTCATACGATGAGAACTCTATCCGTTTATATGACCTCTCAGGCAATCAACTTGCTGAGTTTGAAGGATTTGATGCCAGTTTTAGCCCAGATGGACAGTGGTTAGTAACATCCCCATATGATGAGAACTCTATCCGTTTATATGACCTCTCAGGCAATCAACTCGCTGAGTTTGAAGGATTTGATGCCAGTTTTAGCCCAGATGGGCAGCAGTTGGTGATTGCCTCAGGGAGCCGTACCCATTTGTATGACATCTTAGGTAATCAACTTGCTGAGTTTGAAGGAGGCCATGTTAAATTCAGCCCTGATGGGCAACGGTTGGTGACTTCCTCAACTGATCAACTTGTTCGTTTATATGACATCTTAGGTAATCAACTCGCTGAATTTGAGGGCCCAACCGCTGATTTCAGTCCAGATGGGCAATGGTTGGTAGTTGATCCATCTAGTGACCGCATCTCCTACACTGCCGAAAGCCCTATTCACCTGTATAGTCTCTCCAGCATTCAGTCAAAGGACTTTCGGGGAAGCTATGCCAGATTCAGTCCAGATGGGCAACTGTTGGTAACTTCCTCAGCAAATCAACTTATTCGTTTGTATGACCTCTCAGGCAATCAACTCACTGAGTTTGAGGGAGGATTTGCCGAGTTTAGCCCGGATGGGCAGCAGTTGGTGATTGCCTCGGGGAACGGCACCCATTTGTATGACCTCTTGGGTAATCAACTCGCTGAGTTTGAGGGAATCTTTACCAGCTTCAGCCCGGATGGGCAGTGGTTGGTAGCTTCCTTAAGCGTTGGGAACCGTACCCGTTTGTATGACCTCTTGGGTAATCAACTCGCTGAGTTTGAGGGAATCTTTACCAGCTTCAGCCCGGATGGGCAGTGGTTGGTAGCTTCCTTAAGCGTTGGGAACCGTACCCGTTTGTATGACCTCTCGGGCAACCGACTCGCTGAGTTTGAGGGAAGCTTTGCCGAGTTTAGCCCGGACGGGCAGCGGTTAGTGGCTTCCTTAAGCATTGATGGGAACCGTACCCGTTTGTATAACCTCTCGGGCAACCAACTCGCTGAGTTTGAGGGAAGCTCTGCCAGCTTCAGCCCGGATGGGCAGCGGCTGGTGACTTTCTCATACAGATATGGTGAGAACTCTATCCGTTTGTATGACCTCTCGGGCAATCCACTCGCTGAGTTTGAGGGAAGATTTGTCAGCTTTAGCCCAGATGGGCAACAACTGGTTGTTGCTTCGGATGACGGCACTACTCGGCTTTACAACCTATCTGGCGATGTTTTAGCAGAGTTTTTAGGATCTGCTTCTGACTTAAGCCCTAATGGTAAATACTTGATTACATTCTTACCAAATGGTGTCGGTCGTTTGTGGCGAGTTGACAATGGGTTAGATAACCTGCTGGCACAGGGCTGTGCTTGGCTCCGTCAAGGATACTTTACTACTCATCCAGAGGCTTTAGAACGATTATCAGTATGTCAAAACTGATCAGAAGTTGAGTGAATAGAATCGGGCATCTTTGAGAAGAACGATCGCCAACTCTGCAACCTGCCACCCCGTCCAGAAACCGAAAGCAGCGATCGCTAGTTCATCGGTAGAGAGGCGATCGCCTCTAAACATCAAGGGAGCGATCGCTCAGCCTCTCTACCAGAGAAACGCACACTCTTTAACCTCACTTGACTCCACCTCAAAGACACCGTATCGTAAGGGGTTAAGTTGCCTTAGTGTATCGATCGCAGCAGGCAACCGGATACCAAAAATCTAGTCAGCGCTATCCAAGACGGTGGCCGCCGCCAAGGATAGCTGACCCCCACGTTGTGCTAGTCAACGCGGCGGCTTGGGAGATTTTAGCACTCCTTTCAGCCACCCTGCTTTGCGCTGCAATTATCGCGGGGTGGCTAGGTTTTTGGCTTTCTTAACGCAAGCCAAACCGGAGTAAACCCCATGACCGACTTCATCGGCGAATTTCCCTACGAACCCACCCCCAGCCCTAGCC